>NZ_FNEK01000070.1 GCF_900099935.1 Aliiruegeria lutimaris | reverse complement strand
AACTACGCCACGCACAAGACGCCCAGGATCAAGGCATGGCTCGCCCGCCGTCCGCACTGGCATGTCCACTTCACGCCCACCTCGGCATCATGGATCAATCAGGTCGAACGCTGGTTCGCTGAATTGACCCGCAAGCAGTTGCAGCGCGGGGTCCATCGTTCGACTGCCGAACTGGAGGCCGACATTGCCGCCTTCATCGAAGCACACAACGAGAACCCCAAACCATACAGATGGGTCAAGTCCGCCGATGAAATCCTCGCATCGGTCAAGCGGTTCTGCCAGCGAACCCAAACCCTATGCGGCGAACTTTAGATTCGGGTGACTAGGGCTTGAATGGTCAGCATCTCTTGACCGATGTTAAGGAACCTAGCAAGTTACAAGACGTCACTTCCAACCACGGAAAGACTGGATTGCCCACTACCGGGAAGAAGTCACATTATGCGCATCATTTGGTTTCCCGAGATATTTCAATGACGGAGAAATCCATAACAACGGTTTCCACGACGTCCGATGACAAACAACCCCGGTCGCGCGTTATCGTCGCGATTCCGACGGTTGGGCGAGGCCCTATTCTCAGCGCAACCGTGCGCCATCTGGCGACCCAGACGCGGTTGCCGGATCTCGTTGTGGTCAGCGGTGCCGAGCCTCGTGATTTCGGGAATTTGCCCGGCGCGCAGCTAGACTTTCCGCTCGAGTTGGTTTTGGGGCCGCGCGGTACCTGTCCACAACGAAATCTCGCGCTCGAATTGGCCAAACCTGGTGATTTGATGCTGTTTCTGGATGACGACTTCCTGTTGGCGCCCGATCACCTTGCCCGGCTCGAGGAAATCTTTGTAGCCAATCCGGATATTTTGATATCCACGGGCGCGGTTCTGGAAGACGGCATCATGGGGCCTGGCCTGACTTTCGAGGAAGGGCTAATGGCTTTGGAAAATGGCCTGAAAGCTCCGGCGGAGGACAATATTGAATCCATCCGCAACGGCTACGGTTGCAACATGGCGGTACGGATCGACACGATCAAAGCGAACGGGATACGCTTCGATGAGCGGTTGCCACTCTATGGCTGGTTCGAGGATGTCGATTTTTCGCTGCGCGCCGCGCAGTCCGGACGCGTGGTGAAATGCAGCGCTCTGCGTGGGGTTCATCTGGGCACCAAGACCGGTCGGACTTCGGGCAAGAAGCTGGGGTATTCGCAGGTCGCCAATCTCGTCTACATTTGCCGGAAGGGCGTTTTGCCGGCCAAGACCTCGGCCAGGAACATCTTCCGGAACTTCGCGGCCAATCTCGCACGTTCGGTAAAGCCGAAGTCATTTGTGGATCATCGCGGCCGTCTTGTCGGCAATTTCATTGCATTCGGCGACTGGCTGCGCGGGAGGCTCGATCCGGAGCGGATCAAAGAATTCTGAGTCTGAACCACCCGACGGGACAGGGGAAACGCCCGGCGTTCAGAAGCTGAACGCCGTCACCTCTCTTCCAGAAAACGTATCCGCAACCGGGTAAAGTCTCCATGCGCGTTCTCTCCTGGTGCCACGATCACATCCGTGTCCATCCCTGCGGTCAGGGCAATCGGCAATTCCACGATTGTGGCTTCGGCGACCCAAAGCTCCAGTAAGATGTCTCGCCCTTGGCGGATGCGAAGGATGACCCCATCCATGCTTTCCGCGCTTGGCGCGATGTCGATCCACAGCCGGGCCGCACTGGAACGCTCGGCACGATAACGCTGCACGATGGCGACCGGCTGGGGACCCTGGAGGCCGGGCACTTCGCCCGGAAGAACCCAGTCCGCCGATGCCCGCAGGCTCATATCCAATTCATTGCCCAGATATGGCGACCACGGAACGCCGCCGCATTCTTGTCCCGGGCGAGTTGCGAAAGGCACGGAGTTCCGGCCCTTTTCCGCAAGTATCATTAAGGGTCCGGTCGTTTGGCCCTGCGCGGGAAAGGCGAACTGGTCGTAGCTATCGGCGATGACCCCATGTGGACCGAGGCGCAGCTCTTCCCCAATGCGAATTGGCGCATCGGACAGGAGAACGATCGGGCGGTCGCGGTCGAGCACCAGTTCTTCGCTAGCAAGCGGCTGTCCGTCAGAGGCGAACGCTCGCACCCCCTCAGTGAGCGTGACCTGCCGTAGCGCGCCCCAGAGCACCATTGCCTTGTCTCCGAAACCGCAGCCATAGGTGAAGGGATCGAGGCCGAGATCCGTGACCGGTTCGCCCCAGAACGCGGTCTGCGCCATCTGATAGGCCCGCCCGACCGGAGTCACGTTGTTTCCGTCGATCAGCGGCGCAAAGCCATCGCCGCGATCCCCCAGCGGATACCAGATGAACCGCGTCACGGCAGACAGGGCGAATTGGCAGTAGCCTTTCATTAAGTGGGCGGGGGCCTCTTCCTTGGAGGACGTGCCCCATTCGGTGATCTCGATCGGCATCTCCGTCGCGTCTGGAATGGCCCGCAGCAGCGCGATGCTGCGCCGCAATTGCTCGGGCGGAACGGCATAGGGATGAAGAACGATTGCGTCCATATACGCCGCGCCACCCTGGGAAAAAAATCTCCTCGAACCACGGCAGCGGGATGGAATGCGCTGCCCCCCCGAGAATGCGGACCTCTGGGCGTGCAGCCCGCACCTGCGTCGCCGTGGCCTTGAGAAGCCCGGCATAGGTGCGCGCCCGAAGCCGGATGTCGCCCTCCCAGCCCGGCCCCTTGGCAAAGGTCGCGCTGTTCATCTCGTTTCCGACTTCAAGCGCGTGGATGTTCGAAAACTGCAAGACGGCGGCGGCGGCGAAGCGCCCGAAAGCGGACTGTCCTTCCGGTGATGCCGGGGAGAGGCCGTTATCGTAGTTCTTGTGGCCGGAATCCACAGTCAGGCTCATCCCGGCGCCGAGTCGGGCCATTTGGGCGGGGTAATTGGTCATCCGGTGGTCGAAGGCATAGCTGCCATCAACGCCTTCGACATCGCGCCACCGGATGGCATCGCGGAAATCATGGACCGGCAGCAGGCGGGATGCCGCCAGTTTGTCGGGAAACCAGCCCTGCTCGAAATTGGATGCCACCCCGAGACTCGGCCCTTCCTGCGCCTGCGCGGCAAAAGCCACGAACCCGGCTAGGAGCAGCGCCCGCTTCAAGGCCACCGCACATCCGCGACGAAGCGGCCCCCCGCGAAATCCATGTGGTGGCAGCCGATCGCGCCAGGTATCTCCGGCCCGCGCCAGTGGCGGATGCAACGTTCCTCATAGGTGGTCATGGACAATTCCGTGATCTCCATAATCCGCATCCCGTAGCCGTAATGGCGCCCGGAATTGTCCTGGGCCATGCGCAATAGCCGCCCCTCCTCATTGAACACCCTGCCGGCCCCGCGCCCGGCGGAGGAGCCCAGAACGACCGGGTTCAGGGGATGTGGCGTGAGCGCGTTGAGGAAGGGGCCATCCGCCTTGAACAACCACATCTCGCTGCTGAAATCGCCGAGGCTGTCATGGCAGGGGCTGGCCATGAACCACCAGTCCTCGCCCTGCCGAAAGATCACCGGATCTGCAAACTGCTGCCCTTCGAGCGCTGTGTTGTGTAATTCCCATTCCAATGGAAAGCTTGTTGCCCGCCAGATCTCGACGCGATTCGCCGCCAGCGTTTCCGGCATCATGTAGATCTCGCCGTCATGTTCGAATATGAAGGGATAGGAGAGGTGATAGCTGGTCCGCAACGCCACGCCCAGATCCGTCAAGCCATCCGCTTCCACCTTCGAAACAGCGATGAATGCCCTTTCGGCGCCATCGGGAAAATCTTCGTAGAAACAATAGAGCGTGCCATCCTTTTCGATCAGGAACGGATCGGCCCGCAGGCCCTCATGTGGAAGGGGCTGATCCTTGGCGCCGGCAAGATCTATGCAGCCCAGGGATCCATTGCCCAATTTGAGGGTGAATGGCCGCCGATGGCGATTGATGGCGGGAAGGCGGATTTTCCGGCCAAGAGATTCGCGCCCGACACGGAAGCTGTGCCAAAGAACATCAGGAAAGCGAACACGCGCGGAATGATCCGGCGCTGGGCCAAGATCGGGTCCCGAGCCGGTCAGGCCAAGCCGGGCCCATTCGCGGCGGAAAAGCTGTACGGTCTTTTCAAGGGCAAATACCCGGCTGTGTTCCGGCAGCCATTTGGCCTGTACCTGTTCTTCTGCGATCAGACGTGGGGTGGTGGCGCCGGGAGCCAGGGCAATCAGGGAGATCTGAAGGGAGGTCTCGCCGCGCAGCGGCGCTCCGACATCGCAGGGGCCAGGCGTCCAGAGCCCGTAACGCGCCTGTTCGGCCAGGGTGCTATCCGGCGAGCCTCCGCGCAGATCAAGGATCAACTCCGCTTCGATCGGCGCGGCCGAAAGCGGTCGCGCGACTGCCGGTTCGCAATGACGCAGCGGATTGAAAAAACGCCGCTCGACGGCTTGTATAAGGGCGGTCCAACCTTTGGGGCCTGAGGTTATTTTTTCCGCTACGCGCAGATCGGCTTCTGGGGCGAATTTCAGCAGTTCTTGCACGGCGCATAAGTCCAACTGATCGGCACTCAGGAGAATGCAAAGGCGCATCCGGTCGGAATCTGGCGTTACGTCTTGCATGGTCCAGTCGGGTTCCGGTGATCCTGGAGCGCGGTGCTGCTCTTGCGATAATCCATTTATCTCATCTTTTTGTCACGGAGCCATTACCCAATTCAAGAAAAGGGTCAGCCGGATCTCGAAAACGCGTTTTCTGTATCTCCCGAATTTGACTGGCAGGCAGTGAAACATATCAGAAAACACGGGATCGGCCCGCCAGGCTCCAATGGTTTTCAGATCTCCGGGAGACTGGCCTGATTTCCGAAGCTGGGCAAGTGTTTTGAAGTGCTTACAATGCGTTTCCCAGTCGGGAACGCTTGGGCGCGATTGGCCGCATTCGGTGATCAATCCGTGCGGGGATGGCCACCCAGCCAAGGCGCTCGGCTCTAAGAAGGTGAAATGGCCTGTATTTCATGGCAGACGAGGACGCTGGCAAGTGATAACTTGCCTTTAATCGAATTCTCGGAAAATCGGGTTATGAAGTCAGTCGATTACACGGAATATGCCGCAAAGCCGTTTGGAGGCGAAAACGTCTCCGGGCGAAGCCCGACATTTCGGCGCGCCGCCGCCAAGGCGGTGATCGATACGTTTCTTCTTCCTTACGCCCTGCTGCGGCACCGGCAGCTCAGGCGGCAGGGGCAGCGTGTCGACGATCATACCTACACCTGTTTCCTGCGGGCGCCGGCGCAGCTGAGCCTGATCAGCGGGCCGGTGCTTGATTATCTGGGGCGCGGCGAGCGGCTGGAGATTACCCTGCTCGCCTGCTCCAACGGGGCGGAGCCCTATACCATAGCGTCCTGGCTGGCCCAGGCTGTCCCCGGCCTCGATTTCCATATCCGGGCCTCGGACCTGCATCCCGAAATGGTCGCGCGGGCGCAGGCGGCGCGTTACAGCCGGGACGAGGTTCTGCACAGCGAGTACATGACGCAGAGCTTTCTGGACGCCACCTTTGAGGAGGATGCGGACGGCTATGTCGTGCGCCCGGAGATCCGCGCGCGGGTGAGCTTTTCCCAGGCCAGCCTGCTGGACGGCGACGGCCTGCGCGCCGAATTCGGCCAGGCGCCGCTCGTGGTGGCGCAGAACGTGCTGTTTCACCTGCCGCCCGATCTGGCGGCGGATGCCCTGCGCAACCTCTATTCGCTGACGAAACCGGGCGGTGCACTGCTGATCGAAGGCATGGATCTGGACCTGCGCGCGGAAGTGACCGAGCAACTCGGCCTTGTTCCCTTCACCGAGGATCTACGCCGGGTCTACGAGGAAACGCGCGTTCACACGCCTCTCAGGTGGTGGCGCTATTACTGGGGCACGGAACCCTTCATGCACCTTCGCCCGAACCGCAGCCGGCGCTATGCCACCGCGTTCAAGCGCCCTGCCGGGTGAGGTCGCGCGGCGGGCAGCCGTCCGATAGGGCGGTGGATGCCATTATGCGTCAGCGGCTTCGGGCTTGATTTTCCGCCACAGGAAGGCTTCCGGGCCGGCCGGCCGACCGGCGACACGCCAGAGCGCAAGGCAGGTTCCGACATAGCCCAGCAGGCAAGGGATAGAGATCGCGATCAGGCGCAGCGCGGTGAGAATTCGGCTGCCATCGGTCAGTCCCGCGCCGAGATCACGCAAAAGAAGCAGCAGCAGGCAAAGCGCCGCGAAGCCCAGCAGGCTGCGCCAGTAGCTGAGGAATTGGCGGCGTAGCGGCAGGCCAAGCTCGGAGCGCAGCACTTGCGCCGCGAAGATCAGCATCGCGCATTCGACCAGCGCCTTGGCCAGGATCGTCCCCATCACCCCGGCGAGCATTGCCCCGGCGATGAGCGCGGGCACGGAGAAGAGGAATTGCAGCAGGATTCGGAGCGCGACGAGGCGGCTGCGGAAGGTCGCAACCGCGAAAGGGTTGAGCGGCACGATAGGAAGCGCGGGCAGTGTGGCAAGTGCGAGGGCGGTGAGGTAATGGCTCGAATCCGTCCAGCCCGGCCCCAGCAGGACGAAGATCACATCCTCCGCCAGGATCGCCAGCGTGACAAGGATCGCGCCCACGGTGAACAGCACGCCATTGGAATAGCTGAGCCACAGCCGCCGCAGCGACTTGTCGTCCGTGGCGGCGGAAAAGGCCGCGATCATCGGGCGCGTCAGCGGGACCGCCAGGGCCTGAAAGGGAATGTCGTTGAGCTGCTTTGCAATGGCGTAGCGGCCGAACAGGTCATTGCCCAGCATCCGGCCGAGGATGAGGTTGTCGAGCTGCCAGTTCATGGCCTGAAGCGATTGCGACAATGTCACCCAGGTCACGACATCCTTGTAATCAAGCCAGTGGCGCAGAGACAGTCGTGGCCGATAGGGTGCCAAGATGTAGCTCAGGACATTCAGAACGAAAGTCGTCGTGACCGTGCCGACAGCGATGGCCCAGTAGCTGCGCGTGGCGATGGCAACGAAGGTGACAACGAGCAGGGATGTCACCTTGGAGACGACATCCATGAGTGCTTCGGGGCGCATGTCGAAAACGCGGGTGAATTCCGCCAGTTTTGGGCTGACGCAGGCGCGCAGCGCTGGCCCCAGAGAGAGCCACCACATCAAAGATGCAAGCCGCGAATCCTTGAAATAGACTGACAGTGGTTGGGATAGGCCTACGATCAGAACGGCTATTACCCCGGCCCGGATCAGGTTTAGGGTAAATGCGGTATCGTACAGGCTGCTGCTTGGTGTCTTGATCCGCAAGATAGGTGTGTCGATCGGGACCATCGTGATCACTTCGACCAGCACGACCACAGTCATCGCCTTGGCCACGAGGCCGAAATCGGCAGGCTCCAGAATCGCGGTCAGGATGATCAGTGTCGCGAGATCGAAAACCCGCGATGCCAGCTTGCCACCGACGGCCCACAAGCCGGCATTGGCGATGCCGCGGCCTGCCGCACCCGGGGGGTCGTAGTCTTGATTGGACATTTTAGCCGGGGACTCCGGTGGTAAACCTTTCGGGATCCTGCTTGATTTCCACACTTTTTGGAAAGCAAATGGCTCCAAAACTCGAATTTCCAAACAAAACGTGATCAGCCTGTGGCTGCCGGGCCTCGCGCAGGCGCAGTCGCCGCGCGTTGCGACGGCACAGGGGAAGTCCGCTGCAAGGTGCAGGCGTGTCAGCTGCCAGTCTTGACCTGTCAGGCCGGGCAGGCGGGTCGGTACGCGATACCCGGCAAGATCGGATACCAGTGAGACATCGAAAGCGTCCAGAGGGATGGTTATCCTGGTGCCGGTCGCTTTCACAAAGGCTTCCTTGCCGGTCCAGCAGCGATAGAAACCGATCCCGCGCTGTTTCTGCGGCTGCGCGTTCAATGCGACCAGTTCCGCAGGTGAGAGGAACCATTCGGCGATGCCCGGCTTCACGGGCCGAACGCGCTCGATATCGACGCCCACCTGTACGTCGTCCACCGCCAGCGTCGCCCAGCCGGAGGAATGGCTGAGGCTGAATTCCGGCCCATCGCGCAGGAAGGGTTTGCCGTTTTCCGTTTTTTTCGAAGTAAAGGTCGCGCGGGGCGCAATTGCAATAATGCGACAGGATTTCGCGCAGGCGGCCATGCGCGGCCTCGAAATGCCGGCGGTCGGAGGCACGTTGACTGCGTGCCGCACGGGCGGCCTCCTCGGGAGACAGATGCGCACGTAGCTCCGCCATCCGCGCCTGATCGAACTCAAGCGCCCAGATCCAGAGATCCGTCTCTTTCATCCTGGTTCCTGCCGTGTCAGCACTCTGTCGCTTCTGCGAAAATCGTTCATTGGGCATTGCAGCCGACGTCCACGCCAAGCTGTAGAAGTTCCTGCGCGATGCCAGCGCGGAAGGCCGCTTCGTTGAACCCGCGCGCGTAGTCCACAAGCGCGATCGAATCCAGCCTGTCCAGCCCCTCAGTCTCGAACCGTTCAATGGCGTCCATTAGCCCTTCGACGCTCTGATCCTTGAAGAGAAGTCCGGTCTGGCCGTCCACCACGGTATCGAGTGCGCCCCCGCGTCCATAGGCAATGACCGGACGACCGGAGGCCATGGCTTCGACGGGAATGATGCCGAAATCCTCCTCCCCGGGAAAGATCAGCGCCTTGCAGCGCGCCATATGTGCCTTGAGATCGGCGAAAGGCACGTGGCCGAGGAAGGTGACATTGCCCTTTGCCTGCGCCTCGAGTGCCTTGCGTGTGGCCTCTGGCCCGCCTATCACCACCAGCTTGCGGCCCAACCGGTTGAAGGCATCGACCACCAGGTCGGGTCGCTTGTAGGGAGCGAGTTCGCCCGCCCAGAGATAGAAATCCCCGAGCTCTTCCGAGGCGACCGGGGCGAAATCCTCGACGAAGACCGGCGGATGGACGATTCCGGCCGGACGGCGCCAATACTTGTTGATCCGAGCGGCGATATGGCCGGAATTGGCCACGAAACGGTCCACCCGCGCGGCGCTGGTCACATCCCATTGCCGCAGATTGTGAGCGATGTGCGGCATCATGAATTTTGTCAGCCGCCCCGCGCCTTTGCGATAGATGTGATACTGGTCCCAGAGATAGCGCATGGGCGAGTGGCAGTAACACAGGTGCGGCGCTTCGGGCGGCGCGATCACCCCTTTGGCCGGCCCGCTCTCGGACGAGATCACGAGGTCGTAGCCGGTCAGGTCCAGCTGCTCCAGCGCGCGCGGCATGAAGGGTAGGTATTTCTGGTAATGCTTCGCCGCCATTGGCAGGCGCGAGATGAATGTCGTCTCGATGCGGTGCTGGCGCAGCGTCTCGCTGAGCTTTTCCGGCACGACGACATGGGTGTAGATATCGGCCTGCGGGAACATCCGGCACAGCGCTTCGAGCACCTTTTCGCCACCCCGCATGCCCACAAGCCAGTAATGGATCAGGGCGACGCGCATCTCCGAGGAGGCGCGCAAGCGGTCGACCTGGTTGCTTTCGGGCAGCTTGACCAGGTCATGCATCGTAGGAGTACCCTTCGATATTCGGCTCGGAGCTGCGCGAGGGATCGACCTTCGAGAACGCGACACCGGCAAGGTCGAGCCGCATCTCGTTGAGAGCGGCAAGGCCCGTGGCCACCGCGCGGCGCGGGGTGCTGTCCCAGCCGACCAGCAGCAGGCGGGTATCGACTACCTGCGCCAGCACCAGCGCATCGGAGACGGCCAGCAGCGCCGGGGCATCCACGATCACCACGTCATAGAAGAGTTTCAACTCGTCAATGATCGGAGCGAGCTTGCGCACTGACAACCTGTCCGCCACGTCGGGATGCGTGCCCTTGGCGACAAGGAAATCAAACCCGAAATCCGGGTCGGTATAGACAGCTTCGTAAAGCTGACAGTCGCCGCGCAGCACGTCGGCGAGGTCGTTCTCGATATCCCAGTTGAAGCTCTTCTGCATGGTCGCGCGGCGCAGGTCGCCATCGACGACGATCACCGATTTCCCGGCCATCACGGACATCTGCGCAAGCGCAAGCGCGGTCGTCGTCTTACCTTCGCCCGGCGCGTTGGAGAGCATCACGATCGCGCGCGACATATCTTCTCCGTCCCGCATGAGCAGGGCGGTGCGCAAATGCCGGATCCGCTCGGCATAAAGCGTGTAAGGGGCGTCGCGGAGCGCGCGCGTCGCCTCCATCAAGCCACTCTTGGCATGCGGGTGCAGTGGCAGGTTCGCCAGCACCGGTAACCCGGTCTCGCTTTCGATATCGCGCCCGGTGCGATAGGTCTGGGTCGTCATCTCCAGAACGAAGATCACCGCAAGCCCGGCAGCGCCACCGAGAATGCCCGCCATGATTGCCAGCAGTTTCGGCCTCGGCTTCGAGGGCGTGGCCGGCACCACGGCGCGTTCGATCAGCTTGGCATCGGGTTCCTGGAGTTGTTCCTGTGTCCGGGTCTCGGTCAGGCGGCTCAGAAGCATCTCGTAATTCGAGCGCGCAGCCTGCGCCTCGCGTTCCAGCTGCCGCAGGCCCAGCGAGTTCTGGGTGATCGACTGGATCCGCTCCTCCAACTCGGAGATGCCCGATTGCAGCGTATTTTCGCGGATCTGGGCGATCTCGAACTCGTTGGCGCTGATTTCCATGATCTTTTGGACCTCGGCCTCGATATCGGCCTCGATCCGCGCCAGCTTGGCCCGAAGCCGCACCCGCTCCACGTGGTTCGCATCATAGCGTTCGGCCCAGTTGTCGTCCTGCCGAACCAGATCGATCCGCTCGGCATTGAGCTGTTCGATCAGCGGCGAGGTAACGATGCGGGCAACCGCCGCGAAACCGCCTTCCGAGGCGACGCTTACCAGCCGTTCATGGCTCGCTTCGGCCGTTGCCAAATCAGCGCGGGCCGCGACCAGTTGGCCGGCAAGCTGGCCAATCTGATCGGTGACGGTTTCCAGCGTCGATCCATCGGCCAGCAGGCTCCTGGCGCGGTACTCTGCCACGGCGATCTCGGCCGCCTCGACTTCTTTGCGCAGCTCGTCGACCCGCGCTTCCAGCCAGCTCGTTGCCCGGCGGGCCTTGTCCACCCGGCCGGAAATCTGGCCGCCGATATAGGTGTCGGCGATGGTATTGGCGATCTCGGCGCTGAGAAACCGGTCCGGGTTCTCGGTGCGAATGCCGATCACGTAACTGTCGCCCTCGCGATATATCGAAAGATTCTTGCGAATTACGTAGACCACCGCCTGCATCTGCTGCTCGCGGGCATAGGCCAGTGCGTCCGGGTCGCCCTCCGCGGCGACGTCGGCCACCCACTCAAACGTCTTGGGCGTCATTGGCTCGAAACGCTCGATGCCGATGGTTTCGATCACTTCCTGAATCAGAACGTTGGAGCGCAGTACCGCCGCTTCGCCATTGACCACTTCCTCGGAGAGGTCGAGGTCGCGCACGACCTCTTCGTTGGTGATGATCTGCGCCTTGCGCGGGTCCAACATGACCTTGGCGAGGGCGGTGTATTTCGGCGTAACCAGGAAATTGATGGCAAAATAGGTCAGGATCGCGAAGCCCATGCCGAAGCCGATCACAAGCCAACGGCGGCGCCAGATCGTCCGCCACAGCCCGCGCAGGTCCACCGCGTCCGCATCTTGCGGCTGGGGCGTGCGTCGCGCACGAGCAAAGGAGTTCAGATCCGATGGCATGATCCTGCTGTTCATCCCTGCAAGCCTTGCGTCCTGCCGAGGCATGGGCACATGCCGCTGAGAACCCTGACAGGCTTGGGACGATGCCTCCTGAGAATACCGGTGGTGGGCTGTTTCACCAGCCGGGACACGAAATAGGCCATTTTACAACCGTTCAACCCGAAAAGCGCCGCGCAGCGTTATTGCCACGGACGCACCCCACCCGATGACAGAGTGACACGGGGGGCGGCAAAGTCAAATCACGTCGGAATCTTGGCGGATTATCTGGAATTCCTCTGAACAATGCCGCGCCAGACGCGGCGATTGTGGAAATTCTGACGGTAATTGTTCACTCGATGCCATTGCCGGAGGGTTGCGATTCGAGAAGGGCGCCGCGTGACAGGCCGGCCGCCAGCCCGGAGAGCGCGAAGAAGATCACGCCCAGATCCGGTGTGGCATGGGTCAGCATTGCCGAGAGCAGAAGTGCCAGGCAGCCGGACTTCAGCCCGGCCAGCGTTGCCGTGCGCAAGACGGGTTCGGGCGGGGCGGAAAGGCGCAGGAATGATAGCAGGAAGGCGATGTAGAGCCCGGTGCCGATCAGCCCGATGGAGCCGAGGCAGGCCATGAACCACGAGGAGGCGCGAACGCTGCCAAGCCCGGCGCCGAAGGTCAGCGTATCGGTGAAATTGATCCAGGCCTGGCTGTTCCAGCTCATCCGCTCGACGCCGGACGAGGTGCCCATCTTGTTGAAGAGCGCGTTGTCGAGAAACTCGGTGACCGGGGAGACGAGCTGGTAGGCGCCGAAGACGATCAGCGCGCCGACCCAGAACAGCATTCCGGTTGTGGCCGCGATGGCCACCGAGCGGCGGCGGGCGGTACGGCGCAGGCGGGTCAGCAGGGTCCAGACGGCGAAGGTCACCAGGAAGACGGCAGCGGCGACATAGGCGGCCGAGGAGGTGGAACGCACGAGCAGGATCGTGCTGGCCGCGAACATCCAGGGTGCCGCGCGCGAGGCCGGCGAGGCGATCCAGACCTGAAGCCAGAAGCCGAAAAGACCCAGCGTGAGAAAGCCGAAGGAGGAGGCCTCGGGGAAACCGCCGACCATGCGCTTCATGCCGCCCATGCGGGCCTCGGTCAGCAGCGAGTAATTGGCGGTGCGGATCGGGTCCAAGATCTGTGGCAGCCCGACCGCATGGGCGGTCACGTCGATCCAACCAAGAGCGAACTGAACCAAGGTGCAGGTTATCATGGCGCTCAGCACAAGGCCCTCGTCGGGCTTGCGGCGCAGGATCGTTGCCAGCGCAAAGAAGGTCAGGAAACCCAGAACCATACGGAAAAGCTGGGTAATATTGCCGGTGCCGGGCGTGAGCGGCAGGCGGACGATACCGATCTGGCCCTCGCTGCGGGAGATGCCGAACACCTCGGTCTGGCCGGCAAAGATACGCGGCAGGAAGAGCGCGGCGATCACGCAGACAAGCGCCAGCAGCAACAGGAAGAAGCCGGGCTGCCAGGGGCGCATGGTGCCGGCGATCCGTTCCAGCGAGTTGGGCAGCAGGCAGACAAGCCCTAAGATCGCGACCGCGCCGAGATCGGCCACGCCGATGGAGGCTCCCCCGAGCGCGGGCAGGTTGAAGGCCGCCGCCGCCCCGAAGGGCATCAGCGCCATGAAGATCGACACCGCGCCATAGGGGCCGCGCAGCAGCATCGCCAGGACGGCGGCGAGGGCGAGAAATGTGCTTGGAACGATTTCCATGTCTGGGCGCGATCCTGCGGTTGGTGTTCCTGCTATACCAGCCCATCGCCCGGTGCGAAGGCATCCGGCTTGTCACAAGCCCCGCGCTGCGGCAGGTTTGCCGCACCACTTTGTGTTTTCCCAATTCGGACGGCTCATGTTTCGCGCTTTGCTTTCTGTTCTAGCCCTCGCGGCCGGCACCGCGTCGCTCGCGGAGGTAGCTCTCGTGGGACCGGAACTGGCGGGGGCGTCGCGTTTTGGTCAGACAGATCGCCCGGACCTGATCGCGGCGGCGGCGGCGAACGGAATCACGTCCCTGCGCGACGAGATATACTGGGAGCGAGTCGAGCAGGGGCCGGGGCAGTATTCCTTTGACCAGCCGATGACGCTTTGGCCCGAGGCGCTGGCCGCGCATGGCGGGCAGGCGAGCCTGATCGTCAATCACCGTCATTCTGCGCATGATGACGGCCAAACCCCCTTCACCTCTCAAGCCATGCAGGCGCAGGCGGATTTCGTGGCCGCCGCACTGGCGCGGTTTCCGGCTATCCGGGCGGTCGAGGTCGGCAACGAGATCAACAGCCCGAATTTCATCACCGGCCCGGTGCAGGCGGCGGACCTTGAGGCGCGCGCGGCTTTCCATGTCGCGCAACTGGCCGATGTGAAGGCGGCCGCGCGGGCACAAGACCCGGAGGTACGCGTGTTGGGGGGCGGGGTGCATTCCATTCCGCTCGGCTACCTGGCGCATGTGTCGGCGCTGGGGGGCGCGGAACAGATGGATGCGCTGGCCATCCATCCCTATGACACGCCGCCCGAGAGCTTCCCGGCCCAGTTGGCGGAGCTGCGCCGCATGCCCGCCTTTGCCGAAATGCCGGTGGAGGTGACCGAGTTCGGCCTGACCGATGCGACAGCCGCGCCGGGCTATCTGTTGCGCTACTATTGCACGATGGCGCTGTCCGGCGTGACCCATGCCGTGTGGTATCCGCTGGCGGATCGGGGCGACGGGCTGGCGCCGTTGCTGACCTCCGGGGGCGAGATCACGCCGGTCGGTCGGACCTTCAAGTTCATCGCGCGCGAATTGCAGGGCCGGGCGGTTCGCGATGTCTCGCCCGACCCGTTCACGCGGGCTTGCCTGTTCGGCGAGGACCGCCTTGTGATCTGGGGCGCGGAACGCAGGATGGCGCCGGCGGAGGGGCTGGTGGCGTTCGGCCCGGATGGCGTTCCGGTGCTCTCCGGCCCCTTGCGCCTCTCGGAGAGCGAACCGCTGCTTTTCCGGGCGACGGGTGGGCCGGTGGCCGTAGAACAGCTGAACCTCGCCCCTCAGACGGTCCTAGCCGACAGTTTCCTGCAATATGGCTATCCGGTGGGCGATGCGTTGCGCAGTGCTGGCGACGGCTTCGAGCGTTTCGGACGCTTGAAGGGCAGGGAGCACTCATTGCGCACGCGGCCCGGGCAGGAGCGCGGCGGCGTGCCTTGGGTGCCCTATCGCGCGCCCGATGCCGATGGGGGGCTTCGGCTCCTGCCGGACATCCTTCTGCCCGCGGGCAGCGGCGCGCGTCCGTTCGAGATCGTCCACCGATATGTGGCCATGCAGGACGGCCCGGTGCGGGTGCAGATCGCCCTGGCACCGCTGTCGCAGAGCGCGGACGGGCTCCGGCTTGGCCTTCTGAAGAACGGTGAACCTGTGTTTGAAAAGGTCGTCGTCAGGCCAAGCGAAATCGATCACGGACCGTTGGAGCTTCGGGCCGGTGACGAGGTGGAAATCGTTGTCGGTCCCAATGGTACGACGCAGGGCGATGACAGCCGGTACCGGTTCCGCATCCTGCAAGTGTCGGAGGCGTCACTTTGAAGGGTCCAAATTCTCTCCGCGCTTTCCGGTCTTTGGCGCTTCGCCGCTTTCCGTTAAGGCTTGGCGTAGCAAGGCGGAGACGTGGCTTATGACGCCCGAACGCGTGGTGGTGATCAACGACTCGAGTTTCGTTCAGGGCGGCACGGCGGTGCTCGCCCTTGAATCGGTCCGCCAGATCGCCGGTCAGGGAATCCCGGTCTGCTTCGTCTGTGGTGACGAGGGCGAGCTTGTCGAGGGCGCAGAGACGATCGTCTCGCTCGGTCAACGACCGTTGCTCGAACGCTCCCGCTCCGAGGCCATGCGCCTCGGCTTCTACAATGCTGCCGCGCGGGACATGCTGGCCGGCTGGATCGCCGAGAACGACACGGACGGGACAATCTACCATCTCCATGCCTGGTCGCAGATCCTGTCGCCGGCAATCTTCTCGGCCCTGCGGCCGGTCGCGCAGCGGGTTGTCGTGCATTGCCATGACTTCTTCGTCGTCTGCCCGAACGGCGTCTTCATGGATTTCGGAAAGGACGAGCTGTGCAACCGCGTGCCGATGACGGCGGGTTGTATCCTGTCGGGATGCGACAAGCGTTCCCGGTTGCAGAAGGCCTGGCGGGTTGCCCGGCAATACCGGTTGCGCGCGGCCTTCGATCAGCGCCTGCCCTGGGGCGCGGTGACGATGGCCCATCCCGGGATGGCGCCGTTCCTGACCTCCGGCGGTATCCCGAAGGAGCGGCTTGTCGTGCTGCGCAACCCGGCGTTGCCCTATAGCACGGACCGGATCCGGGCCGAGGAAAACAGGAAACTTCTCTTTGTCGGGCGCGTGGAGGTCGAGAAAGGCATTCGGCGGCTGGTACGCGCTGCAGCCGGCGCCGGTGTGGACCTTGCTGTCGTGGGCGATGGCTCGCTCATGGGGGAGTTGTCGCGGGATTTTCCACAGGTCGAGTTCCTCGGCTGGCGCAAAGCGACAGAGATTGGCGAGATTGCCCGTTCTTGCCGCGCACTCGCCATGCCGTCGCGGATGCGGGAAACTTTCGGGCTGGTTGCCGCGGAGGCATCGGGCAGCGGCCTTCCGGTGATCGCCTCGGACATGGCGCTCGTCGCGGAGGAGATCGCCGAACGAGGGTTGGGTTGGAGCTACCGCGCAAATGACGAGTCGGACCTGCTGCGGGTTCTGATCGAGATGCGCGACATGCCGGCCGAAGAGATGCGGCGCATGAGCGAACGCGCCTTTGGCGGCGAGCAAGCGCTGGCGCTGTCGCCGCCAAAATGGGGAGAGGAAATGCTCGCGCTTTACGGCCGCCTGCTGGCGGCCGCGCGAGCCTAGTCGGGATCAGGTGTTGAACAGGAAGTGCATGACATCGCCGTCCTTGACGACATAGGTTTTGCCCTCGATCCGCATCTTGCCGGCTTCCTTTGCACCGGTCTCCCCGCCGCAGGCGACGAAATCATCATAGGCAATGGTCTCGGCGCGGATGAAGCCGCGTTCGAAATCGCCATGGATGACCCCGGCGGCCTTGGGGGCGGTGTCGCCCTTGTGGATAGTCCAGGCGCGGGCTTCCTTGGGGCCGACAGTGAAATATGTCTGCAGCCCGAGCAGGTCGTGGCCGACGCGGATCAGGCGGTCGAGGCCCGCTTCCTCCAGCCCAAGCTCGGAGAGGAACATCTCGGCCTCCTCCGGGTCGAGCTGGGAGATTTCCTCCTCGATCTTGGCCGAGATGACCACGCTCGCCGCGCCCTGTTCGGCGGCCATCGCTTCGACGGCCTTCGAATGCGCGTTGCCCTCCGCGGCCTCGTCCTCGGCCACGTTGCAGACATAGAGGATCTTCTTGGTGGTCAGCAGCTGGAGCATGTCCCAGGCCTTCCGGTCTTCCTCGGCCACCTCGACGGTGCGGGCCGGCTGGCCGTTTTCCAGCGCCGCGAGCGCCGCGCGGAGCAGACGGTCCTGCTGCATCGCGTCCTTGTCATTGCCCTTGAGCTTGCGCACGAGCCCCTGAAGCCGCTTCTCGATGCTCTCCATGTCGGCCAGCATCAGCTCGGTCTCGATGGTTTCGGCATCCTCGACCGGGTTCACGCGGCCATCGACATGGGTCACGTCCCCATCCTCGAAGCAGCGCAGCACATGGGCGATGGCGTCGCATTCGCGGATATTGGCGAGAAACTGGTTGCCAAGGCCTTCGCCCTTGGACGCGCCCTTCACCAGTCCCGCAATGTCGACGAAGGTCATCCGTGTGGGAATGATCTGCTTGGAGTTCGCGATCTTGGCCAGCTTGTCCAGCCGCGGATCGGGCACGGCGACCTCGCCGACATTCGGCTCGATGGTGCAGAAGGGGAAATTCGCGGCCTGCGCGGCAGCGGTCCGGGTCAGCGCGTTGAAGAGCGTGGATTTGCCGACATTCGGCAGGCCCACGATGCCGGTCTTGAAACCCATCTCGATCTCCTTGGGATTGGTTGGGGCGCCACCTACCGCGAGCGGCGTTCCTGCGCAAGCCAGCGCGACTTGTCAGAACCATGTTACAATCGGCGCGCAAGCTGTGGCGTGGGGCGAGTCCCCAACAAGGAGATGCGCGATGAACCCGACCGTATACGTGACGTTCAAGGACGGCGAATGCCGCGAGGCGATGGCCTTTTATGCCGAACTGTTCGGTGGTGAGGTGGTCGCGATGATGACCTTTGCCGAGGGGCCGATGGAGATGCCGCCGGAGAAGGCGGATTGGGTCATGCATTCCACGGTCACGATTCCCGGCGGCGCGTTGATGGGTTGCGACGACATGGGGCAATACGAGCCCATGGCAGGCTGTTCGATCTCGCTCGATGCGCCCGATCTCGAAAAGGGCCGGGCGATCTTTGCCGCGCTGGCCGCGGGCGGCAAGGTGACGATGCCCTTCGGGGAGACCTTCTTCAGTCCCGGCTTCGGCACTGTGCGCGACCGGTTCGGCATCAACTGGATGGTGGGCGTCTACGAGGAGATGCCGGCGGGTTGAGACACCGGGCGCTCGGCGGCTGCTCGGGTAAGGAGGCGTTCCACCGCGGCAAGCAGCGCTTCGATGCTGTCCTCTCCGGTTGTCAGGGCGCGGCTTGCGGAAGCAGTCAGTTGGTCGATCCGTGCCGAGTCGAGCCCGGCAATGGCATCGCCGAGCGCCTCGGCATCCGGCACGGCGATGGAACCGCCAGCTTGCGCGAGCGCCGCATAGGGTTCGGCGAAATTGGACAGGAAGGGGCCTTGCAGGATGGCGCAGCCGAATTGCATCGGCTCGAAAGGGGTGTGCCCGCCCTTGTCGACGAGCGAGCCGCCCACGAAGCACTGTCCGGCGAGGCTGTACCAGAGCGCCATTTCGCCCAAGGTATCTGCGAGGAATATCTCCGTTTCCGGCGCGGGCATCTCTCCTAAGGAGCGGGTGCGGAAACGGTAGCCGGAGGCGTCGAGAAGCTGGCGGACGGCCGCGCTGCGGGCGGTGTGGCGCGGCGCGAGGATCATCTTCAGGTCGGGGCGCGTTGCCCGTGCCCGCGTGAAAGCTGCGAGCACCTGCTCTTCCTCGCCTTCATGCGTGGAGGCGGCCAGGAACGTCTCATCGCGACGGAAAACCTCTTGGAACGGTGCGAGCGCATCAGGAGTAGGGGCGGCGAGCGAGACGGAGGATTTCAGCGTGACCTGCCCTGCCAAGGCCGTCTTCGGCAGGCCCAGATCCACGAAACGGCGCTCGGAGGCGGCATCCTGCGCGGAAAGGAGGGTCACGCTCCGCATCATTCGGCGCGACAGGCCGGGCAGGCGGCGCCATGTGCGGAAACTGCCTTCGGAGATCCGGGCGGAGATCATCAGGATGGACAGGTCGCGTCGCCTGGCGACTTCGAAGCGGTTCGGCCAGAGGTCCCCCTCCAACAGCAGGAAGGCAGAGGGCGCGTGGCTTTTCAGGAAGCGGTTCAGGCAGAAACGGTAATCCAGCGGCGCGAGCCGCGCGTGAAGGCGCGGCAGCCCCCAGCCGCGCGCCATGTTGCGCCCCGTGATGCTGTTGGCGGTGAGCACGATCCGGAGATCCGGATTGCGCGCCAGCAGTGCCTCGATCAAGGGCCGTGCCGATGTCAGCTCGCCATTCGAGGCACCGTGCAGCCACAGGATCTGCCCGCGTGGCGGAACCGGCGGGCCGCCCAGCCCGAGCCGTTCGCGCAGATCGGCGCGCGTGCCTTGCTTGCGCAGGATCCTGAGCGCGAGTTTCAACGCGATGACCGGCGCGGCGATGGTCAGCAAGATGCGGTAAAGGAGCACGTGGGCGTTCCCGAGTGAGGTCGTCCCGCGCGGGATAGGCGCAGCGGGCACTGCCCGCAAGTCCCGTGGCGGTCTGGTCAGCCTTGGTTGGGGGCGGTCTTCTCTTCCAGCGGCGCGCCGTCCTGAGGAACGGATTCCGTCTCATCCGCCGTCGCTTCCGTTTCCTTGGGTGCCGGTATGGCGGCGCCCTGCGGGGCGAGGCACTCCCATTCCGCATTCACCAGCCCGCCCAGCAGCACGACGAAGGCGCTGAGATAGAACCACATAAGCATGGCGATCACCGCGCCGAGCGAACCGTAGACTTCGTTGTAATTGGCGAAATTCTCCAGGTAGCGGGAGAAACCAACCGAGACCAGCGCCCACAGCAGGACCGCGAGGATCGAGCCCGGTGACAGGATGCGGCTGTGCGTGCCATTCCGGTTTGGCCCCAGCCGGTAGAGCAGCCCGATCCCGAGCAGGACAACGCCGATACCGATCAGCCATCGCAACGCACCGACGGCCAGCCCCGCAAAGGGGCCAAGCGGCAGGAAGGAGAGCACGACCGGCATGATCACCACGGCTGCCATCGCCACGAGGGCGACGCCGACAAGGATCAGCGTCAGCAATAGCGCCACGGCCACGTGCCGCAACCCGCCGCGTGGCGGGGTCTGGTAGGCGGCGTTCAGCCCGCCGATCAGCGCGGCAGTGCCCGCGCGGCTGGCCCAGAGTGCCGCGCCAATGGAGATCGCCGTTGCCCAGCCCAGCACTTCCTTGGGGCCGCTGGCGATCGAATTCACCTGGCTGGACAGGATCCGGTAAGCCTCCTCGGGCATCATCTGTTGATAGCTGGCCAGCTGTTGTTCCACGATTTCGGGATCTGCGAAGAAGCCCCAAAGCGTCACGACCGAGGTGATCGCCGGAAAGATCGCAAGCAGGCCGTAAAAGGCGACACCGGCCGAGATCAATCCGATCTGCCGGTTTCCCATGCCCGCGCCGATGGCCGACAGGAAGGTCCACGCGGTGCGAAGGCGGGAGGGCATATGGCGGGTTCTCCTGTGGTTTCGACCCTAGATTACCATTTGTAACGGGATGCAAAAGGGAGCATGCGCGGCAGGCGGTTGCAGTTGGCACCGCAGTCGGTACAGTCTCCACTCTATCCGGTGCGGAGCAATGCCCGGGGCCCGTGCCCGAGGCGCTGTTTTGGGAGGCCGTGCCGCGAGATTATACGAGGAACCCATCGATGCCCGAGCAGGTTGCGACCAATCGTCCTGTCAATGCCCCGGTTGCGAAGCCCTTCTCTTCGGTTGCCGTCATAGGTGCCGGTGCCTGGGGAACTGCCCTTGCCGCCATAGCGCGCAAGGCAGGGCGGGAAGTGCGCCTTTGGGGGCGCAATTCCGAAGATATCGCGACGATCTCCAAGACAGGCCGAAACCTGCGCTATCTTCCGGGGATCGACCTGCCGCCGGGCATCGCGGCAACGTCGGATATGGGCGAAGCGCTCGACGGGGCCGAGTCCGTGCTCGTGGTGACGCCGTCTGTCACCTTGCGGGAGATCTGCCGGCAAATGGCGCCCTATACTGCGCCGGATGCGCCGCTGGTGCTCTGTGCGAAGGGGATCGAAACCGGGTCCGGCAAACTTTTGAGCGAGGTCGTCGGCGAGGAGCTTCCGGGACATCAGATCGGCGCGCTTTCGGGGCCGACCTTTGCTCGCGAGACGGCCCTGAACTACCCTACCGCCGTCACCCTTGCCTTTCCCTTTGCCCAGGCGCACCGGCGCGAGCCGCATGCCGCCCCGGCCTCTCGAATGGCGCTCTCGCTCGGCTCGGCCAATTTCCGGCCCTATATCAGTGACGACCTCGTGGGCGTCGAGGTGGCCGGTGCCGTCAAGAACGTGGTCGCTATTGCCTGCGGGATGATGACGGGCGCGGGCTATGCCGAGAATACGCGCGCGGCGCTGATCACATGGGGCATCGACGAGATGAAGTCCCTCGCGGAAGTGCTGGGTGGCCGGCGGGAGACAATCGCCGGGCTGTCGGGTATTGGCGACCTGACGCTGACCTGCTCCTCGACCACGTCGCGGAACATGAGCTTCGGTGTCCAGCTTGGACGTGGAATCGATCGGCAGAACGTGTTCAACGGCAACTCGGTCGTGGTCGAGGGCGAGATCAATGCGATCTCGGTTATTGATCTCGCGGACAGGATCGGCCTCGAAATGCCGGTTTGCCGCGCGGTCTACCGGATCCTGCACCAGGGCGCGGGCCTGCGCGAGACCTTTGCCGCGCTCTGGGCCCGCCCGCTGACCGGCGAGAGCAAGGTGCTCAACCTCGCGCTGGAACACCCGGCCGCCGGTTGAGTCGGCAGGGCGTGCCTGTGCCTTTGCGCATTCTCAGGCATGGGCGCGGCTCTACAGATCGGCCCATTTCCGTGCCTTTCTCGGCATGCCTGCTATGCGCCTCGCACCAGAGAGAAACGCAGCCCGTGACGGCGGATGGGGCTGCGGAAAGAATGGTAATGATTTGAAAGCGGCGTTGAAAGTTACGAGTAAGCCGCCGCAATCGCACGCAATCAACGAATAATTTGGCCAAATCTGCGATCATGCAGCGCAACATTCGGCCTCCCGATGAAACTTGCCGCCATTGCTGCGCCGCAGTATGGCAATTGCGAAATCGGCGCTGCGCCTTTTTGTCGTGCGGCGTTCTCCCCAGGATGAGACGAACGAGAGGATTTGGCTGATGTCCGCTATTCTGACCCTCAATGCAGGCTCCAGTTCCATCAAGTATTCCGTGTATCTCACGGGTGCGGATGAACCGCAGGAGATCGCGGTCGGACAGATCGACGGGATCGGCCCAAACGCGGTGCTGTTGCTGAAGCATGACGGCAAGAAGACCGAGACCGAGCTTGGCGAGGCAGATCACACAACCGGCCTCAAGGCGGTGCTCGCCGCACTCGAGCCGATCCTCGGCGATCAGAAGGTGACCGGCGTTGGCCACCGCATCGTGCATGGCGGCCCCGATTACGCGGACCCCACCGTTCTGAACGAACAGGTGCTTCGCGATCTTGAAGGTTTCAACAAGCTCGCCCCGCTGCACCAGCCGCACAGTATCGCGGCCATCCGCGCCGCCATGGTGGCCTTCCCCGACGCGGTACAGGTCGGTTGCTTCGATACCGGCTTCCACCGCGGTCATGATTTCGTCAATGACGTCTATGCGCTGCCGCTCAAGATGTACCAGGAAGGCATTCGCCGCTACGGCTTCCACGGGCTGAGCTACGACTACATCACCGGCTATCTCGAGAAGACGCATCCCGAGCTGAAAGACGCCAGGGTCGTGATCGCGCACCTGGGCAATGGCGCGTCGATGACGGCGGTGAAGGGGTGCCGTGCCGTGGCCTCTACACTCGGTTTCTCGGCTGTCGATGGCCTGCCGATGGGCACGCGCTGCGGCCAGCTGGACCCGGGCATCATGCTCTACCTGCTAGACAAGGGGATGGATGCCAAGGCGCTGACCAATCTGCTCTACAAGGAATCCGGCATGAAGGGGCTGTCCGAGATTTCCCATGACATGCGCACCATCGCGGAATCGGACGACCCGCGCGCCAAGCAGGCGCTCGACTACTACATCGAGCGGGTTGCCCGCGAATTCGGGTCGCTGGCGGCGGCAAACCGGGGGATCGACGCGGTGGTCTTTACCGGCGGCGTTGGTGAGCATTCCCCGGTCGTGCGGCGCGGCGTGGCCGAGCGGCTGGGTTTCCTCGGCTTCTCGCTCGATGACGAGGCCAACGAGCGCAATGCGGAGACGATCAGCAACGGTGCCGTCAAGATCATGGTCATCCCGACCGACGAGGAAGGTGTCATCGCCCGCGCGGTCCTCTCGAAGCTGTCCTGACCGGTTCCATGATTGACATGTGCCCGGGGCAGGGCTCAACTCACGGGTAAGTCGCAGGGGGAGGGGGCAATGTTCAAGGCACTTGCAGGCGCCGCGCTTGTCGCGGCGCTTTGCGTATCCGGGCAGGCCAAAGCCGGTCCGACGGAGGATGCGATCGCCGCCGCGATCCTGACCATGCCCGAGAGTCGAAAGGCTGTTGGCGCCGGTCCGCTAGCGCGGGATTTCGTGAAAAGGTTTTATTCGGAACGCGATATGCGTCCGGCCTGGTTCGGCAAGCCGGCGGCGGAAGAACTGAACCAGGCGCTGACCCGGGCGCTGACACAAGGTTTCCGTCCGGCCGATTTCGACATGGGGCGGCTTTACGAGCTGCATGACGCCGCGCTTTCCGGCGGGGCAGCGGAGATCGCGGCCTTCGACCTGCAGGCGACGGATTCCGCGATCCGTCTCGTGGAATACATGTTCTATGGGAAGGTCGATCCTGAGAAGATCAGCCCATCGTGGAATTTCGACCGTCCACTGATCGATCGCGATCCGGCAGAGGTCTTTGATGAATACCTGGACGGGCCGGGATTTGCGGCCCTGATGGAGCTTCTGTGGCTCGACGACTTCCAATACCTCCAAATGATAGACGCGCTGGCCCGTTACCGGGGGATCGAGGCGCGCGGCGGCTGGCCGGAGATCGCGAGGGGCGACACGCTCAAGCCCGACATGGAGGACGCGCGCCTGCCCGCGCTGCGCCAACGCCTGATGGCGGAGGGCGACCTGCCGGCCGATAGCGGCGCAGGGCTGGCCTATGACGCAGAGACGGTCGTTGCCGTTCAGAGCTTCCAGTTGCGGCACGGCTTGACGGCGGATGGCGTGGTCGGGCCGAAAACGCTCGCCTCGCTGAACGCGCCGGTGTCGGACCGGATAGACAAGCTGCGGCTGAGTCTTGAGCGGTTCCGCTGGTATGTGCGAGGGCTGGGACCGGATTTCGTGCTGGTGAATATCGCCGGGGCCCGGACTTTCGTGGTGCTGGATAACCGCCCGGTTTGGGCGACGCGCTCGATCACCGGATCGGAATATCGCCAGACCCCGGTTTTCAGCGACGAGATCGAATACATGGTGGTCAACCCGACCTGGTCCGTGCCCGCATCGATCTTTCGCAAGGACAAGCTGCCAAGGATCCGGAAGGATGTGGGTTACCTGGAGCGCAACGGCTATGTCGTGCGCAACGCGAGGGGCGAGGTCGTCTCGCCGGGCTCGGTGAACTGGTCTGCCGACAATCCGGGCGTATCCATTCTTCAAAAGCCGGGCGAGAACAATGCGCTAGGCCGGATCAAGTTCATGTTCCCGAACGCGTATTCGGTCTACCTTCACGACACGAATGACAGGGAATTGTTCGACCGGGACGAGCGCAATCTCAGTTCCGGCTGCGTGCGGATCGAAGATCCTTTCGTGCTCGCCGGCCTGCTTATGCGCCAGGACAGTTCCTGGACCCAGGACCGGATGGAGGCAATTCTCGAAAGCGGCAAAACGACTCGCATCGACCTGCCAGAGCCAATGCCGGTGCTGCTGACTTATTGGACTGCCTGGGTCGAGGATGGGGTGGTTCAGTTCCGCGAGGATCCCTATGCGCGCGACGCGGCGGTCCTGAAGGCCCTGAACGCCGATTCCTGATCGCGGGCCAATACGGTTGAGTGCTGCGTGAGGAAATTGGGCGCCCAACCCGGTAGAGTTGGACGCCCGCTTCAATCACTTACCACTCACGAAGCGTTCGAAGTTTAATGGAGCGACACCAATACCCCGTGTCATCATCTCAAATGCATATACCTGTCGACCCCGCCGAGTCCACAGGTTCTAGTAAGTTTAGATACGTTTTTTTAAATGTTGTTTTCATTAGCGTTTTTCTGAATTTATGAATACTGTATACCGTTTTTATCGGAGGCGATGCAGGTCGTTTTTTCTCCGCTTTCAGAGCCAAAATGCTGCACGGTAAGCAGCCTTCGCTATGCATACCCATGTTGGCGGCATGCGGTTGGAAGTCTCTGCGGCTTCGTGTAAATGGCGGCCAACGCCGCGAAGTGGCGAAGTCGAACAAGGCAAAAAAGCGAATGAGCGGAGCATCGCAGACCAGACCGTCGGCTGTGGTGCGGCTTTCGAATGTCGAATTGGCATTGGCCGGCACACGGATCCTGTCGGGGCTGGATCTGACGCTTTCGGAACGGCGCGTTGGCATTGTCGGACGGAACGGATCCGGCAAGAGCACATTGGCGCGGGTCATGACCGGCCTGATCGCGGTCGATTCCGGGGAAGTGGAAGTCATGGGCGTGGATGTCGCCCGTGACCGGAAGCAGGCCATCCGGACGATCGGGATCCTGTTTCAGAATCCCGACCACCAGATCATCTTTCCGACCGTGGGCGAGGAGCTGGCCTTCGGCCTGCGCCAACAGGGGCGCAGCAAGAAAGAGGCCCGCGCGCTTGCAAGGGCCGCCCTGGAGCGCTTCGGGCGTTCGGAATGGGAAGAGCGCAGCATCGAGACGCTTTCGCAGGGGCAGAAACACCTTGTCTGCCTGATGGCGGTGTTGGCGCTGGAGCCTGCGGTGATCGTTCTGGACGAACCCTTTACCGGCCTCGACATCCCGACCACGCGGAGCCTGCAACGCTATCTCGACCGGCTGGCGCCGACCCTTGTGCATATCACGCATGATGTTTCTTCGCTGGACGGCTATGAGCGCGTGATCTGGATCGAGGCGGGCAAGGTGCATCGCGATGGCGCGGCGGGCGAGGTGCTGGACGAATACCTGGCAGCGATGACGCGGGAGGATACGGCCGATGCTGGCTTTGGTCTCCCCGATTGACACGCCATATCACCGCTTGCCGGCGGGGGCCAAGTTCGGTGCGCTGTCGCTGGTGACGCTGAGCATGTTCCTGTCGAACGCGATATCGGTGCAGCTTGCTGCCGTGATCGGCGTTGCCGCGCTTTACCTTGTGGTCGGCATGGATTTCCTGCGGCAGGGGCTGCAATCGCTGCGCCCGCTCTGGCCGTTCCTCGTGATCGTGGGGATCTGGCATTTCCTGCTGGGCGACCCGTCCGAAGGGGCGGTTGTCTGCCTGCGGCTGTTGGCAGCGGTGGCGCTGGCGAACCTCGTGACGATGACGACGCGGCTCGACGACGCGATCGAACTGGTCATGAAGCTGCTGCGCCCGTTGCGCAAGCTTGGCATCCAGACCGGCCAGATTGCCTTTGCCATCGCCCTCGTGATCCGTTTCGTGCCGGTCATGCTCGACAATGCACGGCGCCTGCTCGAATCCTGGCGCGCCCGGTCCGCCCGTCGCCCCGGCTGGCAGGTAATCGCGCCGATCTTTCTCGTGGCGCTGGACGATGCGACCCGCGTCGCCGAGTCGATCCGCGCGCGGGCCGATCTTTCAACCTATAATGACGATGACGGACAGGAGGCCTGAATGGAACGTAACATCACGCTCACCGCCCTTTTCGCCGCGCTTATCGCGGTGCTGGGGCTCATCCCCAAACTCACCCTGATGTCGGGGATTCCGATCACGGCACAGAGCCTTGGCATCATGCTTTGTGGCACCGTGCTCGGTGCGCGGCGCGGGGCGCTGGCCGTGCTGCTGTTCCTGCTGCTCGTCGCGCTTGGCCTGCCGCTTCTGGCCGGTGGCCGGGGCGGGCTTGGCGTCTTTGCCGGCCCGACCGTGGGCTTCCTCGTCGGTTGGGTCGTCGGCGCCTATGTCATCGGCCTTCTCACGAGCGGCCTGACCTCGCTGCCAGTGGGCGTTGCCGCGGGCATCGCGGCGGTGATCGGTGGTATCGTGGTGCTCTACATCCCGGGCATCATCGGCATGATGATCATGCTCGACATGTCTGTGCAGAAAGCCTTCCTGTCGATCCTGCCCTTTATCCCCGGCGATCTGCTAAAGGCGGTCCTGGCTGGCGCGATTACCGCGACGCTGGCACGCGCGCGTCCGGGTGTTGTCGCTTCACGCCCGGCTGGCTGATCGAATCGGGTGAATTCCGGAAGCCGCGGCATCGGGCCCCCGGTGCCGCGGCTTTTGATATTAGAATGCCGCCTTCAGTCGTTGCTAGAGCGTGTCGCGTTTAATCGGCCTCATAGCCTGCGGCTTTGAAGTAGTTGTAGCATTCTTCGTCCGAGAAGAGGTTGCAGACCTGTCCGACGGCGGCC
>NZ_FNEK01000175.1 GCF_900099935.1 Aliiruegeria lutimaris | reverse complement strand
TCATTGGATGGCTCCTTTCCTCGCAGTCGATGACAACTGCACTTTGGCACGTTCGATGCCGGTGGAGCAGGAGCCATCCACCTCATCCGCTTTCGTTTCAGAGAGTGTTGCTGCGTGTGTAAAGTGTTCCGGCATCCGGAGTTACCGCAGCGCGCAGGAAGGCGACGTCGGCATCGAGCTTGCGCAATACCCGCTCAATGTCTGGGAATACAGTGACGCCGCCACCCATTCCCTGTTGGGCTATGGAAATGGCAGTTCCGAACTGAACTCGAACCGAGCCGCGATGCCGCCTAGCGCTTGCATAACGAGCCGGTCGCGCTGATGCTGCAACCGCTCAAACGTGCGCCAGTGCATTCCCTTGGGTTTTTGCCAGCCGGGAGGGTTCATAATGCCGGGTTGCCAGCCCAGCCGCTCCCGTATTCTGTCCGCCTTCCGTGCGGCCCTGTCGCCCGCGTCTTCGCGCTGGGAGGGGTAGGCCAGTTGGTGACAATGACGGCAGGCGAATATCCGACCGCCATATAGCACCGCAACGCGCCTTCCGCAGCCCTGAGCGGGGCACAGGAACCATTGCCGCGCTCCGCCCAGGTTGCACGCTGTGGCATCGAGATGGACGCTGTAGCGCAGGCTCTGCCACTCCTCGCCTCCACTGCGGGACCGATAGTCCAGCACTACCCGTCTCGGCTCTGCCGAGATGCCGATGGTCCCGGTGACCACGCCATTGCGTGACCACGTGATGTTGCCCGAATAGCCGGGACGTAAAATGCCCTCGCGCTTCAGCCAGCGAACATCAATCGCCCGGTAGTCCTCTTTCGTGTTCCTGGCCCCGTAGTGCCAGTGTCGCCCGCTTCCCGTACCGCCCATGTCGTGCCTCAGATTTTGCCGAAATCAATTGCGAGTTTGGCTCGATGTTGGCGCAGCGCTGCGACGTGGGCCCGCCGCTGTCTCGCTGCCCGTTTTCGGCAACCCTCGCAGCAGTACTGAGTATCAACACGCCGCCAATCGGGAAGCGGGTCGCCACACCAACTGCATCTCCAGTCACCACGCGCGACGCGCTGAACCATGGCCTCCGCACGCCTGCGGCGGTTCCCGTAATTTCCGGTCCCAAAATATGCTTGAAAGCAGGCGATCGTCCGGTCGCCATCCTTCTCTATCCAGAGTGCGTCGGGGTCAGGTCCTGGCATCGTTTCGCCTTTGATTTTCCGGCACCCACAAACGGGTCAATTGCCTTGAAATGCTGTCACCTTTGGATATAACCCATTTGGAACATATAGGGAACAAAGGTTGCGTGTCGCTACGCCGGCAAAGAGGAAGTGTTGATGATTTGCTGCCCGATGACATTGTTCCTTGGGCGAGGGATGTTTGGCGTGACCGGCAGGAACTTGCGACACTGAGCGGCGGACCATGGATGCTCAGGAAGGCAGCCGATGTGCTAGGAATAGACCAAGAAGAAGTGGACAAGCTGCTTAGATCGAAGGGATGAAATCGTCCGCCTCCGCCCCAACCTGCAAGGCCGTTACCTGCGCAAAGCGATCACTCCTCAATGGTGGCGCAATCGCACATACCGCGCGTTTTCCGGGGGAGACGAGCGGCACGGGCTTTAGCTTAGGAACTGTCGCAACAAGGGTCAGCGTCTCGCCTGCCTCTACGTCGTGCCAAAGGCAAAGACCGCTTCCCGAAAGATGAACTCGCGTTTTCGCGCCCC
>NZ_FNEK01000069.1 GCF_900099935.1 Aliiruegeria lutimaris | reverse complement strand
CAGTTCCGGCATCGTGATGTCCCCGTCCTGCCCGATGATCTCGGCGAAGAAGGCGCGATGCGGATCGAGCTTTCCCTTGCCTTTGGGACGACCTTGGGGAGCGGCACAGGCACGGCCCGTGCGCCGGATCGAGAGCGCCCATCTGGCCCCTGTTGCTGGCGACAGCTTTAACCGCAACGCTGCCGCGCGCCCGCTTAACCCTACTTCAACCAACTTCTGAAACCGCAGCCGCAGCACGTCCGGCAAAGGTGCTGACATGATCCATCCTCCCAAACAGGATGAATCACAGATCAGGCTTCAACGGAATCCCAACGATTCAGGTTTTTGGCGGTACGCTTTAGAGCCGCCTCGACCGTCGCGGGGTCGTGCCTCGACAGGATTACGCTGTTGAACAGGCAATGAGGTATTGTTGTCTGCATAAACAATGCATCGCCCGACCTCTCGTGCCGCCCTCCATCGGACAACGCATAGGTACCCCAATAGTCCATAACGCTTGCGTCCATTTGGGTAACAAGCGATCTTTCAATCACCATTTCAAAACCCTCAAACTGAACCGCTTCAGGCAGAATAGGGCGTGCTGATACCCCATCACCGAAAAGGCTGATCTGCGCATTGGAAGCTTATACAGACTTAGAAAAACAGCCATTGCCACGAGTTGAGTTGCCCATCGGCCCCGAATTGGGAAAATGACAGGATCGACTGTTTTGCAGACCATGACCGAAATTATTCAATTGACCGTACAGCGCAGGAAGCCGAGCCAGCGCTGCTGCCGGTCCACCAAATAGGTTTCCCATTGAAATGACGATCTGGACGGTTTCGAATCGCGCCGCTAGCACAGACCTTTAGCAATCCTATCGCGAAACGAGATTTTCTATCTCCGGAAGTGACGGCATTGCCGGCGCGGTACCGGGGCGCGTAACCGAGATGCCCGCTGCCGCGCAGCCAAAACGAACGGCAACGATCGCGTCGACTCCACGAGCGAGAGCGGCCGCGAGGGCACCGTTGAAGGCGTCACCGGCACCAGTGGTCTCGACCACGTCACCGACGCGGAATGCTGGAACATGAACAGTCTGTCGTGGGTCACGGTAGAGCGCGCCGTTCTCTCCGAGGGTAATGATGGCGGCGCCGACACCTTTTTCTAGGAGTGCGTCCGCAGCCCGCTCTGCGTCCGATACAGATGTTACTGCGATCCCGGTGATACCTTCCGCCTCGGACTCGTTTGGCGTGACGTAGTCGCACAGCGCGAGCATCTCCGCTGGTATCTCGGCTGCCGGCGCGGGATTGAGAATCGTCCTCACTCCGCCCGACCGCGCGACCTCCAGCGCCCGATACGCGGCCGCCATCGGTTGTTCTAGCTGCGTGACGAAGACATCGGCACTTCGGATCAGGTCGGCGCGCGCCTCTATATCGCTCACCGCGATGCGCCCAGCGGCACCGGGAGCAACGATGATGGCGTTGTTGCCCGAACCCTGCTCGACGAAGATGTAGGCCGCTCCGGTATAGCTTTCGGCATCCTCCGTGATTTCAGGGATCACGCCGGCCTTCGCCCAGGTTGCACGCGCCATATCGGCGAAAGGATCTATGCCGAGACGGCTTACGAAATGGACTTCGCCGCCGGCCATCGCTGCCGCGACGGCCTGATTCGAGCCCTTGCCACCGGGGCCTAGTGCGAAGGAATGGCCGAGGATGGTCTCTCCCATGCGGGGCTGGCGCTCGGCGCGATAGGCGGTGTCGGCGACAAAAACCCCGAGGATGACGATTTTTCCGCTCATGACGCTGACCTCACGCTTCCGGCGGGATCACGCCCTTGCGGAACAGGAAACAACCGTAGAACCGGCGCTCGCCGGTTTGGATCACGGCATAGCTTTCGCGCGCCCGGTCGTAGAAATCGAAACGCTCGATGCCGATCATCGGGCGAGGGGTCCCTTCGGCGCGGTCGATCTCTGCCTGGACCTCGGCCTGCACCGTCGGGACATTCTCGGGTTCTCCGACGACCTCCATTCGGCCGGCGAAGTCATCGACGAAGGTGTCGAGAGCCATCACCGAAAGGATGGCATTGACCGCATCGGCGGCGCTGAGGTTTTCCATCCGCAGCAACTCGCCGTAGACCGTATGGCGGGCGACCGAGTCTGACGGGAAGTTGGTGTCCGCGATCACCAGAGCATCGCCGTGGCCCATCGATCGCAAAACGTAGAGAACGTCCGCGTTCAGCCGGTTGTCGATCCCTTTCAGCATGTTTCCCTCCCATTTTCCTGCGCCGCGGACCATTCTGTTACAGTGGCGGCGAGCGCAATTCCCAGTGCCCGGTGACCGTCGGACGTCAGGTGAATTCCGTCAAGCGGGTCGACGCTAGCATATGCGCCCGCATTGACATACTTGGCTCCGACCCGGGCTGCGCTATTCGCTATGGCAGTGTCTAACGAGCGCGACTTGGCTGCTCCACCGGCGAACATTCCGGCAAGCCACCCCGTTTCCTCGATCGGTGTCGGCGCGACGAGTATCAGGTCTGGTGGTGCCCCGGAGGGGCCGGCGTTCGATGCCTGCACCACCCTTGCGAGCCGTTCTAAAGATATCCCGATGTCACTTGGCGGAACCGAAAAGCGCGCTTTGAGGTCGTTTGTCCCCAGCATGATCAGCACCAGATCGATCGGTCGGTGGCTTTCGAGTAGCGCGGGGAGCATCGCGATACCGTTCTTATGCGCCCCGTCTACCGGATCGTCATGGACGGTTGTGCGCCCAGGGTGCCCCTCCTCGATTACGTGCCATTCGTGGCCAAGCACCCCGGCCATCACGCCAGGCCAGCGTATGTCGCGGGCGTACCGTGCGAGGTCGTCCGGTCCGGACATCGGTACAGTGCCGTGCGTGTTAGAATCGCCGAAACAAAGGACAGTGCGGTCGAGAGACGGTCTCATGCGATGCGGGCGCCAGTGGTGCTGTCGAAAAGATGCACCATGCCCGGTTGCGGTGATAGCCGGACGGATTGTCCCGGGCGGAATTCGCGGCGTTCCCGCACGATCGTAGTCAATTCGCGACCGTTCGCGCGTATGATGACATGGGTCTCGGCACCCGTGGGTTCGACCACTGCTACCTCACCCTGCAAACCCTCCTCGCCAACCATTAGGTGTTCGGGGCGTATGCCGACCAGTACTTCGCGTCCGTCGTCGAGTCCGTCGGCGCCGTCAACGGCGAACTTCGCGTCACCGGTCTCGGCATAGACGGAGCCGTCGAAATTGCGCAGTATAGCGTCGAGGATGTTCATCGAGGGGGACCCGATGAAGCTTGCAACAAAAGTATTTGCCGGCCGGTCGTAGATTTCGAGCGGCGAGCCCACTTGCTCGATATTGCCACCCTGCATGACAACGATCTTGTCCGCCATTGTCATTGCCTCGATCTGGTCGTGGGTAACGTAAACGATCGTGGTTGCAAGCCGGTTGTGGAGTTCCTTGATTTCTACCCGCATCGCTACACGCAGCTTTGCGTCGAGGTTGGAAAGCGGTTCATCGAACAGAAAGACCTGCGGATCGCGCACGATTGCTCGGCCCATGGCCACGCGCTGCCGCTGGCCGCCAGAAAGTGCGCGCGGGTAACGGTTGAGGTAATCGGTCAGGCCCAGCACCTCGGCCGCCCGCTCGACGCGCGCTGCGATTTCGGCCTTGTCCATCTTCCGCATGCGCAAAGAAAAAGCTATGTTGGCGGCCACTGTCTTGTGCGGGTAAAGCGCGTAGTTCTGGAACACCATGGCGATATCACGCTCTGCCGGGGGCAGGTTGTTTACAAGACGGTCGCCTATGTGGATGGTGCCCGAAGTAATGCCTTCGAGGCCGGCAATCATTCGCAAAAGAGTAGACTTGCCGCAGCCGGAAGGCCCCACCAAAACGACAAATTCGCCGTCGGCGATGTCCACGTCGAGGCCGTGGATGACTTCGAGGGCGCCATAGGATTTCCTGAGTTTCCTGACCTTGACTTCCGCCATCCCGTCCCGTTCCGAATTTTCCCTTTCCAAACGAGTAGCCGAGCGGGGTGCGTCTGTCCACGGGCCTGTCATACTACCATGCTAGATTATTGACAGGTCACGGGTTCGTTGAGACAGTCGTCTAACTGCACGCTCTTTTTATTCAGAAGAGGCAAAGCCCGTGGGGTGTGCAGTTACCGAGCATGACATTCATGCGCCGCTGCTTGCTTCACGTCGGGCACGGCACAAGGGAGGATACATTCGTGAAAGTTGAAATCTATAACGCGATTATGCAACGCCAGAAGATGAGCCGTCGCCGGATGCTTAAGGGCGCGGCCAGCGTCGGCGCGATGGCGACATTGGGAGGTTTGTCAACCGGCGTCTCTATGCGTCCGGCTCTGGCGGCCGACGGTAACCTACGTGCCGAGATCCTGAAGATCCCCGGTGTGGGCATGGGCTCGCCGACCGATGCCGATTGGCAAAAGGTGGGCGAATTGTGCCTCGGCCCGACCAAGGAACGAGTCGCCGAAGGCGAGTTTGCGGGGGTCGAACTCACTTTCATGGGGCTCAACAACCAGAACCTGCACAACTTCCTGTTCCGTGGTTTCCTAAAGCCGTGGGAAGCGTATACCGGCGCCAAGATCAACTGGATCGATCTCGCGCAGGCCGACTACAATGCCCGGCTTCAGCAATCGATCGCGACCGAGACCGTAGACTTCGACATCATCGAGATGGGCGCGCCCTTCGAGGGCGACACCGCGGGCCGCGGTCTGCTCGACGAGATGCCCGACTGGGTCAAGGAGCAGATCGAGGCCGAGGATCTTGTGGGTTATCTTCAGCCGCCCGTAGGCACCTGGGACGGCAAGACCTACCGAGTGACGATTGACGGCGACTGCCACACATTTGCCTACCGCAAGGACTATTTCGGCGAGGGCGCTATCGGTGGACCCGACGTGCCCGACACCTGGCAGAAGGTGGATCAGGTCACCAAGGATCTTGTCGGCAAGGAGGATCCGTTGACGGGCCTCTCGGCACACGGCTATCTCGACCCCTTGAAGGGATGGGGCGGCTTCGGCATGTACTTCATCCTCAACCGCGCTACCGCCTATGCCAAGCATCCCGACGATCCGGCATGGCTGTTTGATCCCGACACCATGAAGCCCCGCGTGAACAACCCGGGCTTCGTCCAGGCGATCCAGGACGTGATGGACCTGATCGCGACCGAAGGCGCCTATCCCGCCGATCAGATCAACGCCGACCCGGGTACGACCGCGTTCCAGCAGTTCCTCGCCGGAACCGGTTCGATGTTGATGTGGTGGGGAGACGTGGGTTCCATGGCGCGCACCTCGGATACCTCGGTGGTGGGCGACGTCGCAGGCTTCGCCATCAACCCAGCCTCGGAGCGCCGTTACAACCCGGCGACCGGCGAATGGGAGGAGGAGCGCAACGAGGCGCCACAGATGGCCTATATCGGCTGGGGCGTCTATGTCACAAACCGCGTCTCGGGAGACGAGAAGAAGCGCAAGGCCGCCTGGTCTGCCGCCGCGCATTTGGGTGGCAAGGACATTTCTCTCTGGATGTCCGCCTATCCGTCTGGTTTCCAGCCTTACCGCAATTCCCACTTCCAGTACGAGGAATGGGAGGCCGCGGGCTACGATCGGGCCTATGTCGAGGACTATCTCGGCTCCAATCTCGACAGCTACAACCACCCCAACGCAGCGATCGAACCCCGGATTCCCGGGATCTTCCAGTACTATTCAGTGGCCGAGGACGAACTCGCCAAGGGCTTTGCCGGACAGTACGGCTCGGCTCAGGAAACCGCTGACGCCATCGCCGCAGCATGGGAGAAGATCACCGACCAGATCGGCCGCGAGAGCCAGATCACGCTCTACAAGGCGTCGCTGGGAATGTGATTCAGAATGCGTCGGGCCAGCAGCATTGCTGCTGGCCCGGTGATCCAAGAAATTTAGAGGGTTTGGGCCAGAGTGAGCAGTACAGAAGGTAACCAGCTGCACGTTGTGACGGCCGACAACATTTCGGACAGTCGGCGCTTGTTCGGCAGGTCGCTTATCTGGGGATCAGCGGCTTTGCTCGGCCTGGTCATCGTGCTCCAGCTCCTCGACCAGCGCGGCGGGGCGGCGCTGGGGTTCGAGACCTGGCGGCCGACGCTCTATGCCTACCTGCTTTGGGCCAGCTGCCTATGCTGGGGTCAGGTGATCCTCTATGGCGAACACGGCAAGCGGTCGCTGTTCATCCTGCCTGCGGCGCTTTTCGTCATATCGATGGTGGTGTTTCCGCTGATCTTCGCCCTCGGCATTGCTTTTTCCAACTGGAACCTTTCGTCGCCTGACGGTCGGCAATTCAACGGGCTCGACAACGTTCGCCAGATGTGGGGGGATCCGTTCTACTGGAACGCGCTGCGCAATATGGTCTGGTATGTTCTGGCAATTGTTGTCGAATACGCGATTGCCTTCGGGCTGGCGCTGTTGCTGAACGCGCAGATCCGGGCGCGGAAGTTCTTCCGCGTAGCGTTCCTTCTGCCGCTGATGCTGAGCCCTGTTGCGGTGAGCTGGATGATCGGCAAGTCGATGTTGGAAATCCGCTTCGGCCCGATCGCGCGGCTCGCGCGGGAACTCGGCTGGGACAGCCCGTCCTTCTTCGGGTCGCCTGAGATGGCACGGGCGATGATCATGATCATGGATGCCTGGACCTTCATCCCCTTCATGATGATCATGATTCTCGCCGGTCTCCAGGCGATCCCCCGCGAACTACGAGAAGCGGCGGAAGTCGACGGCGCCTCGGCCTGGCGTCGATTCTGGGAGATTACCTTTCCGCTGATGCTCCCGGTGTCGGTCACCGCGATCCTGATACGGATCATCTTCAAGCTGAAGCTGGCGGATATCATCATCAATGTCACGTCCGGAGGGCCGGGCGGCGCGACGGATTCGGTGACGAGCTTTATCTTCCGAGAGTACCGCGACCGCTCCAATGTCGGCTACGGCACGCTTTTGGCCATCGTCTACCTCGTGCTGATCGTGATTGCGATGACGATCCTGATGAAACTCGCGGACCGCTGGATGAAACCGAGGTACTGAGATGAGCGAGCAGATATTCCACGATAGCGAGAGCGACCGGGCCTTCCGCCCGAGTTGGCTGGCCAGCCGCTTGGTGATTTACGCGGTCCTGTTGCTCTGGGCAGTCATCTGCCTTTTTCCGATCTACTGGACTATCACGACTTCCTTCAAGGCGGCGCCCGACGTGATGCAGGGCAACATGGTGCCTTGGGTGGATTACACGCCGAAATGGCTCGGGATGCGATCACTTGGCCTGTCGCCCGAGACAATCTTTACGGAATCAACGGTAAGGGAGGAGTTTCTCAAGCGGTTTTGGAACTCGACGGTGGTTGCCGTTTCTTCTTCGCTACTTGCTCTGTTTCTTGGAAGCTGCGCCGCTTACGGGCTCAGCCGCTTCGATTACCGGTTCGGTTTCATGCGCAACTCGGACCTGTCCTTCTTCTTCCTGTCTCAACTCATCCTGCCGCCGGTGGTGCTCGCGCTGCCATTCCTCGTGCTCTACAAGGAGCTGGCGCTGCTTGATACGCGGATCGGGCTGATCCTGCTCTATACTCTTACCGTGCTGCCCATCGTCATCTGGATCATGCGCGACCAGTTCGGCTCGATCCCGACCGAACTCGAGGAGGCGGCGCTGGTAGACGGGCTCTCGGTGTGGGGGGCCTTCCTGACCATCATCGTCCCGATCGCACTGCCGGGTATGGTTGCGGCCTTCATCCTGTCGCTGGTGCTGACATGGAACGAGTATTTCTTTGCCGCACTGCTGACCTCCACAAATGCCAAGACCCTGCCGGTGATGGTCGCAAGTCAGACCGGTTCGCAGGGCATTTCATGGTGGTCGATGGCGGCACTCTCTTCGGCCGCGATCCTGCCGCTCATTGTGATCGGGATCCTCCTCGAACGTTTCATCATCAAGGGAATGGCGGCGGGGGCGGTGAAGTAACGTTGCGCCGGGCTATTCGAGGTTGGTGTGGTTGGCGCGCATTGCTTCAGGGGTGACGCCAAGCTGTTCGCGCAGCTTAAGGATCATGATCTCGAAGAGAAGGAACAGCGCGCCCTCGTAGACCGATTCCATCGGCAGGATGCGGCTTGCTCCGGGCATGCGATCGCGTGCCATGGTTTGCGCCGGGATGGTCAGAACCCAGGTGGCCAGTGCCGCCGAAGGGGTCTGCGGCTCCGCCGTCATGAACAGTATGTTGGCGCCTGCTTCGCGCGCGACCCGCATCAGGTCTGTGACGGTGGAAAGTTCGCCCGGCCCGGCCGAAGCGACAAAGAGATCGCCCGCGCTGACCGGTGGCGCCGCCATGTCACCGTGCATCGCAACCTCGCGTCCGAGGTGATGAAGTCGCATCGCCAAGCCCCGCAGTTGCAGCCCCTCTCGGCCGCAACCGTAGAGCACCACTCGGCGGGCGGTGGCGATGGCAGAGCAGGCGGTGTCGATCTCGGCCGGGTCGATCGCAGCGATGGCGGAGTGCAGTTCACTGATCGCGATGCCTAACTCCTTCGTCACGGCAAAGCCCCAATGTCCAGCGCATGGGCGATATCCTTTGTCTGTTCGTAGAGCCGTCGAAACAGCATGTACTGCCGGGCTAGGGTTTCGTTGTGTTCGGGGCTGACGGTGCGAACAACCGGGTTCCATTCGTCGATGTCGTTCGGGCGGGCAAGGCCCACGGCACAGGCAGCGAGAAAGGCGTCGCCGTAGGAGGCACCGACGGTCTTCTCGCAGACAATCTGCGGCACGCCGGCGATGTCGGAGGTGCCCTGGAGCCAGTTTGCGTTTTTGGTGCCGCCGCCGACTGCAAGGATACGACGCGGAGCTTGGCCGAGCTCGCTATAGGTCTCGATCACATGGCCGGTGCCATTCGCGATGCCTTCAATCACCGCACGATAAAGGTCGCCTCGGCTATGGGTAAGGTTAAGACCGAAAAAGGCACCTTTGGCGCGCGGGTCGTGGATCGGCGTGCGCTCGCCGGAGAAGTACGGAAGGAACAGAATGCCATTGGCGCCGGGTGGCGAAGCAGCGGCCTCCTCGGCCAGTGTGGCGAAGGCGGTCTCGCGCGGAAGTTCGCGGGCGAAGCGGTCACGGAACCAGTGGGTAAGCGTGCCAGAGGTGGCGAGCCCAGCCATTGAAGCGTGGCTGTTTGGGGTGAGCCAGGGCGCGTACCAGAGGCGGGGGTCGCGGACCCGCGCGTCGGTTATCTGGATGATGAAGATAGTAGAGCCGTACATCATCATCATGTCACCGCTGTTGCGCACGCCCACGCTCACCGCCTCGGCCGCCGCGTCGATCGTGCCGGCAGTCACCGGCGTACCTTCTACAAGCCCGGTCTCTGCCGCGGCCTGCGCAGTAACATACCCAGCGATTTCGGCTGACCAGAGCAGGCGCGGCAGCGCCTCCGGGGCGACGATGTCGTCGGCGAGGTCGGTTGTCCAGTCCAGCGTTGCTACGTCATAGAGCGGGCTGAAATTGGCAGCGGTATAGTGGTCGATCACGTATTCGCCGGTTAGGCGCTGGACGAGGAAGCTCGTCGAGGTGATAATCTTCGCGGTCTTGGCGAAGATTTCCGGACGGTTCCGTTTCAGCCACAGGATCTTTGGTCCGACCGATTGCGATGTGAGGGCGTTGCCGCAGCGGTCGAGAATGGTCTCTGCACCGATCCGCTCTGTCAGTTCGTCGATCTCCGCTGCCGCCCGGGTGTCGACGCCATACAGAACCCCGTTCATCAACGGCCGACCGGCGCGGTCGACCGGCAGCATGCAGGGACCGATCGCACTGGTTGCCACGCAGGCGATCTCGCCCGAGTCGATCTGCGCGGTGGCGAGCAAATCTCGTGTGATCGCGACGAAGTCTCCCCACCAATCCTCTTCCGGGCGGTGTTCGGCCCAGCCGGGACGCGGCACCAGCATCTCGTGCGGCCGTGCCGCCTGGGCGACGATCCGACCCGAGCCATCGACCAGAACGCCCTTGGATTCAAAGGTTCCGATATCGACGCCGAGCGTGTAGCTCATACCGCGCCCCCGACACGGGAAAGATCGAAGCCGGGCCCGATACGGGCGAGCATCTCGTCGAGAAGGCTTACCAGCCCGTCGAGGTCACGCATGTCGCAGACCTCGAGCGCCGAATGCGAATAGCGCATCGGGAAACCCAGATCGAGCGATGCGACACCCTCGCCGACAAGCTGGACATAGGACAGGTCGGTGAGGACTCCGGTCTGGGCCGAGCGTTGCAGCGTCACCTCGCTGGCCTCCGCCGAGTCCTCGGCCAGCCGCACTAACGCCGGGTGGGGGATCACGCCATTGAGCGTGCCGCGGCCATGGAAGGAATAGAGGCTCATGCCCGGCCCCTCGCCGAGTTTCATCTCGCCGAGATCTCCGGCGTCAGGGGTGTCGGAGGCGAGCATAAGGTCGATTTGGAGCGCGATGTCGGGGTTAAGCCGCTGAGCCAGCGGCAGCGCGCCGCGCAGGTTGAACTCCTCCTGCGTGGTGAAGGCAACGTGGACGGTTGGGCCACCTTCTCGCGCTGCAAGCCGTCGTGCGATCTGGATCAGCGCGGCACAGCCGGCGCGGTCGTCGACGCTGGTGCCGGCGACACGGAACTCCCCGAGCGCCATCGCACGCGGGGCGTAGACCACGGGTGTTCCAATCCGCACTCCTGCCGCCTTAGTGTCCTCCGCCGACGCGAAGCCGGCATCGACATAGAGGTCTCGGTAGCGAACGACCTGATATTTTTCCTCGGGGCTGGTGGCGTGGTGACTCTTGTTGGCAATTACCCCCGGCACGTCGCAGCCGTTTTCAACGCACACCAGCACAGCCTGCGCCGCAAGCGCGCGTTCGGGCACGCCACCCAGCCGCTCTAGTCGAAGAAAGCCGTCGGACTCGACCTTGCGAACTACGAACCCAAGTTGGTCCATGTGGGTAAAGAGTAGCACCGATGGGGCGCCGGCTTCGCCCGGAAACGTCGCCCAGAGGTTTCCCATGCGGTCGGTCTGGCCATCTACGCCGGCTACTTTGTGCAGCCAGTCGGCGATACGGTTGCGCACACGGTCCTCGTGACCTGCGAGGCCCGGGGTTTCCATCAGGTCGGTTAGCACCTTGCGCAGCGCGTCGGTCATGTCTCTTCCCTGGCTGCGCGGGCGCGCGCCATGAAATCGGCAGCCCGCTCCGGGTCGACCGGGTTCCAGGTGTTGCCATCCACTTTGAGTGCCGACCCGACGACGCAGCCGTCGGCGACTCTCAGCACCTCGGAAACCGTGTCTTGCTTCACCCCGGTGTTGGCCATCACTGGTGTCTCTGGCAGCACGGCCTTGACCGCTTCGAGGTCCGAAAGCGCCGCCGCTTCGCCGGTGATCTGGCCCGAGACCAGAACCGCGTCCGGGACGGAAGAGAACACCGCGCTGCGCGCTCGGTCGGGTAGGGGGCGGCGGTCTAGGCTGTCGGCAAATTCAGCCGAGACGTTGTAGAGCATCAGGCAGTCGTCCCGCCCGAGCCGGTTGCGATAGCGCATCGCGGCACCGGCGTCGGGAGTCCAGGGCCCCATGTCGGAGGCGTAAGTTCCGGTAAATATCTCTCGAACGAAGGCCGCGCCTGTGGCAGCGGCGAGGGCCACGGTCGACATTGGATCCCAGAGCACGTTGACGCCGAAGGGAACGGTGATTTCGTCCTTTAATTGGCCAATCACGAAGGCCATCGTCGCGGTCGAGGCGGTGTCGACGGAAAACTCGTAGGGTCGGTCGTTCTCGTTGCCGAACATCACCGCGTCGAAACCTGCCGCCTGCAGCGCTTTGAGGTCGGCCCGGGCTGCCGCTACGAGGCCATCGAGGCCGGCCTTCGCGTCGTGGAGCGGAGCTCCGGGTAATGCGCCGAGGTGAACCATTCCGATCACCGGTCGGGACGTCGCGAACACGCGTTCGAACTTTTTCATCACTCTCCCCACTTTTCTGCGCCTGAGACTAGCTCGGAAAACATTGGTACCCAAGGCGTTTCATACTAGCATGCCGGTCGGGCGAGGGAGGAACGCATGACGCTCAGGAAACGGCATTGGGACAGGCTCGGCAATGGCGGGCTGACCTTCACGGAACTCGGCTTCGGTGCTGCTTCGATCGGTAATCTCTACCGTGCGATCGGCGACGACGAGGCGCACGCGATCCTGGAGAGTGCCTGGGAGGCGGGGGTCCGCTATTTCGACACCGCGCCACTTTATGGGTACGGGCTCTCGGAAACCCGGCTCAACCGTTTCCTGCGCGACAAGCCGCGCGACGAATACGTGCTTTCGTCCAAGGTCGGGCGCCTTCTCACCGTCTGTCCGCCGGATCAGCGTGAAGGCGTCGGAAAATGGTTCGACGTGCCTTCGCGCAAGGAGGTCTATGACTATACCTTTGACGGGGTGATGCGGTCACTCGAATTTTCACTGGAGCGGCTCGGAACAGACCGGATCGACATACTCTACGTCCACGACCTCGACGTCTTCAATCACGGCTCGCAGTCGGTGGTTGACGCCAGGCTCGCCGAGTTCATGGATGGCGGCTACAACGCGTTGGTTAAGTTACGCAACGAGGGCGTGATCCGTGCCTTCGGTGGCGGGATCAACGAATGGCAGCCCTGCCAGTGGATGGCGAAGCGCGGTGACTTCGATCTCTTCCTGCTCGCCGGACGCTATACTCTTCTCGAACAGGAGGCGCTGGAGAGTTTCCTGCCGCTCTGCGTCGAGCGTGGCATAGGCATTGTCATCGGTGGCCCCTACAACTCGGGGATACTTGCCACCGGACCGCGCCCAGGGGCGTATTACAATTACGACCCGGCCCCGCCGGAGATCCTCGATCGGGTTGGGCACATCCAGAAGGTCTGCGAGCACCACGGCGTTCGTATGCTGGACGCCGCCTTCAGATTTCCCCTGTGCCATCCGGCGGTGGTTTCGGTGATCCCGGGCGGACAAGGGCTGTCGGAGATGGAAGCGAACGTTCATGCCGCTTCGGCGGTGATTCCGCCACCGCTATGGAACGACCTGAAGGCCGAGGGCCTTATGCGGCCCGACGCGCCGGTCAATTGAGTTAACTGCGATGGTTCAGATCGACGCGCACCAACATTTCTGGAACCCGGCCCGTGGGGACTACGATTGGATGCCGAAGGATAACTTGACGCTCGCGCGCCCGTATGGCCCGGCTGACCTGTTATCAGAACTTGAGACGCATGGCATCGGCCACACCGTCCTGGTGCAGGCCGCCGCCACCGTCGAGGAAACGGAGTACCTTCTCGGCATCGCCGATGCGACGCCCTTCGTAGCTGGCGTCGTCGGGTGGGTCGATTTCGAGCGTCCGGAGCATCGCCGCCACCTCGAACGGTTGGCGGCGCACCCGAAGTTCCTCGGCGTACGGCCGATGATCCAAGACATTCCCGATGACAATTGGATGCTGCGTGAAGATGTGCAGTGGGGCTACGCTGCGCTAACGGAGCTTGGTCTGACCTTCGACGCGCTAGGTTTCCCGCGCCACCTCGCCAATTTCCATACCCTGCTGACGCGATACCCAGACCTCCAGGTGGTGGTGGATCATTGCATGAAACCGCAGATTCACGAGCAGTCCGAGACGCATTTCCAGTTCTGGGCCGACGGCATGGCGAAGCTCGCCGAGCGGCGTGGGACAGTGTGCAAGTTCTCCGCGTTGGTGACCGAGGACATCGAGGGTTGGACCGTTGATCGCCTCCGGCCATATGCCGAACACGTGATATCGGTATTCGGGGCGGAGCGTGTGATGTGGGGCTCCGACTGGCCTGTATGTCGGCTGCGGACCGAGTATGCCGGCTGGCGCGCGGCGGCAGTTGCGCTGACAGCGGATCTGCCAGACATGGACAAGGCGCGGATTTTCGGTGGTACCGCTGTCGAGTTTTACCGGCTCGCGGTCTGAAGGAGAAAGGCGCGTACTTCGGCTTCCTTGATTTCCGAACGCGCGTCGGGGGGCGTCGTGACGGCAAGCGCAGCTGCGCCTTGGGCAAACCGTGTCGCCGCTGGGAGCTTGGCGCCGCGTGCCAGTTCCGCCGCCAGAGCGCCGACAAAGGCGTCGCCAGCTCCGTGGGTCGAGACGACCGGCACAATGTGAGCGGGTAACGCGACCGGCTCATAGCCGGGTTCGGTGAGTGCCAACCCTTCGGCACCGCGGGTGGCAAGGATGGTCTTTTCTTCCGGAGGGATACCTGCCTCTGAGAGTGACGCCAGAAGTGCCAAGTGCTCGACACGGTTAACCACGAAGATGTCGGTGCGCTTCAGCAGCGTGGGGGCTAGAGGGCGGGCCGGGGCGGCGTTGAGTATGATCAGGGTCTCGGCGGGGACGTGCATAGCCACCGCGAGGTTTACCGCTTCGGGTATCTCGTTCTGAAGCAGGAGCACCTTTAGCCCGTCGGGTGGAGTGACCTCGATCGGGTCGATGCCAAGGTTGGCGCCGGAGACGATCACGGCGCCATAGTCGCCGTTCCTGTCGACGACGGCGACGCTCATGCCGGAGGCGCCGGAGCTTTGTCGTACTTGCCTGCGGTCCACCCCGGCGGCATCGAGCGCGCCAAGGATCTGCTCGCCGAAGCCGTCGGTCCCGACCTGGCCGGCCATCCCGGTCCGAGCGCCCATCCGCGCCGCTGCCACTGCCTGGTTGCCGCCTTTCCCGCCGAAGCGGTAGGCGACTGAGGAGCCGACCACGGTTTCGTCGAGTGCGGGCAGGTGTGGTGCGTCCACGACGACGTCGAGATGCAGCGCGCCGACCACGAAAACGTCCATGTTCACGCCCCGTAGAGCGCTGCAGCGACGATGCGCTGGCTCTGTGCAGCATCCTGTGCCGCGATCGCCGACGCCAGCGCCGCCTCTCCGGTAAGCACCTTTGCCACCTCTCGAAGACGCTCGGTCAGGCGGATATTGGTGCGTGCCTCCTCTACCGGGTCGAGCCCGGATTGATCGGGGAAAGTGTCGAAATAGATCACGCCATCGTATCCTGCCCGATCGAGTTCGACGAAGAGTTCCACCGTCTGCACGGCATGGACGGTACCTGCCATCAGCCCGTCGTCGCGTTTGCCGTAGCCATCATTGAGGTGGACGCCAAGCAACCGGGAGTGGCGCGACACGAGATGCGCGGCATGAGCTGGCATCTCGTCGGCATAGAGCACATGGGCGAAGTCGAGCGTGACGCCGGTATTGGGCCGTCCGACCTCCCGAAGAGCGAGCAGTGTGGTGGCGACGTCCGGCATCAGCGCGAAGGCACGCGGCTCGTTGGGCTTGTATTCGATCGAGATGTCGATCGCTGGGTTGTGGTCGGCAACGTCAGCGATCGCCGCGACGGTATCGTCCCACATCCGAGCGTAATCGGCTTGAAATGCGTAATCGAACCCGTCTTGGCCCATCCAGAGCGTCATGAGCCGTCCGCCCATTTCGGCGAGTGTGTCGATTCCCTGTTTTGTCAGGTCTATGGCAGCGCGGCGGGTGGCGGGGTTCGGATTGGTGAACGCGCCGATGGCGAAGCCGGGGTCCGTGTAATAGCGCATCGCGAGCCCGTTCAGCGCCATGCCGTTTTCGGCCAGCAAGCGCGCAAGCGCGACGCCGTCGTGAAACGCGAAATGGTCGGGATAGTTGAGGTCGGCAGCGGTAAGCCCGCCGACATGGCCAGCTGCCTTGATCATTTCGGCCACCGTGGGCTTTTTGCCAGCGGAGGCTGAAGCGCGAAATGCATTGAGCCGCGCCGCGTATCGGTGCCGACCCGTGCGTGTTGAAGTCATCGATTGGTCCTTCCATCGGAATACGAGTGGATGGCATTGAACAAGCGAGGGTAAGACTTTTCAAGCGGCATGACCTCGAACTCAGGCACAAACAGTTTCTGTAAATGCGGAATCAGAGGAACTTCGCCTGCCATCATGTATTCGATACCATCTAAACCCGAATTCCTTCGATCGACGCCAAATCCCTCAAGCAGGCCCACAGGTGCTGATCCCGGACAGCTGGTTCCGCAGCAAATCCCAAGCGCGCAGGCATCCTGCACACGCCGCCGCCAACACCACGGGAACAGGCTCATTTCGGGCTCCGGAGCAGGCCTCGTTGCCCGAGAATTACGCCCGAGGACTGCATTGCCTTGTTTCGGCTCGACCCGAAGACAGGGCGGATATTCTGGAGGTGTGAGCACTACTATAACCTGCCCGGGGACGAGGCGGGCAACATCGAGACGCTCGGGCGAGGCCGACCGTATCACCGCGTCGATATCCACAACGTGGACCGACTGCCTCGCGCACGCATAGTCTTCTTGCTGGTTCGCGGCTTCTGGCCGCCATGGCGGATCGGGCACATCAACGGCGAAAGCCTCGACGACCGCCCGGCGAACCTCTATGTGCTTCGCCGCGGCACAACCGTCCGGCGGAACGGGAGGAGTTTCCCCAATCTTGGAAGGTGAACTTCGTTGCGCCATGTCGCCATTTGGTTGGTTCTTCTTCGGCGTTGCCGACCTAGCGGCCGTTCGCTGCGATGGAGAAATAGGAGACGACGCCTTCGCGGCATCGGTCAAGAAGGGCGGAGAATGGTCGTTCGCCGCGAGGCGAGCCAACGTCCGGTCAGCGGACAAAGCGGACATCCAAATCTCGGGCATGCCCCGGAACTAGCCGATGCCTGGATGGGCTCCCGGCAAGCGGGTTCACCGCCAAATGCGAGGGCAGGACGTAGGCAGTTAGAGGTGGCGCTGAATGACGCTCTTTTCTACACCACCGGGTTGCGCAAACACCCGATCGCTTCGATCTCGTTTTCGACGACATCGCCGCGAAGACAATAGCGGCTCGCGGCTAAGAGGTCTTCTGTCGGATGCCATGATCCACCAAGCTCTGCATCGACGGACCAAGCGGTTCCTGAAGGAGTGCCGGTCAGGATGATCATCCCGGGGCGAAGCGTGAAGTTCATGGAAAAGACGTGGATCAATTCTGCGCAGCTCCAGATCATCTCGGAGGTGTTGGCGTGCTGGCGCAATTCACCGTTGATCCGTGTTGAGAGTGCGAGCGCCTGGGGGTCGGGTATTTCGTCGGCAGTGGTAATGACCGGGCCGAGCGGCAGGCTGCTGTCGAACGCCTTGCCCCGCCCGAGTTCGTAGAAGACCGTTCCGGTCTCGGTGAAGCGAACCTGCCGATCGCGGGCCGTCACATCGTTGGCAACCGTATAGCCAAAGACGTGCTTCAGCGCTCGGTCCGTGGGGATGTGTCTGCCGGGCTTGCCGATCACGATGGCAAGCTCGGTCTCGCAATCGAGTTTCTTGGTGAGGATCGTGTCGTGGACGATCGGGTCGTTGGGACCAATGACGCAGTCCGATGTCTTGATGAAGAATTCGGGCTCCTTGCCGCTGAGGGGCGCACCGGCCTTTTCGGCATTGTGCGAGCGGTAGTTGCTGCCTGCGCATAGGACCGTCGAGGGAAGCATGGGCGCTGCCAGAGCAATATCGCAAATGGGGTGCCGCGCGTGGTCCGGCGCGATCGCAACGGCTTGGCGGACATCTTCCATGATCGGATCACCGCCTGCGATGAGCCGTGTCATGTCGGTGATTTCCGGGTCGAGGCCGGCGGCAGCGAGATCGACAATTGTGTCTCCATCGACCACGCCTAGCTTGCGCTCCGCGTCTTCTAATAATGTCGCGAGTTTCATGCCTTTTCCTCCTCAGGACGCCAGAAAGGAAAGGGTGAGCGCCACGCCAAGGGCAGCAACGCCAAGACGGACAAGTTTTTCCGGCAGGCGGCGGACAAGGTGGGCGCCGAAGTAGCCGCCGATGATGCCGCCGACAAGCACGCAGACGGCGGCGAGCCAGTCGACGAGACCCGAGAGGATCATCGGCCCCACCGCGACAGACTGGATGACGAAGGCGAAGAGGTTTTTCGCACCGTTGACCTGTGCGATCCCTTTACCGGTTGCAATCGACAGAACGGCGAGCAGCATGAAACCCATACCGGCACCGAAGAACCCGCCGTAGAAGCCGATGGCAAACATGAGCACGACAGTGGCCGCCTTTAGGCGTGCGCCTGGAAGAGCGCGGCGCATGAGGTCTGTCGTGCGGGGGCCAAGGACGATGGCGGCGACTGCAATCGCCAAAAGGAACGGCACGACTCTGACAAAGGCGGCATTGCTGGAGTTCACCATTATGATCGCGCCGGAAAGGGCGCCAACGAAGGCGGGGACCACCAGAGTGATGAGGTTTCTAAGTTCGGCACGGATTTCCGCTCGGTAGACCCAGACTGCGGGGAGTTGCGCAGGCCAAAGCGCTACGCCCTGGGTCACGTTCGCCGCGATGGGCGGCAAGCCGGAGGCAAGAAGGAGAGGAAAAACGAATAGCTTGGCGCCTCCGGCCGCGGCGTTTACGGCGCCTCCGAGAAGTCCGGCCGCAAGGAAAAAGAGGATCTCGCCTGTCATTCTATCGTGCAGGGGCGGGTGTGCCCGTCTCCTTGATCAGGCTCGATGCCGTAAGGGCGAAGTGCCGCTCGACTAGTTCGACCGCACGGGCTGTGTCACGCGCCAGCACCGCTTCGGCGATCTCGGCGTGTTCGGTTTCCAGGTTCCGGGAACCCATCTTCTGATAGACCGACGCGCGGCGATAGCGTTCGCAAAGCTCATGGAGTCCTGCGCGGATCTTCAGGAGCCATGCCGATCCACATGCTGAGACCAAGGCAGTGTGGAATTCGGCATTCGCGCGCTCCCAACTGTCGGGTACCCCACTTTGCGATGACGGCAGCGCCTTGTCTTCTTTTCGCATAATGTAGCTCGCTGCAACGACGCGCGCCTCCCAGTCGTCGTCCCCTTTCTCGATTGAGAGACGCAAGGCCTCTTTCTCGATTGCAGTGCGCGCAAGGTTGAGGTCAGCGAACTCCCCTGGGTCGAGCGGGGCAACCGTGAAACCGCGGTTTCCTTCGCTGGTCACAAGCCCATCCTGGCTGAGCTTTTGCAGCGCCTCGCGGAGCGGGGTCGGTCCGATTCCATAAATGCCCTTGAGTCTCTCGATGCGCAGGCGTTCGCCCGGGATGCGCTCCCCTCGGATAATGTCGCTCTTGAGGCTCCGGTAGGCGGTTTCGCTCAGCGTCTGCGCCTCGGTGTTCGCTGCAAGCGTTTTCGTCTGCGTCATGCTTCTACCTTGCACTGCCCGTCTAAAGATCCGCCCAAACATACATTTGACAGACGAGCCTATATATGTTTTCTCATTCTATCGATAAAGATTGGAAGTGTCGAGAACATGAAGCTTATAACCTTCCAGAGCGGTGACGATATCGCAGCCGGTTTCATCGATGGGGAGGATGCCGTTGTCTGTATAGAAGGCGAAAGCGCCCGCCGCGCGGTGCTCGACGTTATCTCCGGCGGTCAGAGCGCCGTTTCGGATTGGGCGAAGTCTGGAACGCGGCGGGTTCCGCTGTCGGACATTTGTCTGATGGCGCCTGTTCCCGAACCGCGACGCGACGTGTTTTGCGTAGGAAAGAACTACTATGCTCACGCCGCCGAATTTCATTCCAGCGGCTTCGATTCAAGCGCCAAGGAAACTGTTCCCTCTCACCCTGTCATTTTCACCAAAGCCACGACGAGCGTGTGTGGACCGGGCGCCGTGGTGAGGGCGTCGCTCGATCCCACGAACTCGGTCGACTACGAGGGTGAGCTTGGGGTCGTGATTGGCAAGACCTGTTTTCAGGTCACGAGGGAACAGGCTTACGACCATGTATTCGGCTACGTCACGATCAATGACGTAACCTCGCGCGAACTGCAGAAGGACCACAACCAGTGGGTCATCGGCAAGGGTGTCGATACGTTCTGCCCGATGGGCCCGTGGATCGCGACCGCCGACGAGGTCGGCGACGTGACGGAGCTTGAGCTCGTGACGCGGATCAACGGCGAGGAACGCCAACGCGCCAAGGTGGCCGATCTCATCTTCGATATCCCGACGCTCATTGAGACAATGAGCCGGACGATGACACTCCTTCCGGGCGACATCATAGCGACAGGTACGCCGGTCGGCGTGGGGATCGGGTTCAAGCCACCGAAATACCTTAAAGCAGGCGATGTCATGCAGGTTGAGATCACTGGGCTCGGAACGTTGGAGAACACAATCGGGTAGAGCCGGAAAGCACGCGCATTCCATGGGAGGACTGAAGACATGCGGAAACTAATGAAGACCACGGCGGCACTCGCCGCAACCATCGGGCTGGCCACTGCCGCCCAAGCGCAGGACGGCTACTTCGCCGGCAAGTCTATCGAGATCGTCGTGCCCTTCGGAGAAGGCGGCGCGACCTTCGTCTCGGCGAAGTTCCTCGAGCCCTATTTCGAAAAACACCTGCCCGGCAATCCCGACATCGATGTCGTTTCCCGCCCCGGGGGCGGATCGATCCTCGGCGCAAACTGGTTCGAGCAGAATGCGAAGTCGGACGGAACGACGATCCTGTTCACGACCTCGTCCACGGCGAACCCGTTCGTGCTGGGGCAGGAGGGTGTCGAGTATCGCCTCGCCGACTATCGCGTGGCCTATAGCCATCCGTTCAGCGCCGTCGCCTATGTCTCGCCGACGACTGGCGTAACCAGTGCGGCAGACATCAAGAACGCAACGACACAATTGATCTACGGCGGGATTGCGGCGGCTGCCTCGGACTTGCCTGGTCTTCTGTCGTTCGAAGTGCTGGACCTCGACGTTAAATCAGTCCTCGGCTTCAACGGTCGCGGACCGGTGCGACTTGCCTTCGAACAAGGCGAGCTCAACCTCGATTACCAGTTTACCCCTGTCTACTTGACGCAGGTTGTTCCGTCCGTCGATGCTGGTACGGCGGTTCCGCTCTGGACGGGCGGTGCTATGGATGGCGGCGTCCTCAAGGCCCGCGACTCAATCGCACCCGAACTGCCTTCTGTCTACGAGGTGCATGAGATGCTTTACGGCTCGGCACCGTCGGGGATCGAATGGGACGCGTTCCAGGGCGTCGCCTCTGTCACCTACGCTTACGGGCTGACGGGCTACATGCACCCCGACACGCCCCAGGAGGTCATCGATCTCTTTGCTGAAACGGTCGCGGCCATCAACGACGATCCCGAGTTCCAGCAAGAGGCGCTCAAGGTGACGAACGGCGCTCGCCTGAATGCGGGGCCGGATACCGAGGCGGCGATCAAGGCGGCGCTGTCTCCGTCCGAAGAGGTAAAGACCTACCTACGCGATCTGCTGTCGACAAAGTACGGCGTCAACTTCTGATCAGCAAAGCCGCGCGGGCCGAAGTACCTGGCCCGCGCGCACCCTTTTAGCGCCCTGCCGGAGGCCCGGATGCTTGAACATGCGCTGACCGCGCTCGATGCTTTGTTCGACCCGCTGCGCCTCGCGGCGCTTTTCGCCGGCATGATCGTGGGCATGGTTTTCGGCATGCTGCCGGGGCTGGGCGGTGTGGCGGCCGTTTCGATCCTTCTACCATTCATCTATTACCTCGACGACTACTCCGGGCTCGCCATGCTCCTCGGCGCGGTTTCGGTCGTCTACACCTCCGACACGATCACCTCCGTGCTTCTCGGCGCACCGGGCTCGCCAGCATCGGCGCCGACGGCGATCGAGGGCCATGCGCTTGCCAAGCAGGGCCAAGCTGCGCGGGCGCTTGGGGTTGGCTTCTTGGCCTCGATGGTGGGCGGCCTTGTCGGCGCGCTGATCCTGTTCTTGGCAATCCCCATCGCAGGGCCCATCGTGCTCATGCTCTCCACACCCGAACTTTTCATGTTCGCCCTCGTGGGCCTGTTCTTCGCGTCGTCGATGATCGGAAAAGACCTCGCCAAGGGGCTGGCGGCCGCTTGCCTCGGCGTTCTCCTCGGCGTCGTCGGCCCTGCACAGGCGGCCGCCGATTTCCGCTTCACCTTCGGTCAGGTCTACCTGCTCGATGGCTTCTCACTGACTATCGTGGCGCTTGGGCTCTTTGGCGTGGCTGAAGTGATCTCGATGCTCGCCGCGGGCGGTGGCATCAGCCACGAGCGCATGGAGGTTGTTCGTTGGGGCGAGGGCTTCCGCGATTTTTGGCGCAACAAGTGGCTTGTCTTGCGCGCTGCCTTTATCGGTGTGCTCGGTGGCTTCGTCCCGGCGGTCGGCGCTTCGGCCTCGACTTGGGTCGCCTACGGCCATGCAATCCGATCGACCAAGGACAAGTCGAAGTTCGGCAAGGGTGAGATCCGCGGTATCGCAGCCTCCGAAGGCGCGAACAACGCCACTGTGATCTCGGACCTCGTGCCGACCGTTCTCTTCAGCGTGCCGGGCGGTCCGGCAGCGGCGATCTTCCTCGGCGCTCTGTTCTCGTTTGGGTATTATCCCGGGCCGCGGATGATCAACCAGAACCCTGACCTGATGTTCCTGATCGTCTGGTCGGTGGCGCTGACCTCGGTGGTCGGTGCGGCGCTGTGCTTCGCGATTACGCCTGCGCTCGCGCGGCTCACCCGTATTCCTTTCGCGATCATCGCGGCACCGCTCGTCCTGATCATGGTGATCGGCGCCTATCAGTCGACCTCGACCATGGGCGACATCTTCATGCTGTTCACGCTTGGTGCACTCGGCTGGTTGATGAAACATGGCGGCTGGCCGCGCGCGCCCGCGCTGGTCGGGTTCGTTCTTTCCGGTCCGATGGAGCAGTACTTCTGGCTGACGAACCAGATCCATGGGTGGTCGTGGCTCACCCGTCCGGGAGTACTCTTGATCTCCTCCGTGATCGTGATCCCGTTGATCCTATCGACCATCCGCTGGCTCAGAACCCATCGGACACCAGGTGAGGAAGGCCCGGGCGACGAGGACGCAACACCGCCGGAGTCTAACCGCGGCATCGCTCTCGTCCTTGCTGTCACTTGCTCGGCAATGTTCAGCTATGCGCTCTGGGAGATGTTCTCCTTCAACCCGGCCTCGCGCCTCATGCCGTCGCTTGCGATTGTGCCTGGACTGCCGCTGGCTCTGTGGTTGGTGATCCGTGGTGTGCGTGAATACGAAAACGACTTCGCCCGCGACGCCGGTGAACTGACCGTCCTCGCCGTGCTGATCGGCTACACGATTGCCGTCTGGGCCATCGGGCTTAGCATCCCGACGGTGGCGCTCATCGCCTACATGCTTCTCTACCGCGCGCGTATGCGTCCGTGGACGGCCGCGATCTATGGCGTGTTCGTCTTCGGCATCGTGCGCCTTCTCTTCGACCTTTTGCGAGGCGACGCTCCGGTCGGCGCACTAATCGCACTCAGCTAATTCGGGAGACCTGTCATGTCCGACATGATCGATAATGACATCATTGAGCCAAGCATCGATCCCACCACTAAGAAGATAGGTGTTCGCCATGTGAAGGCGACCAATGCCGCCGGGACGCGAACCAAGATCCAGGTGAGGGACTTCGCACCGGTCTACACCGATGAGCCAGCCTCACTCGGCGGCACAAATAGCGCGCCTAGCCCGCTTGAGACCGTCCTCGTTGCCCTCGTTGGATGCGACGGGGTCATCATCAACGGAGTGGCCAAGGCTATGGGCTTTGACTATACCGGGGTCGATTTCGCTTGCGAGAGCCAGATCGACGTGCGCGGGCCGAAGGGTGTTCCCGGCATTCGCCCGTATTTCGAAAGCGGAACGCTGACCATCACCGTCTACTCCGACGAGACAGACGCGCGGTTTCGTCAGCTCGCAAAGAATGTCGAGTTCCGATGCCCGGTGATGAACCTCCTCGCCGCGGCAAAGGTTGATATGGCGGTCACTTGGGAGCAAAGGCCGGCTGAGGAGTATTCCGGCAGCGTCGAGTGACTCCGCTAGATCCCGTACTGGCGGAAGACCAAACCCCGTGCCGTCTCTCTGACTACTGTGCAACCGGCTTCAGACTGCTCATCAGCAAGTGGAACTTCTCGCCCTGAACCGCAGCGTGGGCTCGCACGACCTCCGAACCGGTGTCCTGATTCCCATGCGTACTTCGTCATCAATAACTTGACGCGTAATACGATGAGAAAGGTGCAAAAGAACGTTCTGGGGAAGCGCTTCAAGTACACCTTCTTACCGGCATGATTTCGGTAGTACTGGAGAGCAATAAACCGCTGGGTCTTCGACGGTATTTACGTGAGGAGTCATTTCCGATCCAGACAACCGACTACGCGTTGCCTTCGGCCTGTAATTTCCAACCTAAGCTCGCAACAAACCGATGTCCGCTCTAGCCACTTTCCCGCCATTCTCAGCACCCTTGTTGAATAGCAACTCCGGGCCGTTCACGACGGTCGGAAACCATGCTGCGTGTGCGAGGTGCCGTGACCTGCCAACGGCAGGATTGCGCAGGAAGCTGCCGTCGGCCTCGTCGAAGGCGCACCGGCACTACCGCTGATGCCTGAAGGGAACGTTTGCCGACCTTGCAGTCATTCTCGGCGGCGCGGCAATCCCCGTCGCGGTCGCCCGGTATCCAGCATGGCGGTCAAGGAGCGGACCTTCGGCAAGAGAAAGCCCAAGGTCAGGTCAGCGGACACAGCCGCCGTTCCCTTCACTCCCTCCGACAGACCGCTTCCTGCGCCAAGGTGACGTTGGGCGGTTTCTTGTTTGCGTCCGCCTTAAAGATCACGCATTTGTTGAGGAAGCACCAATCTAAGTCAATCTACCTCTACGACAAAGCCGGGCGCTACGCCGGCAATATCGTTCCATTCTGGTGCCGACCGTTGGTTCGCCATATGGAGTGCCGCCACGGTCTCCCATCCATTATAGTGGTCCGGCTGACCAGCGGCCCAACCTAAATATCTCAAAGGTTCGCCAGTCACCCATCCCCATAGGCCCGCCTCATTCTTGTAAAGTCCAATCAAAGGGCCTCTCAAACCGTCGCCGTAGGTTGGCTTTGCAAATAAATTTGGGTCGCTTGAGACAAGCGATTTCACAAAGCGGTTCTCTTCGTCGCTCGTAATGGTGACGAGATGTCCGCCAGCGTTGGCCGCCGCCTGGCTCGAGCTATGCCAATCGGCTCGAACTGCTAGGACAACGACGTAAAGACGACCCTCGAAATAGTCGAACATTATCTTCCTTTCGGAAAATGCTCCAAAGATGCGAGCCAGCCGCGGCTCCATGTTCGAGGGCAGGTTGTCGGCTCTGTAGGCGCGTGCTTTGGAGCTTTTCAGCGCGTCAATGGCTGGTGCGTTTGGCAAACGATCTAACAACTGTTTGGAAACGTGGTTCGACGGCGGCAACGCCAATTTAAGGCGTGCAGCAGCGATAGCTCGCCGGGTGCTAGGGCCAAACTGCCCGTCCACTGGGCCGGGGTTCTCGCCAAGGTATAGCAACGCCGTCTGGACCTGGCGTCGTTGTGCCATGGATAGGATGTTGTCTATGTTGGCACTGGCGCTGGGCGCCTTGATCTCCATCCACGGCACGGTAGGCGAAACACTTGGTTTAGAGTTCGACGCTCGAAACACGGGACTCAGCGGCGCCAAGTATATGTCTTCTCCAGGCAAAGCCCCATAAGTAAAGGGCTCCTGCCTTCCGTTCGTGAGGTCAAACACACGATCTCGCACCTTTCGAAACAACTTGCTGACTTCGAGGCCCGGTTCCTCAAGATACTCCAGCAACGCCTGCGCATATGGAGAATTCCGTCCGGTCCCGTCGAGGGCCAACGTTCCCTCGCGTGCTGCGTAGGAAACCAGCACGCCACCCGCCAAAACTCCACCAATCGGGTCTACGCGCCCTAGGCCAGTGCCGACGGAGCGTGTACCTTCGCTTTCGCGAAGACGGTCTGCGAAAGGATTGTCACGACATGCATCCACGAGAACGATCTTGACGCCATCTGAGGGCGCCAGCGCCCGCATTACCACGTCCAGCGGAATAGCCTCGAGCTGAACATCTTTCCCACTTTGTAGTTCGGCATTCACCGGTATTAGGTAGTTGGCCTTGTCCACCTCGATCCCGTGACCCGCAAAGTAAACTAGAGAAAGTTCCGCGGTCTCGGCCAAGCGTGCAAACTCTTGGAAGTGCTGGCGCAACTGCCGGTCATCAGCGTTGAGGACGAGTTGGACGTCGAACCCAAGTCGACCAAGCGATGCGGCAATATCAGTGGCGTCATTAATTGGATTATCGAGGACCGGCGCCCTTTCATAAGCGGAGTTGCCAATCACCATCGCAACACGTGCAGGGGTTTCTGCAACGGATTCTACGAAGGTTGCAAGAAGTATCACGGCTACTGAAAGGACTTTGACTAACATTGCTTAGGATTGATCAGACCAATTTCTGCTGAGGCTCTTTCCTCCAAACTACGCATCGCGGGAGATAGGAGCAATCGTCATCGCAATCTCTGCGTTTCCACAAATGCCAGCGGTGAGCCGTTTCTAAACTCGGACGCCGCTCAATCCGGTCATCTGAGTACTTTTATCGGATGTCTCCAAAGTCGGCAAAGCTGCCGTGTTCGAACTGTTCTCACCTCGATCACGGTTTGCCCTGCTGCTTTGGGGCGGGAGTTTGACACAGGTCAATGGGCAAGCGTCGAGTCTCGTGTCACATTTCGAGTGATCGAAGTTGCGACAGGCACAGCCTCGGGGCGCTGAGTCGATCAGGATGAGGTCGGAAATGATGCAGAAACCCGATAACACTTCCTCAACGGAATCTGACGAACCCGCATCCCGCGGAACAGAAAAGGTTCCCGAAGAAGCCGAGGATATGGCGCATGTCCTTCGCCGGCTGAATGCCGAGAAAGAGGAGAAGCGCCGAAAGAACCCGGGACTCTACCTCTGAGTTGCGAGACCCTCGCGAAAGGACGTCGTCGAACCGCCGGTTCGTGTGTACGCTCTGCCAGGTGATGTACCGACGTCATGCCAACGTTGGAAATCTCTCGCCCACCGTACCATTGCAGGCTATGTTGCGGGGGAAGTTAAGAGCCATCTTCATCAAATCTCGCCCCGGCAGCGCCCACCAGCGCGCCGGTTTTTTTGTCTTGTTTTGAGTTGATTGTTTCTATTTGGACTCCAGTGAGGCATTTTTTTCTGCTATAACGACGATATTGGAAACAATTTTTCCCACACCCCCAGGCCCCGGTTGCAGATTTCGCTGCACCGGGGTGCTTTGTGACTGTATCGGCAAAACAGTCCCAGCCCATTTTCACCATAGGTTCATGAAACGTGTGAGCTTCGCATTGGCCAACTGGAAGGCGGGGTGCAGCGTATTCTGCCACTGGGCAGCATAAGGCGACAGGTACAGGGGATGACTCGCTACCCGCGTTCTAGTTTTGACTGTCTCGGGATTTTTTCGATGGTCACGCTTTTCATGCTTGCCGTGAATTTCCGAATTGGAAACACGGTGTTTCAGTTCCGAGGCATTCTCACAGACCCGCGCACCTGTACCTTTTCACTGTGGGGGTCCGAATTTCCTAGGGGTAACGGCATCTGGGCTTCATCGTGAGTGGCGTGAATGTTCTGCCGCCCCCACACGACCACCCAACTTTCCGGTCATTTCTGTTTCTTAGGCCTGAGGCGCACCGTTCGAAGTGTATGGTAATCCTCCCCGTTTTGGCGGGGTGGTTTCGTAGAATTCACGCGGCCTTTTTCAGCTTCATGGCAGGAGTGATCCCGCCGATCCCCATGTTGGGGCGCTCATTGTTGTAGGTCCATAGCCATTCGGTTGCTATCTGCTGCACCTCCTCGATGGTGTCAAAGATGTAGAGGTCCAGCCATTCGTGCCGGACAGTCCGGTTGTAGCGCTCGACATAGGCGTTCTGCTGAGGCTTTCCGGGCTGGATGTAGTTCAGGGCGATGCCCTGCTTCTCAGCCCAATTCATGAGGGTGGAACTGACGTATTCGGGGCCGTTATCGACCCGAATTGCCA
>NZ_FNEK01000095.1 GCF_900099935.1 Aliiruegeria lutimaris | reverse complement strand
CTTCGCTGCTTATGTCAGCAAGGTCCTGATCCCAGAGATCGCACCCGGCACAGCGGTCATCCTCGACAATCTCGCCACCCACAGGAACAAGGACGCCGCAGCGGCTCTCAAGGCCCATGGCTGCTGGTTCCTATACTTGCCGCCATACTCACCCGACCTGAACCCGATCGAGCAGGCGTTCTCCAAGCTCAAAGCTCACCTCCGCCGGGTCGGAGCGCGCTCCTTCACGGCAGTCTTCGATGCCATCGGTGAAATCTGCAATCTCTATGACCCGACGGAGTGTTGGAACTACTTCAGGGCTGCAGGGTATGCCTCAAACTAATCTCGAAACGCTTTAGGAGCCGTAGGGTTTGCCTATCGGCAGATATCCGATGACAAGGGAGCGCCAGCCGTGCTCGATGGGTTCAGATCGGAGACCTACGGGATAGGCCCTCAGATTGCCTATAGCGGTGAGTTTGACGGCCGGCCGATCTACGCAAGCCTGCGCGCCTACAACGAGTTTGAAACGAAAAATAGGACGGAGGGGGTTGGGGCGTTCTTTACGTTGTCGATACCGTTCTGATCGGCCGGGACACTTTCGACATTTTCTGCTCGCGCCTTGAGCCGCATTTGGACCGATCGTCTGCAAAGTCTACTGAGCCGCCGGCTATGGTTTTTGCCGCGAATGGCCGCTCTCCGCCCTCCCTGCCGATTTCTGCACCCGCGAGATTGGGACTGCTTGGCGACATGGCACAACGTCGCGACCGGCCCGAAGCCGCCGTTCGTGGACGCCACAGAAAACGTCGGCGAAGCGGTCCAAAGCCGGCAATTATTACGATCGCCGCGTTGGTCAATTCGGGCGGGTTCCGGGCCTTCCCTGCGGTGGTGAACCAATTGGGCTGCGACGTCGAGATCGGACATTTTGACCGCGCGGTTCCTGGGCTCGTTTCGTTAACAGTCCTGTGGTTGATCAATACCTCACCAGCAGCAGAAGCCGCCGTCGACCAGGAGGTCTACCCCAGTACAGAACGAGGAAGCGTCGGAGGCAAGGAAGACCGCAGGGCCGACCATCTCATCCACCGTCGCCATGCGCTGCATCGGGGTCTGGGCCTCGAATTCCCTCGTCTGGTGCACCATCTCGGGTCGGGTGTTCATCGGCGTGGCGGTATAACCCGGCGAGATTGAGTTGACCCGGACGCCCCGGTCGACCCATTCCATCGCCATCGATTTTGACATGTGGATCACGCCGGCCTTCGAGGCGTTGTAATGCACCTGGCTCAGGCCGCGGTTGACGATCACGCCGGACATCGAAGCGATGTTGATGATCGCGCCCTTGCCATGCTTGAGCATCGCGTTCGCCTCGGCCTGGCAGGAAAAGAATACCCCCTTCATGTTGATGTCCATGAGGGTCTGGTATTGCTCCTCGGACATCTCCTCGGCGGGGTTGGCGTTGGCGATGCCCGCCGAGTTCACCGCGATGCCGAGGGCGCCGAGTTCTTTCTCGGTGCGCGCCACCGCTTCGTCCATCGAGGCCCGGTTGGTCACGTCGGCCGAAATCGCAATGGCCTTGCGCCCGGCGCCTTCGATCATACCGACGGTATCGGCAAGGCCCGTGTCAGTGCGCCGGTCGAGGCAGGCCACATCCGCGCCACATTGCGCGAGCCCGAGGGCGATGCGCTGGCCGATGCCGCTGCCGGCGCCGGTCACGAAGGCGACGCGGCCGGAGAGATCGAAGAGTTTCGGGGCGTTGAGGGTAATTTCGGTCATTTTTTCCTCCTGGAAGCGGGGGCGCCGTCCGACGTCGGCGCGTAATCAGTGCGTTTGGGCCGGCGTGGGCCTCACGACATGATGAGGCCGCCGTCGACGTTGATCGTCTGGCCGGTGATGTAATCGGCGTCTTCGCTGGCGAGGAAGGCGACGAGGCCGGCGACATCCTTGCCGGTGCCGGCGCGCTTCATTGGGATCTTCTGTTCGACCCATTCGTTGATGAGTTCGCCCGGCTTGTAGTCGCCCAGCATCTCGCCCCAGACCTTGTCATTGTAGTCCCACATCTCAGTCACGATGATGCCGGGGCAGATCGCGTTCACGGTGATGTTGTCGAGCGCCACTTCCTTGGCGAGGCTCTGGGTGATGCCAACCACGCCCATCTTGGATGCCGCGTAGTGAGGCGTATAGATGAACCCGTCGCGGGCCTGGCCCGACGCGGTATTGATCAGCCGGCCGGCCTTGCCGGAGGCGCGCATCCGCCGGATCGCTTCCTGGCAGCACAGGAACACGCCCTTGGTGTTTACATCGAGCACCAGGTCCCATTCCTTCTCGGTCATGTCCTCGATCTTCGCGATCGTGATGACGCCGGCATTCTGAATCGAGACTTCGACCGGGCCGAACAGCTCCTCCGCCGTGTCATAGAGTGCCTTCACTTGGTCGATCTTGGTGACGTCGCAAACCACCGGCTCGACCTTCGCACCGGTCGCCTGCGCCAGTTTCCGGGCCGCGTCGGCCACATTCGCCTCGATCGAGGCCATGACGACGTTGGCGCCTTCTTCCGCAAACCGCTCGGCCATCGCGTAACCGATCCCCTGGTTGCCCCCGGTGACGACGACTGTCTGCCCTTCGAAACGCTTCATTGTGATCTCCTGGTTCAAACTCCGCCGCATGCGGGGATGTGTGTCATGCCTCGCGCGTGTCCTGCGTGCGGCTGCCCTGACCGCTGCGCCACCAATCCGCCAGGCTCTCTTTCGTGAGCATCTGCGAGCCGGTTTCGTGCTCTTGCGGCGTCTTGTGGTTCTGGTTCATCGCGACGAGGTATTTCACCGTCCAATAGCCGATTTCCCATTGGTGCTGGGCAATGACACCGGCGATGACACCGTCTTCGATGAACTTGAGCGTCTCCTGCAAATCGTCCCAGCCGACAACGGTCACTTTCCCTGTGCGCCCGGCATTGACGACGGCGCGAGCGGCGCCAATCGGGTTGGACGCGTCGACCCCGATGATACCGACGATATCCGGATGCGCGTCGAGCGCCTCTTCCGCGAGGCGCACGGCCCTCTCCGGGTTGTCGTCGTCGTATAGCTCGGCGACGATCTCGATTTCCGGGTAGGACGTGATGGCCTCGCGGAACCCGGCCACCCGAGCGACATGGTTGGCTGCGGTCTCGCTGCCTGCGAGGATCGCAACCTTGCCGGTCTCGCCGATCTTCTCGGCCAGGAAATTGCCAAGCACCGCGCCGTCCTCGAAGTCACCCTTGTGTCCGACGAATGCAAAGGCGTCGTCGCAACGGGTGTCGAAGGTGACGAGGTTGATGCCGGCATCGACCGCCTTGCGAAGCAGCGGGGTTTCGGTGGCGGGGTCGAGGCAGGATACGGCGAGCCCGTCGGGCCTTCGTGCGATCTGTGCCTCGATCCGCGCATTGTGCTCGGCTACGTCGGCCCGGGGCGGAGAATCCCAGGTCACTTTCACGTCGATCCCGGATGCCTTCAACTCGTCCACCGCTTTTCGCGCACCGGCGGCAACCACGTCATACCAAGGGTGCACCACTTTCGGGACGAAGACCAGTTCGAGGGTCTCGTCGATCGGTTTGATCTTGTCGCCCTGATCGTAGGCCCGAGCGCGGCCGAGCGTTGCCAGTTCCATTACCGACACGTCATTGGCATCGGCACGGTCGAGGATGCCGGTCTGGCGACCCGCCGACATGACCAGGATGCGGTTCGAGACGCCGAGCACCTCCTCCAGGTCGGAACTGACAACAATCACCGCGACGCCCTGGTTCGCGAGCTCGACGATAATGTCGTAGATCGACGAGCGCGCACCGACGTCGATGCCGCGGGTGGGCTCATCCAGGACCACGACCTGCGGGTTTTCCTGTGCCAGCCACTTCGCGATGACGACCTTCTGCTGGTTGCCGCCCGACATCTCGTTGGCGTTCTGACGACCGACACCTTTCACGCCAAACTGCTCGATCTGGTGGTCGGCGAATGCGCGCAGGCGCCGTTTGCCGACCCAGCCCGCACGCGCGATCGCATCCATGTTCGCATAGGCGATGTTCTCGGCGATGGAATGCTGAAGGATCAGACCCTGCAATTTCCGGTCTTCGGGCACGAGAACGATCCCGTTCCTGATCGCGTCGCGCGGCCGTTTCGGCGTGATCTCCCGACCACTCAGCAAAACGTGCCCGGACGAGATCGGATCGGCCCCGGTGATTGCGCGAACAAGCTCGGTGCGCCCCGCGCCCACCAGTCCTGCGACACCAAGGATCTCGCCCTTCTGCACGGAAAAGTTCACATCCTCGAAATCGCCACGCGCCGACGTGAGGCCTTTCACTTCGAGTACGGTCTCCTCGCCGGGGGTCGGAACGGCCGGGAACATCCGGCCCATCTTGCGACCGACCATGGCCTCGACGATCGTGCGCACCGGCACGTCACCGCGGTCGAACTCCTTCACCTTGTCACCGTCCCGCATGACGACGATGCGGTCGGCGACCTGTCGGATCTCCTCGAGCCGGTGTGAAATATAGATGATGCCGACGCCGTCGGCCTTGAGCTTTTCGACCTGCTCGAACAGCAGCTTGGTCTCGGCGCCACCCAAGGCCGCCGTCGGCTCGTCAAGGATGAGCAACCGCGCATTGAGGGTGAGCGCCTTGGTGATCTCAACAAGCTGTTGCGCGGCGGTCGCCAGCCCTTCCACCTTCCGTGTCGCCGGCAGATCGAGCCCGAGCCGCGCGAGTTGCTCCTGCGCCTTCGCGATCATTGCCTTGCGGTCGACACGACCGGCCTTCTTCGGCCAACGTCCGACGAAGATATTCTCCGCGATCGAGAGGTGCGGCAGCAACAGCAGTTCCTGGTGGATCATGCCGATGCCCGCGTCGATCGCCTCCCGGGGGGTGGCGGGCGCGAAAGCCGCGCCCTGCCAGGTCATTTCTCCGGCGGTAGGGAGGATCGTTCCGGAGATGACGTTCGATACCGTCGATTTGCCGGCACCGTTCTCGCCGAGCACCGCCACGACCTCTCCGGCATGAATGTCCAGATCTATACCGTGCAGCACCTCCACAGGTCCGTAGGACTTGCGAATGTTCCTGAGCGAGAGGATCGGGGTTTTGCCTTGGGTCGTCATGGCCTTGCCTTTCGAAAACGATGCCGGCTGTCGCAGTCTTACGGGTGCTTTTCGACGAACTGAGCCGCGTTGTCGCAGTCGGTCAGAACCGCGTTCGGGATCTGGCGGGCCGGAACGGAAGCGCCCTTGGCCACGGCAATGGCCGAGTTAACGGCCAGCACGCCCATCGCCTGGGTGCTCTGGGTCGCGGTCACCACGAACGGCGTGTCGCACTTCGCGAGCGATTCCAGAGCGGCGACATCGCCGTCATAGCCACCCACGATGATCTGGTCCGAAAGGCCGGCGGCCTCGACGGCCTTGGCCGCTCCCATCGCGATGCCATCGGCCTGACCGAAGATCATTTTGATGTCGGGGTTCGCTTGCAGCATGTTCTGGCCGATCGAGAAGCCTTCGTCCGGCGACCACATATTCGTCCACTGCTGAGCAACCAGCTCGACGCCCGGGTTCTCGTCGATCGCCATCTTGCAGCCTTCGAACCGCTGGACTTCGGGCGTCGTTCCCTTCTGGCCGTGAATGATGACCATCTTGCCCTCGCCGCCGGCGCGCTCAATGATAGACGAGCAGACTTCATAGGACGACATCACGTTTTCACCGTAGATGACGGTGTCACCGGGCTCGCCTTCCGGCTCACGGTCGACGTTAATTACTGGGATGCCCTCCGCACGCGCAAGACGCGTAGGGACCGCTGCAGCGGCGGCACCGGCCGGGATATAGATGAAGGCGTCGATGCCCTGAGTGATGAGGTCCTGAACTTGGCTGACCTGGGTGTTGGTGTCGCCCTTCGCGTCGACCGTGATCACTTCGATCCCGAGGCTGGCGGCGTAGTTCTCGACGCCGAGTTTGATCTGGTTGAAAAAGTCCGCCTGCAGGTTGGGTACGGCAAGGCCGATTTTCTCGATCCCGATGCCTTGCGCCGACGCCCCACCCGCCACGGCCATGATGGCGGTCGCGAGCAGCGCTGATTTGAACTTCGATTTCATGAGAGTCTCCTCCTCAGTTGGGTGGTCCGTTGCATGTTAAGGACCGGGTTCGGTCCGAAAATCGGACCCTTGAGTTGGGGTGGGGCCGGAGCCCCAGTCCCGATCAGTTCTTTCTTTGCTTGATGGTCTCCGCGGCGACGGCCAGGACGATGACCACCCCGATGATGACGGCCTGCAAGAAGGGCGAGACGCTGAGCAGGTTGAGCCCGTTGCGAAGCACGCCGATGATCAACACGCCAATGATGGTGCCGCCGATGCCACCAGTGCCGCCGGACAGGCTGGTGCCGCCGATGACGACCGCCGCAATCGCGTCAAGCTCGTAGGCGATGCCGATCGTCGGCTGAACCGCATCCAGCCGCGCAGCAAGAAGAACACCGGCCAAGCCCGAGAGTGTTGCGCAGGCGGTGTAGACCAACACCGTTGCGCGCTTGACATTGATGCCGGCAAGGCGCGCGACTTCGGAATTGCCGCCGATCGCATAGAGAGATCTGCCGCCTTCCCGGTAGCGCTGGAACAGCAGGGCAAGCGCAAAGACCAACAGCATGACCGCGACCGACATCGTCAGAAAACCGCCGTAGCGGATGATTGCACCCATGTTGAACCAGGGCGGGAAGCCGATGATCTGGGAGCCGTTGGTGATCATGCTCGCCAGTCCGCGCGCGATCGACATCATGGCGAGGGTTGCGATGAATGGGGGGACCTTGAACTCGGTTATCACCAGCCCCGAGATCATCCCCGCAATCGCGGCGACAACCAGCGCGCCGGGAATTGCCAAGCCCATCGGAAGGCCGGCTTCAACGTTGAGGTATCCGAGCACCATCATCGCCAGTGCCAGCACCGATCCGACCGACAGGTCGATCCCCGCGATCAGGATCACGAACGTCATCCCGACGGCGATGATCCCGATCACCGTAACCTGGTCGAGGATGTTGAGGAAATTCCGCAGCGAGAAAAACGAATCCGTTGCGATCGACAGGAAGATTCCGAGCAGAATCAGGCCGATCAACGGCCCTGTCGCCCCGCCAAGAGAAATGAAATCGGAAAGGCGCCTCTTTTCTGGCGGCTGGGTCGACGTAGAACTCATTGGATCCTCCTCCGGCGCATATTTATTCATTTATGCTACATTATGCTTACTGAGGTCGGTCGCCGATGTCAAGCGCGACGAATTCCGCGCTAACCAAAACAAATCTTTAGAGTATGCCGCATCGCAGAATTGAGTTGGCGGAGTTCCGGCAGAAACGCGACCCTTGACATACCTACATGATGGATGTTTACTATTAATCGAATATTTATGCACAGGTGAGTCATGAAACCGTTCACGCCCGACGAACTCCGCGCCAAGGCGAACCAGATCCGCCGTCGAGACCTTCAAGCCGTCTTCGAAGCTGGTGCAGGTCACATAGGCGGGGAAATGTCGGTGACCGACATTCTGACGGCGCTCTATTTCAACGTCTTGCGCGTCGCCCCCCAGAACCCGCTCGACCCGAACCGCGATCGACTGGTGCTATCGAAGGGCCACACCGCCTGCGTCCTCTATGTCACCCTGGCCGAGCGCGGCTTCATTCCGAAAGAAGAAATCACGACCTTCCTGCAACCGATGTCGCGCCTCAACGGCCACCCGAACCGCACAAAGGTGCCCGGAGTCGAGACCAACACCGGTCCGCTCGGCCACGGTCTGCCGGTGGCGGTGGGCATGGCCAAGGCCGCGAAGATTTCCGGCGCCGACTGGAAGACCTACGTCGTCACCGGCGACGGTGAGATGCAGGAAGGGTCGAACTGGGAGGCGATCATGGCCGCCGCCCAGTTCGGGCTCGACAACCTGACCCTCATCATCGACCACAACCGCCTGCAACAGGGTGCCCGCCTCGCCGACACCAACAATCTTGCCCCCATAGCGCCCAGGCTCGAAGCCTTCGGCTGGGAAGCGGTTGAAATCGACGGCCACAACATGGACGAGATCCTCGCCGCCCTGTCGCACGAAGGCCGGACGCCCGGCAAACCGCGCGGGATCGTCGCCCATACCAACAAGGGCCACGGGATCTCCTTCATGTCCGACAACGTCGCCTGGCACCACAAGGTGCCGAATGCCGAACAATACGCCCAGGCTATGGCCGAACTCGAGGAGGCCGCGCAATGAATGCCCCGACTGACACCCCGAAACTCCACGATTGCCGCGACGCTTTCGTCGAGACGCTCGAGGCCCTCGCGGCCGAGGACGAGACGATCGTCGCCGTGGTGAACGACTCGGTCGGCTCGTCAAAGCTCGGCGGATTCCGCGACAAGTTCCCGGACCGACTGGTCAACGTCGGCATCGCCGAGCAGAACATGGTCGGCGTAGGCGCCGGCCTCGCCAACGGCGGCATGATCCCCTTCGTCACCGGTGCGGCCCCCTTCCTCACCGGGCGCGCGCTCGAGCAAATCAAGGCGGACGTCGCCTATTCCGAGACCAATGTGAAGTTGGTCGGAATCTCGTCCGGCCTGGCCTACGGCAATCTCGGGGCGACTCACCACTCGATCGAGGATTTCGCCTGGATCCGGGCCCTGCCGAACATCGTCGTTGTCGCCCCTGCGGACCGGATCGAAACCGCCGCCGCCGTGGCTTGGGCCGCCGAATACGAGGGCGGCGTGTTCCTGCGCCTGAGCCGTGTCGGCGTGCCGGACTTGCTGCCCGAGGGGCACGTCTTCGTGCCAGGCAAGGCCAACAGCTTGCGCGATGGCAGCGACGTCACGCTCATCGCCAACGGCGTGCTCTCCCACCGCGCATTGGCAGCCGCCGCCCTCCTGGACACGAAGGGCATCTCCGCCCGCGTGCTCAACATGGCCACCGTCCGCCCGACCGACGCCGACGCAATCATCTCGGCTGCCAACGAAACAGGTGCGATCGTGACTTGCGAGGAACACACCATCTTCGGCGGGCTCGGCTCAGCCGTGGCCGAAGTCGTGGTGCAGAACGCGCCGGTGCCGATGACCGTCCTCGGTGTGCCGGGCGAGTTCGCCCCCACCGGGTCCGCCAATTTCCTGCTCGACCACTACGGCATGTCCCCCGAAGGCATTGCCGCAAGCGCCGAGGCTCTCATCACACGAAAATCCTGAGGTCCGACCATGACACAGCGCGTCATCCTTGCCATCGACGAAGGCACTACCAACTCCAAGGCCGCGCTGTTCTCCGAAGACGGCTCGATCCTGGCCACCGGGTCGAGTCCGGTGCCAATCCGCCACCCGAAATCCGGCTGGGTGGATCAGAGGGCCGACGAAATCTGGGACGCCACCGTCGCAGCGATTTCCGCCTGTCTCGAAGAGGGACCCGAGGTGGAGATCGCCGCCATTGGTATCTCGAACCAGCGCGAGTCGATCCTAATCTGGGACCGCGCCACAGGCGCCCCGCTCGGCCCTGTCGTCACCTGGCAATGCCGTCGCTCCGCTGCGGCCTGCGAGCGGCTGAAAGCCGAAGGGAAGGAACCGGATGTGATCGCGCGCACCGGCCTGCCGCTCGACCCGCTTTTTCCCGCCACCAAGGTCGGCTGGCTTCTCGAAAACCACGCGAAGGACCGAGATCCGGCGGAAATTTGTGTCGGCACCGTCGACAGTTGGCTGATCTGGAAGTTCACCGGCGGCGCGGCGCATGCTGGCGACGCCTCAAACGCGGCCCGCACCCAACTTTTCAACATCGGTGACGGCCAGTGGGATGCTGAACTCTGCGCGCTGTTCGGTGTTGCGCGGGAGATGTTGCCAGAGGTGTATGACAGCTCGCATGTGTTCGGCACTACCGCGAGTGTCGAAGGCCTTCCCGACGGCATCCCGGTCGCCTCCGCCATCGGCGACAGCCACGCCGCCCTGTTCGGGCACGGCGCCCACCTTCCGGGCGACGGCAAGGTCACCTTTGGCACTGGCTCCTCGGTGATGACAACGGTGCCCAGCTTCGTCGTTCCCCCCAAAGGCATCACCACGACCATTGCTTGGCAATACGACGGGACGATCACCTATGCCTTCGAGGGCAACATTCTGGTCTCGGCCTCGATCCTACCGTGGACGGCTGAGTTGCTCGGCGTCGGATCGGTCGACGAGTTGATGGCGCTTTCGGAGACCGTCGACACCACCCTAGGTGTGTCGTTGGTGCCCGCCCATGTCGGCCTCGGCTCCCCGCATTGGGACAGCGAAGCGCGCGGTCTCATCTCCGGGCTCAACTTCAGCGCTGGCCCAGCCCACATTGCCCGCGCCGCCGTCGAGAGTATCGCGTTTCAGGTCAACGACGTGTTCGAGATTGTCCGAGCCAATGCAGGGCAGGACATAGGCCGGTTGTTCGTCGACGGCGGCCCGAGCCGCAACATGGGTCTGATGCAGATGGTCGCCGACATCATCGACCATTCCGTCATCACCAGCGAAAGCGCCGATGCTTCGGCCCGTGGTGCGGCCTACCTTGCCGGTCTCGCGGTCGGGTTCTGGCAAGACCTCGAGACCGTGGCCGGGCTCGAACCGCACGACACAGCGCTTGAGCCGAGGATGGATCCCGCCGCGCGCGCTGCCGCGGTCGGCCTATGGACCACGGCCATCAAGCGCTCGACAATGCGCCCATGAGAGAATATTTATTCAGTCGGACTTGCCCAGCAGGACGGAGCGCCCCTTGTCGCGGACCAACGAACTCAGGCTGATAGCCCGGGTTGCCCAGATGTATCACATCGAGAAGCAGCGCCAGGCCGAAATCGCCAACCACATGCGGATCTCGCAGGCAACTGTCTCGCGGATGCTCAAGAAGGCAATGGATGAAGAGATCGTCCGTACCACCGTGGTCGCGCCTCAAGGCACCTACGCCGAACTCGAAGACCATCTGCGGCAAAAGTTCAACCTGCCCGAAGCCATCGTGGTCGAATGCAGCGAGGAGCGCGACGGCGCGATCATGGCGCGCATTGGAGAAGCCGCGGCGCATTTTCTTGAAGCGACTCTGCAATCGGGCGAGGTCATCGGAGTGTCGAGTTGGTCGGAGACGATTCTCAAGATGGTCGACAACGTCCACCCGATTAAGGGCAACAAGGCAAAATACGTCGTCCAGACTCTCGGCGGCATGGGTGACCCCAGCGTGCAGACCCAAGCGACGCAACTCATCACCCGTCTGGCAAAACTCACCGGAGCAGAGGCGCGGCCGTTGTCGGTGCCGGGTGTCGCGCAGTCGCGCGAGGCGAAGCTCGCAATGGTATCCGACCCCTACGTGCGCGAGACGATGGACCAGTTCAGCCGGATCACCCTTGCGATCATCGGCATCGGCGCGGTGGAGCCGTCGCGGATGCTCGCACGCTCAGGGAACGTGTTTTCGTCTCAGGAACTGTCGGACGAGGCCGAAGCCGGCGCCGTCGGGGACATGAGCCTGCGGTTCTTCGACATCGACGGCAGGCCCGTCATCACGCCGCTCGACGACCGGGTGATCGGCATGCGGCTCGAAGAACTGGCCAAGGTCGACCGGGTACTCGCACTGGCCGGCGGCCCCGCTAAGGTCGCGGCAATTCACGGCGCGTTGAACACCGACGTGATTGACGTTCTCGTGACCGACAAGTTCACGGCCCGCCACCTCCTCGATCGGGTTGGCGTGGACACCACGTCATTTTTCAACGGCTCCTGACAGGGCGGTCTGCACCAGTGACAGGTGCCATGAACGTCGCCCTTCGCAGCAGTTTTGCATTGTGTGTCCTGCTTGAAGCGCCCAAACCTGAGGTTCCTTGCACATTGCTTTCATAGCGAATAACGGCACAGCCCCGGGTTACGAACCTCCATTGAGTAACGATTTCCTCTCGTGCGTGGAATGGCCGGTTCGGTGATTTCGCTCTGCGACACCGGCTCCTTGCGCGACCGGCGGGTCTGGGCCATTTCGCCGTCGCTTCCTGCCCCTCGACCGATGTCCGGAAGGTCCGCATCCCGGCCATCTGCCCCAATCGCGGCGAACTTCCGTTCACCGCCCTTGTTGCGGAATGCTGCACCGGCGAGGACCGAAATCTCTCGCTCGCAGCGGAGGTCCGCACAGTCGGCAAAGCCGAAGAAAAACCAACCCAATGGGGACATGGCGCAACGCGGCTCACTTTCCCAGGTTGGGGAAATTCCTCCCGTTCCGCCGGACGGTCGTGCCGTGGCGAAGCACGTAGAGGTTCGCCGGGCGGTCGTCGAGGCTGTCAGCCCCTTCAGCCGTTCCTGGACGTATGTGTGACCCACTCCGCCCAGCGGTCCATCAACAGCCGGCGCTGCTCCAGAAGGTCTGACCTCTGATAGGATCGTTGCGTCTTGGTTCCGACACTGTGGGCGAGCGATACTTCCGCCAGCGTCCAGTCTTCGCCGTGTTCCTCCGCCCAGTCCCTGAAACTGCTGCGAAAGCCGTGCGGACGGTACTCCAACCCGGCGCGGTCGAGGAACTTAGCCATCGCCGCGTCGGAGATCGGTTTGCCCCGGTAGGCGCAAAACAGGAACCCGTCTCTAGCCAGTGGGACCGCTGCTTCTACCACCCGCCGCGCTTCCTCCGACATGGGCACTCGAAAGGATTGGCTGTTCTTCATGTTCTCAGCCGGAATGTTCCAGACCCCGTCCTCAAACTGCTCGACCCGCGCCATTCGAACCGGACGAGAACGGCTCGCGGTCAGGATTAGCAGGCGCATCGCAAGTTCGGTCGGAGTTTCACCAAGCTTGGCGTAGAAAGCCGGGAGATCCGCCCACGGCATTGCCGGGATATTCGTCACTTTATGACCCTGCGATCCCAAAAGAATGCGGGCGTTCTGCACCACTTGCAGATCCATCTCGCCAGGGAAGGCCGCTGCGGCGTGCCGCATGACGATACCCAGTCGCTGGAGCGCCTTTTCCGATGCTGATGTCTTCGACCGCCAGACGGGCGACAGGGCATCTCGGACCTGCGTCGCTGTCAGCTTGGTGATATCCATCCCACCCAGCTTCGGCAGGATGTGTGTATTTACCGGTGAGAGCCATCGGCCCGCTTCGCCGTTCCCCTTCAGGTCGCCCTTGATCGCGTCGAAGCACTTGGCGGTGATCGTGGCGACGGTGCGGTCCTCTACCGCCTGCCGAACGGCCTGAGGGTCATACCCCTCAGCCAGGCCAGTCCGGGCCTCGTCGCGTTTCGCCCGCGCTGCCTTCAGACTGACATCTGGATAGACGCCCAGCGACATTTCCCGCCGCCTGCCGCTCGGATCCGTGTAGCGTAGGCTCCAAGTCCGGCTGGCACCGCGCACGAATAGGTACAGCCCCCGCCCGTCCGAATGCTTGCCATCCTCCAAATTCTTGCACTTCGTCTCGGACAGTATGTCTACCGCCATGTCTACCACTCGCCCTTGGTATCTACCGTTTTCATCTGGAGTGATATAGCAACTTAGCTCAATAAAACTAGGGTCATCTTGAGCGCTTTGGACGAAAGCAAGTGCTTCTCGACCGCACCATTATATCAAGAAAAACAACTTTAGATCAGCACCTTGCTAGGTACGATCTTATTGGAGGGGGCCGATTAGGGGGCCAATTCGCCAGCAGATAGCACAGCTGGCTGCCGCTGAAGGTCATGGTTTTCCGTGGGTGAAGATCACATTCGTCAGGGTGGCCCAATCAAGCATCACAAGAACCCTTGCCATCTTCACGGATGCTCAGCCTTGGATTGAGGATGCACGTCCCTCAAGGGACGCGCTCAACGTCCGCAAACCCCATGACCAACCCGACCAACGTCTCGACATCCACGTCTTTAAGTTCCTTCTGCCTTTCCTTACGCCGTTCCTTCTTCCCCTTCCGGTTCTGCAGGTCGAGCAGCAACCGCCGATCTTCCTCTTCGGAACGACCCTCTGGCATCTCGAAACCGTCCGGGCGTGGTCCCTGCCAGACGCGATACCAAGAGGCGACCATGTGCGTGCCGTCGCTTGGGTCGGGTAGTTTTTCCATAAAGGCGCTGCCATTGCCAACTGTCCATTCGAAGACGGGAATGTAGTCGGGGCGACCCGCGGCGCGGCTGGCGGCAAGGCGCTCGGCCCGCACGATCTGGTTTGACTGGATCAGGTCGCCGGGCTTGACGTCAGAAGGCGTGATCTGGCCGAGGCAAGTCCATGGGCGTTTCGGTCCCCAGCCGGGGGTCTTGTTATCGGTCATTGGAAGATCTCCAGAGTGAGGCCCGCGTGTTGGATCGCGAGGGTGATGATTTCGAGGTAGCGCGGCTCCACGACGGAGCCGCCGCCCCAGCGCGTCCTGTCGGCTGGGAGATGAGCGTCTGCCCATTCCTCCGCCTCGGGCGTGTTGGCGGTCAGCAGCGTGATCGATCCGTGGTAGGTGACGGTGAAATCGCACTGGGTCTCACGAGACCGGATCTGGTGGAAGAGTATGGCTGCCGGAAAGCCGGTCGGCCGGGTATCGAAGTCGCGGTCGGACATGGTCGGTGGTTCCTTTCGTTTGGAGGTCTCCAGAAATGCCGAAGGCCGCCCGGAGGCGGCCTTGCGTTTGGTTCATCTTGCGTAAGAAAGCGGCGGCGTCAGTGGACCCAGATCGAGCCGCTGTGTCTGACGCTCTATGTAAGGGCGCGGTGGCCGCACGGTAGGCGGTCGTCGAGGCGCCGGTGCGCGCACGGGCGGCTTTCCCCGTGCATCTCGCCTATTTCTTGGGGGTCATGGTCGAAATCCCGTACTTGTCGGAGATCTCCTGAAGCCGACGCCGGTCAGCATCGGTGAACTTTTTCTTTGTGGAGAGTTTCCAGCACTCATCCACAAAGTGGTTGTGGAGGTTCCTTTTCTCCTCCTTGCTAGAGTTCCAGACCGAGTAAATCACAACGGCGATGAAGATCACGCCGACCCACGCGGGGCCGCTGAACTGACCCGGTTCCCAGCCGCGGGCAAAAGTGGGGCTGGCGATCAAGGCAAGGGTGAGCGTGAGCAAGAGTTTTTGCATGCCGGTTTCCTTTCTGGATAGTCGGGTGTCGCGGTCGAGGTCGACGCGGTCGGCGAGATCCCGGCGGTAGCGCAGGTAGGGGTCTTCGTCGGCGGTTTGGCGGGGATGGTGAATGCGCTGGGCACCGATCATGAGGGCGGCGATGGCAGCAATGCCAACGGCGGCGAAGTAGAGGATCGCCATGGGGTCCTTTCAGGGGGGGGGCAGAAACGCCGAACGCCGCCCAATGGGCGGCGCTCTGGCAGATCGTTCGGTGGATGATGAAAAGGCGGGTCAGGCGGGCGTAGGAACGGGAACCCATTCTTCCGGTACGGTGGTGCAGAGCGCCATCCGCATGATGACAAACATCGAACCCTGCTCCGGCCCATCGGCGTTGACGATGGCGGCGACTATGGCTGCGTGCAGCCCAACGAATTCCAAGTACTGGAGATCGAGCGGCTGGTCTTCGATCGGAACATTCTGTTCGTGGTCAGCCGGGCACATAGCGCGGAAGATGTCATGTGCCATGGACGGCGTCATGATCCGGTTCCCGTTGACGATGCAGGACGCGATCTCCAGCGAGACTGACCTGTCGAGTTCTGAGTAGCCTTCCCAGTCAGGCAGGGGATCGACGCCCAATGCTTTTGCGATGGCGTCCATCCTTGCGCGGGCCACGATTTCGATGAATGTGGTCATAGTGATTGTCCTTTCGGATTTTAAAGGCAGTCCTTATTTTTTTTGGTGGCTGGCGGTAGTGGCCTTCCCCATAGTTGCTGTGATTTGGGCTCCTAGCGGGACAAAGACTCCCGCATCGCTTCGGCTTCGGCGTCTGTCAGGTCGCGGTTGGCTACATGGCTCATCGACCGTGTCCGCCCCCCCCAAAAAAAACCGACGTCCCTCAACCACCCGGGCCGACCAGCCCCAACACGCCACAGGAGGCCGTGGAGGCCGCCAGAGAGTCCGTTCTAGAGCGTTTCGCGGCCTATCTGATTCAGGCTTCCCAGATTGGTTGTGATGTGATTCCCTTCTGTTGAGGCAGATATAGGGGTCTCAGATGGGCAAACCACATCCAATAGAGCTACGCGAGCGCGTCGTCGCTTTTGTCGATGAAGGTCACGGGCACCGCGAGGCGGCGCGGCACTTCCGGGTTTCGCCGAGATTTGTGAACGATCTGATCAAGCTGCGGCGGGAAACCGGATCACTGACACCACGACCGCAAGGTAACGGAGGTGGTCACCGCAAACTGGCCGGCGTGACCGGCTGGATTGAGGCGCGCATCGCCGACAAGGGAGAGATCACACTCGGCGAATTGGCAGCG
>NZ_FNEK01000010.1 GCF_900099935.1 Aliiruegeria lutimaris | reverse complement strand
AATTGAAAACCACGACCTCAGCCACACGCCACACCGCCTGTGGTTCAACCGGCATGCGCAATTCCAAATATCGGAGGGGCGAAGGTTGCTGAAATCAACGGGACACAACGCATATCGGCAAAAAGCCCGCACAAAACCCGATGAGTTTGCCAACACCAGCCCTACCAACCCAACCTGCCCAGTCAGATCCAGAGCAACCGAACGGCTCAAATCCCCATAGACACAGCTGATCCGCAAAGACCAACCCCGCGATTTCCCGCTTGCGCGCTTCTCCGACGCCAGGCAACGCCCCGCTCTTACTCAAACGTACCGCGTGGCGTCCGAGAAACCTGCACCAAAGCAGCCGGATTGAATTCGCGTCCTTCGCTCACGCAGCAAACCAGTTGTCCTGACCAGCCCGATATTTTTGCCGCACCACAGCCAAGAAAGCGGATGTTTGAAGTAAGTACAGCGATGTTGGGGAGACCTATGACCGCGTTGCAGACTTATTTGCCCGATGCTGATAAAAGTCACGTCCAAACCACAGTGGTTCGGACGTGACCGCGGAACAGATTGGGAGTGTATTCGCCGTGAAGCAACTCAAACGTCTCCTACTGCTCACTGTAAGTGTCGCTGCCGTCGTACAAGTCGCCACAGTATCCCTTGCTCAAGATGCTGAGCCCCTGTGGGCGCACGCGCCGGATACGATCTCGTCTGAATGGAGCGCGGTGCTTTCCGCACTCGGCCAAGGTCGGGACGCGGCGGTGCCTTCCCCGGATGATGTGCAAGCGTGGCAGGCACTACAGGAAGCCGACAGCACTGCTAAGATCAAAGCTGCGGCACCGTTCGTTGAGGCGTTCAACGGCACGCTTCGGGATATCACACTTGGTGGCGTCCCGACGGTCGAAGTCACGCCTAACAAACTGTTGCGCAACGACAAGATCGCAGTTTACTTGCACGGTGGTGCCTATGTCTTCAACTCCGCCAGAGGAGCCGTTACCTCGGCGATACTACTTGCTGATGAAACGGGTCTGACGGTCTTGGCCGTCGACTACACTCTGGCGCCACATGCCAAGTGGCAAGAAACAACCGATCAGGTCCTATCAGTCTTCGCCGCTCTTGATGAGCAAGACTTCGCGGCTTCCGATATCGTGCTCTACGGCGACTCGGCGGGCGGCGGTCTCTCGGCCGGCAGTGTGTTGAAGATGCGTGATAATGGCATGGAAATGCCTGCAGCATTGATTCTCTGGTCGCCTTGGACCGATATCTCTGAGACTGGGGATAGCTATGTGACGCTCCGGGATGCCGAGCCGTTCTTCACATACCAGGACGTCCTCGGTCCCTCGGCGCTGGCTTATGCCGATGAAACGGACCACCGGCACCCCTACGTCTCTCCGGTTTACGGCGACTTTGCAAAGGGCTTCTCCCCAACGCTCATCCAGGGCGGCACCAAAGAGATTTTCCTCAGCAATTTTGTTAGGCTCTATCAGGCATTGGATCAGGCCGGGCAGACAGTGAAACTCGACCTTTATGAGGGAATGCCGCACGTCTTCATGGCGGCTTTGCCAAAATCGCCCGAGTCAAGAGTTGCAATTAGAAAAGCAGGCGATTGGGTGTCCGAGTTCTTGCTGGATGATTAAATTGAGCCGCAGGAAGCGAACTGGTTGAAAACCCGCAGCAGCTAAGTCTGCAAGTGAGACTCAGTGTGCCTGTGCACTGAGAGGTCGATTTTAAGTGCGACGCATTTGATCATTCTTAATTTCTGGTTCGGGGAAGTATGCCGCACTGCCGCGACATGTTCGGCAACTTGACCAACACTTGGCGTAGAATTTCTCTGCATCAACATCAGGCAGGTTTGTCCGCTGACTTGACCTCGGTTGGGCGTGTGACGAAGATCCGGTCCACTTTGCCGAAGGCAGTTGATGAATGCGCACGGGAGGGGATGCTGCGATGCGGAGAATGACCGCAAGGTCGGCAAACCCGACATTGTAAAAGAAATTTTCGAGGGCATGAGAACAGTGTAGGGGCGTCACTGTTCCACCGGCCTCCCCGATCGGCCAAGGGTGGGGGGTGTTTGTAGGGAAAACATAAAGGTTGGACGGTTTTTCCCTCTTTGAGAGTTCCTTGTCCATTTCCCTGCTTTTGGATGGAGCCCTTTCTCTTGCGCTAGCAGGGTGGCCCACATTTCCTCGGCCGGGAACCCGTGAAGCGTGTCGGCCTCGATCAGCGCCGCCACAACTGCCTGATCGCGGGGCTGAGGTCGCGCTGAACAGGGTGTGAGGCCGTACATTTGAATCCCCGACAGGTGGCTATGCTGAAGACATCCACGCAATCGCGGGCTGGACAGGCCGGTGCGCCGTCGGTTTCTGGTCAGCGCACCCGCTCGCCGCGAGCCTCGAACGTGACGCCTGCGGCCATCAGTTCCTACACGATTTCGACCGCGGTATCCATCAGAACTCCCGCCAGTCATCGGGAACGAAAGGCGCGGCGATAGGGTGTTCTTCCCCGATACCCGGGTTTCTATCTGGAACACTGGAACTTTCATTTTTTTTCAATGTATTAGGCTGTTCCGTAAGTGGAACATTTGCGCCTGACGTTCCACTTAGGTTTTCGTCTAACTAATTGTTTATATTCGCTTGTTCCAGTGTTCCACTTAGAGAGTGGGTGTTCTGGGAAGCATACCGCGTACAGGCGTCCTCAACGTCGCTTCGTTCGTACCCATTCTTCGCTTCGCCACCAATCCGCAGCTTGCGCGCCCGCACGTCAAACGCCCTCACCTTGCGGGCAATACCAGTCTTGTTGATCGGGGACCCTCGCGACCACTCGGCCCAGGGACGGTCTTCCATATTTTCAAGGCACAATTGCATGTCTTCCGACGAAACGCGGTCGGCATTCTTTCTTTTGAACACCTCGTGCATGTCGTGCAAAAGCATTAGCGCGGCGTCATCCTCGTCATCCTCGTCATCCTCGTCATCCTCGTCATCCGCTTCCCGTGCGGATTCCTTCACGAGATAGGCCGTCCGTATGCGCTCGGGCCAGTGGCCGCCGAGAACAGCGGCGATGCGAAAAAGCGGCGTCCAGTTGTCCTGCGCTCGGTCGTTTCCGCAGTCGCCCGGTTCGTTCGTTGCTGCGCCAATGGCTTGCTTGCTGTCTTCAGCCCAGCGCAGTGCCTTGCGGCGGGTTTCGGTGCGCGAACTGAACAGATCAACGGGGATCTTTGCCTTACGCTCGCCCGGTAGCTGTCGCTTCAGATCGATGCGGATGGAGCGGTCTTCAAGCGTATCGCGCTGCTTGCCGATGCCGGTTACTACCTGAGCCGCCCAAACCGAGAACTTGCATGGCTCATGAGCATCGCCAACGAGACGAACCACGAATGCGGTTCTTCGCGTGTGACCGGCGTTCAAGATTCCGTTGGCTTCGTAATTCTGGGTAAGGAACGTATCGCTTTCATCGAGAAGGATAGTAGGCGCGTAAGCCTCAATAGTACGGAACAAGGCAGCAGCAGAGATGTTAGACACCAGCATGGGCCGATGAACTTGGGCCTCTATCAGTTCGGTGAGACTGCTTTTCCCGCAGCGCTTTGCGGGCGACGAGATAAACACTTTCGGCCAGAGCCGCCAAATGTCCATCAGGTATGTTCCAAGGATCCACAAGGTTGCCGCAATAGGATCGCCTTCTTCTTGAAATGTTATGTGGCGGCACAAGGTGTCGTGGATTTCGTCCGCCAGTTCCGCGCCATTCACTCCCGATTCCCACGGCTGCAATTGCTCGACAATCGAGTCGCCGCTTTCCTCGACTGTCCTTGTGCGGCCCCGCGCCCGTTCCACCTCGGCATCAAGCGTAGCCATTCTCACGCGCATTTCTTCAGCCTTGGCCTGCCGCTGGCGGTCGTATTCCATCGGCGTCAGTCGAGCGAGTTCGGCCACCTTTGCTGCATCTATCGTCTTGCCGTCCATTTCGAACGGTTCGGGTTCGGGCGCGTTCATGGCTGCACCTCCGTCAAAAAATCGTTCCAGTCCGTTCCGGCTTCGAGCCGCAAATTTCCTACCCGCCAGCCGCGCACGGTTCCTTTCAGCGAAAATCGCGCTAATTTCGGGTCGTTCGCCCGTCCAAGCGAATTATTCCACCCCGTGCCGCCGCCCCAAGCGGCCGGGGAATTCCTTTTGTCGGTCATCGGTCACGCAGCCTCGCCATCGCGCTGGGCTTTGAGGCGGTCAACGGCCTCGGCAATGTCGCTTTCCGGCCAGCGGGAAGAGTGGCCCAGCTTTACAGGCCTGGGAAGTATCCCAGCGGCGGCGTGACGCCACACGGTCGCCTTCGAGACGCCAAGGCGTTCGGCAACTTCGCGGTCGGTTAGAAATTGGTCGGTCATGTGATTTCCCATGAAGATTGAAGTCATGGGGTGATTCTCAATGATCCAGAACCTCAATGCACCGACAACAAGTCCGGTACTTTCTGGCGGACCAAGAAAATAGGCCTATTCGTCGTTTTCAAAGTTTTCCCAGCGTTCGAGATTTGCTCCAAACGCTTGTCGCGCTTCTGCCATACAGCGCTCCAAATCTCGCGAACTTCTTCTTCGTGATATCTTTTTTCCCTGGATTGCCGCGATACCATCGCAAAGGCGGACTATTCTGTCATTCACACCCATGGGCCGGCGGCCCATCTGCGTGGGTGGCTCCGCCATCAATGCCGCCCTAAGCAGGACGGTCACGTTTTCGGCCGGAATTGCCTCGTAATTGTCGGCCATCGTCTCAACAGCCGCAAACATCCCGTCCATGTCGCCACTCCCGGCGCATTTGATTGCTCGGTAGAGAGAGTTTTCCACAACGCGAGAAGTAGCCGGTCCACGGTCGATGCCAGCAATTTTGTACTTCTTCATGACCGTGCCTCGTTCAGTTTCACAACACTCGAGGTGGCCTTGCCTGTCACATGGTCAGCCCAGGAAGCCATGAAGGGACGGCGCTTCTCGATCAGGTCGGATCGCTGATAGGCTCTTTCCACGGCATTGCCGATCACATGCCCAAGCGCGGTTTCGGCCACCTCGAAGGGCTGGCCTGTTTCCTCGGCCCATGTACGCAAGGACGATCTGAACCCGTGCGGGCGGGCGCTCATGCCCCGATCCCGCATGTGCTTGCTCATGGTCATGTCGGAAATTGGCTTGCCCTTCAGGCCGGGAAACAACACAGGGCCACCGTAGCGCAGGGCTTGCTGCACAGCCGGTAGTTGTTCAGTCCTGATCTGACATCAGACGGCCTTTTCAAAAAACAGAACGCCCGCTGACGGGCAGCGGGCGTTTTCGTTCGTCTGGCGACCGGCAGGCGTGCCGGTCAGATCCGGCGTTTCAGGCGCAAGCTTCCTCGGCCGCTTTCTTGGCGAGGAAGTGGAAATCCGCGCGGCTCATGTTGAGATCCGCCAGATCGCGATCATCAAGCCTGTTCAACTCGGACATCGTCTCGCGGTAATGGGCATAGCGGCGGCGCCATGCGGCAAAATCAGCGAGAATACGGCGGGGGGCTTCAAACAGCGGGGCGGGGGCGAAAACAGCGTCGTTCATGCTCATGAATCTAATCCTTGGTACTTTTTGTTCCGTGTTTCCGTTATCGCTAACGGCGTCTTGTCCCCAATATAGCCCTTATGATTGCGCTAACAATTGGCGGGGCTGAATGCCCGCCTTGCTGCGGGCGCATGGGTCGTCCTGTCAAATTTCGTTTAGAATTATAGAATCTTGCCGCGCTGCAGCAGGAGTGGAGCTGTCGAAACCCGTCCCGATTTCCACCATGTCAGACATTCTCGGCCATGAAGATCTGCGCATTGGTTTCCAGGGGTTCCTCGACCTTGGCGAGGCGACCGAGTTGGCAGGCAATCGCTTCGGCGGCAAGGCGCGTTTCCCGCCGCGGGTTCTGGTCCAGAACGGCGTGGATGCGGCGCTGACGCAGAAGCTCCCGACGATTCGACGTCAACTCATGCGACACGATATGAACGGTTCCCTGCCGGCCAAGCCCTTCCACCGCTTCCACCACTTCCGTTGCTCCGACCGACAAAAGGTAGATGCCACGGATGAACGGATCGGCTTTCAGGCTCCGATGGACCAGCTGATGGGCAAGGTCGCGCTGCTCGCCCGTTTCGATCATCCGCGACAACACGCATTGCGGATGCCGGCGTTGCAGGATCTCGGAGAACCCTTTCGCACGCGCCCTGTGCCCGGCCATGTCCAGCCGGCCGACCAGCATCATCACATGCCCGCCACTCTCGCCCATGAACATCCCCAGCAGATCGCCGGCGATCCGCCCGGAGCGCTCGTCATTCGGGCCGACATAGGCAACACGGCCGCAGTCGGCGATGTCCGTGGCGAGCGTGATCACCGGGATCGCATCGCTGATGCTGCGGATCGCCTCGGCAATTTCGGGAACATCGGATGTCGAGATGATCAGTCCGTCGGCCCAGCTCCGCAAACCACGTATCCGCTTGGCAATGTCGGCATGGCCGCCCAGAGGAATGTGTACGACCTGCATCTGCACGGAGAGTGGTGCGAGCATCTTGCGCGCGGTCTCGATGCCGGCCTGCAACTCGGCGTGGAACGGATTGGTCGGCGGTTGCACCATGACGGCCACCCGGCGGATCTGGGAACTGGCAAAGTCCAGCCGCCGGTCCAGTTCGAGCAGGCGTGCCGCGCGCATCACCTTCTCTTCCTTGGATCGCTCTACGCCACCGCGACTGTTGATCACGCGGTCGACCGTGGCAATCGACACGCCCGCCTCGCGCGCAACATCCGTCAGGGTCGCTTTTCGTGCCATGCCGCCTCAAGCCTTCCGTGTCCGAAGATTAGTCAGGCTGCGGCGCCCTGTCATCCCCGTTTGATGGTTTTCCATCAAACTTGGCTTATTGGCGTGTTTTACCTTGCGGTAACGTCGGCCCCGATTGGCGGCCTGCCGCCACGGTTGGCCAAGGAGGATGGCGTATGTCGAAAATTGCCTTTGGGGTATGGGATGGAGTGGTGCACGACCCTCAGGCCGAGGCAGAAGGCGCCGAGACCCGCCTCTCCGCCCTGACCAATTTCGACGAGTTCGACGAAGGCAACGGCATCCGCGCGTTTTTCGGGGATCGCGGGTTTTTCGTGTTCGATGAGAATGTGAGCCTGGTCGATGCGCTCTACCACTACATGAACAAGGCCGCCGAGCAGTCCTGCGGCGCCTGCACGCCCTGCCGGATGGGCACCGTGCTGGTGCGTGACGCGCTCGACAAGATGCGCCGTGGGCTCGATTCTCCACTCGATTTCGACGATATCGAGATGCTGGGCGAGCAGATGCGTCAAACCTCGCTGTGCGGCCTCGGTCAGACCTGTGCGGTGGCGCTGCTGGATGTGATCCGGAACTACCGCGATAAGGTGGAAACCGAGATCGCCCATCACCGACCGATCCGCGCCCAGCACGGTATGGCCTACATGACCGCGCCCTGTATCGAAGCCTGCCCCTCCAAGATCAACGTGCCGCGTTACATTGACTATATCCGCGATGGACGACCCGAGCGGTCGCTTGGCGTGCTGCTGCAGAAATACCCGATGGCGGCGACCTGTGGCCGGGTTTGCGTGCGCTATTGCGAGATGGCGTGCCGGCGGAAATTCGTGGACGAAGCCGTGGGCATCAAGACGCTCAAGCGTTTCGTGGCCGACAAGCAGAAGGGCCCGCAGGCGCTCAAGTTCACCCGCGACATGATCCGCAAACCGCTGGATGACAGCATGAAGATCGCCGTGATCGGTGCCGGGCCGGCGGGTGTTTCCTGCGCCTATCACCTGCTTCTGCACGGCTACCAGGTGGATGTGTTCGAGAAATCCGACCAGGCCGGCGGCATGGCCCAGATCGGCATTCCCTCCTACCGGCTGCCCAAGGACACGCTGGCGATGGAGACCGACATCATCGTCGAACTGGGCGGGCGGTTCCTGTTCGGCCAGCAACTCGGGCGGGACTTCTCCATCGATGAGCTTTTCACGCGCGGCTACAAGGCCGTCTTCCTCGGCCTTGGTTGCCAGGAGGGCACCGCGCTCGGCATCGAGGGCGAGAGCGTCGCGCGCGATGGCTATTTCAGCGGCATCGAGTTCCTGCTGAAGGTGCATGACCACGTGGATGGAATCGAACGGCTCGACATGAAAGGCGAGGTCGTCGTCGTGGGCGGTGGCAACGTGGCGATGGACTGCCTGCGCTCGGCGGTCCGGCTAGGCGCCGACAATGTCCATGTGATCTATCGCCGGACGCGGGAGGACATGCCGGCCGACGAGGAGGAAATCGTGGCGGCGGGTGCGGAGGACATCCATTTCCACACGCTCACCAACCCGACCCGGCTGATCACCGAGAATGGGAAGGTCACGGGCGTCGAGCTGGTCCGCATGGAGCAGACCGAGCCCGATGAAAGTGGACGGCGCAGCGTGCGCCCCATCCCCGGTTCCGAGTTCACCCTTCCATGCGACACTTTCATTGCCGCCATCGGCCAACAGGTCGAGGATGGCACGCTTGTCGAAGGGGATGGGATCGCCTTCGACAAGTGGCGCTGCGTGTCGGCCGACAAGGGGCTTGCGACCTCGCGCCCCGGCGTCTTTGCCGGTGGCGACTGCGTGACCGGCCCCTCGACGCTGATCTATGCGATGGCCGCCGGCCTCAAGGCCGCGCGCAATATTGACGACTGGGTGCAGCTCGGCACACAACGCTTCTTCAAGCGTTCCCGGATGCGGGACCTGATCTCGGACAACCGCTTCCTGGCCAGCGACGTGGTGGAGGCCCCGGTGCGCAACGCCTATCGCGTGCATAACCCCGAACTCGACCCGGAGCTGCGCAAGCACATGTTCGGCGAGGTCGAGCAGACCATCTGCGAAAAGGAAGCCTATGCCGAGGCGCAACGCTGCATGCGCTGCTACCGGATCTATTCCGTTGTCACCCAGCATGCCATTCCCGAAGGAGCGTCCTGAGCCATGTGCACGACCGACCTCGCCCAACTCGCCGCGCGTGACCCGGAAGCCGCCACGATCTCGCTGACCATCAACAAAACCGCCTGCCGGGCCTTCCCCAACGAAACGATCCTCTCCTGCGCGCGGCGGCACGACATCTACATCCCGACGCTCTGCGAGATGGATGACATCGACCACACGCCCGGCGCTTGCCGTATCTGCATGGTCGATATCGTTCAGGCCGGCCGCGACAAGCATCAGATCGCCAGCGCCTGCGACACGCCGGTGCGCGAGGGAATGAATGTCGCCACCCGCACCCGCGAGGTTCGCGATATCCAGAAGCTGCAAGTGGAATTGCTCATGGCGGACCACCTGCAGGACTGCGCGACCTGCGTGCGCCATGGCGACTGCGAATTGCAGGATCTGGCGCAGTTCGTCGGGTTGACAGAGAACCGATTCTTCGACCGCGAACGTACGTTGGCGCGCGAGGTGGATACCTCCTCGCCCGCGCTCATCCGCGACATGCAGCGCTGCGTGCGCTGCCAGCGTTGCGTGGCCGTCTGCCGCCATCACCAACAGGTCGACGCGCTTGCCATGGAGGGCACCGGGCTGGACCGGCTGGTCACGCTGCGCCACGGCACCGATCAACTCAACTCCACCTGCGTTACCTGCGGGCAGTGCGTTCTCGTCTGCCCGACCGGCGCGCTCGGCGAGCGGGATGAATGCGAGCGTGCGCTCGACTTTATCTGCGATCCCGAGATCACCACGGTGGTGCAATTCGCTCCCGCGGTGCGCGTGGCCTTCGGAGAGGAGTTCGGCATGCCCGCCGGCACCAATGTCCAGGGGCATATCATCACCGCTTGCAAGAAGATCGGCGTCGATATCGTACTCGACACCAATTTCGCCGCCGACGTGGTGATCATGGAGGAAGGCACGGAGCTGCTTACCCGGCTCAAGGACCGCTCGCGGCCGACCTTCACCTCCTGCTGCCCGGCCTGGATCAATTTCGCGGAGATCCATTATCCCGAGATCCTGCCGCTGCTGAGTTCGACGAAATCGCCGCAACAGGTGCTCTCGACCATCGCCAAGACCTACCTGCCGGAAATACACGGGGTGAAGCCGGAGAATATCCGCGTGATCTCGATCATGCCCTGCACGGCCAAAAAGGACGAGGCCGTTCGCCCGCAACTCACCATGGATGGCGCGCCGGAAACGGACGTGGTGCTGACCACCCGCGAATTCGCCCGCCTGCTGCGGCGAGAGGGGATCGACTTGAAGGATCTGGAACCCTCCGCGTTCGACGATCCCTATATGAGCGAGTTCTCCGGCGCGGGCGCGATCTTCGGCACCACCGGTGGCGTCATGGAGGCCGCCGTACGCACGATCTATTCGGTCGTCAACAGCAAGGAACTCGACCAGATCGAGCTGGAGCAATTGCGCGGTTTCGAAGGCGTGCGCGCGGCGACGGTCGATCTCGGCGGACCCTTCGGCGAGGTGAAGGTCGCCATGGTGCACGGGCTCGGAGACACCCGGGCGCTGGTCGAAAAGGTGCTGGCGGGCGAGACGGATTTCGATTTCATCGAGGTCATGGCCTGTCCCGGCGGTTGCGTCGATGGGGGTGGTTCGCTGCGCTCCAAGAAGGCCTACCTGCCGCTGGCCATAGCGCGGCGCGACACGATCTACAATGTCGACCGCAAGGCGAATGTGCGTCAGTCCCACAATAACCAGCAGGTGAAAACGCTCTACCGGGACTTCCTCGAAGCACCCAACTCGGAGACGGCACACACGCTTCTGCACACCCATTACACGGACCGCCGCCGCGAAATGCAGCAGACCGTGAAGGATGTCTGGGACGACATCACCATGAGTTCGGTCGTCTACTGACCCCCAACCTGCTTCCCTACCATTTGCAAAGGACGCCGAATGATGAAACCTCTGTACGGACAGATTGACCGGCGCGCCCTGCTCGGCGCGCTGGCGGCCTCCGCGCTGTTGCCCCGGATCGCCACGGCCTCCGAACCACCGCTGACACTCTGGGGGATTCCGGCCTCGCCCTCGGCGGTCTTCGCCCGCGCGGTTGCGTCGGGCGATCTGCCCAATGTCGCGTTCGATATCTGGAAAAGCACCGACCAGATGCGCGCGGGAATCGCCTCGGGCCGCTTCAAGCTCTTCGCCACCTCCACCTATGCGGCGGCCAATTTCTACAATCGCGGTGCGGGCATCCGCATGGTCAATGTCGTCACCTGGGGCGTGCTCTACGTGATGGCGCGTGACGAAAGCGTGACCCGGATCGAGGATCTCGCCGGCAAGCGCGTGTTGCTCTCGAACAAGAACGAAGCGCCGGACCTGCTGTTCCGGCTGGTGCTGAAATGGTCCGGGCTCGACCCGGACAAGGATGTGGAGCTTGATTATGTGGGCTCGCCTGGTGAGGCGGTGCCGCTCTATCTTTCCGGTCGCGGTGACGTTGCCGTTCTGCACGAACCGGCGGCAACCGCCGCCCTGATGCGCGCCGCGAAGGCCGAGCAACCGCTTTTCCGCGCCATCGACATCACCGAAGTCTATGGCCAGCACACCGGACGCGGGCCGCGCATCCCGCAGGTCGGGCTCGCGGCAAACCCGGAGTTCCTTGCCGCCGAGGCCGAGCTGGTTGCCGCGACCCACGCGGCCTGCGTCGAAGCCGGGCGCTGGGTGCTCGACAATCCGCAGCAGGCTGGCGAAATGTCTGCCGCGTATCTGCCGCTCCCCGCGCCCGTGATCGCGCGCTCGCTGCCCTTCGTGCATCTCGATGTCCAATCGGCGAAAGAGGCACAGGAGGATATCGAGATCTATTTCAACCACCTCATGAGCCTTGATCCCGGCATCGTAGGCGGCAAACTTCCCCCCGACGATTTCTATTGGGGCTGAGCGATGTGAAACGCCTCTACGGCGCTTTGGGAATTCTGTTGCTGCTCGGTCTCTGGGAGCTGGGGCACCGCGCCTATGGTGCGTTGGTCCTGCCGGGGCTGGACGACACTGCCCGCGCGCTGCTGCGACTGGCGCGCGAAGGCGAGATCGGGCCGGCCCTCGCCGCCACGGCCTTGCACGCCGGTGCAGGCTGGCTGGCCGGCGCCGTGATCGGGACGCTCGCCGGTACCGCTTCCGGGCTGCGGGATGGCCTGCGCCGCATGCTCCACCCGGTCGCGATCATCCTGCTCGGCGTTCCGGCGATTGCCTGGGTGGTTCTGGCCCTGCTCTGGTTCGGTGGCGACCGCGCCGTTATCTTCACTGTCGCCATCGCCACCGGCCCCATCGTCTTCGCCGCCGCCGTTCAGGGCGCACGCAGCCTCGATGGCGGGCTGGCTCGCATGGCGCGCGCCTTTCAGGCCCCCCCCTCCGCGATGGTCTTTGATGTCTATGGCCCGCATATGCTCGGCCATCTCTTTCCCGCGCTCGCCACGGGCTTCGCCATGTCGTGGAAAGTGGCGGTCATGGCCGAGCTTCTCTCCGGCGCGGGCGGAATCGGCGATGGCATCGCCGGGGCGCGGGCGCGGGTGGATACCGCCGAAACCATGGCCTGGGTCGTTGTCATTGTTACCGCGCTGATCCTGCTCGACCACATGCTCCTGCGTCATTTGCGGCGGAAACTGGAGCGTTGGCGCGACGATGACGGCGGGGCGCAGAAATGACCGCTCCTATCCTGTCCTTCGACAATGTCGCCTTTCGGTACGGAGACATGCCTGTTCTGGACGGCATTTCCATCGACATCCCCAGAGGCGCCATCACCTGCCTGATGGGCCCATCAGGCTGTGGCAAGAGTACCCTTATCGCGATGGCCGCGGGCTTGCTGACGCCGGAGAGCGGCGTTCTTCGTCGGGCCGACGGCTGCCGGACCGCGCCGATGTTTCAGGACCCGTTGCTGCTCCCCTGGCGGGATGCGCTGTCAAATGTCGCCTTCGGGCTCAAGGCCGAGCCGATCCCGGCGGCCGAAAGAGTGGAACGCGCGCGGACGGTGCTGGAAGAGACCGGCCTGTCGGGGGCGGAACTCGCGAAGTTCCCGCATCAGCTTTCCGGCGGGATGCGGCAGCGGGTTGCACTGGCCCGCGCGCTCGCCGTTGCGCCGGATCTGCTCTTGCTCGACGAGCCCTTTCGCGCGCTCGACCCGCCCCTTGCGCGGCGCATGCATGCGCGGGTGCGCCGCGTCATCGAGGAGCGCCACGCGACTGCGTTGATCGTCACCCACGATGCGCGAGAGGCGGTGCGCATTGCGGACCGGGTGGTGTTGCTGTCCGCCGCGCCCGGCCGGATTCGTGCTTTTCGGGAGCTTCCCGACCGGCCCGAGACCCGAACCGCAGCCGAAATTGCCGAACTCGCCGAGGAACTGGACGCGCTCGCCGACGGGGAACTGCCGGTCAGGCCCCATCCTCGGGTGGGTCAAAAGTAATGAAAAGCCGATACGCGGAGTAAATGCCTGCCGCGAGGAACAGCACCGCGAAACCAGCCGAGCCCATGGACAGCTCGACCAGCCCCCAACCGACGCTGAAGCCAACAGTCGCGATCCGGACCCAGAGCGGTCGGAAAAAGGGGAGATCGAAATTGAACATGTCGACGGCTCTTCCATGGCAATCGGGGCTGTTCCCGGCATGGACAGTTTCCGCGCAAATCGCGCCGGTTTCCAGTGGCATTTGCCTGGCCGATACCGCGCAGCCCGAGGGGCCCGAGCGGACCCCTCTTTCGAATTGGCCTCGATGTCATCCTTGCCAGGGGATCCATGATCTCACAACGCCGCCGTGCAGCGCGCCCGCAGCACCTCCATGACGGCAGTCGGCAGCTGCAGGCACGGCTGTTCGATTGCCTGCCCGTCAAGGCGCAAAACGAGGGTGTGGAAATACCCCTTCTGGTTGTTCGGAGCCGCAATGAGCGAGAAATGCGTCACCCGTGCATAGGGAACGAAGATGTCATTCGACGCATACCAGGCCTCGCCGCGGCGGTGCGAGGGTTTGTCCCGGTTGACGATGACAAGTTCCGACGGTGTGTCCAGCAGCAGAACGCCTGTGGAGACATGCCGGTCGCCATTGGCATCGAAGCACCGCTGGCCCTCCGGCTCGAAATGGATGGGCGTGAAATCCTCCTCGCTGCGACGCCGGATCTCGAGCATTGCGGATCCAAAGAACAGGTCCGCATCCGTGATCTCGATCGGTGGCAGCGAGACATCCGGAAACTCCGTGCTGAGGGAGTCGCCACGCAGGCAGGCGCGCACGAAATCCGTCACCTTGTCCATCAGGTCGGTCGACACCCTGTTGAAGGTCAGCGTGCTGCGCGTTCCGTCCTTGAGATAGAGCGTCCAGACGCCCTGCAGCTTGTCGCCGTAGCTGCCCACGGCGGCCACGTCATCCCATGCCGCATAGGTCCGCGTGATGCCACCATCCTCCAGGCGGATGACGGCGACACCGTCCTTGTCCACCACGAACACGGCCTCATAGAGGTCCATTCCCGGGCGCAACTGCCGGCGGTCTGCGTTCTTCGGCACTTTGAGCAGGAACGTGGCGTCCTTGTTCTCGGCATAGAAGGCGCGGAAGCGCGGAGGCATTTCCTCTTCGGCCTTCACCGCGGTCAGCCATGGGCCGAAGGCGTCATATTCCTTGCGATCCTCGGGGCTTGCCGCCTGGTACCAGTTCAGGATCGGGGCGTGATCATCCAGTGTCGCAGCCATTTCCTTTTCCTCCACTTCGCGAAAATGCGCGGTCAGCACGTCCAGGCCGTCCGCCGCGAGGCGCCTTTCGTTCGGCGCCATCGGGACGAACAGGTCCCGCAGCTTCTCCTGACGGTCGGTTTCGAACTGGCGCGCAAAAGCCGCTCCCCGCGGCGTCAATTCGGCGATGTAGCTTCGGTCGTCTTCGGGGTTGTCGGTCCGGGCAATCACCCCCAACCCTTCGAGACGACGCAGAACCGATGTCAGGCTTCCCTTCTGCATGTTCAGCCCGCGGCTGATCCGCGTCGGGGAAAGCGGCCCGAGCCGTTCCAGCAGCATCACGACCATCACTTCGCTCTCGGTCAGCATCCGGCCGTTGCACTCGGCGCGGTACAGGATCGGGGCGATGTACACGGGCACGTGGCGCAGAAAATCCGTGACGCTCCGACCTAGCCTTTCATCGGGCGAAACCATCACTCGATTCCAAACTTGTTTGATTTCTTACTATATGCCGAAATCGGGAATATGTCAATAAAACTTGGGTGTTTGTTGCCGTCCGGGTGGGGTTTCTGGTGGGATCCTCACTCGGCCACGGTAGCCTCGCGCGTGCCCGGCGCCCGACAACCGGACGGACGGGCTTCCCGGATGATCGCGGAAATCAGGGACTTCTGCATCGGTTTGGTCAGGTAGTGATCCAGGCCGGCAGCCAGGATGTCTTCCTTGTCCCCCAACAGCGCATGCGCCGTCATCGCCACGATCGGAACATGACGTTTCCCGGCTTCCAGCCGCCGGATCTCACGGGTGGCTTGCTTTCCATCCGTGCCCGGCATGGAGATATCCATGAAGATGAGGTCGGGCTGGAAATCCTTGTAGAGTTCGATGGCTTCCTGCCCGTTGGAAGCGATTTTCAGGTCGATATCGAGTGTCTTCACCAGCTTCTGGAAAACGAACTGGTTGGTCCTGTTGTCCTCTGCTGCAAGCACGCGCATCGCCCGCCCCACGTCCTGTTTGTGCAGCGCGCCATGGCGGCATGAGGCGAAAGCGGGCGTCTCCGAAGGCTCGTTCGGAGCTGGCGCTTCGGCTTGGGGGACGGAGTCCCGATGCGCGGTCAAAGCGGCAAGCGTTCGGAAGAGTTCGCTCCTCAGGATCGGCCGCCCCAGCACGGCGTCCACCGTTCCAAATGCTTCTGAAGGATGGTTCACATGCTTGTCCGCGCACAGCAGAACCGTCGCGGAATGGAGACCGGCCAGCCGCACCGCCCCTGCGAGCTCCAACCCGGTTGCATCCGACAGCCGCTCGTCGATGAGCAAGATCTGTGGCCGGAACCCGTCGCCGATTTCGGCAAGCGCGGCGCTGCCACTGGGCACGCAATGCACATCCATGCCGAGCTGGCGGAGCTGCCGCGACAGGATCTCCTGGTCGAGATCGCCGCCGCCGACCATCATCGCTTTGGCCAGCCCGTCCGCCAGCCTTTGCGGAACGTGCCGGTTCTCTTCGCCACAGGGCAGCGAGATCCGGAACCCGAAGCAGGACCCCTTGCCCTTTTCGGACTCGACCCAGATCTGCCCGCCCATCCTGGCGATGATCTCGCGGCTGATCGCGAGGCCGAGCCCCGTCCCTTCGAAGGCGCGATTGCGCTCCTGTTCCTCCTGCGCGAAGGAATCGAAGATATGCTCCTGCATGTCGGACGCGATACCGATGCCGGTATCCTCCACAGTGACGTGGATCTGCCAGTTGTCGCCATCCGACTCGATCCCGACCACTCGGATGAAAACATGGCCCTCCTCGGTGAACTTCACCGCGTTCCCGATCAGGTTGGTCAGCACCTGCCGGATGCGCCCTGGATCGCCTAGGAGCTTGGTCGGAAGGAACAGGTCGTAATCCACATGCAGCTCGAGCCCCCTGTCGCGCGCCATGGGCGCGACCAGCGTCAGGACCTCGTGCAGCATCCTCTCCATGTCGAAGGGTTCGGGGCGCAGCTGCATCTTCTCTGCTTCCAGCTTGGAGAAATCCAGAACGTCATTGATGATCGACAGCAGGGATTCGCCGGAGCTTCGGATCGTACGCAGATAGAGCCGTTGCTCCTCGTCCAGATCGCCTTCCAGCAGCAGGTCCACCATGGCCACCACGCCATTCATGGGGGTGCGCAACTCGTGGCTCATATTGGCCAGAAAAGCAGACTTGGCGCGGTTGGCGGCCTCCGCCCGGCTGCGGGCCTCGCGCAACTCCTCCTCCCGCCGCTTCATCACGGTAGTGTCGACGGCAAGGCACACCATGTCCCCGTCGCGGGATCGCTGGTCCAGCAGGCGGAAATACTGTCCGTTCCACAGCCGGATCGTGACCTCGGGGATGTCGGGCCTGTCCCAGCGATCGAGCATATCGGCCAGCCAGTTCGACGGCGTCATGTCCCCGATATCGAAGATGCCTTTCTTGGCGGCGAAGCGGATCATTTCGAGATAGGGAATCCCCGGCTGGATGACCTCCGAATAGTCGAACAGCGCCAGCCAGGCAGAGTTTGCCGCGATCAGCCGGTCCTGCTGGTCGAAGACGGCAAAACCGTCGCTGATCGCCTCGACCGAATCCCACAGGCGACGCTCATGGATTTCGGCCAGCTTCTCGGCCCGCTCAAGCTGCGCCTGCGTCTGCTGGTTGCGGTCCTTTAGCGCTTCGGCCTCGTTTCGAACCTGCGCAACCTCCTCCCGTTGCTCGATAATTTTTCCCGACAGTTCCAGCGCATGTTGCGACAGCTTGCGGTTGGCCTCGAACAATTCACGGCTCTTGAGCTCCAGCTTGCGCTCCGCCGCCAACCGGGCCCGGCGTTCCATAACCAGTTTGTCCGTCAGGCTCATCTCGTGGCATCTCCCGCTCAGCCGGTTCAGGCGATCTCGTTGCGCAATCCTTCCCGCACTTTGGTGAACAGGGGTTTAATCCCGGCCGGGATAGCCGGTGGGGAATCGTTGCAAAGCTGCGCCGCGTTGTGTCACGCTAAGGGGTAGGCTTGCCCGCGGAGTTCTTGCCATGCGTTTCGATTATTTGAAGGTTTTCATTTTCGCCTGCTGTCTTCTCACGGCGCTTCCGATGCAGGCACGGGCACAGACATTTGACAGCCCGATCCCGGAGCGGCGCCTTCTCGTCGAGCGAGACACGGATTTCTACGGCGACGACCTGCGCTCGCTGTTCGACACCACCTTCGAGGCCTGCCAACAGGCCTGCCTGACGGACCCAAACTGCCAGGCCTTCACCTTCAATTCACGCTCCAACAGCTGTTTTGCAAAGCGCGCGGTGACGAAGCGTGAGCCCTATACCGGCGCGATCTCGGCAATTGTCGTGAAAACCCCCAGGGCCACCCTTGAGTCGGCTAAGCTGCGCTCCGCCCAACTGGGCTTCATGAGACCCGAGGATCTGGTGGCTGCCCGGAAGGAAGCCGAAGCTATCGCGATGCGCCACTTCACCAGCGGCTGGAGCCCTCAAGCCTTGATAAGCGGCATGGAGGAGGCGCGCGTCGCCGGTGACCACAACGCCGCGCTCAAATGGTCTGGCTCCTATACGGCCATGACGGATGCGCCGGACGGCTGGCTTGCTTATGCGGAATCTGCCTTGCAGGCCAAAATCAATGACCGAAACAGGCAGAACGAGCTGCGCCAGCGTGCCATTCCGGCGGCGGTGAATGCCTATCTGCGTGCGACCACACCGCAAATGCAGGCCGAAGCGCTGCTGGTTCTGGCGCGCGCATTGGAGGACAGCAAGCGCGAGCGTGAAATCCTGCCCGCCCTGCGCCTGGCCGACAGCATCGCGCCTTCTGGCGCGGTCATGACGGCCCTGAACGAGGCTATCTCGCTTTATGGCTTCCAGATCGTCGATCACCGCGTGGACAGCGACCCGGCCCGTCCGCGCATCTGCGCCATCTTCAACGAGCCCCTCGCCAAGGGCGTGGATTTCGAACCCTATTTGCAACTGCCCCAAACCGGATTCTCCGTCGAGGCCGAGGACAGGGAACTTTGCGTCGAAGGCGTGGAGCATGGTGCGCGATACCAGCTTAGGTTCCGTGCCGGCACACCTGCGGAATCCGGCGAAGGGCTGATCAAGGACGTGGATCTGAACGTCTATGTGCGCGATCGCTCGCCCTCCGTCCGTTTCCCCAGCCGCGCCTATGTGCTGGCGCGCACGCCCGATGCGGCGCTGCCCATCGTGACGGTCAATCTCGACGAGGTCGAACTGGCGTTGCACCGGGTGGACGATCGCAACCTGATGCAGATGATCCAGCAGAACATGTTCGGCGAGCAGCTCTCCCCGTGGGAGACCGACCGGCTCGAAGCCAGGCTGGCCGAGGAAATCTGGCGAGGCACCGGGGAGGTCGACCGCGCGCTCAACCAGGATGTGACCACGCTTCTGCCCATGGCGGAGGCCATCGGCGATCAGCCCGCCGGTCTTTATGCGCTGCAGGCCTCGGTTGCGGGCATGGACAGCTACGACGCGCCGACGGCGACGCAGTGGTTCGTGATCTCCGATCTTGGCCTTGCCAGCATGAGCGGCGCGGACGGGTTGCACCTCTTCGTGCGCTCCCTCGGCACGGCCGATCCGCTGGAAAGTATCGACGTCTCGCTTATTTCCCGCTCGAACCGGGTGCTGGCCAGTGTCGCGACCGATGCCGACGGTCATGCCGCCTTCGAGCCCGGCCTTGTCAATGGTCACGGCGGATCCGCTCCGGCGCTGGTTCTGGCGCGCAAGGGCGAGGAGGATCTCGGCTTCCTGTCGTTGTCCGATCCGGAATTCGACCTCTCCGATCGCGGTGTTGAGGGGCGGAAGGCCGCCGGCCCGGTGGACCTGTTCCTGGCCACGGATCGTGGTGCATATCGCGCGGGCGAGACCATCCACGCCACCGTGCTGGCCCGCGACGGCAAGGCGCAGGCGATTGCCGGCCTGCCGGTTACCGCGATCCTGTCGCGGCCCGATGGCGTCGAATACAGCCGTCATGTGACGGATAGCGGAACGGCCGGGGGCCATGTGGTCTCCATGCCGCTGGGCGGAACCGTCCCGCGCGGCACCTGGAAGATCGCCCTGCACACGGATCCGGACGCCCCCGCGCTCAGCACGCGCGAGCTGCTGGTCGAGGATTTTCTGCCCGAACGGATCGATTTCAAGATGGTGCTGCCCGAAGGCGCGCTGGACAGCACGACTGAGCCGGCCCTTGGGGTCAACGCGCAATACCTGTTCGGCGCTCCGGGCAGCGACCTGCCGGTCGAGGGCGAGGTACGCCTGAGCGTGACCGACATGATCGAGGGATTTCCCGGGTACGTCTTCGGTCGCTATGACGACCCGTTCGAGCCGCATATGGCCGCGCTCGAGGCCACGCGTACCGGCGCGAACGGTGTCGCGATCCTGCGGGTTGCCTTCCCGGATATCCCCGAGACGACCCGCCCGCTCGAAGCACAGGTAAGTGTGCGGGTCTCCGAAGGCTCCGACCGCCCGGTCGAGCGGCAGATGACCCGCCCGGTCGCGCCCAGAGGGCCGCTGATCGGCCTGCGCCCACTCTTCGACGGTGTTGTCGGCGAGGGCAGCGAAGCCGGTTTCGAAGTGATCGGGATTGGCGCGGACCTGTCCGCGATGCCGATGCGCGTCTCCTGGAAACTCAACCGTATCGAGACCCGCTACCAGTGGTACTCCGCCTATGGGAGCTGGAACTGGGAACCGATGACACGGCGCAGCCGGGTTGCCAGCGGCGAGGCCTCGCTGGAGGGCGCCCCGCTGCAGATCTCGGCCCCGGTGGATTGGGGCCAGTATGAACTGGTCGTGGAGCGGGTGGACGGGTCTTATGCCGCCGCCGCATACGCCTTCGACGCGGGCTGGTACGCGCCCGCCGAAGCGCTGAGCACGCCCGACCTGCTAGAAGTGTCGCTCGACCGCGAGGCCTATCGCGCAGGTGATACCGCGCGCCTGCGGGTCGTGCCTCGCCATGCGGGTAAGGCACTGATCACGGTCGCCTCCAATCGGTTGATCGACATGAAGACGGCCGAGCTTCCGGAGGGCGAAAGCCTGATCGAGCTGCCCGTCACCGACGATTGGGGTGCGGGCGCCTATGTCACCGCCACCTTGATCCGGCCGATGAACGCTCCCACTGAGGGCCACGCGCCCGCCCGCGCGCTCGGGCTTGCCCATGCCAGCGTCGATCCCGGCGCCGCGCGCCTTTCGGCGAGCTTCGAAGTGCCCGAGAAGGCCGAGCCGCGCGCGCCAATGGAGGTTGCCCTCAAGGTCGAGGGCATGACCGAAGGCGAAACCGCTTTTGCCACCATCGCCGCGGTTGATCAGGGCATCCTGAACCTGACCGGCCACCTGCCGCCCGATGCGCCCGGCTATTATTTCGGCCAGCGCAAGCTCGGGGTCGGGCTGCGCGACATCTATGGCCGCCTGATCGACGGGCAATCCGGCAATCGCGGCAGCCTGCGCTCGGGTGGCGATGCCGAGGCCCAGATGCGCATGCAGGCACCGCCGCCGACGGAGGAGCTGGTTGCCTATTTCAGCGGCCTGCTGACCGTGGGGCCGGATGGGTATGCGCGCACGTCTTTCGACATGCCGTCCTTCAACGGGCAGGTAAAACTCATGGCCGTTGTCTGGAGCAATTCCGGCGTCGGTAAGGCCGATGCGGATGTTCTGGTGCGCGATCCCGCCGTGCTGACCGCTTCGCTGCCGCGTTTCATGGCGCCCGGCGACAGCACCGAGATGCGGCTGGAACTGGTTCATGCCGAGGGGCCTGTCGGAGCCTTTGGTATCGAGGCAATGGCAGAGGGCGTGACGCTCGACGCGAGCGCCATCCCGACTGCGGTGGAGCTTGGCGAAGGGGAGAAGACGGTTCTCTCCGTACCTGTTCTGGCCACGGAGACCGGTCTTGCGGAGATCGAGGTCGCCATCACCACGCCCGGCGGCAAACGGCTTGAGAAGACGCTGAAACTGCCGGTGCAGGTCAACGATCCGGAAGCCGCGACCACTACGCGCTTCCCGCTGGCGGCGGGCGCGAGTTTTACCCTCTCGCGGGATGTGTTTGCCGGGATGCGTCCGGGCACCGGCTCGGCCACGCTCGCGCTGGGCCCGTTGGGCCGGCTGGACGCACCCGGCCTGCTCTCCGCGCTCGACCGCTACCCCTATGGCTGCACCGAGCAAGTGACGAGCCAGGCGCTGCCGCTGCTCTATTTCGACCAGATGGCCAGTGCCATGGGGATGGAGAAGAACGCCACGATCCCCGAAAGGATCGGACGGGCGATCGACATCGTACTCTCCCGCCAGACCTCCTCGGGCGGCTTTGGGCTGTGGAATGCCTATGACAGCGACATGTGGCTCGATGCCTATGTCTCCGACTTCCTCAGCCGCGCCCGCGCGCAGGGTTACACCGTGCCGGACCTCGCCTTCCGGCAGGCGATGGACAACCTGCGCAACGAGCTGAATTACGCGAGTGATTTCCAGACAGGTGGCGAGGATGTCGCCTATGCGCTGTTGGTGCTGGCCCGCGAGGGTGCCGCGCCGATCGGCGATTTGCGGTACTATGCCGACGTGAAGGGCGATGATTTCGGCTCGCCACTGGCAACGGCCCAGATCGGTTCGGCGCTCGCGATGTATGGCGATCAGCCGCGCGCGGATGCCATGTTCCGTCGGGCGGCGGCGCAGCTTCTGCCAAGGCTCGCCGATGAGCAGGAAGCGATATGGCGGGCCGACTATGGCACCAACCTGCGCGATTCCGCCGCCGTTCTGACCCTTGCCGTCGAGGCGGGCAGCGAAGCCTTCGATCACGACGTGCTCGTGGATCGTTTGGCCGATACCGACCGGCGTCGCTCCACGCAGGAAAGCGTCTGGTCGCTTTTGGCCGCGCATGCGCTGGTTGAAACCAGCGCGGGCGACTTCCTGATCGACGGAGACCCGGTGGACGGCCCGCTGGTGCGGGTGATGGAGGACGAGACCTCTGCCGAGCCAATCGTCGTCACCAATACCGGGTCGCAGGAGGCGCAACTCACCCTGACCACATTTGGTGTGCCCGCGCAGCCCGAGAGCCGCAACGGCAACGGCTATTCGATCGACCGCGCCTATTTCACCATGGAGGGCGAGCCCGCCGATCCCGGCATCGTGCAGCACGGCACGCGGCTGGTGGCGGTTCTGACCGTCAAGCCTTTCCAGCAGAGCGAGGCGCGGCTGATGGTGAATGACCCGCTGCCCGCGGGCTTCGAGATCGACAATCCCAGCCTTGTACGCTCCGGCGACATTCGCGGGCTGGACTGGCTGCAAACGGCCGAGGCGCGCAGCACCGAATTCCGTCAGGAGCGCTTCCTCGCGGCGGTGGACTGGCGCTCGGACAAGCCGCTTCGGCTGGCCTATATCCTGCGCGCTGTGTCGCCCGGCAACTACCACCACCCCGCCGCCAGCGTCGAGGACATGTACCGGCCGCAATTCCGCGCCCGCGGTGAGGAAGGCCGGGTGACGGTCACCGAATGAGACGGTACGGCCTCTTCCTGCTGGCGCTGGTGCTGTATCTCGGCGCCGCCGGGCGGGATGCGTTCGATGCCTGGGTGGACGCGACCGATATCCCGGTACTCGTGGTCGAGACCTCGGTCGAGGTTCTGGACCGGGAGGGGCGTCTGTTGCGTGCCTTTACCGTCGCCGATGGCCGCTGGCGGATGGCCGCGCGGCTGGCCGATGTGGACCCGGTCTATCCCGCGATGCTGGTCGCCTTCGAGGACAAGCGCTTCTATCGCCATCATGGCGTGGACTGGTTGGCCATGCTGCGCGCCACGGGGCAGGCGGTTCTGAATGGCCGCGTCGTGTCGGGCGGCTCGACCCTGACGATGCAGGTCGCCCGCCTTTTGGAGGACGGGACGACCGGGCAGATGGCGGGCAAGATCCGGCAATTCCGGCTGGCCCTCGCGCTGGAGCGGCAACTGGACAAGGAAGAGATCCTCGCCATCTATTTCGAGCGTGCGCCCTTCGGCGGCAATCTCGAAGGGGTGCGGGCGGCGAGCCTGGCCTATTTCGGCAAGGAGCCGAAGCGGCTCACCCCGGCCCAGGCCGCGCTCCTGGTGGCGATCCCGCAGGCGCCGACATCGCGCCGCCCCGACCGGCACAACCAGAACGCGACGCTGGCGCGGGACAGGGTGCTTGGCCGCATGGTCAGCGCTGGCGTGATCGATGCCGACACGGCCGAGGCCGCAAGAACAACGCCGGTTCCGTCCGCCCGTCGTAGCTTCCCTGCCTATGCGCCGCATCTGGCCGAGCGGCTTCAGGCGGAACATCCGCTGCGGGACGTGCATCTGACGACGCTCGACCGCGACCTTCAAGCTTCGCTGCAAACCCTCGCTGCGGAGGCTGCAAGCGCCTCGGGCGAGCGGCTTTCGGCGGCGATCATGGTGGCCGATCATCGAACCGGAGAGGTTCTGGCCTCGGTTGGCTCGGCGGGCTATCTCGCCGAGGAGCGCGGCGGCTGGCTGGACATGACCCGCGCCCTGCGCTCGCCGGGATCGACCCTGAAACCACTGGTCTACGGGCTGGCATTCGACGCCGGCCTCGCGCATCCGGAAACGCTGATCGAGGACCGCCCGGTCTCCTTCGGTCGCTACGCCCCGGTCAATTTCGACGGGCTGTATCGTGGCACCGTCCGGGTGCGGCGAGCGTTGCAGATGTCACTCAACATCCCCGTTGTCGCGCTGACCGAGGCCATCGGCCCGGCGCGGCTCGTCTCGCGGCTGGAGCGGGCGGGCGTCACGCCGGTTATCCCGAACGATACGCCCGGCCTTGCCGTGGCCCTCGGTGGTGTGGGCGTCACGCTCGAAGACCTGATCCGCCTTTACGGTGCCATCGCGCGGGGCGGGGTGTCGATGCCGCTGCACGACACGCTGGGTTTCGAGTTCAAGGAAAAGCGCATTCTCACGGATGTCTCGGCCTGGCAGCTCGGCCATATCCTGTCGGGCATGCCGCCTCCGCCCCATGCCGCGCGGCTGAAGCTCGCCTACAAGACTGGCACCAGCTATGGCCACCGCGACGCCTGGGCGATCGGGTTCGACGGGCGGCACGTGGCCGGTGTCTGGATTGGCCGCCCGGACGGGACGGCGGTGCCAGGTGCCTTCGGCGGCGATCTGGCGGCTCCCGTGCTTTTTCAGACCTTCGGGCGGATCGGACCAAGGGTCGAGCCGCTTTCCCCGCCGCCCGCCGCGGCCCTTCTGGCGGCGAATGCGGATCTGCCCGCCCCGCTGCGCAATTTCCGCCCGCGCAATGCCGTTTTCCGGGAAGCCGCCGATGCGCCCAAGCTCGCCTTCCCGCCCGATGGCGCCGAGGTCGAGGCGTATGACGGGCTGTTGCTCAAGGTGCGCGACGGCACTCCGCCCTTCTCATGGTTGGCAAATGGTGCGCCGGTCATCCTGCAGACGCGCCAGCGCGAGAGTCTCCTGCCCGATCCGGGCAAGGGCTTCCTCGATCTCTCGGTCATCGACGCCGAGGGGCGGACGGCGCGGGCATCCATCCAGCTGAAATAGCGCCCGCGCTCAAATCACAGGCGTTCCAGCGCCAATGCGATCCCCTGTCCGCCGCCGATGCACATGGTGATCAGCGCGCGCTTGCCGCCCGTGCGTTCCAGCTCGTAGAGCGCCTTGACGGTGATGATCGCCCCCGTGGCCCCGACGGGATGGCCGAGCGCGATTGCGCCGCCATTGGGGTTCACCCGGGCCGGGTCCAGCCCGAGCGCGCGGTTGACGGCAATCGCCTGCGCGGCGAAGGCCTCGTTCGACTCGATCACGTCGAAATCCGACACGTCGAGCCCGGTCCGCGCGCAAAGCTTCTCGACCGCCGGCACCGGTCCGATCCCCATCACCTCGGGGCGCACACCGGCATGGGCATAGCCCAGGATCCGCGCCTTGGGCACAAGCCCCGGTGCCTCGGCGGCTTCCGCCCGGGCCAGCACCAGCGCGGCGGCGCCGTCATTGATGCCCGAGGCGTTGCCTGCGGTCACGGTGCCATCCCTCTGGAAGGCCGGGCGCAGGGCGGCCAGCTTCTCCAGAGTGGTCGCTTTCGGGTGCTCGTCACGGGCAAAGGAAACGGTCTCGCGCTTCACCTTGACCTCGACGGGCACGATCTCGCGCTCGAAATAGCCCGCCTCGATAGCTTTGGCTGCGCGTTGCTGGCTCTCCAGAGCAAAGGCGTCCTGATCCTCGCGGCCGACGCCATGTTCCCCGGCGACGTTCTCCGCCGTGATGCCCATATGCCCCGTTCCAAACGGACAGTTCAGTGCGCCCAGCATCATGTCCTGTGCGGTGGCATCGCCCATCTTGGCCCCCCACCGCGCCGCCGGCACGATATAGGGTGCGCGGCTCATGCATTCCGCTCCGCCCGCCAGCGCGAAATCGGCATCTCCCAGCATGAGACCCTGTGCGGCGGACACGATGGCCTGAGCGCCCGAGCCACAGAGGCGATTGACGTTCATCGCTGGTACGCTGTCCGGCACCCCGGCTTCCATCGCGGAAACGCGGCTCAGATACATGTCGCGCGGCTCGGTGTTGATGATGTGCCCGTAAGCGACGGTACCGATCTTTTCGGGCGCAAGGCCCGAGCGCTCCAGCGCCGCGCGGGCCACGATGGCGCCAAGCGTGATCGGCGCCTGTCCGGCGAGCGCGCCACCAAAGGCCCCGATGGCCGTGCGCGCGCTGCCGAGAATGACGATGTCCTGCATGTGATCCTCCCAGATCCTGTTCCCCGGCCTTGCTAGCAAAGTGCGCGCCGTTGTGCGCGCCAAACGTGACGTCTCAATCGCCGTCTTCGCCCATGCGTTCCAGCGCGGCCAGAAGCCCCAGCCCACCCGGCCCGGTTCGCTTGAGCAACTCGGCCTGGTAGGCGTTCGCCATCTGCGCCAGCTCCTCCATCATTTGCAGCCCGGCCGGAGTCAGGGAGAGCTTTACCAGCCGGCCATCGACCGGGTGATCCTCCTTGCTGAGAAGCCCCTCGCCTTCCAACCTCGTCGCCGCGCGCGAGACCCGGCTCTTGTCCATGTCGACGCGCTTGTGGATCTCGCCGACACTGGCCGGCCCCGAGGCGGCGAGATGGGCGATCACCCGCCATTCCGCGCGCGAAAGGCCGAAGCGTTCGTTGTAGTGCCGGGAAAATTCTCGGCTCACCTTTCCGGCCAGAACAGCCAGCCGGTAGGGGATGAATGTGTCGAGGTCGAAGTCGTTCAAGGGGCACTTCCTGATCTGGTCCGCCCTATAGCTGAAACACCGGCTCGAATTCGTCAAGCGCGGTCGGTTTCGGTCGACCCCGACCAAAATTTGGGGGCATGATACGGACAACTGGACGGAGAGATCGGCATGACACCGGAATATGCACGTCACCTTGCAGAGACATTGGCCGAGATCGAACAGCAAGGGCTGATGAAGCAGGAACGCCCCATCGCGACGCCGCAGGGCGGGCATGTCAAAGTCAATGGGCGCGAGATGCTCAATCTCTGTGCCAATAATTACCTCGGGTTGGCGGACGATCCACGCCTCGTGGCCGCCGCCAAGGCCTCGCTCGACGCGGATGGCTACGGGATGGCCTCGGTGCGTTTCATCTGCGGGACCAAACCCATGCACCGGGAGCTGGAGCAGGCGATTGCCCGGTTTCTGGGCAAGGACGACGCGATCCTGTTTGCCGCCTGCTTCGACGCCAATGGCGGGCTGTTCGAGCCGCTGCTCGGGGCGGAAGACGCAGTTATTTCCGACGCGCTCAACCATGCCTCGATCATCGACGGGGTGCGGCTGTGCAAGGCGCAGCGATACCGCTACGCCAATTCGGACATGGACGACCTGGAAGCGCAGCTCAAGGCCGCGCGGGCAGCGGGAGCGCGTCATATCCTGATCGCCACCGACGGCGTTTTCTCCATGGATGGCTACCTCGCCAAGCTGCCCGAGATCACCGCGCTGGCCGAACGCCATGACGCGATGGTCATGGTGGATGACTGCCACGCCACTGGCTTCATGGGCCCGCAAGGGCGGGGCACGCCGCATCACCATGGTGTGGCCGACAAGGTGGATATCCTCACCGGCACATTGGGCAAGGCGCTTGGTGGCGCGATCGGCGGCTATATCGCCGGGCCGCAGGCGGTGGTGGACCTGCTCCGGCAGCGCGCGCGGCCTTATCTCTTTTCCAATTCGCTGCCGCCCGCGGTGGTGGCCGCCGGGCTGGAGGCGCTGAAAATCGTGGAGGCGGGCGACGCGCTGCGCGCGCGGCTCTTCGAGAACGCCGCCTATTGGCGCGCGGGATTGGAGAGCCTCGGTTTCGATTTGCTGCCGGGCGAGCACCCGATCGTGCCGGTCATGCTGGGCGATGCGCGGCTCTCGCAGGAGATGGCAACACGGCTCTACGAGCACGGCGTCTACGTGGCGGGGTTCTTCTTCCCCGTCGTGCCGAAGGGGATGGCGCGGATCCGAACGCAGATGAATGCGGCGCTGAGCCGGGAAGACCTCGACCAGGCGCTCGACGCCTTCGGCAAGGCGGGGCGCGAGACGGGAGTTCTGTCATGACACAGATGATGAAGGCGCTGGTGAAGGCAAAGCCGGAGATGGGGCTTTGGATGCAGGAGGTTCCGATCCCGTCGATCGGCCCCGATGACGTGCTCATCAAGATCAACAAGACCGGAATCTGCGGCACCGATATCCATATCTGGAACTGGGACGAGTGGGCCCGCAAGACCGTGCCTGTGCCGCTGATCACCGGGCATGAATTCGCTGGCGAGATCGTCGAGATCGGTCGCCGGGTGGAGGATCTGCATGTGGGTATGCGTTGCTCGGGGGAGGGCCACCTGATTGGTCATCACTCGCGTCAGTCCCGCGCCGGCAAGTTTCACCTGGACCCGGAGACCAAGGGCGTGGGCGTGAATGTGCCCGGTGCCTTTGCCGAGTATCTCTGCCTGCCGGCCTTCAACGTGGTGCCGTTGCCGGAGGATATCGAGGACGATATCGGCGCCATCCTGGACCCGCTGGGAAATGCCGTGCACACGGCGCTGAGCTTTGATCTCGTAGGCGAGGACGTGCTCATTACCGGCGCCGGACCCATCGGCATCATGGCGGCGGCCATCGCCCGGCATGTCGGCGCGCGGCATGTGGCGATCACCGATGTGAACCCCGACCGGCTGGCGCTGGCCACGCAGGTGGCAGATGTGCGCCCGGTCCATGTGCGCCACGAAGACCTGAAGGACGTCATGGCCGAGTTTGGCATGAAGCAGGGGTTCGATATCGGGTTGGAGATGTCGGGCAACCAGGCCGCGCTCGACCAGATGGTCGAGGCGCTGACCATGGGGGGGCGGATCGCGCTGCTCGGTATACCGCCCGGAAAATCGCCCGTTGACTGGTCCCGGATCGTGTTCAAGGCGATCACGATCAAGGGTGTCTATGGGCGCGAGATCTTCGAGACCTGGTACAAGATGATCGCCATGCTCCAGAACGGGCTGGATGTGCACAAGGTCATCACTCACCGTTTTAAGGTGGATGATTACCGGACCGGGTTCGAGGTGATGCGCGGCGGCTCTTCGGGCAAGGTCGTGCTCGACTGGACCTGAGCGCCGCCGCTTATGGTCAGGGGATCTCGGGCGCGATCATGTGAAGCGCCTGCATAGCCTGACCGGGCTGAAGATTGGGCAGGGTCTGTTCGTAGATGCGCTTCATGAAGCCGTTCTGATACATGGCAGACAGGATCTGGTCGACGAGCAGGCGGAACTCGCTATCTCCGCGTGCGAGGGCGAGGCCCTGCTTCTCGACCGTCAGAAGCTGGTTCGTGAGACGTAATTCGCTGCCGAGATTCAAGGTGTTCACCTTGTGGACGATGATCGACTGATCGCCGAAAAATGCATCGATCTCGCCATTTTTCAGAGCTTCAATGCCGCCATCGTAGCTGTCGAAGGCAACTTCTTCGGCGGAGATTCCGGTGCTGGCAATCGTATTGGTGAGCGCCCGGGCCGTGGTGGTGTTGGAGCGAACGCCGATCTTCTTGCCGTCGAGCGACTGGAAGGAGGGATTGCCGTTGCGCGGCAGAAGGACGATTGCGCCGTCGACATAGGTCGGGATCGAGAAATCGACCAGCTTCCGGCGTTCCAGGGTGATCGTCGAGGTGCCGCAGAGCAGGTCGATCTCGCCCGAGGCGACCTTGTCGAAGCGATCCTCGCCGGTGACCTTGTGAAAGGTCACGTTGAGGTCTTCCATCTCGAGGTTCTGGGCGAGGGCTTGCGCAAGGGTTACACAGACAAGGACGGAGTATCCGGCCGCGTTCCCATCTTCATTGGCATAGGAGATCGGGGCGGCGTCGGTACGATAGCCGATTTTCAGCTCACCGGTCTCGCGGATGCGGTCGATGGTCTGGGCGGATGCCTGACCGGCGACGCCTAGGGCGAGGGTCAGGACAAGGTAAAGGATGCGCATGGGCTCGAACTGCCTTGGTCTGTTTCTGTTTGGCGAAGCCTATCGGCCACGCTGCCTCGGCACCACTCAATTCCGCGGCATCGGTGTGCGCGCCTGTGGTTGCGGGGGCGACAGGCTTGACATCGTTGCAAGTGCAACGATATGGCAGATCCATAGGTGAGACGCAAGAACAGGGCGCAGCGAAGAGGAGATCTGAATGACCCGACATGAGCTTCCCGAAGGTATGATCCGGGCCGCCAGCCTGTCCGGCCCGCATGAGGGATACATGCCCGGCTTCGGCAATGATTTCGAAACCGAAGCGCTGCCCGGTGCGCTGCCGCAGGGCATGAATTCGCCGCAGAAATGCAATTACGGCCTTTATGGTGAGCAGCTTTCGGGAACGGCCTTTACCGCCCCGAGCCACCAGAACGAGCGCACGTGGTGCTACCGCATCCGGCCCTCGGTGAAGCATTCCAGCCGCTATACGCAGATCGACGTGCCCTATTGGAAATCCGCGCCGAATGTCATCCCGGACGTGCTTTCGCTTGGGCAATACCGCTGGGATCCGATCCCGCATGAGGAGCAGGCGCTCACCTGGATCACGGGGATGCGCACCATGACCACCGCGGGCGACGTCAATACCCAGGTCGGCATGGCGAGCCATATCTACCTCGTCACGGAATCGATGAAGGACGACTATTTCTTCTCTGCTGACTCCGAACTGCTCGTTGTGCCGCAGGAGGGTCGGTTGCGTTTTGCGACCGAGCTGGGGATCATCGACCTTGAGCCCAAGGAAATCGCCATCATCCCGCGCGGTCTTCTGTACCGGGTCGAGGTGCTGGAAGGCCCCGCCCGCGGATTTGTCTGCGAGAATTACGGGCAGAAATTCGAGCTTCCCGGCCGTGGCCCGATCGGAGCCAACTGCATGGCAAACCGGCGGGACTTCAAGACGCCGGTGGCTGCCTTCGAGGATCGCGAAGTACCGTCGACCGTGACCATAAAGTGGTGCGGCCAGTTCCACCGCTGCGAGATCGGCCAGTCGCCGCTGGATGTCGTGGCATGGCATGGCAATTACGCGCCGGTGAAATACGACCTGCGGACCTACTGCCCCGTCGGCTCGATCCTGTTCGACCATCCGGACCCGTCGATCTTCACCGTTCTGACCGCGCCCTCCGGCGTGCCCGGCACGGCGAATATCGACTTCGTGCTGTTCCGGGAGCGCTGGATGGTGATGGAGGATACGTTCCGTCCGCCCTGGTATCACAAGAACATCATGTCCGAGCTGATGGGCAACATCTACGGCCAGTACGATGCCAAGCCGAAGGGGTTCGTGCCGGGCGGCCTGTCACTCCACAACATGATGATCCCGCACGGGCCCGACAAGAACGCTTTCGAGGGGGCGTCGAATTCCGAGCTGGCGCCGGAGAAGCTCGACAACACGATGTCCTTCATGTTCGAGACCCGCTTCCCGCAGCACCTGACGGAGTTTGCCGGCAAGGAGGCGCCGCTGCAGGACGATTACATCGATTGCTGGGCGGATCTGGAAAAGAAGTTCGACGGAACCCCCGGCAAGAAGTAACGGTCGGGGCGTATTCCGAGCGATACCATTGGTTCGCGTCCCCCGATGCGCGTCATCAGTTCAAAGGCCAGAGACAGAAAAAGCGCGCCGGAGAAATCCGGCGCGCTTTGATGTTCAGATTGTCGCCAGCCGATCAGGCGACGTTGAATTCCAGCGGCGAAACATTGCGGAACAGGCCCGTCGCCTTGAGCTTGGCGATCACCACCGGATCGACCGGCCCGTCGACATAGAGCAGCGCGATGGCGTCCTTGCCCGGCTCGGAGCGGCCGAGGGTGAAGTTGGCGATGTTGACGCCGTTCTCGCCCATGGTCTGGCCGAGCGTGCCGATGATGCCCGGAACGTCCTCGTTGGTCGTGTAGAGCATGTGCTCGCCGATCTCGGCATCGATGGTGATGCCCTTGATCTGGATGAAGCGCGGCTTGCCGTCGGAGAAGACGGTACCGGCGATGGAACGCTCGCGGGTGTCGGTCACGACGGTGAGCTTGATGAAGCTGTCGAAGACGCCCGACTTGGCCTGCGTGGTGCGCGAGATCCCGATGCCGCGCTCGGCGGCCTGGATCGGGGCGGAGACGAGGTTCACGTCCGGGTTCGAGGCCTTCATCACACCGGCAATGGCGGAGCAGCCGAGGGCGTCGAGATTCATCGACGAGACCTTGCCGTCATAGAGGATGTTGATCGCCTTGATCGGCTCGTCGGTCATCTGGCCGATGAAGGCTCCGAGATGCTCGGCCAGTTTCAGCCACGGCCCCATGACCTTGGCTTCCTCGGCGGTCACAGAGGGCATGTTGAGCGCGTTCTCGACGGCGCCGGTATTGAGATAGGCCGACATCTGCTGGGCCACCTGCAGTGCCACATTCTCCTGCGCCTCGGTGGTGGAGGCGCCCAGATGCGGGGTGCAGACGACATTGGGCAGGCCGAAAAGCGGGTTCTCGGTGGCCGGCTCCTTGGCGAAGACGTCGAAAGCGGCACCGGCGATGTGGCCGGATTTCAGCATGTCGGCCAGCGCTTCCTCGTCCACGAGGCCGCCACGGGCACAGTTGATGATGCGCACACCCTTCTTGGTCTTGGCGAGGTTTTCGCGGCTCAGGATATTCGCCGTCTTTTCGGTGAAGGGCACGTGCAGGGTGATGAAGTCGGCACGCTTCAGCAGTTCGTCCAGCTCCACCTTGGTCACCCCGAGCTTGGTGGCGCGCTCGTCGGAGAGGAAGGGATCATAGGCAATGACCTTCATCTTCAGGCCAACCGCCCGGTCGCAGACGATGCCGCCGATATTGCCGGCGCCAATCACGCCCAGCGTCTTGCCGGTGAGTTCCACGCCCATGAACTTGGACTTTTCCCACTTGCCGGCATGGGTCGAGGCGGAGGCCTCGGGAATCTGCCGGGCACAGGCGAACATCATGGCGATGGCGTGTTCGGCGGTGGTAATCATGTTGCCGTAGGGCGTGTTCATCACGATCACGCCCTTCTTGGAGGCGGCGGTGATGTCGACATTGTCGACACCGATGCCGGCGCGACCGATCACCTTCAGGTTGTCGGCGCGCTCCAGCAGCTTCTCGGTCACCTTGGTGGCCGAGCGGATGGCGAGACCGTCGTAATTATGGATAAGCTCCAGCAGCTTGTCCTTTTCCTTGCCGAGGGTAGGAAGGAAATCCACATCGATGCCGTTGTCACGGAAGATCTGGATGGCGGTTTCGCTGAGCTTGTCGGAAACGAGAACTTTGGGGGCCATTGGAAGCTCCTTTGGCGTGTATCTTTTGTGGGGACGGGCGCCGGGCGGGTGGCCCGGCGCGAAGGCTTACTGCGCGGTGACCTCGGACTCGAAGGCCCAGACCAGCCAGAGGACGAGCGCCTCCAGGTCGGAGGTTTCCACCGTGGCGCCGCACCAGATGCGCAGGCCCGCAGGTGCGTCGCGGTAGGCGCCTATGTCGAGGGCAACGCCTTCATCGGCCAGCCGCTTGGCGACGGCCTTGGCGAAGGCTGCGCCGTCCTTGATCCGGTCGTCGGAGAATTTGAGGCAAACGCTCGTGTTCGACCGGATCGCCGGGTCGACGGCGAGGAAGTCGATCCAGTCGTTCTCGGCCACGAATTTCCCAATCACCGCGGTATTGGCATCGGCGCGCGCAATCATGCCCGCGAGGCCACCCACCGATTTCGCCCAATCCAGCGCGAAGAGGTAATCCTCGACGGCCAGCATGGAGGGCGTGTTGATCGTCTCGCCGCGGAAGATGCCTTCGATCAGCTTGCCGCCCTTGGTCATGCGGAAGATTTTTGGCAGCGGCCATGCGGGCGTGTAGCTTTCCAGCCTTTCGACGGCGCGGGGGCTGAGGATCAGCATCCCGTGGGCGGCTTCACCGCCCAGCACCTTCTGCCAGGAATAGGTCACGACATCGAGCTTGTCCCAGGGCAGGTCCACCGCGAAGGCGGCCGAGGTGGCGTCGCAGATGGTCAGGCCATCGCGGTCCGCTGGGATCGCGTCGCCATTCGGCAGGCGCACGCCGGAGGTGGTGCCGTTCCAGGTGAAGACGACATCACGGTCGAAATCGACGGTCGTGAAATCGACGATCTCGCCGTAATCGGCGGTCTTCACCACGGCGTCGAGCTTGAGTTGCTTGACGACATCGGTCACCCAGCCGGAGCCAAAGCTTTCCCATGCGAGCATTTCCACCGGGCGTTGGCCCAGAAGCGACCACATGGCCATTTCCATGGCGCCGGTATCGGAGGCGGGCACGATGCCGATACGGTAATCGGCGGGGATGCCGAGGATCTCGCGGGTCGTCTCGATGGCGTCCTTGAGCTTGGACTTGCCGATGGCGGCGCGGTGAGACCGGCCAAGCGCGGCATCCTTGAGCGCATCGAGCGAGAATGTGGGGGGTTTGGCACAGGGGCCAGAGGAGAAACGCGGGTTCACCGGCCGCGTGGCCGGAGCTTGAATAGCCATTTCTGGTATCCTTCCAGATATATGCCTCTCGTTGGGGAGAGGTGTCCCGCCGACGCTCATATGTTGGGCAGGGGTTGTCTGGCAATAGGGAAAATGGAGCTCTTCCGACTCTTCTGCGCGGAAAAACGACGGGTAAGGTCCACTATCGGAAACTTCGCGGCGCGGTCCGTCCCAAAGCCTCCGCGATCAGCATCATGCGGGGTAGCGAAAAGCTGGAGATCCTGATTTATGCAGCCTCGGACCGAAGCCAGGACAAATGCCATGTACGTCGTCACGCTCTTGAGCAATCCCGCAACGCCACGCCTTGAGCGAGCGACCGTCGAAGCCCTGCGCAACGCTTGGGGCGGTGGAACGGCGCAGTGGTTGGCGCCGGATGTGGCGGCGGAATTCGAGATGGAGTCGGTGCCCGCCAATCGCTGGCAGGTCTGGGAGGACATGCAGGCGCTCGGTGTTGACCTTGTCGTGCTGCCCGCCGAGGGGCGGCGCAAGAAGATGCTGCTGGCCGATATGGATTCGACCATGATCGGGCAGGAATGCATCGACGAGCTGGCCGATGTCGCGGGCGTGGGGCCGCGGGTGAAGGAGATCACCGCGCGGGCGATGAATGGCGAGCTGGATTTCGAAGGCGCGCTGTGCGAGCGGGTCGGGCTGTTGAAAGGGCTCGATGCCAGTGTGATCGAACAGGTCCTGGCCGAGCGGATCACCTTCACACCCGGCGGTCGCGAATTGATCGCGACGATGAAAGCCAATGGCGGCTACGCGGCGCTGGTTTCGGGCGGCTTCACGGCCTTTACCTCGAAAGTGGCGGCCGCGCTCGGCTTCGACGAGCACCGCGCGAACACGCTGCTGGAGGAAGGCGGCAAGCTGACCGGAGCGCCGGGCGTTCCGATTCTCGGGCGGGCGGCGAAGGTCGCGGCGCTGGAAGAGATTTCCGAACGGCTCGGGATCACCCATGCCGATGTGATGGCGGTGGGTGACGGGGCCAATGACCTTGGCATGCTGGAACTGGCCGGGGCGGGCGTCGCACTGCACGCCAAGCCGAGCGTCGCCGCGCAATGCGACATCCGCATCAATCACGGCGATCTCAGCGCTCTTCTCTATATCCAGGGTTATCGCCGCGACGAGTTCGTGGGTGTTTGAGGTTTCCTTTGACGTGCTGGCCATATTGGTCGGCACGGCGTTTGCGGCCGGATTCGTGGACGCGATCGCCGGTGGCGGTGGGCTGATCTGCCTTCCGGTCATGCTCATGGTGGGCGCGACACCGGTCGAGGCGATCAGCACCAACAAGCTGCAAGCGAGCTTCGGCTCCGCAACCGCCGCGCATAGCTATGCCCGCGCGGGGCATGTGGACCTTTGGAGCCAACGATGGCCGGCGGCGGTGTCCTTCCTCGCTTCGGCCTGTGGCGCGGTCCTGGTCACGACCCTGCCGACGGATGGCGTGCGCGCCTTTCTTCCCTGGCTGCTGATCGCCATTGCGACCTTCTTTGCATTGCGCCCGGGGTTGAACGATATCGACCGCTCGCCGCGCATGCCGGCGCCGCTCTTCGTGCTGACCGTCGTGCCGGCCATCGGCTTCTATGACGGTCTGCTTGGGCCGGGCACGGGCAGCTTCTTCATGCTGGCGCTCGTCTTTCTCGCAGGCCAGGGCATTCTGAAGGCCACCGCCCATACCAAGGCGCTCAACCTCGCCTCCAATCTGGGCGCGTTGGTGCTCTTTGCCTTTGTCGGCCAGATCTGGTGGGCAACCGGGCTGGTCATGGCCGTGGCGCAGATCGCCGGGGCCCGGCTTGGAGCCGGGCTTGCGATGCGCAAGGGGGCGCGGCTGATCAAGCCGCTGCTGGTGGTCGTTTCGCTGCTTCTTGCCGGACGGTTGCTGATCTCGGGATAGATCGGCCCCTGAAAAGGGTATTCCGCAGCCTTTTGGGGTGCTGACGAATCGGCCCCTTGTCGCCATGCTGTTCAGTCAGGGAGGGCAGACCGACGGCGCGCACGGGCTGCTTCCAGGATTTTCAAAGCGGGTTTCCAACAGGGAGGACACCGATGCCCAAATTCGTATTTGCATACCACGGCGGCAAGAAGCCCGAGACGGAAGAGGAAGGTGCCCAGGCAATGGCGGCCTGGGAGGCATGGTTCGCCGAAATGGGGGCGGCTGTTGTCGATGGCGGCAACCCGGTCGGACAGTCCTGGACGGTGAAAAAGGGGTCGGTCGAGCAAACCGGCGGCGCCAACCCGATCTCGGGCTACACGTTGATCCAGGCGCCGGACATGATCAAAGCGGTCAATTACGCCAAGGGTTGCCCGATGGTGAAGGACGGCTCCGGCTCCGTCGAGGTTGCCGAAGCCCTGGACATGGGCTGATCCGGGAACTTGTCGCTTCAGGCGTCAAACGCGCCGGGCACCGGCCGTAACTGGCCGGCGTCCACTCCGCGGCGGTTTAGGATACGGGGGCACATGTGCTTGAGAGCCGCCGGATGCTCCGGATCGAGCACGCCCAGCCGAACCAGGATCGCCGCGATCGCGCTGTTTGAGGCGCGCGTGCTTCCATCCTCGATCTTCAGCGCCACGCCCAGCCCCTTGCCGGGCAGGATCGCGGTGAAATAGGCCTCTGCGCCTGTCTTGATCACGCCTGCGCCACCGAGCGCGCGCATGATGTTGGTGCAGGCGCGGCCTTCGCCCGCCACCAGGTCGGGGTGTTTCATCATCGCCTGAACCAGCCGGAACTGCGCGTCCTGGCGCGTGCCCTGGCCCTCGCGCGCGGCAGCGAAAGAGGCCATTGCCCGCGCCATGCCATGCAGTGTGCTGGCGAAATTCGGCGCCGAGCAGCCGTCGATGGCGTAGCCCGTGACCGGCTCCTGCGTGACCTCCTCCCAGGTGGCCTTCAAGGCTTTCTGCACCGGGTGGAGCGGGTCGATATATTCCGGCCCGCCACCCAGATGCTTCGACAGGGTCAGGAAACCGCTATGCTTGCCGGAGCAATTATTGTGCATCTGGCAGGGCGCGCTGTCCGAACAGATCAGCGCCTTGCGGGCCTGCCGGTCGTCCGGCATTTGCGGGCCGCAGCGCAGGTCGTCATCGCCCAGCCCAAGATCGGACAGCCAGCGCGACACCCGCTCGGTATGGATCGCCGCGCCGTTATGACTGGCACAGGCCAGCGCCAATCGTTCGGTGTCGAGGCCAAACCTGTCGGCGGCGCCGGATTCGACCAGCGGCAGCGCCTGGATCATCTTGGACGAGGAGCGCGGAAGGATCACCTTTTCCGGCTCTCCCCAGGCTTCGACGATCGCCCCCGAGGCGTCGCAGATAACGGCGTGTCCCCGGTGAACCGACTCTCGGAATTCCCCACGCCGGATTTCGACCATCTCGACTGAGGCCATTGTGCAATCCTTTCTGGCGAATTTCCGCCGGGAGGGGTTCACCCAACCGGCACATCTGCGTTACCATGCGCAGCAGCGGGTTGAAATCCCAGCCGCTTCAAGGATGGTCCATCTATAAGGACCCAATGCGGTACGAAACGAGGCAGAGGCAGCTGGAGGCTGTAGTAGAGATGTTTTCCCGGATCATTGCTGGCATGATGGTTGGCGCGTTTGCCGTTATGGGCGTTCAGGTTGCCGCCCAGGAATCCGACAATCGTGTTGCCGCCAAGACGGATTGGAGCGTCTTTGTTGAAGACGACCCGACCGAGTGCTGGGGCGTTTCCGCGCCCAAGGAAACGGTGAATACCCGCGACGGGCGCACGGTTTCGGTTCAACGCGGCAAGATTCTTCTGTTCGTCACCTTCCGTCCGGGTAACGGCGCGGCCGGCGAGGTCTCCTTTACCGGCGGCTATCCCTTCGCCAGCGGCTCGACCGTGACGGTAGAGGTGGGCGACAGTTCTTTCGAGCTTTTCACCGAGGGTGAATGGGCCTGGCCGGCCTCCCCCGAGGATGATTCAAAGCTGGTCACCGCACTGAAACGTGGCGCCGAGGCCAAGTTCTCCGCCCGGTCCAGCCGCGGCACCAAGACCGAGGATACGTTCTCGCTCATGGGCTTCACCGCCGCGATGGACGAGGCCGAGCAGCGCTGCGCCCAATAAGGCGCGGCCGCTTCGGGAGGTTTCCGCCACGGGACTTGGAAATGCCTGCGACAATCTGTATATCGGGGCCTCAACCCCGAAGGATCAGCCTATGACCGCCAGCGCCCCGATCACGCAGGATGTCGTGACCATTGCCCGCAAGCTGCCCGAAACCGACAGGATCAACCTTGTCGGCCTGACTCGTACGCAGCTCAGAGACACGCTGATTGCGCATGGTACGCCGGAGAAGAAGGCGAAGATGCGGGTCGATCAGCTCTGGCAGTGGATCTACCAGAAGGGCGTGCGCAACTTCGACGAGATGACCAATCTCAGCAAGGTCTATCGCGCGGAACTGGCCGAGGCTTTCGTCATCGAGCTACCGGAGATCGTCTCCAAGCAGGTCTCCGAGGATGGCACGCGGAAATACCTTCTGCGCATTGCCGGAGGGCACGAGGTCGAGACTGTCTACATCCCCGAGGAAGGGCGCGGCACGCTCTGCATTTCGAGCCAGGTCGGCTGCACGCTCACATGTTCCTTCTGCCATACCGGCACGCAGAAGCTGGTGCGCAACCTGACCGCGGGCGAGATCGTGGGGCAGGTGATGTTGGCGCGCGATGACCTCGGTGAATGGCCGGAACCGGGCCGCGCACCCAAGGATGAGTCGCGGCTGGTTTCCAATGTCGTGCTGATGGGGATGGGCGAGCCGCTCTACAATTTCGAAGCGGTTCGCGACGCGATGAACATCGTGAAGGATGACGAAGGGATCAGCCTGAGCCGCAAGCGGATCACGCTTTCCACCTCCGGCGTCGTGCCAGAGATCGCGCGGACGGCCGGGGAGATCGGTTGCCTGCTGGCGATCAGCTTCCACGCGACCACCGACGAGGTGCGCGACACGCTGGTGCCGATCAACAAGAAATGGAACATCGAGACGCTTCTGAACACGCTGCGCGAGTATCCGCGCCTGAGCAATTCGGAGCGGATCACCTTTGAATACGTGATGCTCAAGGGCATCAATGACAGCAACGCGGATGCGAGGCGACTGGTGAAGCTGATCGCCGGCATCCCTGCCAAGATCAACCTAATCCCGTTCAACGAATGGCCCGGCGCGCCCTATGAGCGCTCGGACTGGGAGCGGATCGAGAGCTTTGCCGACATCATCTACAAGGCCGGTTACGCCAGCCCAATCCGCACTCCGCGCGGCGAGGATATCATGGCGGCTTGCGGCCAGCTCAAATCGGCGACCGAGCGCGCCCGCAAGAGCCGGGCGCAGATCGCGGCCGAGGCCGGGCTGGAGAGCTGAGGCCAGCCGCGCCGCTTTTCAGGAATACCAGACGCCACCCGGCTCGATAGCCCGGCGGCGTTTTTCATTTGACGCCGATCAGGCCTCCCCCGCGCCCTTCGCGTCGGAGGTGAATGCCATGGCAAGGGCCGAGGTGCCGTCGAAGATCAGGTTGATGCCGAGCAGGATGCCGAGCGAGCTGACGGCAGAGGCCGGGAAATTGGCGAAGATCATCAGCCCGAGTACGAGCGAGGCAATGCCCGAGATCAGCACCATCCAGAAAAATCCGCGGTCCTGCAGCGAGAAGGACAGGATGATCTTGGAAATGCCGGTGGCAACGAACATCGCTGCAACGACCGTGGTCAGCGCGACCATGCTCTTGAGCGGCTCGCCCAGGATCATGATGCCCAGCACGACGGCAAGCAGGCCGAGAAGGATGTTCCATATCTTGGCGCCCGTTCCCTCGGCGCGGAAACCGGCCACCACCTGAACGATCCCGATCAAAAGGAACATCCAGCCCGCGATAACCGTCGCGGCGACGGAAGCGGCGATGGGATTGGCCAGCGCGAAGACGCCGCCGGCAATGGCGATAAGCGCCATGAGAAACCAGAGAATGCGATTGGTCATGTGATTTGCCTCGATCAGGATCAACTGGCGCCTCCTCGATCATCCGGAAACCCAGCAACTGGATCAGAAACTTCACAAACCGGATGGCGACAGGCGTCTAAATACAGATACCTGAAATTCCTGCTTTTTCCCAAGAGGAGTTTCATGAAGATGACGCTGCGACGTGACGGGCTCGAATGCGTCCGGCAGAATGACCGCCAGTGCATCCCGCAAACTGTCGGGTGAATAGCGTGCCACCGGAAGGCCGGCGCATTTCTCGGGACCGTCGAGATCGAAGGTCGCGAGGATCGCGTGGCCGCCGGGCTGGAGTGCATTGGCCATCACGTTGAAATAGGCGTCGCGCCGCTCCGGTTCGGTCAGGAAATGCAGAACGGCCCGGTCATGCCAGACGCTGTAAGTGCGCTCGGGCGCCCAATCCAGAACATCGCCTTCGATCCAGTCGATTTCGGTCGCCCTGGCACCAAGGCGCGCCTTGGCGAGCGAAAGCGCGGTATCCGACAGATCTAGCACCGTCAGCGGTCCGAAGCCGTCTTTGAGCAGGCCGTCCACGAGCCGCGAAGCGCCTCCCCCGACATCGACGATTGGCTGGCCAGGTGTCGCGTATCGCGCAACGAGCTGGCGTGACAGGGCCGCTTCCTCCTCGAACCACGTTAGTGCAGTCTCCTCCCGACTGCCGTAAAGCGCGTTCCAATGCTCCCTGTCGGGCATGCCTACCTCCCTGGAACTTCTCCCCGCTTGATTCCGACACCTTCCCAGCTGTCGATCGCAGCAACCGCCTCCTCTGCGGTTTCCACGACGCGGAAGAGCTCGAGATCTTCCGGGCTGATCGTGCCGACCTCGGCAAGGGCCTTGAAATTGATAACCTTTTCCCAAAAATCTCGTCCGAAGAGCAGGATCGGTACCTGCCGCATCCGTCCGGTTTGCACCAGAGTCAGCGCTTCGAACAACTCGTCCATCGTGCCGAAGCCGCCGGGGAAAATCGCGATGGCCGAGGCGCGCATCAGGAAATGCATCTTGCGGACGCCGAAATAGTGGAAATTGAAGCTGAGTTCTGGCGTGATATAGGCGTTCGGCGCCTGTTCATGCGGCAGCACGATATTGAGCCCGATGGATTTGCCGCCCGCATCGGCGGCGCCGCGGTTGCCCGCTTCCATCACGCCCGGTCCGCCCCCGGTGATGATGATGTCTTCCCGGCCCCCCGAACGCGCGATGCTGCGTTCCGTCATGATGCGGGCGAACTTGCGCGCCTCGACATAGAACCGGCTCATCGCAGCCATCTCGGGCGTCAGCGCCTTGTCGGCTTCCTCCGGGGGCCGTATACGGGCCCCGCCAAAGAGCACGATGGTGGATTCCACCTCCTGCTCCTTCATCATTATCTCGGGTTTCAGCAATTCCAGCTGCAGCCGCACCGGTCGGAGCTGGTCGCGCAGGATGAAATCCAGATCGTCATAGGCGAGACGATAAGCCGGGGAGCGTGTCTGCTCGGTATCGGGCACGCCGGAGGATGTTTTAATGTCTTCCTGGGCGTCGCGGAAGGAGCGTTTGGTGGGATCGTCTTTCATCGCGCGCTTTACTGTGTTTTGTGTGTTCAACAAACGCTAGACCGTGCCGGCGCTGGAGGAAAGCCAAATGAACGACTGGAAAGAGCGGATCGATGCAGCAGCGGATCGCACCGCCGGGCTGTTGCGCCGAACGCCGCTGATGGAAACCCGCGCGCTTTGGAACGAGAAGCTCGTGGAGATCAAGCTCGAGCAGATGCAGCATACCGGAGCGTTCAAGCCGCGCGGTGCGTTCAACACGCTGCTGTCGAACAAGATCCCGGAAGCTGGTGTCGTTGCGGCCTCGGGCGGCAATCATGGCGCGGCCGTGGCCTATGCGGCGGCGAAGCTGGGCATGAAGGCCCGCATTTTCGTGCCGGAACTGGCTGGTCGAGCCAAGATTTCCCTGATCGAACAATACGGCGCGGACCTCGTCGTCGTGCCGGGCTCTTATGCCGAAGCGTTGGAAGCGGCCCGCGCCTGGGAGGCCGATACCGGCGCGCTTCAGGTCCACGCCTACGATTCTCCCGAGACCGTGGAAGGGCAGGGAACGCTGTTCCGCGAGTGGGAAGGACAGGGGCTTGAAGCCGATACGATCCTTGTCGCGGTCGGCGGCGGCGGGCTGATTGCCGGCGCGATGGCCTGGTTCGAGGAAGAACGCAAGGTTGTTGCTGTCGAGCCGGAAGGGTGCGCAACGCTGACGACGGCGATGCGTGAGGGAGTCGAAGCCGAGATCGAGGTTTCCGGCGTGGCCGCCAACGCGCTCGGCGCGCGTAAGATCGGCAAGATCTGCCATCAGCTTGCCGTCGAACAGCTCGTGGAAACGGCCGTGGTGAGCGACGCGGCGATCTTGGAGGCGCAGAAGCTGCTCTGGCAGAAGCTGCGCCTGCTGGTCGAGCCGGCCGGCGCCACCGCGCTGGCCGCGCTGCGTTCGGGTGCCTACCAGCCCGAGCCGGGCGAGCGGGTCGCGCTGGTGCTGTGCGGCGCCAATGTCGAGCCTGACCCGCTTGGCGTTGCCTGATCAAGCCCGTCCGTGTAGAGCGGGCGGAACGAATTCGAACCAACAGGACCGTCACATGTCGAGTGCTCAGACCAACGCCCAGCTGGAACAGGCCATCGAGGCCGCCTGGGAGATCCGCGACACAATCAACCCGCATACCGGCGGCGAGACGCTGGAAGCCATCGAGGATACGCTCGCCGCGCTCGACAGCGGCAAGCTGCGCGTGGCCGAGAAGCTGGAGAATGGCGACTGGCACGTGAACCAATGGGCCAAGAAGGCCGTTCTGCTCGGATTCCGTGTCAAGGACATGGAACAACACGATGGCGGCCCGCAGGGTGGTCATTGGTGGGACAAGGTCGACAGCAAGTTCAAGGGCTGGGGCGATGCGGAGTGGAAGAAAGCCGGTTTCCGCGCCGTTCCCAACTGCATCGTGCGCAAATCGGCCTATGTCGCGCCCGGCGTGGTGCTGATGCCGTCTTTCGTCAATCTCGGCGCCTATGTCGACGCGGGCACGATGGTCGATACCTGGGCCACCGTCGGCTCCTGCGCCCAGATCGGCAAGAACGTGCACGTCTCCGGCGGCGTCGGCATTGGCGGTGTGCTGGAACCAATGCAGGCCGGTCCGACCATCATCGAGGATAACTGCTTCATCGGCGCGCGCTCGGAGGTCGTCGAGGGTTGCATCGTGCGCGAAGGCTCCGTGCTCGGCATGGGCGTCTTCATCGGCAAGTCGACCAAGATCGTCGACCGCGAGACCGGCGAAGTCACGTATGGCGAAGTGCCGCCCTATTCGGTGGTCGTCTCCGGTTCCATGCCCTCCAAGAACGGCATCAACCTGTACTGCGCGGTGATCGTGAAGCGGGTGGACGCACAGACGCGCTCCAAGACCGGCATCAACGAGCTGCTGCGCGACTGATTCGTCCGAGGCAGACCCACGTGATCTAAGGCCCGCCATCCGGTGGGCCTTTTTTAATGCCTGTGACTAAAATCCGGCCAATTCTATCTTTCCGGGCGTAGCCGGACCCGGAAGGTGTTCGAATTGTGGCGCTGGCCCAAAAATGAACATTTTCAATAAATTAAACGCCAACATTCCGGCGAATTTGCCAGGCATTGTTTACAACCATGTTGGTACCCGATCCTCCCCCGCTCGGTTTCCGAGTCTTGCAGGCCATAATGGACCTGCGCGTCGCCGCCGGGCGGCAACCGCAATCGGCTATTCGCGGCATTGCCGCCAGAATCCCGCCTTCGGATCAGGAGCGCGGTGGCGATAGCCAGACGCTGACCCGCATTGTCCTGCATCAGGGATGCCGGCTCGAAACAGAGCGGGATCGTGCGTTGATCGATGCGCTGCAACTTGCCGCCTCTCAGCCCGAGGCCGACACGGCCGCCTTCTCCGCCGCCACGGCAATCCTGCTCGCCGATCGCCTTCAACATGGGCTTTACCAAGGCGAGATGGGGGATTTCTGGGAGAGCTTCCAAGATGATTACAGCGCCTTGCCCCAACGCGACAGGGCGGCCATTTTCCAGGCTTTTCTGACAGGCGCCGGCGCGGGACGCGTGACGATCACCGGTCCGCGCCACGAGACCTGCCATCTGAGCGAAAGCCGGGAAAAGGTACAGGGCGCCCTGCTGGAATACGCCAATCATGGGCAGGCACTGTTGCAGGCGAACGTTTCGGAGGCCGTTGGCGCGCAAATGGCGCTCCTGCTGCTGCCCGAACTGAACGGGCTTCTGAAGGGCGAGCGGAGCGGCAGCCTGACCGGGGACAGCCCGCTTTTCGCACCTCTGCTGGCAATGGCGTCGGACCGGAAGCACGAGGCGCATGACTTCGCCACGGCGCTCCTGCTCCGGGAAGCAATCGAAAACGGGGATTCCGAGGGCTGGTTCTCGGTGACCCTGTGGCCGGAAATGGCGGCGGATTGGCTGTCCACCGATACTCCCTCGGCCCGTCCGATCCTGGCCGGGCTGCGGTATCTCTACGAAGCCTTCCCCGACTGGGAGCCGATGCCCGTGCGCGCCACCAGCCCGAAGCGGATGGAAAAACTGCCGATGATGCCTGTCCTCGACGACAGTTTCGCCAGCGGCAGAAACGGCAGCCGGACCGGTTGACACCCATCGTTCCCGGGTTGGCAAGAATGCCGGAACCGCCTATGGCCATGTCATGAGCGAGAATAAGCAAAAGAAGCCCCGCAAGCCGCAACAGGCATATACCCTGCTTGTCGAGGTCGGTCGTCACGAGGGCGACGGGCTGCCCGACGATTCCACGGGGGCAGCGCTGATGTGCTACGCCTCCGGCGTGGACGAGGCCGAGGCCGTGCGGGAAACAGTGGCGATTCTCAAGCAGGCAGAGCTGGCCCCGCTGGACGTCACGGGTTACGGCACACTGGAAGAGCGCTTGGCCGAAGGTCACGAAGTGCCCGACGAGGAACGCGTTCTGATGCAGCGCGCGCTGGACGAGAACGCGGTTATCGTCGCCCAGATGACACCTTTCTACGACTGACGGCCTGCTGCACCACACGGCGCGAAATATGGCGATCACGTGGCGACATTGGCGCGAGGGCCGGGCATTTGCCTCAAGCCCGCCCAATTCATGACGTGGCGGAATGGGACAACGGTCCCAAGCCCACCAAACCGAGGTCGCCATGCAGATCATGCCAGCCCTTCGCACAACCGCTGCCACCGTGACATTGATGGCGGGGCTCTTTTCCGCCGGTGTCCGTTTCGGACCGATGGTTGCCCCGGAACAGCATGAAGCGGCGATAATCTCGCTGGCCGCAGCCTTTGGCGAGGATATCGGCCCCGTCAAGGCGCCCCCACAAGCCCCCGTCCTCATCGCATACTAGGTGCCCGCTCGGGCAGCTTGCCCGTTGTGTCGGCTTCATGCGAAATGCGTGGAGAACGACACGGGACGAGCACAGGCATGACAGGCATTTCGCACCGGAAGCGCATCTGGGGCTGGTTCTTTTTCGATTGGGCGAGCCAGCCATATAATACTCTGCTGATCACCTTCATTTTCGGCCCGTATATCAAGGAGCTGCTTTCGGACGGGGCGACCGCGCAGGCCGCCTGGGGCTATACAATCGGGCTGGCAGGTGCGCTGATCGCGATCCTGGCGCCCTTCCTGGGCGCGATGGCCGACAAGGGCGGGCACCGGATCGGCTGGGTCGCGGCGTTTTCACTGCTATATGTCGTCGGCTCGGCCGGGCTCTGGTTCGCGGACCCGGCGGGTTTCAGCCTTCTGCTGGTCCTGGGCCTTTTCGCCATCGGCCTGGTCGGCATGGAATTCGCGACGATCTTCACCAATTCGCTGCTGCCAGACCTCGGAGATGCCGACGAGATTGGCGGCATTTCCGGCTCCGGCTGGGCCTTTGGCTATCTCGGCGGGCTGATCGCTCTTGTGCTGATGCTGTTCTTTTTCGCCGAGAGCGCGGAGGGCACGACGCTTCTTGGCCTCGCCCCCGCGTTCGGCCTCGACGCCGCCGCGCGGGAAGGGACCCGATTTGTCGGCCCGTTTACGGCGCTGTGGTACATTCTGTTCATGGTCCCGTTCTTTCTCTGGGTAAAGGACCCGCCCAACCATGTCAGCGAACCGTTGCGGCAGGCGGCGAAAGATGCCTGGCCCGAGTTGCGCTCGACTCTGAAAAAGCTGCCGCAGGCACCGTCGCTTTTTGCCTTTCTGGCGTCCTCGATGCTCTATCGCGATGCACTTAACGGGCTCTATATCTTCGGCGGGCTCTATGCGGCCGGCGTCCTCGGCTGGGGCGTGATCGATACCGGGATCTTCGGCATCATCTCGGTAATTGCGGCCGCGCTTTTCGCCTGGCTCGGGGGGATGGCGGATAACCGCTTCGGCCCGAAACCGGTGATCATCTTCTGCGTCCTGATCCTCACCGCGATCTGCATTGCCGTCATCTTCGTCAGTCGCGAGCACGTCTTCGGTATGGCGGTCGGGGCGGAATCGAACCTGCCGGACCTCGTCTTCTACGCCATGGGCGCAAGTATCGGCGCGGCGGGCGGCGCCTTGCAATCGGCCAGCCGGACGATGTTGTGCCGCCAGGGCGACCCCGAACGAATGACGCAGGCTTTCGGCCTTTATGCGCTGGCGGGCAAGGCGACGGCGTTCCTGGCACCACTTGCCATCGGTTTGGTCACCGACATCACCCGGAGCCAGCAATTGGGAATAATGCCGCTGATAATCCTTTTTGGAATGGGGTTGGTGCTGCTAGTCTGGGTGAAACCCAATGGGGAGAGAGCAGCATGTCCACTTTCCGACTTGCCCGCGTCGCGGGACTGATTGCCCTTTTGATCTTGCCGGCCGCCGCAACGAATGCCGAGCCGAAGGCAAACCAGCTTTTCGGCGCCAAGGATACGGCATCTCGGCAGAAATCCCAGCCGATCGGCTTCTATTCCCAGGGTTGCGCGGCCGGCAACGTAGAACTCCCCGAAAGCGGGCCGACCTGGCAGGCGATGCGCCTGTCGCGCAACCGCAACTGGGGGCAGCCGGTGATGATCGATTTCATCAAGGACCTGTCGGCCTATGCGACGACGGTCGGCTGGAAGGGGCTCTATATCGGCGACATCTCGCAGCCGCGTGGCGGGCCGATGACCTCGGGCCATGCCTCGCACCAGATCGGGTTGGATGTCGATATCTGGATGAAACCAGTATCGAGTCTTCGGCTGAGCCGGCGGGACCGGGAAAAGATCAGCTCGATCAACGTGAGGGCAGAGAACCAGAAATCGGTGAACGGAAACTGGACCGCCGCGCATGCCGCGATCCTGAAAAAGGCGGCGCTCGACCCACGCGTGGACCGGATTTTCGTTACCCCGCCGGTCAAGATCGAATTCTGCAAAACAGCCAGCCGGAAGGACCGGAAATGGCTGCAGAAGATCCGTCCAATCTATGGCCACAATTACCATTTCCACGTTCGGCTGAAATGCCCCAAGGGATCCAAGGGGTGCGTGACCCAGAAGCCGACCGTAAATGAACTTTCCAAAGGCAAGGACGGCTGCGATTCCACCCTGCAATGGTGGGTGACCGACTATCTGAACCCGCCGAAAGCCACCAAGCCCGCGAAACCCTCAAAGCCCGCGCCCAAGAAAAAAAGTGCGCGTGATTTCACCATGGAGGATCTTCCCGGGCAATGTGGCGCCGTATTATCGTCGCGCTGATCGCGCTGGCGTGTCTGTTCCTTGCTGCGGGTCTTGCTGTACGCGAGATCCTTCCCGGGAATGTCACGGCCATATCCTGGAAAATGGAGAGCGAGCATTTCGGTGGATGGTCGGCGTTGGACCTGTTTCCGGACGGCGTGGGTTTCCTGGCCATCAGCGACGCCGGTGCCTTTACTCGTGGCCGCCTAGTCCGGGAAAACGGGCGTTTGGTGGCCGTGGAAGCAGGGGAGCCCGAGTGGCTGAAGAGCGATTTGGGTCCGTGGATCTACCCTTTCGTCGAAGATGCAGAGGGGGTCTCGCTCGAAAGCGATGGAACTTTCCTCGTGTCCTATGAGGGTTTCAGCCGTGTTTGGCGCCACGACCCCGATACGCCGTTGCCGGAGCAGCTTGTGAGGAGCGACGCTTTCAATCGCATGAATCCGAATGGCAGCCTCGAAGCACTGGCCAGCCTGCCCGATGGAACGATCCTGACCATTCCCGAGAAACCGAAGTCAAAATCTACCTATCCGGTTTACACTTATGACGGACAGTCGTGGCAACAGCCCTATTCGCTGTCGCGCAAAACCGGCTGGAACGCTGTCGGCGCCGATTTCGGCCCCGATGGCTGGCTTTACCTTCTGGAACGGGAGTTCGTCGGGTTCGGCTTTCGCAGCAGTATCCGCCGCTTCGACATTTCGCAGGCCGAGGAGATCCTGGACGGCGAGATGCTCTACCAATCTCTGCCGGGACGGCATGGCAACCTTGAAGGCATCGCCATCTGGCGGGACGATGCGGCACGGATCCGTGCGGTCATGGTCTCGGATAACAATTTCCGTCCTTTTTTACGCACCCAGATCGTTGAAGCCGTCCTTGATGAGGGCAAACCGGGCCCCTACAGAAACTCCGCGCTCGCCAACAGCCATCAATGACCTGCGGATTTTCTTCGATCCAGTCGTGAATCGGCTCGTTCATCGATTTGTTTTCTACCCGCGCGGCCAAGATCAGGTCCGACAAGCCGTCGGCGGGGATATCGATTCCGGACAGAAGGCGCGCCTCCTTCGGCTAAGCCGCCGTGGCATGATCCCGTCAAGCTTCCCGTTTCTTCGGCGGCCCATCGACACCCTGCCCGAGCGAGCGTTCCACCGCATCGATCAGTGCGTTGCGGCTGACTGGCTTGGTCAGCCAGGCATCGTGTTCCGGAAAACCATAATCCGTCTTGCCGGACGTGACGTCGTATCCGGACAGGAAGAGAACCGGCAGGTTCGGAACCATGCCACGGACCGCGGCCGCCAGTTCTGTGCCCTGCAATCGCCCCGGCATCACGATGTCGGTGAGCAGCAGGTCGATATCGGGCGATTGCTTGAACAGCTCAAAAGCTTCGTCACCCGTCTTCGCTTCGATCAACGCATAGCCCGCCGAGGACAGGATCGAGGACAGGACCTTGCGGACTTCGCGCTCGTCTTCCACGAGCAGGATCCGCAGCTTTCTGTTCGCCACGGTCGTGGCTGGGGCCTGTTCGACCCGGTTGGATATCGTGCCGGCCTTCAAGGCGCGGAAAAATAGCTCGAAGCGGGTGCCATTATCGGGTTCCGAGGTAACCTGAACCGCACCACCGGACTGCTCCATGAATCCCTGCACCATCGACAGGCCGAGTCCGGAGCCAGAGGCGAGCGGTTTCGTGGAGAAAAACGGCTCGTAAATTCGCGGCATGATCTCGGGCGAAATGCCGCCGCCCGTGTCTTCTACCACCAGGCGGACATAGGTTCCCGGCTCCAGCCCCTTGCACTCGCAAACCGGATCGCCCTCCTGCAACGTGACGCTCGAGGTGCTCATCGTGAGCGTTCCGCCTTCCGGCATCGCGTCCCGTGCGTTGACCATGAGGTTGATCAGGGCGTTCTCGGCCGATCCCCTGTCCAGTTTCACCTTTGGCAGCGCGTCGTCGAAATCGGTCTTTACCGTTATGGACTCCGGCATCGTGCGCCCGGCCCATGCGGCGGTTTCCCGAACGACCTGATTGAGGTTCAGAACCGCGGGTTCAAGGCGCGCACGTCGGGCGAAGGCGAGCATCTTGCGGGTCAGGCTCGCGCCCCGTTCGGTCGCCTGCAAGCTGTTCTCGACGAATTCGAGCAGATCCGGACGTGCCCCGGGACCGGTTTTCAGCGCGTCGCTGAGAAGTTCCTGGTTGCCCATGATAATGGCCAGAAGGTTGTTGAAATCATGTGCGACACCGCCGGTCAGCTTGCCAAGGCTGTCGTTCTTCTGCGCGAGATAAGCCAGTTCCTTCTGCCGCTCCAACTCGGCCTTGCGTTCGGTCTCGTCCGTTATATCGATTATCAGGCTGTACCAGCGCGTCGCTCCGTCTGGCAGTTTCGTCGGGTGCCCGCGACCTTCGAGCCATTTTTCGGTGCCGTCTGGCATGCGGGTCGCCCAGATAAAATGCCATTCCCGCAAATCAGTCGCAGACTCCGCGATCTCGTCCTGAAACCGTTCCAGAGCGGTTTCGTCGCTGACGAGGCTCCATAGCTTCACGATATCGCTTTCGAGTATGGCGGCGTCGATCCCCCAGATTTCCTTGCAACTTTCCTGGTTGAAAAAATGAACATCGTCTGCCGGTCCCGGGCGCACATGGCCGGGCGGCATCCGATAGGAAAAGATGACGCCCGGCATGTTTTGGAGTACGCCGGAGAGCTGGGTCTTGGTGGCTTCCAATGCCAGGATCGACTCCTTGCGGGAAATGGCAAAACGGTTAGCGAAGACCGCGGGCACGAGAATGATCGCGCCAAGCGCCAGCAGAAGGAGCCGATAGGAAAGCTGTGCCTCCCGGTCTGGGCGCCACCCGTCGAAGGGTCGCGCGAGGATGGTCCAGTACCCGGAAGGGAGCGAAATCCCCGACATTACGGCCTTGTCTTCCATGACATGCATCGCACCCTGGAGGACTCTTTGTGACCCCTCCGTGCCGTTCTCCTGCAGGACGAGGTACTCGATCTCGCCGGCCGGGTCCGGAATGCCGCTCAGCCGAAACAACTCGTCGACATCCAGTAATGTGGAGATCGTCCCGAACAGGGATCCGGGATTTTCATCACGTTTCACCAACGGGTGCCGCAACCCCAGAACGTTTGTGCCGTCGTCGAGCTTTTCTGGACCATATATGAAGGCGCTGATCTGCGATCTCAGACGGTGGGCGCCGTCGACAGGATCGGGCGTGCTCAGAATGTTGCGGCCGATACGCGCGCGATTTCCCTCCAGAGGATAGACGAGAGTGGTAACGAAATCGGGTGAAAACTCCCACAGGATCGCTTCGGGTCGCTGGTCAAAGGCGTCCTTGACGAGGGCCTTGAATTCGGGTTGCCGCAAATCCTTCGCCGTGCTCAGTTTTACGGCCAAATCGTGGAGTGCATGGATATCTCTGTCGAGACGCCGCTCGAAACGCGACCGGGTGGTTTCGACCGATCTTTCCACCGTATCCCTGCTGTCCTGCAACAAAACCCTGCCGTGTTGACGGTCTGCGAGAACGGCAACGAACAGAAGGATCAACGCGATCACGAATGTGGGTAAGTATCGGATTAAGGGCGGTCCTGGTATTTTTGGGGGCGATTTTCCCCCGTATGGGAAGTTTATCGCAGATGCGAATGCTGGCAAGTTCGCAACGATACCCAAACCGCCACAGAGTGACGCGCTTTTGCCTGTTTCGGGCACCCTGCCGCAAGATCAGCCGGATTTTCGGCTAGAGATAGACGGCCGGCTTGGTGATGGCCGACAAACCGGCACCTTCTAGCATCGCGGCGACTCGTTCCACACAGGCGCGATCGGCGGCCGGCCAGTCCCGTGCAGGACCGGCGACACCGTGATGTTGGAACGCGTTCAGGCGCAGCGGTGTTGCCGGATCCAAGGTCTTGATGAAGGTTGCGAGCGCTGAGATTTCCGCCACGCTGTCGGTGAGGCCGGGAATGACGAGGAGACGCAATTCCTCAAGGCGCCCTGCCTCATGCAGGTAGCGCGCGCTCTCCAGAACCTTGCCGTTGTTCCGGCCAGTCAGGCGCATATGCGTCTCGGGGTCCATCGCCTTGATGTCGAGCATCACGCCATCGGTCCATGGCAGTACTTGCTTCCAGCCGGCCGGGCCAAGATGGCCATTGCTGTCGATCAAGCAGGTCAACTGCGCAAGAGACTGGTCCTGTTTGATCGCCTTGAAAAGGGCGGTCACGAATTTCAACTGCACGGTCGCCTCGCCGCCCGAAACCGTGATGCCATCGAGAAAGACGCTGTCCCGGCGCAGCCTTTCGAGGACTTCCGGCAGGTCCATATGCTGAACCATCGGGTTGGCATGGATCGGGCACACCCGGAGACACTCATCGCATTGGTCGCAAGCGGCGGGATCGAAATGGATATGCCCATTCACGAGCGACAAGGACCCGGCATGACAGGCCGCCACGCAGTCTCCGCAATCGTTGCACAAAGCCATCGTGTGCGGGTTGTGGCAGGTCGCGCAGGAGAAATTGCACCCTTGCAGGAACAGCACCATGCGGCTCCCCGGCCCATCCACGCAGGAAAAGGAGAGGAGCTTACTGACCGTAGCCTTGGGCGTATTCATGAGCAATCACGCGTGGCTTGCGGTTGAGGATCCCTGTCAGTTTAGCCGCCTCGGCTCCGAGCCCGGTGGTATTGATCCGGGAGCCTTCCTCCCGACGGTATTTCTCCACATCCGACAGCCGGATCATGTAGCCGGTCACCCGGACGAGATCATTGCCCGCCACATTGGCCGTGAACTCCCGGAACCCGCTGGACAGCGCCCCCTTGCACAGCCGGTAAAGCGCTTGCGGATTGGCCTTGACGCTCTCGTCGATGGTCAGGATCTCGCTGATCCCCGCCGGGTAGAAGGCGTGATGCGGCGCAAGCGCCTTCACATGGCTGACGGGATCGGGCTCGTTTCCATAAGAAATCCGTACACCCGGCGTCGCGTCCAGATCCGTACTGATCCCGGCTTGTGCATGCAGCAGCGCGCGTGCGCGCCATGCGTGCCGCACCGGCGTCGCCTCGACCCGCGCGGCCATCGCCTCGGAGATGCGATAGCCAAGCGCATTCGCCTCCGCGTCCTGGCCATAGCGTGCCGTGCTGTTGTCGAGGCCCATGAGGTGATCGACTGCCTCCGCCATGCCATAGACCCCGAACATGGCCGTGAACCGATCCCGGTCGATCCAGCCTTCGCGGACGATGAAGTTCTCGAAGAAGCCGGACTGTTCGAAAAGGTAATCCATGCGCGCCTGGATCAGGCGGAATTGCAGGTCCATGAAATGCGGCAGCGCGCGTTTCAGGAAATCGTCAATGCCGCGCGCCCGCCGGGCGACCTCGTGCAGGTTCAGCCGCACAAGCGTGCCCGCGCCGCCGGCGGCCGGTAGGGCATTGTAGCAACTGACAATCCCGTAGCCGCGTTCGTCGAAGGCAGCCGCGTGAAGCGGGTGGTTGGCGATATGGGGCTTGGAGCAGGCGACGATATTGTCGGTCGCAAGGCGCAGGAGGTCCTCTCCGGTCAGTTCGGGATCGTAGAGAAGCGTCAGGTTCGGCGCGACCTGCTGCAATTCCCGGTCGACCTGAAGCACCGCGCGGGCAACGCGGTTGTCCTGCGGGCCGATATTCGCATGCAGGAAGGCATCCGGCAGAACTCGGTCGATATAACGCCAGAGAAGGCGGATCTTGCCGATCAACTCGGTCTCGCCCACCCCGTCGCAATAGGGCAGCAACAGCTGGTCGATATGACCGATGAAAACCGGCATGGCCGTGACGGAGGGCACATGGTGAAAGGCAATCATCAGGCAGTTGATCGCCTCGTCCAGCGTCTCGGGCGCGTCGAGTTCGAGATATTCGCTCCCCTTCGTGAGCAGAACGGAAAGATCCGGCAGAACGTAGCGCGGCTTGTAGGGTGCATGTCCCTCGGCCAGATCGCAGAGGATGCCATCGGCCAGCGCCTGCGCGGTTTCCGCGTCGGTTTCGGGATAAGGCAGCATGTTCTCGGCCTCCAGCGACAGGAACCGCGCCTTTTGGGCGGGGCTCAGCGTTGGGTCCGTGACGATGGCCTGAAGTCTTTCCAAGTTCTCGGGCATGGCGCCGCTCCGACTGTCCAGATCCGTCAAGTCTACCGCAAGTCAGGAGGCGACGGTATCGGCGCCTTCGCCGCGCCCGGCCCGGATATGCGGCGATAACGCCTCGATTAGCGCCAGCAGCTCGCAGGTGACGGCCTTGGTTCCCATATCCCCACCGAACTCCACTGGCCGCAGGCGGTTTGCCAGAAATCCACGCGCCACGGCCGTTTCTATCAGGGCCGCTGCCGCGCTGTATTCTGGAAGAGCCAGCTTCTCGCCGAGATAATCCAGCATCAAGGCCCCGCTGAGAATGGCTGCGAGCGGGTTCGCCTTGTCCCGCCCCATGATGTCCGGCGCGCTGCCATGGGCCGGCTGGAACAGCCCGATCTCGTCGCCGATCTCGCCACAGGCGGCCATGCCCATCCCGCCGACCAGCCCACCGGCCAGATCGGACAGGATGTCGCCGAACATGTTCTCGGTCACCAGCACATCGACGTCCCACGGCTTGCGGACAAGATCCAGCGCCTGCGCGTCAACATAGGCATGGGCGATCTCGATATCGGGAAATTCCGGCCGGATCTCGTCGAAGATCCTTCGGAAAAAGGCGAGTGAGGCGAAGACATTGGCCTTGTCCACGCAGGTCAGCTTCCCCGGGCGGCCACGGGCTTTCCGCTTGCGTGCCAGCCGGAAGGCGAAGCGGTGAAGTTTCTCACTGACCGCACGGGAGATTCGCAGTGTGTCATAGACCGCCTCATCGCCGACGATTTTGGAACGCCCGTGCACCGCGGCCGAATAGAAAAGCCCTTCCGTGGATTCCCGCAGGATAACCATGTCGATCCCGGCGGCGCGCGGATCCGCCAATCGCCGGGGTATATTCGGATAAGCCTTCACGGGACGTATGCCCGCATAGAGACCGTACCTGTCCCGTAGCCTCAGATGCGGAGAGATCTCGGTGCCATCGGCATGTCGGACCGATGGCAGGCCAACCGCGCCAAGGAATATCGCATCCGCCTCGCCCGCCCGCGCTTCGCCGTCCGGCTCGATATCGGCACCGGTCTGTCGGAAATAGGCCGCCCCAGCCTGTATTTCGTCATAGATCGGCAGCGACGCTCCCACGGCGGAAAGCGAAGCATTGACGATTCGAACCGCGGAATCGGCCACTTCGATTCCGATGCCATCTCCCTTTATGAGGGCAATCGTCAGACGGGTGGTCACGCATTACCTCCATGGCTTGCGACGGGAGTACCGGGTTGAAGGTCTCCCACTTCGTGGATCTTCGGCGCCACGTGCTTCGTGAAGGGAGAACGAGTCTCTGCTTTGGTTGCGGTCACCGCCCGGTTTGACCATCTCACCGGACAGATGCGGCGTCAAATACTTTATCGTATACATTGATTGGAGGATTCTTGGGAATTGATTGGTTTGCCGGTGGATGGCTCATGTCAGCGACGTGCCCGGCCTATCCACGCACCCGCGAACCTGCTGGTTCACTCGAAAGGCGAAAACCGCGAGATATCGCCTCCGGTCACGATCCGGTCCCGCCAGATCAGCCAGGCATGGGCGAGGAATCCCTCCGCATCGGTCCGGTGGGAGCCCAGTTCGATCCGGGTCTCGATTCCTTCCGCTGCCAGCCAATGCCGCGCCGCCTCTGCCTGAATAAGGCAATCGGAACGCCACGGAACCACGTTGGCCGCGCGCTGGATCGCGATGGACACCCGCTCGACAGTCTCCTCCGCGGAGCGATCCGTGTGCTGTGCCTGCTTCGCGGGATCGACGGGGCAGCACGCCAGGATCTCAGGGACCGAGGCGCTGGCAACTTGCTTTCGCGCACGCCACAGCTCGTTGCTGGCCCGGTAGAGATCCTGCAACTCCGCACGGTCGAGCTGCCGCGCCTTGCCAAGACGTCGAAACAGGGTGGCAAGGCTAGGCATTGGGCGAAATGAGCTTCTTCTCGGCCAGTTCCCGAAGGAAAGTCACGACATCCGCCCGTGCTGAGTCCGGAACATCCGTGAATTCCTCGGAAAGCCGGGCGATAATCTCGGCCGGCGCCTTCCCATCCTTCAAACCATGCCAGACAAAGCTGCCCACCGGGTCCAAGCCGAAATACTGGCCGCTCTCCATGTCCAGCAGAACGGTTTCATCGCCCAGTTTGCTTTCCAGCACGCCATCGGTGGTCGCGTAGGTGGCGTTCATGTCGAGTTGAACAGGTATCGTTGTCCTTTCGGAAGGCAGTTCGTTAGAGTCTCGGAAGCCCACTATCTGCTCGAACGATCCGGGGCGCCAGAGCCAAGCAGACCCGAAGCCTTACAGCTTCGCCACCGACTGGATTTTGTCGATCACTTCGGGCAAGGCATCGTAGCGTCTGGGATAGCGAAGAGAGAATACGGGTACGCGCCTGGCCATGTCCGAGGCCAACTCGAATCGGCGGGCGGCTTCCTTGTGATTGGTCGGATCGAGCGCGAAGCTGTTTTGGAGTAGGGTCATGCAGGCATCGGCCGGGCTCATGGCGCTTACCTCGACTTCTCTTGTCTCGGGGTCGTTCTCCAAAAGGAACAGGCACGCGGGTGGGCCATCTCCGTGCTGCCATCAACTTTAAGCCGCTGCTTTGAGGAGTAATGCGCCATGTTCTCACCCAGAGGCACGTCCGGCAGTATCGCGGAGATGGAACCCGAAAACATCCGCATACCGGAATAAAGCGGACGCGCGCCGAGCGGGTCCGCTTCGGGGTCGATCATGATCGCGTCATCGCTCAGCAATTCTGCACCATGACGGACAAAAGCCGCCGTCATTGTGGACTTCCCCGCGCCCGAGGGGCCGAGAAAGCCTATCGCGGCGTTTTCAAACGCAACCATGCCGCAATGAAGAACAAGGTGGCCATCGCGGGAAAGAAGGTTGGGGAGGAGTAAGTCGCAGACAAAGTGACCACGCGTGTCGACCGGTACGTCCGCGTCGGAGATGATCCAGAATTCCCGCGCTACGAAATCGGCGGCCGCGTTACAAAGCCCGTCAAATGGAAAATCCGAGTAGGTACCTTCGGTTTCGACGCGTTCGCCGGGGCGGAAAACACCCAGAAAGGTCCAACCATAGCGTTGGGGGACTTCCCGTTCCAAGCTCAGTTTAGCCAACCTTATACCAGCACCTTGGCAACATCTTATGACTTACGGAGGTGCATATGACTAAGGATAGCAAACCGGGCCAGTACGTGTCCATTGTATCGACCAAAACCGCCCCGGTTCTTGATATCATTTGCTCTGCTCTGGAATCAGGCTCTCTTACTCGACGACCCTTGTCCGGGCTTGTTCTCTGCGTCGCCTATGGAGCCCGCGGTCGTCACCTCAGACACAAGGGACCCTCGCCCGACTGGGCCAGTTGATGGGCGGCGATAGCCGTCGTCTCCCCGGAATCGATGCCGCCGCTCATCATCGAGCCAATTCCGCCCGCCTTGCGAAGCCTTGCCCGGGTCGCTGTCCGGAAGACTTCCATGAAAGCTTCGGCATAGGCCTCATTCGAATCCAGACGAAGCTGCTCCACGGGTTCCATTCGCCAAAACTCGCAAATAGAGAAACGCTGCCCGCTGGCAGAAAGAGTATGGCCGGGTGGAAGGCGAAACACGTCCTCGAAGAATGTCGAGCTAAGGCTGCTATGCTCAAAACCCACCAGCGCTTCGGCAATGCGCAGCTCGTTAAGCCTGCTCTCGATACAAGGTGCCGTAACCACCGCGTTGGCACTCGTCGCGCAGACGAGCCGCTTGCCGGGCCGGTGGGCATAGATGAGTTGCCTCACGCCCATGTGATCGCGGGCGCCGAAGAGTTGCTGACGGCGTGGGTCCCAGATCAGGAAGGCGAAGTCGCCCAGCAGGTGGCAGGGGCAGTCCTCGCCCCATTTTTCCCAGGCGCGCAGAATCAGCTCGCCGTCGCCGATTTGCCGCTCGCTGCCGTTCAGGCCAAAGGCGGTAAAAAGCTCCTCTCGGTTGTCGAGGCGCGCATCGGCGGTGATACAGCAGCCAGTCTGAGTATCACGCAGCGGCATCGGTTCGTTTACCGCTTCCGGGGTCGTCGCGAGCAAGCGGTGCCCGAGCGCCACGGGACCATCCGTCAGGCGCCCTTCGCCTTCCGGACCACGACGGCGCATTTCGTTCAGAACTTCCGTGAGGTCGTCTCTTTGCGCGGTGCTTCCGTCCAGTCGCAGGCAGGCGGCTATACCACTCAAGTTTGCATTCCTTTTAGCACTGCATCGCTCCGAATGGTGCCATTCTCCAACACTAGAATTCGATCGGCAATCTCAAGGCTGGCCGGCCGGTGGGTGATCAGGATAACTGTGCGCCCGGCCAGCGCCGCGCGGCATTCGGCAACAAATTCCGCTTCGCCCTCGAGATCGTACATGGAGGTCGCCTCGTCCAGGATCAGGATCGGAGGGTTCTTGAGCAAGGCGCGTGCGAGCGAGATTCGCTGTTGCTGCCCGCCCGAGAGCTTGACCCCCTTGTCGCCGACGATGGTCTCGTAGCCCTCGGGCAGGGCGGACACGAAATCATGCGCCTGGGCGATCCGAGCGGCTTTGACAATCGCCTCCATCGGGGCGTCCGGCATGCCGAAGGCGATGTTTTCCCGCACGGTCGCATTGCGCAGGTATCGGCTCTGCGGGACATAGCCGATCGCCCGCCGCAGTGCCCCGAGTTCCATATCGGCAATGTCCCGGCCATCGAGGATTATGCGCCCGCTATCGGGCTGATAAAGACCGAGCAACAGGCCGACGGCGGTGGATTTGCCGGCCCCGTTCGCGCCTGTCAGCGCAACGATCTCGCCGGCGCCGATCCGGAAAGTCAGTTTCCTGAGGGCCGGGGTCCGCCCGGGATAGGAAAAAGCGACATGGTCGAAAGCAATCTCGCCGGCGGTCTGCAGCGCCTCTGCGGAATACTCGAGGTTCTCCGGCGTCTCCCGCATGACATCTTGCAGCCGTTCAAGCGTCCCGCGTGCGGTTTGCACCCGGCCATAGACGGAGGCGAGTTGCGACACCGGCCGGACCAGCAGCGCGACATACATCAGGAAGCTGACCGCCTCCGAGGCCGATAGCTGCCCCGTGCGCAGGCTCTGCCCGGCCAGCACGAGCAGAACAACGGTGGCGGCCGAGACCACGAACTGGATGGCCGGGTCGATAAAGGCGTAGAGGCGCGTTTCCTTTAGGGTGAGATCCTTCAGCTTGGAGACCTCGGCATCGAAACGGGCCTGCTCGATTCTCTCGGCGTGGAAGGACTTGATGACCGGAAGCAGGTCCAGCATTTCTTCGGTGCCGGCGACGACCTCGGCATTTTGTTTCTGGATCCGGGTTCCCAATCCACGCAGCCGCCGGCCGATGAGCTTCTGAAGGATGAAGAATGCGGGCACCAGTACCGGAACCAGCAGGGCAAGCGTCGGATCGATAGCCAGCATCATCACGCAGGCACCACCAGCGGTCACCAGAAGCGGGAGCAACTGGACCAGCGTGACGGTGGCAAAATCGCTGAGCCGGACCAGGTCCCAGGAGATCAGCGCGATGGCGCTGCCGCGCTTTTCCCCTTGGTGCCAGAGGATCGGAAGCGCCTGAAGCTGAGCGAAAACCTGGCTGCGCAGTTCCGCGAGAATCGTTTCTGACGTACGCCCGCTCAGCCAGTTCGAGACCATTCGCAAAACGGATCCTGCCGCCAGCAGGCCAAGGATTGCCACCGTGAGAAGGACCGGGCCCATTTGCTGCCCTTCACCGAAGAAATAGCCGCCCAGGCGGCCGCCAACCCAGGGGATGCTCAGTGTGATCACGGATTCCAACAGCAGGATCGCCATCAGCAACATCAACCGGCCGCGATGCGGCGCAAGGATCGATTTGAGGAATAGTAGGGTCATCTCAGCGGGGCGATCTCTTCTGGCGCCGTTCGTTTCGCATGACCGCAGCCAGGCATTCATCAATCAGATCGGTCGCGCTTCTGGCCATCTCGGGTTTCAATGCTTGTGCAAACGGGTTGAAAAAGAGGCGCGTATCAAGCGGTCTCCGGTTAACTCAGCTGGTTCTGTTTTCTACGCATTAACTTGTCAACGAAGGGTTTCTTGGTCGCGTATAACATATATCGCAGGAACGCGCGTATCCGCGATTTCCTGCCCTCTGGTGGAACACGCGCGAGGCGGTCGCGTTTGGTCCTCCGGGCACTGCTGTCGCGTGTATGTCATTTCGTTCTGGTCTGGTGATACACAGAACCCCTCTCCGGCGCTTGCATCAGCCGGGAAATCGGGAAAGCATGGCGCATGAAACCTTCGTCTATGAAAAGCTGGGCCGAAGTTGCCCCCCGTCTTGTGGCTGTCGCGGCAGGTCGTCAGGCCGCCGATCTGGTGATCCGGAACGGGATTTGGGTGAACGTGCAGAGCCGCGAGCTTCTGCCGAACAACGATATTGCCATCGCAGAGGGCCGCATCGCTTATGTCGGTCCGGACGGCTCCCATTGTATCGGGCCGGAAACGCAGGTGATCGACGCCGCCGGGCGCCACATGCTGCCCGGCCTGTGCGATGCGCATATGCATATTGAATCTGGCATGCTGACGCCGGCGGAGTTCGCCCGTGCCGTCATTCCGCATGGCACGACCAGCATGTTCACCGATCCGCACGAGATCGCCAATGTGCTCGGGCTCGAAGGCGTGCGGCTGATGCATGACGAGGCGTTGCTGCAACCGCTCAACATCTTCACCCAGATGCCTTCCTGTGCGCCCTCGGCGCCTGGGTTGGAGACGACTGGCTTCGAGATCACCCCCGACGACGTTGCCGAGGCGATGAACTGGCCCGGTATCGTTGGCCTGGGCGAAATGATGAATTTCCCTGCCGTGGTGAATGGCGATGTCAAGATGCTGGCCGAGATCGCGGCCACGCAGAACGCGGGCAAGACGGTGGGGGGGCACTACGCCTCGCCCGACCTTGGCCCCGCCTTTCACGCCTATGCCGCCGGTGGACCGGCCGACGACCACGAGGGCACGCAGGAAACCGACGCGATTGCCCGCGTGCGCCAGGGGATGCGCGCCATGCTGCGGCTTGGCAGTGCCTGGTACGATATCGAGAGCCAGATCACGGCGGTGACCGAAAAGGGGCTCGACCCGCGCAACTTCATCATCTGCACCGATGATTGCCACTCGGGCACTCTGGTCAATGAAGGCCATATGAACCGCGCGGTGCGCCACGCCATCGAATGCGGTTGCGATCCGCTGGTGGCGTTGCAGATGGCAACGATCAACACGGCGAACCATTTCGGGCTGGAGCGCGAGATCGGCTCCATCGCGCCGGGCCGGCGGGCCGACATCATCCTGTCCTCCGACCTGCGCGCCTTGCCTATCGAAACGGTCATTGCCCGTGGGCAGGTGGTGGCTGAAGGTGGCAGGATCACTGTCGATTGCCCTCATCTCGACTGGCCGGACCACGCCCGCAAGACGGTGCATCTGGGCAAGACGCTTGCCGCGGAGGATTTCGAGATCGCCGCGCCTGCCGGTGCCAACAGCGTCCGGGTCAAGGTGATTGGTGTGGTCGAGAACCAGGCGCCAACGAAAGCGCTTTCGGCGGACCTGCCGGTGATCGACGGGCGCATCGAAGCGGAGGGCGAGGTCTGCCAGATCGCGCTTGTCGAACGGCACCGGGCATCGGGCGCGGTGAGCAACGCCTTTGTGCAGGGCTTCGGCTATCGCGGGCGCATGGCGATGGCCTCCACCGTTGCTCATGACAGCCACCACATGATTGTTGTGGGCACGTCCCGCGAAGACATGGCGCTGGCCGCGAACCGCCTGGGAGAGGTCGGCGGCGGGGTGGTGCTGTTTGCCGATGGTGTCGAGCAGGCGCTGGTGGAACTGCCGATTGCCGGGCTGATGTCGGACGATCACGCTGAAACGGTCGCCGCCAAGGCCGAGGCGCTGGGCGCGGCGATGGAGGCGGCTGGCTGTCGGCTCAACAATGCATATATGCAGCACTCGTTGCTGGCGCTGGTAGTGATCCCCGAGCTTCGGATTTCCGACAAGGGGCTGGTGGATGTGACGCGGTTCGAGGTGACGGACCTGATCGAGAAGGTTTTACAATGAATGACATGGCGCCGGTGGTGACACCGGATGTGCCCGACCGGGCGCTGTTCAACGATGCCGAGAAGGCCGTCGACCGGCTGATCCTGCTCTATGACAAGGCGACCCAGTTCCTGTCGGCCAGGTTTTCCGAGAGCCTCGCGGGCGAAAAGCCCCCGCATCGTTACCGGGCCTTTTACCCGGAAATTCGCCTTGTCTCGACGAGCTTTGCGGAAACGGATTCGCGGCTCGCCTTTGGTCATGTCACCGAGCCGGGCGTCTATGCGACCACGGTGACGCGCCCGGACCTGTTCCGGAAATACCTGATTCAGCAGATCGGGCTGGTGCTGAAAATGCATGGTCAGCCGGTGATGATCGGCCAGTCCGAGACGCCGATCCCGGTCCATTTCGCGGTGCTGAACGATGCCTCGCTCAGCGTGCCGCAAGAAGGCGCGCTGCGTTTCCAGCTGCGTGACGTGTTCGACGTGCCGGACCTTGCCACGACCAATGACGAGATCGTCAACGGCTATGGTTTCACCTATGCCGACGGCGCGCGGCCCCTGGCGCAGTTCACCGCGCAGCGGGTGGATTACTCGCTGGCCCGGTTGAGCCATTACACGGCGACCGGCCCGCATCATTTCCAGAACCACGTGCTCTTCACCAACTACCAGTTCTATGTCGAGGAGTTCGAGGCTTATGCGCGCGCGGCGCTGAACGATCCCGAGAGCGGATACACGTCCTTCGTTGCGCCCGGCAATGTCGAGATCACAGATGGCGAAACCGCGATCAAGGAACCGGCGAAACTGCCGCAGATGCCCACCTATCACCTGAAACGGCCGAACGGGGCCGGGATCACGCTGGTCAATATCGGTGTGGGGCCGTCCAATGCGAAGACGGCGACGGACCATATTGCGGTTCTGCGCCCTCATGCCTGGCTGATGGTGGGTCATTGCGCGGGCCTGAGGAATTCGCAGGCGCTCGGCGATTTCGTCCTCGCCCATGCCTATCTGCGCGAGGACAGGGTGCTCGATGACGATCTTCCGGTCTGGGTGCCGATCCCGGCGCTGGCCGAGATCCAGGTGGCGCTGGAGGATGCGGTCGAACAGGTGACGCAGTTGGAAGGTTTCGAGCTCAAGCGGATCATGCGGACGGGCACGGTAGCGACGGTGGACAATCGCAACTGGGAGTTGCGCGACCAGTCCGGCCCGGTGCAGCGGTTGAGCCAGTCGCGCGCCATCGCGCTCGACATGGAGAGTGCGACGATCGCCGCCAACGGGTTCCGATTCCGCGTGCCCTATGGCACGTTACTCTGCGTTTCGGACAAGCCGCTGCATGGCGAATTGAAGCTTCCCGGCATGGCCAGCGAATTCTACACGACACAGGTTGCACGCCACCTGCTGATCGGGATACGAGCGATGGAACTGCTTCGCGGAATGCCTCTTGAGCGGCTCCATTCGCGGAAGTTGCGCAGTTTTGAGGAAACAGCTTTCCTCTGACCCTCGAAAACTGCAGAAATGCCCTTGTTTTCCTGCGCATTCACCCACAAAAAGTTGTGGGCTGAGCCAACATGACGTAGAATCAGCCGAACAAGCCCCAATAGAATGGGCAACAACGAGGAGACCATACATGGCCACCAAACCGATGACCAAGACGCAGCTTGTTGCCGCTATTGCCGAGGCAATGGACGCAGACAAGAAAACCGCCACTTCCGCTCTGGATGCCGTGATCGGCATCATCACCAGCGAAGTATCCGGCGGCGGCGCCGTGACCCTTCCGGGGATCGGCAAGATCTATTGCCGTGAGCGCCCCGCGCGCCAGGTTCGCAACCCGGCCACCGGCGACATGATCGACAAGGAAGCCGACAAGGTCGTGAAGATGACGATTGCAAAGGCGCTGAAGGATTCGGTCAACGCCTGAGGCGTGAACGATCCACGCCTGAGTTGAGGGGGTCGCCATCATGGCGACCTCTTTCATTTCTGGGGCAGTGTTTGGGGGCTGTCTGCTCCTCCCGCGCTCTGACGAGCGCTCCCCCCGAGGATATTTTCGGAAAGAGGATGCGCGGTACGGGTGGCCGTCATCCAGGCTCGGTTCAGGGGCTGGCGATGGATTTTCGAGCATTGGCGATGGGGCTGGCTTTCGCCCTGATGTGGTCCTCGGCCTTCAGTTCGGCGCGGATCATCGTGGCCCATGCGCCGCCCTTGGGGATCTCGGCGCTGCGTTTCCTGATCGCCGGGCTGATTGCCGTGACGATCGCGCGGGCGTTGGGACAATCCTGGCGGCTGAGCACGAGCCAGGCGCGGTCGATGCTGATTTTCGGAATCTGCCAGAATGCATTGTATCTTGGGTTGTTTTTCGTGGCCATGCAGACGATCGAGGCCTCGCTGGCCGCGATCATTGCCTCCACAATGCCGCTGCTGGTGGCGCTGGCGGGGCTGGTGATCTTCGGCGAGCGGGTGCGGCCGCTGGGGGTTGCCGGGCTGGTGATCGGTTTCGTTGGTGTCGCAATCGTCATGGGAAGCCGCTTGCAGGGCGGCGGGGTCGACCCGTGGGGGGTGGTGTATTGCGTGATCGGGGTGACGGCACTGACCTTTGCCACGCTGGCGGTGCGCGGGGCGTCCTCGGGCGGCAACGTGCTGATGATCGTGGGTATGCAAATGCTGGTTGGTTGTGTCGTCCTGTTGCCGGCGTCGCTGGCGCTGGAGACATGGGAAATCGACTGGACGGTGCAATTCGTGGCGGCCTTTGCCTATACGATCATCGTGCCGGGGCTGGTGGCGACGCTCACATGGTTCCTGCTGGTGCGGCGGATCGGGGCGGTGAAGGCGGCGACCTTTCACTTTCTGAACCCGTTTTTCGGGGTGGCGATTGCGTCGGTTCTGCTTGGGGAAAGCCTTGGGGCGGGCGATGTTCTGGGCGTGGAGGTGATCATGCTGGGCATCCTGGCGGTGCAGCTTTCGAAGCAGCCTGTAACAGATCCCACGCGGAAGTGACGCCGCGACAGAGGCTCGTGTGATGACAGTTTGCGCGCGATGCGGCATCTCTCGGGCATGGAGATTTTGCTTGGATATGGCGCGGGCCTGCTGACGCTGATCAACCCCTGCGTGTTGCCGATCTTGCCGATCGTGCTGGCCACGGCGTTGCAAGCCAGCCGATGGGGACCGGTTGCACTGGCCGCCGGCATGTCGCTGTCTTTCGTTCTGCTCGGCATAGGGGTGGCCAGTTTCGGCCACGTAATCGGTTTGACCGAGGATTTGGTCGTGAAGGTTGCGGCGGTGATGATGGTCGGCTTCGGCCTGGTGCTGCTGGTACCGCGCTTGTCGGCGAGTTTTGCCACCGCCACGGCAGGGTTTGCCGGTAGCGCAGATGCGCAATTCGACAGCATCGATCGCTCGGGCATTCCGGGGCAGTTCCTGGGCGGAATGTTGCTCGGCGCGGTGTGGAGCCCGTGTGTCGGTCCAACCTTGGGCGCTGCGATCTCGCTGGCAAGCCAGGGGGAGAGCCTTGGGCGGGCGGGCCTTATCATGCTGTCTTTTGCGGGTGGCGTCTCCACAGTCATCCTCGCGCTCGGCTATGGCGCGCGTTCGGTCATTCAGAAGCGGCAGGCCTGGATGCGGGCGGTTGCGACGAAGGGACGTCCGATCCTTGGCGCGGTTTTCGTCGCCGTCGGCGTCGGGCTGCTGCTCAATGTTCATCACATGCTTGAAGCCTGGGCGCTGGATGTGCTGCCGATCTGGCTTCAGGACCTTTCCGTTTCGATCTGATCAAGGGAGTTTCATCATGGATCGTCGTTCTTTCCTTTCCGCGGTCGGTGCGTTGGCTATCGTGCCGCTCGCGGGCCGCGCCATGGCTGCGCCGATGGAGTACAAGCCGGGGCTCGTCACCGAGAAGTTGAAGGCGGGCGAAACGGTCTTCCTCGATTTCAAGGCGAGCTGGTGCACAACTTGCAAGGCGCAGGAGCGGGTGCTGGATGCGCTGAAGGCCGAGAATCCGGCCTATGAGCAGGCGATCACCTTTATCAACGTGGATTGGGACGAGCATGGGAAGTCCGATCTCGCGAAATCGCTCAAGATCCCGCGTCGCTCGACGCTGGTGGTCCTGAAGGGCGACGCGGAGCTGGGCCGTATCGTGGCCGACACTTCCAAGGGATCGATCAAGGCGCTGATGGATACCGCGCTGACGGCGGCTACGGCCTGATCTCAGGTCAGTACGTAGAGCAGCGCGGACAGCGTGAACAGCGCGCCTATCGTGGCACCGAGCTGGGTGGCCGAGGCGAAACCCTGTTTGCCATGCACTTGCGCGATCACCGAGAAGACGCCGAGGGGCGGCATCGCGCAGCTCAGGATCAGAGCTGCGCGCATCTCCGGTGTCATCTCCGCCAGCCCGAAAGCCGTGCTCAGCGCGATGAGGGAAGTGATCACCAGCGGGTGCAGGATGAGTTTGCAGGCGACGATATAGCCTGCGAGCGCCCGCGTGCCCTTGGGTTTCAGATGCGCCAGCGTCCCGCCGATCACCATCAGCGCCGTCGCGCTGGCACCCGCAGCCAGCATGTGAAGCGGCCGGTCGATCGCGGAGGGAAGCTCCAGGGCGAGAAGCGAGAAGACACAGCCGAAGACGATAGAGAGGATCAGCGGTTCGCTGCCAAGCCGCCGCAGGGTCCGCAGCGCGATCTGGGCGCGGTTTCCTCCGTCTTCGTGCCCAAGTTCGAGCATCGTGAACAGTATCGGAAGAAAGATGATGTTTTCGACCAGCAGGTTCTGGGCAAAGGCCTGGTTGGCGATGCCTGGCATTGCCAGTAGCAGGATCGGATAGCCGACATAGCCGTTATTGGACACGGTCGAGCCCATGGTTGCCAGTGTCGCGGTGATATGGTCGTAGCGGCCCGCGCGGCGAAAGGCGGTATAGAGCGCCACCATGAGCGCAACCGTTCCGAGCCCGTAAATCAACACATAAGGTAGCTGGATCGCCGCGCCGATCGGCTGAGAGGCGATGGCGTTGAACATCAGCGCCGGCAGGGCCAGCTTGATGACGAAGCGGCCGAGCACGCGGATGTCATTGGCCGAGAAAACGCCCTGACGACCGAGCACGAAGCCCGCCCCGATCAGCACGAAGATCGGCAGGATAATGTCCAGAACGGTGAGCATTGGTTCAGCCGATCCGGCCGGGCAGCTCTTCGCCGATCTGGCCGCGGTTCAGCAGCAGGTGATCCAGAAGCACGCAGGCCATCATCGCCTCGCCCACCGGCACCGCGCGGATGCCGACACAGGGGTCGTGCCGGCCCTTGGTGACGATCTCGGTATTTTCGCCCGACTTTGTGATCGTCTTGCGTGGGGTCAGGATCGAGGAGGTCGGCTTCACCGCGAAGCGAACGATCACGTCCTGCCCGGTCGAGATGCCGCCGAGAATGCCCCCCGAATGGTTCGAGCTGTAGCGCGGGCCGTCATTGCCCATGGAAATCTCGTCGGCATTGGCCTCGCCGGTGAGCATCGCGGCATTCATGCCCTCGCCGATCTCCACGCCCTTCACGGCATTGATCGACATCATCGCGGCGGCAAGATCGGTGTCGAGCTTGCCATAGATGGGCGCGCCCAGCCCGGCCGGTACGCCGGAGGCGCAAAGCTCGACCATCCCGCCGACCGAGGAGCCTGCCTTGCGCAGCCCGTCGAGATAGGCCGACCAGTCGTCGACGGCCGCGGCATCGGGGATCCAGAACGGATTGTTCTCGATCTCGGCCAGGTCGAACCGGGCGCGGTCGATCATCTGCGTGCCCATCTGCACCATATAGCCGGTGATCTTCAGGTCCGGCGCCAGCGCCTTCAGCGCCGCGCGGGCAACGCCGCCCGCAGCCACACGCGCTGCGGTTTCGCGCGCCGAGGAGCGCCCGCCGCCGCGATAGTCGCGGATGCCGTATTTCTGCCAGTAGGTGATGTCGGCATGGCCGGGCCGGAATTTCTCGACGATCTCGCCGTAGTCCTTGGAGCGCTGATCCGTGTTGCGGATCATCAACTGGATCGGTGTGCCGGTGGATTTGCCTTCGAACACACCGGACAGGATCTCGACCTGATCGGGTTCGCGCCGCTGCGTGGTGAACCGGTTCTGGCCCGGCTTGCGCTTGTCGAGCCAGACCTGCAGCGCCTCGGCCTTGATGGGCACACCCGGCGGGCAGCCGTCGATCGTGGCGCCGAGCGCGGGCCCGTGGCTTTCACCCCAGGTGGTAACGCGGAACAGATGTCCGAAAGTGTTCAGGCTCATGGGGCGGCTCCCTTTTGAGTCCCGTTTAGAGGGCGGAAGGGAAAGGCTCAAGGGCGCGCTCGGGCCTATCCCTCTGTCTTCGCGACATGAGCCTTGCAGAAAATGCGTCTTGTTCTTGCATCTTTTGAAGCGCAGGGAAGGGCGAGGAGGAAGAAGACCATGATGCAAAACGTTTCCTTTGATCGCGGAAGCTGGATGAACCCGCCGAAATCCTGGAGTGTTTCGGGCAATACCCTTGCCATTGAGACCGCCGCGAAAACCGATTTCTGGCAGAAGACGCATTATGGTTTCGAGCACACGAATGGGCATGCGCTGCTGTTCGACACCCCCGAGCATTACGCGGCCGAGGTGACTTTCACCGGCGAGTTCACGTCGAAATACGAGCAGGCGGGTCTGTTGCTCTGGGAGAGCGAAACCCGCTGGATCAAGGCGGGAATCGAGAATGCGGATGGGCGGGAGACCCTTGCCGTTGTGGTCACGGATGGCCGGTCTGACTGGTCCATGGCGCCGGCGAATGGCGCGGTCTGCGACTGGACCATCCGCATGAGCGTGACGGACTCCGCCGTGATCGTGCATGCGCTTGGCCTCGGGAACTGGCAGATCCTTCGGGTGGCGAATTTCGTTGCCAAGGGGGCGCGGATCGGGCCCATGGCCTGTTCGCCGCTCAGCGAGGGGTTGAAGGTCGAGTTCAGCGATTTCCGGCTGGGCACCCTGCCGAAGGACCCGCTTTACATCTCTGCCTGACCGGGCACGGGCGGCCTGTCCTACTGCCCGCCGGGCGTCAGGACGCGCCTTTGGCGTTCGCGTTTGATGCCGAGGTGACGTTCCCGCAAAATGATCGCGATGCCCGCAGAGACCACGATCACGGCGCCGATGATGGTTGGAAGATTCGGCACCTCGTTGAAGATCATGTACCCGATCGCCACGGCAAGCAGCATCGAGGCATAGTCGAACGGGGCGATCAGCGAGGCGTCACCGAAACGGTAGGCCGAGGTCAGCATTCCCTGCCCGATACCCCCCGCCAGACCGGCCAGCACAAGGAACGCGGCCTCGCGGGGTGTAGGCACGACCCAGCCAAAGGCGAGCGTAGACAGTGACAGGACCGTCGCGCTCAGGCTGAAATAGAGCACGATAGTCCCCGCCTTTTCTGTCGCCACCAGCTTGCGCACCAGTGTCTGCGCCAGGGCGGCGAAAACGGCGGACATCAAGGCCAGAACGGCCCCGAGCGCCTCGGCATGGGCCAGCTCCTCGTCCGACACGGGGCTCAGCCGTGGCGCCAGGATGATCAGCACGCCGACCATGCCTGCTGCGACCGCGGAGAGACGGAAGACGCCGACCTGCTCGTTCAGGAACATCGCGGCGAAGATGACAACGAGAATCGGGCCGGCATAGAAGATTGCGGTGGCTTCCGGCAGTGGCAGGTAACCAAGCGCGGCGAAGCTGAGCCCCATGCCGCTCGCCCCCAGAAGCCCGCGCCATAGATGGCCGGTCGGGTTCGTTGTCTTGAAGCCATCGGCGAGCCCGCCATCGTGATGCAGCCAGAGCAGGATCACGGGAAGTGCAAAGAATGACCGGAAGAAAACCGCCTCGCCGGGGGGGATGCTTCCAGAGGTCGCCTTGATCAGGCTCTGCATGGAGACGAAGATGGCGACGGAGCCGAGCTTGAGAAGGATGGCGCGAGACGGATTCATGGTGCCAGATGTGCAGGTTTCGTTCGGAATGTCACCTGTGCGGTTTTGGCAAACGGCGCCCCGCAGAGAGTCCTTCGAACCATCCTGAATTCGGGCGGATCGTCAGGTTCCATTTGCGGCCTGCCTGCCGAAAGGTCAGGGGCCGAACACAGTGGGCGGGCCGCTCCGCTCCATGCGTGTTCCGACCAGGCAGAAATCGCAACCGCTTCAGAAACCGACAAGTTCGGTCAGCACCGAGCGACGCCTGGTAAAGGTCGGGCGTTTCTGGTTGCCACCGAGTTGTCGCGTCAGCCCAAGGGTGACCTTTGTCACCGGGCCGCCCTCCGCGTCGAAACGGACCTGGCCGAATGAGGCTGTCAGCCGGGTATCGCCCGTGGCACCGACCGGTATCTCTGCTCCGACGCCGTAGTCGTAATAGTCACGATCCCGCCGCCCGGATTCGCTTGTCGTGTCCTTGTTGAAGAACAATGTCGCGCAGACATCATTGGCGAAGCTGTAGCCCAGCGTGGCGCCCTTGCTGGTTACGTAGCCATCCTGCTCCAGTTCGTCACCCCATGTCTGGCCGAAATACATTTCGGCGGTGAAACCGTTCTGGGTCTTCCAGGCCAGCTCCAGGCCCGTCGCCGTTGCCGGCTCCGATGTCCCGCGCCCCAGGAGATAGGCGCCGAAGGAGAGGCCGTGCCCAAGGCGCAAATACGGATGCAGGCCCAATAAAGCAGCAGCTTGGGCCTCGTCTTCGGTCTCGAGGTATTCGAGCGCGAGATCGCCTTGCAGTCCTAAACGGTGCGAGACAAGAATCTCGGCGGAACCGAACCCTGCAAGGCCGCCCTGGGATGAGGCGCTGTCCACGTAGGACAGCTCGAGGCCGAACCCGCGATATGCGAGTTCGCGAGCGTCGGAGGCCGTGGGAAGAGCACCGAGGCAGGCGGCAAGAATAAATGAAAATGATCGGAACATGGCACGCTGGCTGCATTGACATTCACTAAGGGATCAAGCGTAGCAAACTGTCTGAGAATTGGACAGAAACCGAGATGGTCTGAGCGCACATGTTTTGGCATTGAGCCATTTCTGCAATCTCATAACCAAAGGGGCGCTCCTTTCGGAACGCCCCTTCGAAATGCTGTGAAACCCGCAGGCCGGATCAGGCCTCCTTGGCGGCCTTCTTGACCGGCTTCCAGATGCGCTTGTTGGTGGCATAGAGCAGCACCGTCAGCAGCGTCAGGAAGATCACCGCGATGAGGCCGGTTTTCTTGCGGTCCATCATCTTGGGCTCGGCGGCCCACATCAGGAAGGCAGAAACGTCCTCTGCCTCGTGGTGCAGCGAGTTGGAATGGCCATCGGCATATTCCACGTCCTCGCCGGCGAGCGGCGGCGCCATCGCAATCCAGCCGCCAGGGAAGGCGGTGTTCTGGTAGAAGATGCTGCCGGCCTCTTCCTTCTCCTTGCCGGTATAACCGGTCAGGATGGCCGTGATGTATTCCGGGCCGCCCATGCCGTTGAAGAGCTGGCTCAACCCGGTGCCGTAGGGGCCGTGGAAGCCCGCGCGGGCCTTGGCCATCAGGCTCAGGTCCGGTGCGCCGGCCGCGGTGTTCGCGGGAAAGTGGTCCGTCGGGATCCGCGGACGGTCCTCGTCCTTCTCGGCATCGTAGATGTCGAACTGGGCCGCGTAGGCGCGAACCTGATCCTCGGGCAGTTGCGGGCCGCCCTCATCCGCAAGCGTGCGGAGGGGGACATATCTCAGGCCGTGGCAGGCAGCGCAGACCTCGGTATAGACCTGCAGGCCGCGCTGCAACTGCATCTGGTCGTAGGCACCAAAGGGACCTTCGAACGAGAACGCGACGTCGTGGATACCGTGGCTGTCATGCGGCAGCACGGTTTCGTCTCCGCCGCCCGCCGCCATGGCGGAACTGCTGGCGAAGGCGAGGGCCACGGCCGCGGTGAGTGCGATTTTCTTGATCATGTCAGAACGATCCTTCCTGTCACTCGGCCGGGGTGGCCGCGGCATCGTCCTTGGACTTGCCGTAATGCGCGTTGAAATCGGCCTCGATGGTCTCGGGCAGCTCTTCCGGCTTCTCGATGATGCCAAGCAGCGGCAGGATCACGAGGAAGTAGGCGAACCAGTAAGTGGCACCGGCCAGCGCGATATAGGGATAGATCCCTTCGGCAGGCATGGCACCAACCCAGGTGAGAACCACGAAGTTGACCACGAAGATGGCGAACCACCAGCGGAACATCGGACGGAAACGACCGGAGCGGACACGGCTGGTGTCGAGCCACGGCACGAGCGCCAGAACGATGATCGCGCCGAACATGGCGATCACGCCGAAGAACTTCGCGTCCACGATGCCGAAGGTGATCCAGTCGGCAAACATCACGATCCAGACATCGGCGGTGAAGGCACGCAGAATCGCGTAGAAGGGCAGGAAGTACCATTCGGGCACGATATGCGCCGGCGTCACCAGCGGGTTGGCTTCGATATAGTTGTCCGGGTGGCCGAGATAGTTCGGCATCCAGGCGGTCACGGCAAAGAACACGACCAGGATCAGCGCCAGGGCGAAGAAGTCCTTGATCACGAAGTAGGGCCAGAAGGGCAGCGTGTCCTTCTTGGCGACTTCCTTGTTCTCGCGGCGGACGTCAACACCGGTGGGGTTGTTGTTGCCCGTGGTATGGAAGGCCCAGATATGGACGATCGTCAGGCCCGCAATGATAAAGGGCAGCAGGTAGTGCAGCGAGAAGAACCGGTTCAGCGTGGCATTGTCCACCGCCGGTCCGCCCAGAAGCCAGGTTTGGATCGGCTCGCCGATGACCGGGATCGCACCGAACAGGCCGGTGATCACGGTCGCGCCCCAGAAGGACATCTGGCCCCAGGGGAGCACGTAGCCCATGAAGGCGGTGCCCATCATCAGCAGGTAGATCAGCATGCCGATGATCCAGGTGATCTCGCGCGGCGCCTTGTAGGAGCCGTAGTAAAGACCGCGGAAAATGTGCAGGTAGACCGCAAGAAAGAAGAGCGAGGCGCCGTTCATGTGCAGGTAGCGCAGGAAGTGCCCGCCGTTCACGTTGCGCATGATGTGCTCGATGCTGGCAAAGGCCAGGTCGACATGCGGGGTGTAATGCATCACCAGGATGATGCCGGTAACAATCTGAAGACCCAGGCAGAATGCCAGGATGATGCCCCAGATCCACATCCAGTTCAGGTTCTTGGGCGTGGGGATCATCATGGTGTCGTAGATCAGGCCAATAATGCCGAGGCGGCTATTGACCCATTTCTCGGCACCGGTCTTCGGCTCATAATGGTCGTGGGGAATTCCAGCCATTGGTGTCTCCCTTAGCCGAGCTGAATGGTTGTTTCGTCGAAGAACGCGGCGGTCGGCACCGGCAGGTTCTCGGGAGCCGGGCCTTTGCGGATCCGGCCAGACGTATCGTAATGCGAACCGTGGCAGGGGCAGAACCAGCCGCCAATACCGGTCGGGCCGACATAGTCGCCCGCGTCATTGAGCGGCACGCAGCCCAGGTGGGTGCAAACACCCATCATCACCAGCCATTCACCGGCCTCGTCCAGCGAGCGGTTCTGGTCGGAGGCGTCGGTGCCTTCCTTGTTCACGTTGCGGGACATCGTGTCGCTCAACGCGGAGAGATCGACGGAGCGGGCATCCTCGATCTCTTCCGTGGAACGGCGGCGCACGAATACCGGCTTGCCGCGCCACTTGACGGTGATCTGGGTGCCCACCTCGATCGAGCTGATATCGACGAGGATGGAGCTGAGGGCCTGGACGTCCGCCGACGGGTTCATCTGATTGATGAGAGGCCAGACGGCGGCACCAGTGGCTACGGCACCGGCACCAGCGGTGGCGTAGTAGAGGAAGTCGCGACGGGTGCCGTCGTGGTCTTCTGCGTGGGACACGAGGAATCTCCCTTTCCTGGCTATGCGAATACCGTGCGGTGCCGAGGGCACAGCTGGTCTGCAAAGCTAATTAGAGGGCGAGATTTGACCCGTCCACCCGTCATTGACGTCAGCCTGCGGCGGGTCGTCGCAATCAACTTGAAAATATGTGGTTTTCGGCATGTGTCGCGCCGTTGTGGCAACACTTCGCGCGCTAACGGAAATGTGCCTGGCGTGGGACTGGCAACGCGCAGTCGCCGTGATAACCGCAGAAAGTAAATTCGTTTCGGGAGACTCGACATGGAGCGCATTCTGGCTGCCCTGTGCGCCACGACCGCCCTGGCCAACCCCGCCGCCGCAGAAATCGAGCTGAGCTTCTACACCGGCGTACAGGAAGTTTTCGACAGCCACGTGCGCGGCGATGCGAAGGGCAGCGAATTCGATTTCCTCGCCGACTGGGAGGGCCGTTCCTTCGAGATGCCGCCGCATTGGGGCCTCCGCGCCACCTGGTGGCGCAGCAAGAATCTTGGCTTCGGCGTCGAGTTCGAGCATACCAAGGCCTATGCCTCCGACGACACGCTGAAAGAGTTCGGATTCGAGACACTGGAGTTCTCGGATGGTCTCAACAGCTTGACTGCAAATGTTTTTTATCGCTGGCCAGGTCTCTGCGCCAAGGGCAGGCTGACACCCTATCTGGGGGCTGGCGTCGGTGTGGTGATCCCGCATGTGGAAGTGCGGCGAACCGGCAGCGAAGATGAGACCTTTGAATACCAGCTCGCCGGTCCGTCCGCGATGCTGGCCGCTGGCGCGCGCTATTCCCTGACCGAAACCTGGTCGGTCTTCGGGGAGTACAAGAGCACCTTCTCGATGCTTTCAACCGACCTCGATGGCGGCGGAGAACTCGAAGCGAACATGTCCACCTGGGGCATCAATTTCGGTGTCAGCTACAGTTTCTGAGCGAGATGAGGTGAAAAGACGGGCCGGTTGACCGCGAATCGGCCCGGATCATTCCGGTTGGGTGCGTTGCATTGATTCGCGTTCGGCGAATCGAACTTCCCACTGCGTGAGCGAATCACGCCCCTGCCGCCAGTCGCGGTCGCCATGGCGGAAGTCCAGGTAACCGAGCGCGCAGCCGCAGGCGATCTGTCCCATGTCCAGCGGTCCGGAAAGATGGCTCATCCAGCGTGTCTCCAGCGCGTCCAGCCCACGTCCGATCTTGGCCCATTGTCCCTCGACCCAGAAATCGTGGATCTTCTCCTCTGGTCGGCAGCGGGATTCGTAGACCATGAGCACCGCGGCCTCCATGATCCCGTCCGCCAACGCTTCGAGCGTCAGCACCTCCCAGATCCGCTTCTCGGGGTAGAGTCCTGCGCCCGCGCGGTCGTCGAGGAAACGGCAGATCACCCGGCTGTCGAATAATGCCGGGCCGGAGGGGCGCAGCAGCGTCGGGATCTTGCCCAGCGGGTTCTCCGTGCGCGAGACCCTGGACGTGTCGAGCGGGTTGCCCACGGTGGAGATCAGTTCCACTTCGTCGAGCTGTCCGGTTTCGTGCAATGTCACCATGACTTTGCGCACGAAGGGGGAGGCGGGGGAATGGTAGAGCTGCATGGCGGTCTCCTTGCGAAGCTGCGGGGAGTCTAGCCGCCGCCGTTCGGTCTGCGAACCGCCAATCGAGTCGTCAGGCCCGCAGTTGGTTCTGGCTATGGCCGGTAATCATGGTGGAGACGATCTGCCCCTCGAGCTGATCGGTCTCGAAGCTCACTTCGGTGAATTGCTCGGTGCGCCCCATCCGGGCGTTTTCCAGCAGCACGTTATGCCTGCGGCCGATCTGCGCCTCCAGGTGGCGGGCCACCTGTTCGTCGCCCCGCGCCCGCAGGCGCGCCGCCCGTTCCCGGATCGCGCCGCCATGGACCTGCGGCATGCGCGCCGCCGGCGTGCCCTTGCGCGGGCTGTAGGGAAAGACATGCAGCCAAGTGAGGTCGCATTCGCGCACGAGGTCGAGCGAGCGGGTGAACATCTCCTCGCTCTCGGTCGGAAAGCCGACAATGATATCGGCGCCAAAGGTCATCTCCGGACGCAGGCGGCGGGCCTCCTCGCAGAAGCGGATCGCGTCGCTGCGGCCATGGCGGCGCTTCATCCGCTTGAGGATCATGTCGTCACCCGCTTGCAGCGACAGGTGCAGATGCGGCATCAGGCGCGGCTCGGTGGCGATGGCCTGCATGAGCATCTCGTCTGCCTCGATCGAGTCGATGGACGAGATGCGCAGGCGCGGCAGGTCCGGCACCATTTTCAGGATCCGCATCACCATGTCGCCCAGCCGCGGCGCGCCGGGAAGGTCGGCGCCCCAACTCGTCAGGTCCACACCGGTCAGCACGACCTCGTTGAACCCCTTATCCACGAGCCGCTTGATCTGTTCCACGACCACGCCAGCAGGTACCGAGCGGGAATTGCCACGCCCGAAGGGAATGATGCAGAAGGTGCAGCGGTGATCGCATCCGTTCTGGATCTGGACATAGGCGCGGGATCGGGTGCCGAAGCCGTCGATCAGGTGACCGGCGGTCTCCTGCACCGACATGATGTCATCCACCTGAACCTTCTCGGTCGCCCCAATGAAATCTGGGCCGGACATGGCGGCCCACGTCTCGAGCTGCATCTTTTCCGAATTGCCGATCACACGGTCAACCTCTGCCATGGCGGCAAAGGTTTCCGGCTCGGTCTGCGCGGCGCAACCGGTCACGATCAGCGTCGCGTCCGGGTTTTCCCGCCGCAGCCGCCGGATTTCCTGCCGCGCCTTGCGCACCGCCTCGGCGGTCACGGCGCAGGTGTTGATCACCACGGCATTGTCGATCCCGGCCTCGGCCGAGAGCTTTTTCATGGCTTCGGTCTCGTAAGCGTTGAGGCGGCAGCCGAGTGTGGAGAAGACGGGCGCGCTCATCTCAGAGGCTCTCGAGGAAGGCAGGGGTGAGCGTGCCATTGAACACATGGGCCGTCGGACCGGTCATATGCACGCCGTCCTCCCGCCAGTCGATGAAGATCGTGCCGCCATCGAGCTCGATGCGGACACTGCGCCCGGTCAGCCCACGCCGCGCGGCGGCCACGGCGGTCGCACAGGAGGATGAGCCGGAGGCGAGCGTAATCCCCGTGCCACGCTCCCAAACCCGCATCCGCAAGTGGTCCGGTCCGATCACATGCGCGACCTGCACATTCGTCCGCTCGGGGAAGAGGCGGTGATGCTCGTGCTCGGCGCCAAAGGCGGCGAGGTCCACCGCGTCCACATCGTCCACGAAGAAGGTGCAATGCGGATTGCCCATGCCGGTCGCCGTCGGACGCCCCTCGATGGGCAACTCCAGCGTATCCATCGCTTCGGCCAGCGGAACCTCGGCCCAATCGAGCAGCGGTGCACCCATATTGACCCGGGTCAGCCCGTCGCCGGCATCCGCGCAGGCAAGCAATCCCCGCTCCGTCCGAAGCGTTACCGAGGACTTGCCGGATTCGTTCATCAGGTGCCGGGCCACACAGCGAGTCGCGTTTCCGCAGGTCGCCGAAAGAGATCCGTCAGCGTTGTAGAAGACCAGCCGCGCATCGGCCACCTCATCGGCCTCGATCACGGCAAGCTGATCGAACCCCACGCCCCGGTGGCGATCGCCCAGGGCTCTCGCAACGGGGCCGATGGGCGGCACGGCGCCATGCCGGCCATCGACAACGACAAAATCGTTGCCCAGACCGTGCATTTTCATGAAGTTCAGCGCGGGGTGTTGATCAGAATCAGCCATGGTGCGGGGGATATACGCGGTGCGCCCGCGCTTTTGAAGAGAGAGTGAATTTTATGCTTGACCCCATGCGGCAGGTCTTTTAGTCAGCGGGCCTCGGATGGGCCGTTAGCTCAGTTGGTAGAGCAACTGACTTTTAATCAGTGGGTCACAGGTTCGAATCCTGTACGGCTCACCATCCTTTCAAAGACTTGGGCGATCACATAAGGTGACGCCGACTGGCGGGCGAGACAGGGGGCGAGACAAGCGCTCGAATTCTTTTTTGAGCCCGTCGGCTCAGTCTGATCTAACGTAAAAAAACGTGGCTGATAGAGCGGCGTACTGGCGTCATGACGATATGACAAGCAGAAGTTGATTCCACCGGACCCAACTGTGGAGCCTTCCGCCAATGGATCCCCTTCAGAAACTCGACGCATACCTAACGTCCAAGGACGCACCCGAGGACTCCATGGCGATCTCCGATCTTGACGGCTTCCTGACCGGCGTGGCGTGTCTTCCAGAAGAGATCCCCGAGGAGGTTTGGATTGTCACCGCTCTCGGAGATCCCGATGCCGTGCCTGACCACATCAAGAAACTGGTCACCGATCGCTTTGACGAAATCTCTTCGATCCTCGAAGGCCAGTCTAAGACCATCGATCCGGTATTCTGGCAGATGAAAGAAGGCCATGTGATCGCCATGGACTGGTGCGAAGGGTTCATGGACGCCGTCAAATTAGCCCCCGCCGCTTGGAAGTCCAAAGTCGAAACATCCGAGGGAGCGAAGCTGATGCTTCCAATCCTCGTCCACATGTTCGACGACAATGGCAACTCGATGTTCGGGCTGGCGCAGGAGGAGATCGACGACGCGCTGGCCGCCGCAGCGGACGCAATCCCGGAGGTGGTTCCGGCGATCTATGCATTGTTGAGAGAGTAGACGTGACCTGTAAGTGGCTGCAGGCCGCTTCCCTCTACTAGTTCCAAATCGGCCACCACGAAACCATTCGTGCTTACCGTTACGCAACCGAGGTTGTTGTTCGTATTGCGCCTGTGGCTAGCGAGCCGGTTGGCGCATCGGGCTCAATTTATAGGGTGGCGATGATGGCGATCATGAAGTCGACGCCGAGAGTGAAGAAGACGGCGCCCATGGGATACCTCCGATGCCCCTAAAACGCCGAACGCCGCCCAATGGGCGGCGTTCCGGCAGGTCGGTCGTAGGTCTCTCCCTCAAGGGACGTGATTAGCGTCCCCACGCGCCATGATCAATCTGACCATCTCATCGACATCCATGTCTTCCAGTTCCTTCTGCGGTGCTGGCAGACAAATTCTAACCAGTCTCCGAACAGACAGTGAGCCTGCGGAATCAGGCGCACGTCATGTCCAAGCCCCTGCAGTTGACGCGCCCAGTTATTGGCAGTTGCACAAGCTTCGATTCTGTCCGTCGCCCTTAAACCTAGCTAACATGGCATTCGCCATAAATGCGCCGACGTGATTTCGTCCCGGACGTCCTGGCCTGTTTCATTCCATCACCCCGGCATTACTGCCAGATTGGGAGCAGAAAACGCACCTGTCTCACCTGTTCAGGCTTCCCGAGCCACCTCGCTCTTCTGCAGGCTGGAAACTGTTTCTGCGTCCCCTAGAGTGGCGAGAATGCCGCCGGAAGAAGAAACACGCTTTCCTGGTAGTCGAGATACGGAAGGATCTTCGGAACAAAGGCCTGCCATTCCGGATCTGCCGCGAGCTTCGCGCGTTGTTGACTCCTGTGGCCATAGTCCTCGTAGGACCAGAGAAAGACCACGGAGTTCAACGGGCCGCTGTCGGTTGTCCAGCATCCGTTGAGCGTGGCGTATTTGGTGATGATGCCTAGTCCCTCTGCTTCGTAGAGCTTGAGGAATTCAGGGGCTTTGCCGGCGGTAACTCGGTAGGTGCGCTTTTCGAATATCATGTCATTTGGCCTCGTTCGGGTGGTTCGGTTTTTGCGCCATCCAACAGAGGATAGACGGGCTTGTCATGTGCGTGCAATAAATAAGTCGTCGTCTGACGACATGCATCTGCTTCAGCCGGCCACCGTGTGGGACTTGGCTGTCCGAGGCGGGTGCTATAAGCCGGTGCGAGGCATGTTGAGGGGTCACCGGGTGAGAATGAAGGCGAACACGATGCGCAAAAGGACGCGAACGGCGTCGGATGAGGGCAGGGGGGCGTCCGGGGCGTCGCAATCGCGGCTTCCACATGCCGAACGGCGAGCGCAGATCCTGGACACGGCCGCTCAGTTCTTCTCCGAGAATGGCCTCTCGGGTCAAACGCGCCGGCTTGCAGAGGCCTGTGGAGTGTCCCAGCGGCTGTTGTATCGTTTCTTCCCGACCAAGGAAGAGCTCGTGGCGGAGGTCTATCGGGAAGAGATCCTTGGGGTTTTCAAGGCGAGCTGGTTTGTCGAATTGCAGGATCGGTCCGTGCCTGTGGAAGAGAGATTTTTCTCTTTCTATCAGGAATATTTACAAAAAACGTTGACCCGGAAATGGCTGAGGCTGTTTTTGTTTGCCTCGCTGACCGACGGAAGCATGGCGCCAGACTATATTGCCAGCATCATCACGCAGCTGCTGGAGGTCCTAATGCGCGAGGCGGCGCACGAGTTTGATGTGACTTTGCCCGAGGATCGCGCACTCGTGCTCGAAATGGGCTGGACCCTGCATGGAGCCATCTCACACTACGCCATTCGCAAACACATCTACAAGGCGCGGACCGTCGTGGATGATGACCGGATCGTGGAGATGCATGTCCGGATGTTCCTAGGTGGATTTGTGCCCATGGTCGAGGCGCAAGCTGCAGCCGACTAGTCGACGCCTGCACCGCAATATTCATAACCTGCTATCGAATTGAGCCGGGCTGTAGTCCGGCTTGATCGATTCTGCGTCGATTTATGGCACTTCTAGTTGTGCTATAAGTCGTCAATTGACGACAATTGAACGAATCGCTAGCGTTAGACTCATGCTGTCGGGTGCTCCGACGGCAAAGGTGGTCATTCGCGGCGAGGCTTCCGAGCTGTGGCGGCCGATAAGGACAACGGGGATCAAGAGATGTCAGGACTTCTGAAATCGAACTTTGGTCGGCGGGACTTCCTGCGGACCTCCGCCGCCGCGGGTGCCGTCGCACTTGCGGCGCCTGCGCGGATCGGCTTCGCCCAGGGCGGGCCGACGATCAACATGCAGACATGGTCGGCGGCCGTCGATACGGTGCAGAGCCATGTTAACGCCTTTACCGAGGCCACCGGGATTCCGGTCAACTATGGCAATGCGCCGTGGGCCCAGTACCGTGAGAGCATGGTGACCAAGTTCGTCGGCGGCGCGCCGCTCGACATGATGTGGGTCTCGGATGCGTGGTTGCCGGAATGGGCCGAGGCGGGCTGGATCTCGCCCGTGGATGAGTTTGACTTCCTGATGGCGTACAATGCCGAGGCGGAGGATTTTTGCACCAACTCGATGACCTATAACGGCCGTCAATACGGCCTGACCTACTACACCGACTTCATGGCCTTTCTCTACGACGAGTCGAAGATAAAGGAGGCGGGTTTCGACGCGCCGCCTGCAACCTGGGAGGAAGTGGTCGAGCAATCTCTGGTGATGAAGGAGAAGGGCATCTCCGACTATCCGATGATGCTCGCAATGGCCCAGGAGAGCTGGCTGATCGAATTTATGTCGGCGCTGGTGTTCTCGCACGGCGGCCGCTTCGTCGATGACGACGGCATGGCGGTCATGCAGGAGAAGGACAAGGGGGCCGTCGAGGCGCTGCAATGGGTCGTCGATGCCGTCAACACCCATGGCATCGTGTCGCCAGCCTGCGTCGAGACCGGGGAACTCTCCGGCTTGAAAGCCTTTGCGTCCGGAAACCATGCCTTCGCGATGGTGGCGAAATACCGGCTCCGGATGCTGAACGATCCCGAGCAGTCCCAAATCGCTGGCAACGTGAAGCAGGCGATGATGCCCAAGGGGCCGAACGGTGACCACAATACGGTCGGCTGGATGCGATTCCACGGTATGGCCTCACAAGCGGCGCAGGACAAGGCGCGGGCGGAGAGCACCGCCAAGCTGATCGAGTGGTTCGGTGGAAAGGCCAATGGCGCATACACCTTCCAAAAGTTCCTCTTCCTCGATATCGGGGCGGGTTTCGGGGTGAAGCCGCTCTTCGACGATCCCGAGATCCGCGCTGCCTACGATGCCTATGGCAATGTTGACATGATCCAGGCTCAGCAAGCCTTGGCGATGAAGAAGGATGTCGTGACGCCGTGGTTCGGGGAGTGGAACGAGACGAACGGGTCCGCTTGGCAATCCGCCATTCTGGGCAACACCGATGCCGCCACGGCGGTGATGAAATCGGCAGAGTTCTGGGACGAGTTGAAGCAGGACTACTGAAATCTGAAAGCCGTGTCCGGCTCGAGAGTCGCTCGCGCCGGATACTTTTCCGTGCAAGTTTGAAGGGCGGGCGCGCGTGTGGCGGACGTAAACTATCATCAACCGGTCAGGGGTTCCATGAGGCGCCTCTTCGGGTACGAGGAGCGCAGCGCGGCAATCTTTCTCGCGCCGGTTCTGGCGGTGCTTATGGGGGTCGCGGTGTTTCCGATCCTCTATTCGTTCTATCTGAGTTTCTTCCGCATCAAGCTCACACGGCCAAACCGGACGCCTTTTGTCGGGCTGGACAATTATCTCGATCTGTTCACTAACGATCTCTTCTGGGTCTCGGTGGCGCGGACGGTGACCTTTTCGGTGGTTTCCGTCGCTGCGATCCTTGCCATCTCGCTACTCGTCTCGCTGCTGCTAAACCAGAACTTCCGCGGACGCCGCGTTCTGTCGACGATCCTCCTGGTCCCTTGGGCGATTCCCTATGTCGCCAACGCGTTGATGTGGAAATGGATCTACGATTCAGGTTACGGCGCTCTGAATGGTATCCTTTATCAACTTGATTTCATTGATAAATACATGGTCTGGCTAGGGGATCAGGACAAGACGATCTTCCTGATCGCCAATGCCTTCGTCTGGAAGGAGGTCCCGCTCGCGACGATCCTGCTTCTGGTGTCGCTGAAAGCGATCCCTTCTGACCTTTATCAGGCCGCCCGTGTGGACGGCGCCGGCGTCTGGCAACGCTTCATCCATGTCACGCTGCCGGCGATGAAACCCGGCTTCATGCTGGTGCTGATCTACGAGACGATGATGGCAATCCGGCATTTCGACCTTTTCTTCATCCTCACCGAAGGTGGCCCGGGCAATGCCAGCCACGTGCTTTCCTGGCACATCTATGTTGAGACATTCCGTAACCTCTCCTTCGGCAGCGGTGCGGCAATGTCCTACGTGCTGGCATTGGTGACTTTCGCGCTGTCCTACACCTTCATCCGATCTCTTGGCCGAAAGGTTTGACCATGAGCGATGTGCCAAGCTCCAGCACGCAGGTCGTCGACTACCGGCGGCGCCAACGTCTCGCTCGGATAGCCCAGCGGCTGATAATATTCGGCGGCTCAATTCTACTGGCCGTCTACGTCATCGCTCCTGTGACCTGGCTGGTGTCCTCGTCCGTTCAGACCGAGGCGGAAATCGTATCGGTCCCGCCGCACTGGATCCCCGAGGAGCCGACGCTTCGGAACTTCAAGGCGATCTTTAGTGCAACGGAAGAAGAGACAGTCACATACGAGACGCGTAGCGGGCAGGACCCGGCGGCCGGCGGCTTCATTCCCTCCACCGCGAGCAGCCTACTGCCAGCGATGGCAAACAGCCTCACGGTCGCGACGCTGGTCGTCATCCTGAACCTGCTGGTGGCTGTGCCTGCGGCCTATTCCTTGGCGAAGATCCGAACCTGGGGCCGTAACGCGACAGTCTATTTCATCCTGATTACCAGAGTGATCCCGGATATCGCGCTGGTCGTCCCGTTCTTTCTGGTCATCCGAAAACTCGGCATGTTGGACACGATCGGTTCGTTGGTTCTAACTTATCTGGCAGTCACGGTTCCCTTCTCGGTCTTCATCCTGCTTCAGTATTTTGAGGGCCTTCCGGACGAGCTGGACAAGGCGGCGCGGGTTGACGGCTGCTCTCGTTTCCAGGCGTTGATACGGGTGTTTCTGCCCTTGTCGTTGCCATCTCTGGTGGCGGTCGTGCTCTTCACCTTCCTGACAAGCTGGAACGAATTCCTGCTTGCGCTGATGTTCACACAGACCGAGGCGTCGCAGACGCTGCCGATCCTGCTCGCGGCCTTCACGTCCGACTTCACGATCAGCTTTTCGTTCATCAACGCGGCTGGGGTGCTTGCTATTATTCCACCCGTGATCGTTGCGATCATCTTCGAGAGATACATCGTCTCCGGCCTCACTGCCGGTGCCGTGAAAGGCTAGAAAGGAAAGACCTCATGGCGGGCATTCGCTTTGAGAGTGTCGGTAAGAAATACTCCAACGGCTTTCATGCCGTGAAGGATCTCAACCTCGACATTCGTGACAAGGAGTTTCTCGTTCTCCTCGGTCCCTCGGGTTGCGGCAAGTCGACGACGCTCAACATGATTGCGGGGCTAGAGGAGGTCAGCGACGGTCGCCTCCTCTTCGACGACCAGATGGTCAATTACATGCCGCCACACCGGCGGGATGTCGCCATGGTGTTCCAGAGCTATGCGCTCTATCCGCACAAGACGGTCTTCGACAATATCGCCTTCGGGTTGCAGATGCGGAAAGTGCCGCGCGAGGAAACGGCCCGCCGGGTGCAGGACGCGGCGGATAAGTTGGAGATATCGCACCTGTTGGACCGTCGGCCATCACAATTGTCTGGCGGCCAGCGGCAGCGCGTGGCGCTCGGCCGGGCGATGGTCCGCAACCCGGCTGTTTTCCTGATGGATGAGCCACTGTCGAATCTCGACGCTGCGCTCAGGATTTCCATGCGCGCCGAGATCAAAGACCTGCACCACGCCATGCAGACGACCTTCGTCTACGTGACCCATGATCAGGCCGAGGCGCTGACTCTGGCGGACCGCATCGTGGTCATGAAGGACGGGGTGGTGCAGCAGATCGGAACACCGGACGACATCTACGAACGCCCGCAGAACACTTTCGTGGCCTCGTTCCTGGGCAACCCGCCGATCAACTATATCGACGGCGCGGTTGAGGTCTCGGACGGGGAGACGGTAAGTTTTGTCCGAGGGGATCTAAAGCTGAAATTCGCGGGGGAAACCGCCCGGAAACTGGCGAGCAGCAATGGCCGCGAAATTCGTCTGGGGATCCGGGCCGAAGACGTAGATGAAACCCGGAGCAGCGGTGAGGACTCCTTGATTAGGGGAAAAGTAAACTCGGTTCTGCCGGTGGGCTCGGATCAGTTCCTCGGCTTTGACTTCTGCGGAGAAGAGCTCTTCTTCCGCGTCGGAAAGGATCTCGATCACGCGCTTGGCGAGAACGTCGCGCTTTCGGTCGATCTCAGCCGGCTTCATGTCTTCGACAAGGCCAGCGGCGCCTCCCTGATCTGGTAGTTGGCCACGCAATGAAACCCGCCCCATTCTCCTATCACCGGCCACGCGAACTTGCCGAAGCGCTCGCGCTCCTCGGTCGGCTCGGTGACACGGCCAAGCCGCTGGCCGGCGGCCAGAGCCTCGGGCCAATGATGAACATGCGAATCACACGCCCCGAGCATCTCGTCGACCTGAATGACCTCATTGACCTCGACTATGTTCGCCCCTCGGCGGACATCGTGGAGATCGGTGCTATGACGCGACACCAACGGCTGGCGACTTCGGTCGAGACCCGGCGCGACCTGCCGCTTCTAGCAGAGGCGGCTGCAACGATCGGGCACTATGCCATCCGCTGGCGCGGCACGCTTGGCGGCAGCCTTTCACATGCTGACCCTGCCGCCCAGCTCCCGCTGGTCGCCGTGACCCTGGGGGCCGACATCGTTCTGCAATCGACCATCGGAACGCGGGTTGTGGCGGCTTCCAAGTTTTTTCTTTCGATCATGACGGTTGACCTAAAGCCGGGCGAACTGGTGACCGCGGTGCGCTTTCCGCGCATGGGGGCGCGGGCGTCCACGGCCTTCGAGATGTTCAGCCTGCGGCACGGGGATTTCGCAGTGGTCAGCGCGGCGGTATCTCTGACGCGCGACGCGTCTGGTGCCATCGAGACGCTCCGCCTAGGGATGGGCGGCGTGGCGCCGGTGCCGCAGCGGCTTACAGCAGTGGAAACCGCGGCCATGGGCTCTCCTTCAAACGCGGAGATGGCCAAGAGTTTCGCTGAACTGGCCGCAAACTCCGTCTCGCCCGAGGATGACACCCGCGTGCCGGCGGAGTTCCGTCGTGAACTGGTGAAGGACGTGACCATGCGCGCTCTGATCCGCGCTTTCGAGCGGAAGGAAGTGCCGGTATGACCGCTCCTGTCGAGATCTCGCTGGTGGTAAACGGAGAGACGCGCGAGATTCGCGTGCCGCCACGAAAGCTGCTGTCGGACGTTTTGCGCGAGGACCTGCACCTGACGGGCACGCATGTCGGATGCGAGCACGGCATTTGCGGTGCTTGCACGGTGTTGATCGACGGCGAACCAGCGCGGTCCTGCCTGACATTTGCGGTGCAGATGGAGGGTCATGAGGTGACCACCATCGAGTCGGTCGCGACCGGCGATGCATTTGGCCCGCTCCAGCAGGCCCTGCACGAGGAACATGGGCTGCAATGCGGGTTCTGTACCGCTGGCATCGTCATGACCTTTGAAGCCTATCTGCGTGAGAACCCCGACCCGGATGAAGCGGAAGTGCGCGAAGTGCTGTCGGGAAATATCTGCCGATGCACCGGCTACCAGAGCATCGTTGCGGCGATCCTGAAAGCGGCGCGGGTGATACGGGAGGGGCCGAGCGCATGACCGCGAAAAATGATTTCCGCTATATCGGTCAACCTCTGCCGCGCCGCGAGGACCGGCGCTTTCTCATCGGCAAGGGGCGGTATCTCGACGACATCGCGATGCCGGGCGCGCTGCATGCCTGTTTCGTGCGCTCGCCGCACGGACATGCGCGGATCTTGTCTGTCGACTGCGCCGCGGCTCGGGCAATGCCCGGGGTTGCCGGCGTCTTCGTCGGCGAGGACCTTGCGTGCTGGACGACGTCGCTCCGGCTCGCGCCGCCGATCGAGGGCCTGCATCCGGTCGAGATGACGACGCTACCCATCGACAAAGTACGGTTTCACGGCGACCCGGTGGCGGTGGTGCTCGCCGAGGATCGCTATGTTGCCGAAGACGCGGCGGAACGCGTCGAGGTAGAGTATGAGCCAATCGATTCCGTTGTCGACACGGATTCGGCGCTTCGCCCTGACGCGCCCAAGGTCGATGAAGCGCTTTCTGGAAATCTGGTGTCTCACCAGTTCTTCAGCGCCGGCGATATCGCCGCCCGCAGTGCCGAGGCAGAACGGATCGTGGAGGCGCGTTTCGACCTCCACCGCCATACCCATTCGCCGATGGAGACGCGCGGATGCCTGGCGGATTGGGACGCGGGCCGCGAACACCTGACCATGCATATCGGCACCCAGGCGCCGCACCCGCTGCGCGGGCAACTCGCAGGACGACTTAGGATGCGGGAAACGCAGGTCACGGTGATCAGCCCGGATATCGGCGGCGCTTTCGGGCAAAAGATTGCACTCTACCGAGAGGAACTGGCAGTGGCGGCCCTTTCGCGCCACCTCGCCCGCCCGGTGCGGTGGCGCGAGGACCGGATGGAGAACCTGACCTCCGCGAGCCACGCCCGGGAGACCCACTGCGTGACGCGGGCCTCCGTGCGGGCCGATGGCCGGATCCTCGGGTTGGAATTGGAACTGACCGAGGATTTCGGCGCCTATTGCTTTTACCCGGCGAACTACATGGCGCGGGTTATTGCCATGATCCTGACCGGGCCGTATCGGATCAACGACTACGCTTTCGACGTGAAAGTCGTGCTGACCAACAAATGTGGCAACGGGCCGATGCGGGCCCCGATGGCAATCACCAGTTGGGTGATGGACGGCACGATAGACGCGGTTGCCAGCGACCTTGGGCTGGAGCCGCTGGAAGTGCGGCGGGTCAATGCGCTGCGCGCCGAGGACCTGCCGTTTGCCATGCCGACCGGCGAGGTTCTGGAAGACGTTACGCCGCTGGAAACTCTCGAGGCTGCAGCGGCGGCGATTGACGTGCCCGCCTTCCGCCAACGGCAGGAGGAAGCACGACAGGCGGGGCGACTCCTCGGGCTCGGATTCTGCACGGTGATTGAATCCACCACCTATGGATCGCAATTCTACAAGGCGGCCGGCATTCCCGGCTCAGGCCACGAGGCGGCTTGGGTTCGGATCGAGCCGAGCGGCGTTGTCAATGCGTCGGTTGGGCTGATGGGGTCCGGGCAGGGATATGAGACGCCGCTCGCCCAGGCGGTCGCCGAAGGGCTCGGCGTGCCGACGGAATCTGTGATTGTCCACATGGGGCATACCGATATCGCCCCTTATGGCATGGGCAGCCGTGGCGGTCGCGGGGCGACGGCGGGGGGCGGAACGCTCTATCTTTGCGCTCAGAAAGCGCGAGACAAGGCGCTGGCTATCGCCGCAGGCATGCTGAACGTGAACGACGCACAGGGCCTTCGTATTCATGACGGGAGGATCGAACAGTACCTGGATGCCGAATGGCAGCACAGTGGCCTGACGCTCTCGGATGTAGCGCGGCGGGCCTATCTCGATCCGACGGCCCTGCCGGAGGGGATTACGCCGGGGCTCGATGTGTCCTTGACCTACGATCCGCCGCCCATGACCTATTCCAACGCAACCCATGCCTGCGAGGTCGAGATCGACCCGGCTACCGGCCGACTGTCGATTGCCCGTTATATCGTGGCGGAGGATTGCGGAACGGTGCTCAACCCGGTGGTCGTGAAGGGACAGCAACAAGGCGCTGTCGCGATGGGGCTGAGCGGTGCGTTGATGGAAGAGGTCGTCTACGATTCCGCCGGCCAGAACATCAGCGCGACATTCGCGGACTATCTGATCGCCTCCGCCTGCGAGGTTCCCCAGATCGAGATCCTGCCGATGCATACCCCCAATCGGCGCACTCCGGTCGGCATCAAGGGTATGGCCGAGGGTGGCATAATGGGATCGATCGGTGTGATCGCGAATGCCGTAAACGACGCACTGATTCCGATCGGGGTTCGCGTCGAGCAATTGCCGCTCACGCCACAGCGTATTCGCGCCCTGCTACGCGCGGCCGAGTGCACCGACTTTCGAAGAACAATTTCAGAAACGAGGATGAAGACACATGACGGCTGAGACGGGGAAAATGACGGTCGGCTTCATCGGCCTGGGGATCATGGGGCAATATATGGCCGGGCATATCCTCGATGTCGGCCACGTGCTTCGGGTTTTCAACCGTAGCCGCCATAAGGCAGAGGCTCTCGTCGATCGTGGCGCGGTCTGGTGCGACAACCTTGGCGATGTCGCCGCCGAATGCGACGTGGTGATCAGCATCGTAGGCTATCCTGCGGATGTCGAAGAGATCTATCTCTCTCCCGGCGGCATTCTCGATCGCGCTCGCGACGGCGCCATCCTGATCGACATGACCACCTCGAGCCCGGACCTTGCTCGGCGCATCGCGGACAGGGCCGCGGCGCAGGGGCTGTCGGCGCTCGACGCGCCCGTCTCTGGTGGCGAGGGAGGCGCCAAGGCCGCGGCGCTGGCAATCATGGTCGGCGGTGACCCCGACGCATTTGCGGCCGCGCGGCCGCTCTTCGAGATACTGGGCAAGACCGTTTCGCACATGGGGCCGGCCGGGTCCGGGCAGCACACCAAGATGGCCAACCAGATCGCGATCGCCTCGACCATGGTCGGCGTTTGCGAATGCCTGGCCTATGCCAAGGCGGCCGGTCTTTCGCAGGCGGCCACGCTCGATGTGGTCGGCACCGGCGCCGCTTCAAGCTTCCTGCTCAAGGGTTTGGGTCCAAAGATCGTGGCGGAAGATTTTTCGCCGGGCTTCTTCATTCACCATTTTGTCAAGGACATGTCGATTGCGCTCGAGGAGGCCGAGGCCATGCAACTCTCGCTTCCGGGGCTGGCTCTTGCGCGCAAACTCTATCGGCAACTCGTCGAAGAGGGGTTCGGGGAGGAGGGAACGCAGGCGCTCATCCGTGCCTATGCCGGCATCGTGGGGGGCAACCATGCGGCTTGAAGGGGACGCATTCATACCGGCCACGCAGGAGCGCGTTTGGGAGGGCCTGAACGATCCTGATGTCCTGGGACGCGCGATTCCCGGATGTAACGCCATCGAGCGGACTGGCGAAACGGAATTTACCTCGACCATCGTTGTGAAGGTCGGGCCAGTCTCGGCCTCGTTCAAGGGCAAGGTGGAACTGGCCGACCTGAATCCGCCAGTCTCGTACACGCTGCGGGGCCGGGGGCAGGGCGGCCCGGCGGGGTATGCCAAGGGAACTGCAAGAGTGTCGCTGGCACCGGAGGAGAACGGCACGCGGCTGACTTACGAGGCCGATGTCGAAGTTGCCGGAAAGCTGGCGAGCGTCGGTGGGCGCCTGATTCAAGGAGTCGCCAAGAAAACGGCCAACGATTTCTTCTCCGCGTTCTCGCGTGTCTTGACCGGTGAGGTCCCAGAGGTGGAGGCTGTCCCTGCGGAGGCCACGTCCGCGGCCAAACCTGCTGCATTGGCTGGTCACATCCCGGTCATCGACCGGGTCGCCTGGTTTCTGGTCGGGCTCGCGGCCGGCATTGGCCTGACGTTCGTCAGCGGGTGACGGCGATGCAGGTTTCGCGCGCGGTTCAGGAAATGGTGCCGTTGCTCAGAGAATGGCGCCACGACCTCCATGCGTATCCGGAGACGGCCTTCGAAGAACATCGCACCGCTGCGTTCATCGCCCGGGAGTTGAGGGCCATGGGGCTGGAGGTGCATGAGGGCATCGCCGGGACAGGGGTTGTAGGTGTATTGCGAAACGGGGAGGGGCGGTCGGTCGGGCTGCGCGCGGACATTGACGCGCTGCCGATCACGGAAACAACCGGTCTGACATTCGCCTCGACCGTTCCGGGCAAGATGCATGCTTGTGGCCATGACGGCCACACGACGATGCTCTTGGGAGCCGCGCGTGCGATGGTTCAGGAGCCGCCCGGCCCCGGCACCGTGGTCTTCATCTTCCAGCCGGCCGAGGAGAACGAGGGCGGCGCTCGTGTGATGATGGAGGCGGGGCTCTTCGAAAAGTTTCCGGTCGACATGGTCTTCTCCATGCATAACTGGCCCGGCTTGCGGGAAGGCCATTTTGCTCTCCATGCCGGCCCGGTCATGGCCGCTTTCGATACGTTTGAGTTGCGGCTGATCGGGCGCGGCAGTCATGGTGCCATGCCGCATGAGGGGATCGACCCGATCACGCTTGCCGCACAGGTCCAGATGGCCTGGCAAACCCTTGTCAGCCGTGCCATCGCCCCGACCGACCCGGCAGTCATTTCCATCACACAGATCTTTGCCGGGGACACGCTGAACGTCATTCCGGAGATGCTCACGCTGCGCGGCACGGTGCGCAGTTTTCGGCCCGAGACCCGCGATTTTCTCCAGTCCGAGATGGAACATCGCGCGGCGGCGATCGCGGCAGCCTTCCATGCTACCGCGCAGCTGGATTACCAACGCCGCTATCCTGCGACGATCAATGCAAATCCGGCCTTGGCCCTTGCTGAGGTCGCGGCAACGGCCGTCGTCGGACCAAATGCGGTGGAAAAGGACCTTCCCCCAAGTATGGCGGCCGAGGATTTTGCATTCATGTTGCAGGAGGTTGCCGGCGCTTATGTCTGGATCGGCAATGGCCCTGCAGAGGGTGGTGGCAATCTTCACAGCCCCAGCTATCGGTTCAATGATGCGATCCTGCCGCTCGGGGTGCAATATTATTGTTATCTGGCTGCTGGGGCATTGAATCGAGAGGGGCTGTGTCAGAGCGAACCCGGTTGAGTGGGGCAGGGTGGTCCCGCCAAGTTCCGAGCCAGCGTTTTCAACCATGCGTGTTCGGAGCGAGACAAGGGCCGTTGCGCTGCTGCTTGGCCGTCACACGGCGAACAGAGGACGACTTGCCCGGCGCGAACGAAACCAGTGCAAATAGCCTACGCCCGACCTGGATCCCCGCTCTGGATGCTTGGTTGCCGTTTTAGGATGCCTATTTTTGGGAAGCTTCCGGCGGTTTCCACACTCAAAGCCATTCCAGCGCCTCGAGGTCGGCTTTCGTGTCGACGTCGCCGAGGCAGGCAGCGGAAACGGAGACGAGTTGGTTTTCCGGCAGAGCGGTGAGAAGCGATCCGGCCCCACGGTCTCCTTCAAGGCGCTGGAAATCGGCGAGTTGTTGGCCGGGGAAACAGGCCGGAGGCATTCGACGCCTGCCGTCGGTGACAGCGCTGGCGTGCGTGTCGCTGCAGGTTCGGAGCACACGGTCGAGCAGATCGGCGCTCACGCAGGGCATGTCGGCGAGGGCGAACAGAACGCGGTTTGGTCGGTGGCGGGCAGCCTCCCGGATGCCGGCCTTCAGGCTGTCGGACTGCAGCATGTCACCTTCGGCGAGGGGCACGATGGTGAAGTCCTCCAGGAGTGGCGTCAGCGCCGGATCGGCCACCACTGCGATGCGGTGGTCCAGTTCCGCCGCGCGCATTGCGTTTGCGGCGCAGGTTGCCAGTGGTGCCCCGCGAAAGAGGGCCAACAGCTTGTTCGTTGGGCCGAAGCGTCGCGAATAGCCCGCAGCCAGCAGCACGCCGACCCGGATCATCGATGCAATTCCGCGGCTTTGGCGAGGATCTCGGCCAGCACGGAAACGGCAAGCGTGCCGGCATCTCTTGCCGACGGGATCAGCCCCACCGGTCCATGTAGTCGGGCGCGGCTCTTCTCATCAACGCCCATCGCCTCCAATATCAGCATTCGGGCGTCACGCGCTCTCTGGCTGCCTTGTGAACCGATGTAGAAGGCCGGAGTCTCCAGTGCAGCTTTCAGGATCGGTGGCTCCCAATCGTGGTCGTGAAAGAAGAGGGTGATGGCTGTCCACGGGTCCACCTCAAGTTCGTCGGGCATGTCCTGACGAAGGAGAAAACGGGTTCTGCACCCGAGGGGCGCGGCGGCTTCGAGCGTTTCCTCGTCCGGCGACAGCAGCAGATTAGGATAGCCGGCCGCTTGCACCAGTGCCGAGAAGGTACTGGCCTCCGGTCCCTTGCCGAAGACAAGGAACCGGATTTCGGGCAGGTATCTCACACGAAAGAGCGTCTCATGGCGCCCCGTGGTTCCGTCTTCGAGCAAAGACATCGCGCCGGTCTCGCAATCGACTTCCAGCACGCAGGGATGCCGGGCGGTGCGGCGGGCAACAAGCTCGCGCAGCGCCTGCCGGTCTGGCCTAGGAACGAGAAGGATATCGAGCCCGCCGCCACAGGGAAGCTGAATGTCCATGAATGGCGACCCGCGCCCGTAGCGCAGCAGTTTCGGTACCCCGGCCGAAAGAGTCTCCAAGGCGTGGTTGGAGATGTCTTCTTCCACACAGCCTGAGGAGAGCGTTCCCGCACGCCCCCTCCCCGCGAAAACCGTCATCGCCGCGCCGACGGGGCGGTAGGATGGGCCTTCGACGCCGATGATCAGTGCCAGAACGGCGTCCTCATCATTTGCTAGTAGCGTGGTGAAAGGGTCTGTCACCAGACCGAGAGCGGGTATCTGCACTGGCCTTCCTGTTATCGCGTTTTCCACTTCGCCTATCCGCCCGCAAGACGTCGAATCAAGAAGACCTCGGCGTTTTCAGGAAGTTCCACCGACCAGTCGTTCCGGTAGATCGTGCCGTCCATGACCACCGCCACTTCGTTCTTGATCGGCTCCCGAAGTCCCGGATACCGGTCCCCCAGCTGGCGCAACAATTCGCGAACCGTTCCGGCCTCGACCGTGACGGTTTGCTGATTGTCGGCAAGCGGGACGAGACCGGCCCATAGCTTCACGTCAACCACTATTGGTTCCTTTCGCGGTTCAACGCCGCCAGAATCCGGGGAGGCGACATCGGAATATGGGTCATCCGAATGCCGACCGCGTTGGAGATCGCGTTTGCGATTGCCGCGAGCGGCGGCACGATCGATGTTTCGCCCACGCCGCGCACACCATAGGGGTGGTTCGGATTGGGGATTTCCAGGATCTGCGTGTCGATCATCGGTAGGTCGGAACAGACGGGAATTCGGTAGTCGAGGAACCCCGGGTTCTGCAATCGCCCGTCTTCACCATAGATGTACTCCTCGTTCAGGGCCCATCCGATCCCCTGTGCCGCACCGCCCTGGTACTGGCCCTCCACGTAGGCGGGATGCACCGCTTTGCCGGCGTCCTGGATCACGGTGTAGCGGACGATGCGTGTTGACCCGGTTTCGGGGTCCACCTCCACATCGCAGATATGGGTCGCAAAGGACACCCCGGCGCCATCGGCGACCATTTCGCTGTGTCCCGCAATCGGCCCGCCCGTGTTGCCGGAGGCCGCTGCGATCTCCTTGATCGAGAGTGGCGAGAGATTTCCGTATTTTTCTCCACTGGCCTTTGCATTCCCGTCTTCCCAGGTGACGTCTTCGACCGGAATATCCCATTGCAGGGCCGCACGATGGCGCATCACGCCGATGGCATTCCGCGCAGCCGAGATCGTCGCCATCGAAGACGAGAAGGTGCCGCGGCTACCATCCGTCATGTCGTTGTAGCCGAGCGTCGCGGTGTCGGCCACGACGGCTTTCACGTCCTCGTAGGCGATGCCAAGTTCCTCCGCCGCGATCAACGACAGTGACGCGCGCGATCCGCCCACATCGACAGTGCCGACGGCCAGTGTGACGGTACCGTCCACGTTGACGTTCAGGTCGGTGCAGGTCTGACCGCCAAAGTTGAACCAGAAGCCACAGGCCATGCCGCGCCCCTGGTTCGGCCCCAGAGGCGCTTTCACGTGTGGATGTGATTGCGCGGCCTCGAGCGTTGGTCCGATCCCGATAGGTCCGTAAACCGGCCCATAGGAGGACTTGGTTCCTTCGCTGGCGGCATTTTGGATGCGAAACTCGACAGGATCCATTCCGAGCTCCTGGGCGAGTTCGTCTATCGTGCTTTCGACGGCAAAGGCCGCCATGGGTGCGGACGGCGCGCGATAGGCCGCGACCTTTGGCCGGTTCACGAGAACCTCGAAACCGACCGTCTTGACGTTCTCCAGGTCGTAGCAGGCAAAAGACGTCATCGCGCCGAGTTCTGCCCAGATGTCGGCGTATGGCCCGTTGGTGTAGCGGAGGTTGGCCGCGGCGGCGGTGATGGTTCCATCCTTGCGCGCACCGATCTTCACGTCGATCGACGTTGCGCTCGTCGGACCGGAAGCGCGGAAGACCTCTTCGCGAGACATGACCAGCTTCACCGGTCGTCCCGCCTTGCGAGACAGCGCCAGGGCCACGGGTTCGACCCAGACATGGGTCTTGCCGCCGAAGCCGCCGCCAATCTCGGAGGAGGTCACGCGAAGCTTCGAGACATCGAGCCCGAGCAGGTCTGCGCAGGTCTGGCGAAATACGAAATGGCCCTGCGTGCAGACCCAGAGTTCCGCCGTTCCGTCACTGTTGCAGCTTGCCACGCAGGCATGCGGCTCGATGTAACCCTGATGGGTTTGTTCCGTCCTGTAACTGCGCTCGACGACGATATCGGCCTGTGCGAAGCCGGACTCGATATCTCCGTGGCCAAACTCGGAGCGCAGCGCCACATTTGAAGGTGTCTCCGGCGTCGGCTCGACGCCACCCGTGAACAGGGTTTTGTCGATCAGCGGTGCGTCGGGCAGCATCGCCGCATCGACATCGACCACATGCGGCAGAACTTCGTACTCGACCTCGATCAGTTTCAGCGCCTGTTTCGCCGCATTTGCGTCGATCGCCGCAACGGCCGCGACAGCATGGCCGTCATAGAGCACCTTCGAACGGGCCATGCAGTTGTCGAGAATGTTGAACAGCGATTGGTTTCCATTGGTCAGGTCCGGCAGGTCGGAGGCGGTTACAATGGCCTTGACCCCCTTGACCGCCTCCGCCCGAGCCGTGTCGATCCGGACGATGCGTGCGTGGGCATGTGGGCTGCGCAGGATCCGGCCGACCAGTTGGCCCGGCATGTTGAAATCCGCGCCATACCGCGCCCGTCCCGTGACCTTGTCGATGCCATCGGGGCGACGCGGACGGGTGCCGACAGACCTGAATTTCTGGCTTCGGTAGGTAGGATCGAAATTCATGCCCGTTTTCCCCTCATCTCCTGCGCCGCGTCGGCGACCGCGCGGACGATCTTGTCATACCCGGTGCAGCGGCACAGATTGCCGGCCAGCCAGAACCTGATCTCCTCTTCCGTCGGATCCGGGTTGGCGTCGAGCAAAGCCTTTGCCGCCATCAGGAAACCGGGCGTGCAGATCCCGCATTGCAAGGCGGCATGTTCTATGAATTTCTTCTGGAGCGGATGGAGTTCGTTTCCGTCTGCCATGCCTTCGATCGTCTCGATTGTCCGGCCTTCGGCTTCGGCCCCCAAGACTAGGCAGGAACAGACGATCCTGCCATCCATGATCACGCTGCAGGCGCCGCAATCGCCGGTGCCGCAGCCTTCCTTTGCGCCCATGAGACCGAGGCGGTTCCGCAAGACGTCGAGCAGAGACTCGTCGGCCCGACACAGGAACTCTACTTCATCCGAGTTTATCGTCGTTGAAACAGGTACCGACACCATCAATTCTCTCCTGCACGTTTGTAGGCAAGTTTCGCGGCGCGTCGTGCAAGAACACCGACGACATGCTTTCGAAATTCTACCGTCCCACGCTTGTCATCTATCGGCGTACTTGCCGCAGAACAGGCTTCAGCGAGCGCATCGAGCGCAGCCTCTTCGAGCTTGGAGCCGACAATAGCGCGGGCCGCTTCTTCAGACAGGACAACCTTGGGGCCCACGGCCCCGAGCGCGACTCGCGCGGATTCGATCCCCCCTTGTTCGTCAAGCGTAAGCCTGACACCGGCACCAACAACCGCGATGTCCATTTCGGTGCGCGGGATGAAACGAAGATACGCATCGCCAGAACGCGGCGACCGCTTGGGAATCAGGATCGCTTCGATGAATTCGCCTTTTTTCAGTGATGTCTCGCCGGGCCCCACAGGTATTTCTTCCACCGCAACGATTTTGGCGCCATCTGGGGAGGCAATTCTCGCATGAGCCCCCGCAGCCACCATTGCCGGAACGCTGTCCGCCGCAGGCGACGCGTTGCAAAGGTTGCCGGCAATCGTGCATCTGCCCTGGATCTGTGTGGATCCGATCAGGTTCGCAGCCTCCACGACGCCGGGCCAGGCGGCCACGAGCGCCTTGTTTTCTCCAAGAACGGCGCAGGGAACAGCCGCGCCGATCTCGAAACCGTCTGCGGTCTCGGAGATTTCACTCATGCTGGGAATAGCCTTGATGTCGACAACAAGATCCACTTCGAAATCGTCGCTCTTCATGCGGACGAGCAGATCTGTGCCGCCCGCAAGTACAAAAGCTCTGCCGACCGCGCCTGCCAGCAGGTTCGTCACTTCAGCAGTCGTTTTCGGTCGTTCATAGCGCATAGGTGAAACCTTTCTGAGGCTTGCGTCTGATGACCGTAGCAAACTCGACGGTGGAGTCGTAGGGCCTTTTCGAATTCCCGAAATGGGTTATGCCGAAAGAGCTTACGTTGCCGATACATACAACTGGTCGTTAACATTTCCATGGGGAGGCAATCACGATGAACCGGAGACAATTCCTCGGCTGTGCAAGCACGAGCATACTGTACTGCAAACCCTTGGTGGCTGAAGAACCAGTTGCGTTTCGTTTAGGTCTCACACCTGTCTTCCTGGACAACGATGCGATTGTACTTAAACACTTTCAAAGTGCTCTGGAATCCATTCTGGGTGCCGCGGTGGGGTTCGAGCAGCGACGTACCTATGAGGAGGTCACCGGGCTTTTGCTTAGCGGATCTGTCGATGCGGCCTGGCTCTGCGGCTATCCTTTTCTTCAACATGCCGATGTTTTGTCCATTCTGGCAGTCCCCTTGTGGAACGGCCGGCCTCTGTACCAATCCTATCTCATCGTGGGTCGTGATGATGCGGCGTCTGCCCTATCGGACCTTGAAGGCGCGACGCATGCGTTCTCGGATCCGGATTCAAACTCGGGATATCTTGTCACAGCTTCGGAGCTTGCCCGTATCGGGCGCTCACCCGAGACCTTCTTTCGAAGGGGAATCTTTACCTACGGTCATCGCAACGTCGTCAGAGCTGTCGCAGATGGTTTGGTGAGATCGGGAAGCGTCGATGGATACGTCTGGGAAGCTCTGACCACCCGCGAGCCTCAATTAACGAAGGGAACTCGCGTGATATGGAAATCCGAGTGGATGGGGTTTCCGCCGTTCTGCGCGCGTTCGGATCGCTTGCGGGAGGCCACAGTCGAACGCCTCGGTAACGCGCTACGGGGAATTGGCAACTCGGATCGCGGACGCAATGCACTTGATCTGTTGACACTTGACGGCATGGCGCCGGCTAGTCCCGGTCTTTTCGACGGTATCGCTAAACGGATGGCAGAAATCGAGGCGCTTTAATAATGATGTTGCCTTTTTCGACCTCGCTTTCGATCCGAGTGCCCTTGATCGCTGCCAGCTTGATGGTTCTCGTCGGCGTGGTCGCTTCTCGGCAAGTTCTTGAAACTTTGACGGAGGTTCAGGATGAGAGAGTTCGAGAGATTGCCGAGCTGCATTTTAAGGCGCTTTCTGTTGCGCTTGGTCCCTTTGTGCTTCGAGAGGACATCTGGGAAGTATACGATACACTGGATCGGGCTACCCAAGGAGCCGAAGGGAATCGGCTGATTTTCACGGTGGTGAGCGACGAAACCGGCCAAGTGCTCGCAGCGACGGACCCGCGCCGCGCGCCTTTGGATAGCCCTGTTGCCGCCTTTTTTGTGAATGCAAAAACTCTCGATGATCTCAGCGTTGCCGGTCAGGCAAGCCAGATACTTCTGAGGGCCCCGCTGATTTTCCAGGGTCGGCGGGTCGGCGAGATAGTTTCGGAATTGAATATTTCCGATCTTGTTCAGGAGCGGCGGCGAGCCACCAGGTTGCTCTTGCTCGGAAACGCGCTTGCGACCGGAATACTTGCAATACTGGGCTATCTGGCAACCCGTCGGATGCTCTCGCCAATCACTCGACTCGCGAAACACATGGAAGAAACAACCGGAAGTCCCGAGGCTACTCCAATTTCATATGTGCCGCGCGGGGATACCGAACTTACAAGGCTCTTCGAAACCTACAACAACATGACCACAGCCATCGAGCACAAGGCTGAAGCGGAGCGACGATTGGCGGAGCGTGAGCGATTTGTCAGCCTTGGCCGGCTATCTTCTTCTCTCGCACATGAGATAAACAATCCGCTCGGTGGATTGCTAAACGCGGCAGACACAATCAAGGAATACGCCGAACGCCCCGATGTCGTTCGTTCATCAGCCGACCTGCTGACGCGGGGGTTGCGTCACATGAAGGACGTCACCCGAGCAATCCTTGACGAAAACCGTATGGACCGGTCCGCGACACCGTTGACGGCCGAAGATCTTGACGATGTGAAACTGCTGATCTACCCGGAAATCCGGTGGAGAGTGCAGAGACTATCGTGGACGGTTCGGCTTTCGCCGGGAAAAGAAAGAGAGGTTCCGGCGGCTCCGACCCGTCAAATCCTGTTGAACCTGTTGCTGAATGCCTCGACGGCGGCGGGTGAGGGTGGTGAGATCGGGTTGTCGTTTTCGGAGGCGGAGGATGGAACGGTCTCTCTCATTGTTTCCGACAATGGCCCCGGAATCTCCGAGTCCGCCCGCAGGCGTCTTTTGTCGTCAGAGCCGGTTGCTCCCGGTGGCGGCGTGGGCCTGCGGCTTGTGCGCGATCTGGTGAAGGGTCTGTCTGGAAGTATTTTTGTTGACCGGGAGGATGGTGAGACCAGAATTCGTGTCGACCTGCCTGCCGCGACATACGGCAGGAGATGCGAGCCATGTTAAGCGGTTACCGTATCGCGCTGGTGGAAGACGACGAGTTCATGGGCGCGTCGATCCAGCAACGTCTGGAACTCGAAGGCGCCGAGGTGATCTGGCTGAAACAGGCGGCGAGGGCGGTCGGGGCGCTTCGAACGCCGCGGGCGCGGATCGACGCGGTCGTTTGTGATATCAGGTTGCCGGATGGAAATGGTGAGGCACTGTTCGAGACCCTCTGCGAAACGGCCACACCGCCCCCATTTCTGTTCATTACCGGCCATGGCGGCATCGAACAGGCCGTTCGGCTGATGCATGCTGGCGCGGCGGACTATGTATGCAAACCGTTTGAGATGTCGGTGTTTCTGGAGCGACTGGTAATGCTGCTTGCGCCTGTTGCCGGGAACGGCTTGCCGCCAATACTCGGCATTTCTCCCATTGCTCGCCGTGTCGAAGAACAAGCTCGCCTTGCGGCGCAAACGGATCGTGCGGTTCTTATCCGAGGCGGATCTGGAACCGGAAAGGAACAACTTGCACGGCGTATTCATGAGCTGTCAGACCGTTCTGCGGCCCCGTTCGTCGCAATCAACGTCGCCCGTGAACACGATCTGGAAACGTCGATTTCAGGTGCAATGCGCGGCACCGGAGAAGGTATCTTTTTTCTGCACGCATTGGACAGGCTGCCGCCGGCATCGGTCGGATCGCTTCTAGAGGCGATTGATCGCGGCTTCGCGGGTCGGATCGTCGCGTCCTGTGGACTGGATCCCGAGGAGGAGTCGCAGCATGGAAGCGAGAGGGCGGAACTGTTCTACCGGCTGAACTTTCTGGAAATTCCGCTGCCGCCACTTGGCGGCCGGACAGAAGATGCTCTTTGGCTCGCGTTGCAGGCCTTTCCGGACATGAACGCCCGCAGGACCAAACCATTACTCGGCCTCGGCAGCCTCTGCGAGCAGGCGATCCGGGCGCATGACTGGCCCGGTGGCGGGCGTGAAGTGAAGATGCGGCTGTCGAAAGGTGTCCAGTCCGCGACGGGCACCTATCTTCAGCCATCGGACATCTTTCCCGAACGGCTTGCACATGGCGGCCATTTCATGTCGCTGGCCGAGGTGCGGGCGGCCGCTGAGCGGCGTCAGATCATCGATGCGCTCGATCACACAGGCCACAAACTGGCGCGCACCGCGGAACTGCTCGGCATCTCCCGAACCACACTCTGGGACAAGATGCAAAAGCTCGGGCTTTCGGAAACACCCGAGTGAAACGAACCCTCGCGGGGATGTTCGGGTTTCTGAACGTCGTCTTTTTGGGTTGAAAAACAGATGATTACCGGGCGTCAACGCCCAATCCCCACAGCCCGACGCTTTCGGCCGCGTGATAAGCTGCTCCCACAAAGGGAGGAAATGCCAATGAGATGCAAGAAAATGGTCGATGTCGGCCGGCGTCAGTTCCTGCGTGGTGGGGCCGTGGCAGCAGCGGGAGCCGCTGTTTCCACGATCGCGCCAGCACCGGCAAAAGCTGGGCCGGCGAACGCGCAATTGGACTACCCGTCCAACAAGCTCGCCAACCTGTCCGACCTCGCAGTCAACGAGCCGATGGACATCGAATATCCGGACGCCGACAGCCCGGGCATCCTGCTCAAACTGGGAGAGGCCGTTGAGGGCGGCGCTGGCCCGGATAACGACATTGTCGCCTACTCCGTGCTGTGCCCCCACAAGGGCTGGTACTTGACGTATAACGGCGAGGACCGCAGCCTGAACTGTCCAGGGCACTACTCCCGCTTCGATGCGGAGGCCGGTGGCCAACAGATCTGGGGACACGCAACCCAGAATCTTCCGCAGTTCACGCTTCGCGTGGATGACAATGGCGACATCTACGCCGAAGGGTGCAGCGACCTGATCTTCGGTCGTCCGTCCAACGTGATCTGAGGGAGGAAAGACAGATGGCCTATAAAAGACAAATCGACCGCCTGCCGATCCCGCCGTCGGATGCCAAGGTGCAGAACGTCACCTGCCACTACTGCATCGTCGGTTGCGGATACAAGGCATACACTTGGCCGCGTAACAAGCAGGGCACGGCGACCGACAACGCCTTCGGGATCGACCTGAGCGAGCAGCAGCCCGCTGACGGGAAATGGATCGCTCCGTCAATGTACAATGTCGTTCGGCAAGATGGCCAGGACGTACACCTTGCCGTGGTCCCCGATGAAGAGTGCGTCGTGAACTCGGGCCTCGCTTCGATCCGAGGCGCGCGCATGGCGGAGAACCGCCCCTCGCGGGTTACCGGCACGCAGCAACAACGCCTTTCCGACCCGCTGGTCTGGCGCAACGGGGTCTGGCAGCCGAGCACTTGGAACGATGCGCTCGACCTCGTCGCTCGAGTTACGGCGAAAGTCGTCAACGACTATGGCGAGGACGAACTGGTGGTATCCATGTTCGATCACGGCGGATCCGCCGGCGGATATGAAAACACCTGGGGAACCGGCAAGCTCTATTTCGAGAGCATGAAGGTCAAGAATTGCCGTATCCACAACCGCCCGGCCTACAACTCGGAAGTCCATTCGTCGCGGGATATGGGCGTGGGCGAGCTAAACTACAGCTATTCCGACTACGAAGTGACCGACACGATCTTCATGATCGGTGCGAACTCGCTGGAAACCCAGACCAACCTGTTCCTGAACCACATGGTTCCAGGGCTGCGGAATGGGGCAAGGTTCATCATGGTGGACCCGCGCCGGACAGTCACGGTCCATGCAGCCGAAGAAGTCGCCGGCAAGGACAACGTTCTGCACCTGGCAATCAAGCCAGGCACGGACATGGCCTTGTTCAATGCGCTTCTGACCCACATCGTCGACAATGGCTGGACCGACAACGAGTTCATCGCAGCGTCGACCTTCCAGGACGGCGAAGCGGTGGCCGAAGGGTCAAGCCAACCGGCCGGTCTCGGCAGCCTCGACTACGCGTTGCAGACCTGCCGAACATCGATCGAGGAAGCGGCCGAGATCTGCGGCGTCGATGGTGCCGACATCGTGAAGGCCGCCGAGTGGATCGCCAAGCCTCATGATGATGGCGCGCGCCGCAAATGCGTGACGGCCTACGAGAAAGGCATCATCTGGGGCAACGACAACTACCGTACTATCGGCTCGCTGGTGAACATCTCGCTTGCGACCGGCAACATCGGTCGCGAAGGCGGAGGCTGCTGCCGTCTGGGTGGTCACCAGGAAGGCTATTATCGTCCGGGAGACGCGCATGTCGGACGTCCGGCTGAATATGTCGACCAGTTCCTCATCAAGGGGGGCGGCAAGGTCTATCACATCTGGGCCTGCGACCACTACAAGACGACGCTGAACGCTTCGCAATTCAAACGCGTGCTCAAGAAACGCTCGGACATGGTCAAGGACGCCATGGATGCTGCCGCCGGCGGCACGCGCGAAGAACTGGTGGATGCCATTGTCGCGGCGGTCAATGCCGGCGGCATTTTCGTCGTCGATGTGGACATCATCCACTCCCAGGTTGGTCGGAATGCCCATGTCATCTTGCCGGCCTGTGAATCGAACGAGATGAACCTCACGTCGATGAACGGCGAACGTCGCATGCGCCTGTCCGAGCGGTACATGGATCCGTTCGGCAACTCGAAGCCCGATTGCCTGATCGCGGCCAATATGGCCCAGCACATGGAGCGGGTCCTGCGCGACATGGGCAACGAAACCTATGCAGACCAGTTCAAGGGCTACGATTGGGAAACCGAAGAAGACGCCTTCATGGACGGCTACAATGCCGGTAATCCGGAAGTTACCTATGAGCGCCTGCGCGCCATGGGCAACAACGGGGTACAGGAACCTGTCGTGGGCTTCGAGGACGGCAAGCTTGTCGGCGTGCCGCGCCTCTACGCCGATGGCAAGTTCGACCGGCATGGACGCGAGGACAAGAAGGCGCTGTTCTGCGCCGCCCAATGGCGTGGCTATGCCGCGGCCGGAAAGGCACGTGAAGCTGAGAACCACGATTTCTTCATCAACAACGTCCGCGCCAACATCTTCTGGCAGAATCAGTTCCTGGATCAGGACAGTGACTTCATCCAGGACCGTTTCCCGTATCCGTTCATCGAGATGAATGGCGAAGACATGGCGGAACTGGATATCTCCGCCGGCGATCTCATCGAGATCACCAACGAGAACGGGGCAACACAGGGCATGGCATATCCCACGGATACCGCCAAGCGCGGGCATGTCGCGATGGTCTTCGGCTCGCCTGCCGGTAGTCAGGGCAATGTGGTGAACCCGGGCGTCAGTGAGCTGATCTTGCCGGAGTACAAGCTCACATTCGGCAACATCCGGAAACTTGCGGATGCGCCCCCCCAAGCCCGAGCCGTGTCGTTCAAGTCAAAAGAATACAAGGCCTGAAGCCAGGTTCCGAGATAATGGTGCGGGCGGCCCTGAGGGCCGCCCGCATCGATATTACAGACTCGAACGCGAAATGCCTGTCTATTCCCATTCCATCTGTTGAAAGACCACCTGCGCGTTTCGGCCGGACAGGCTTTCAGATTGCTCGAGATGGCTGAACGCGGACTGGTCCACCGTTGGTGCTTCCACTATGTCGCCTCCTCCACCCCATCTGCAGGTTCAGTCGAGCGTTATCTACAAGGACTGGCTAGTCGGCACCTTCATCAACAACCATACACAGAAGCCGTTCATTGCTATGGAAAGCCGGGTAATGGACCCGGTCTTACGCCTCGTTCACTACCCTCATTCCCGCGTGACGTTCATGGAACTAATTTGGGACGACGAACGCTTTTCCTATGGTCAGACAGACTTACGGTTCCGATTTCACCACAGGGATGATCAACCGTACGACGTCTGGGTCACGGTTCAATCGGAGGCCACTGGTTTTTATTTCGACATCCCGCAAAATAGTGGCATGGGGCTCGAAATTTTCATGGCAGCCTTTATTAGAGGTGGCTCGGTTTGTCTGAACAGGTTGAAGCCGTTTTCTAAGTGGATCTTCCGCTCAGTTATTCCGCGACCGGGACTGGCCGTGGCGGGTTGAGATATGCCTGATCGGGCGTTTGCCCGTCCAGCGATGAATGCGGTCTCCGCGTGTTGTAGAAGGCCAGGTATCGGGCGAGGCCCGCGCGAGCCTCGGAGACGCTGTCATAGGCGTGAAGGTAGACCTCTTCATACTTGATCGTCCTCCAGAGACGCTCGACGAATACGTTGTCGCGCCAGGCGCCTTTTCCATCCATGCTGATCTGGATCTCGGTAGCCTTCAGCGCCTTGATGAAGTCGATGGATGTGAACTGGCTGCCCTGG
>NZ_FNEK01000067.1 GCF_900099935.1 Aliiruegeria lutimaris | reverse complement strand
TGTGATCTCTCCCTTGTCGGCGATGCGCGCCTCAATCCAGCCGGTCACGCCGGCCAGTTTGCGGTGACCACCTCCGTTACCTTGCGGTCGTGGTGTCAGTGATCCGGTTTCCCGCCGCAGCTTGATCAGATCGTTCACAAATCTCGGCGAAACCCGGAAGTGCCGCGCCGCCTCGCGGTGCCCGTGACCTTCATCGACAAAAGCGACGACGCGCTCGCGTAGCTCTATTGGATGTGGTTTGCACATCTGAGACCCCTATATCTGCCTCAACAGAAGGGAATCACATCACAACCAATCTGGGAAGCCTGAATCAGATAGGCCGCGAAACGCTCTAAACCGTCAGCCCCGCGGGCCGTCGGCAGGAAGGGGTGTTTCAATATTGCTGGATCGACTGGATGTAGAAAACCAGTTCGAGGATGCGTGCCCTGACGGCTTGCTCGGTCCCGTACGGGCCGTATTTTCCAGCGACATCCTTCATGTAGCGGTCGCCCCAGACCGGCATTTCCCAAGCCTCGGAATTGCGGATTTCCGCCGACCCGACGACGGTGCCGGCTTCGCGGACGCCGTGAGCGCCGACGATCGACCGCCCATCGACGATCTGGAAAACGTCCAGCAGCGGGAAGATACCGTCATTCTCGGCCGCGATCCTCGTCAGGTCCGTGGGTTCGACCGTGAGGTACTCCGCCATCGGCCCGTTGCCCTTGCCGCCGACTCCATGGCAGGCCAGGCAGGAATTCATGTACTCGTCAGAGCCGATCAATTCCTCCTCCGCGGCAGCCGGTGCCGGCACGAAGCAGAATGCAGCCGTTGCTGCGATGCCAAGGAGCAACGCAAAGCTGCCTTTCGTGGTTTTTGTGAATTCTCCCAAACGCATGACAAGCCCTCCTCTCGCAGCGGTTGAGGCCGGCTCCATCCTGTTGCGGCTTTCGGGCCGCGGCTGTCGCCGGCACGGGGGCACTGATCCTCGTAGGGCCGGTATTCCACCTTCTGTTTCGAGTGGCGTCAGCAGGGTATCACGCTTTACCCTTAAGCACATTGCGATACGTCAACGGCTGGCGCGCGCAGGGGGGCTTTTCAGGCGGCTGGCGCCCATAGATTCCGGTGCCGCCATTGCGCAGGCGTAAACGAATGCTAGTGTGCGCTCGATAATCTCGAACAGGATACCCCGTGTCTTCGATGCAGAACATTCAGGCCGATTTGGAACAGCTGATCGCATGCCCGGCCTGCGATGCGCTCTATCGTGCCGCTTTGCCGGAAAACGGCGAGCGGGCGGTTTGTCCGCGTTGCCACACGGTGCTGATCGCGCCGGTCGATGGCGCCGTAATTCGGGTCGTGGCCTTCGCTGTGGCCATCCTGATTCTGCTGGTCTCGGCCATGTTCATGCCGTTTCTCAGCATCGAGGCCGGGGGGCTATCCCATTCCACCTCCATCGCCGATGCGGCATTGTCCTTCTCGGAGTATCATATGCTGGGCCTGTCGATCGGGGTGGTCGCGCTGATCATCTTTGTTCCGATCGCGCGGGCGATCCTCGTGATCTTCGCGCTTTTCCCGCTCATGCTGGACAAGAAGCCATGGCGCGGTGCGCGCACTGCTTTCCGTCTGTCCGAAGAACTGCGGCCCTGGTCGATGGCGGAGATATTCGTTCTGGGGGTGGGGGTTGCCCTGGTCAAGGTCGCCGCCATGGCGCATGTCGAGCTTGGCATGGCCTTCTGGCTTTTCGTGGCGCTCGTGCTGGTCACCGTGTTCCAGGACGGCTTCCTGTGCAGATGGTCGATCTGGTCGGCGCTGGAACAGGGAGACCGGCAGAATGGATGAGCATTCCGCGGTCTCGGAACATGTGGTGACCGCAAAGGAAGCGGGGCTGGTATCCTGCACCCATTGCGCCCGAGTCTGGCCGATCGGGACGGCTGCCTGTGCCCGCTGCGGCGCCCGGCTCGTCTCGCGCGATGAAAAATCCATGTCGCGGGTCTGGGCGTGGTGGTTCGTGGGGCTGCTCTGCTATATCCCGGCCAATGTTTTCCCGATGCTGCAAACGACATTCCTTGCCCGGACATCGGGGGATACCATCGTCGGCGGGGCCATCGTGCTGATGATGCATGGCGCGATACCGGTCGGGCTGGTGATCCTGCTCGCATCGGTCGTCATTCCAATTGCGAAGTTCATCGCCGTGGCTTACCTGGCGTTGTCGGTGCAGTTCCGCCTGCCGTCCGATCAGCTGCGCCGCATGAAACTTTATGAACTTGTCGAGTTCATCGGCCGCTGGTCGATGATCGACGTATTCGTTGTCGCCGTCCTCACGGCGCTTGTCCAACTCTCGGTGGTGGTGTCGATCCAGCCCGGGTCCGCCGCCGTGGCCTTTGCGCTCGCGGTCGTTTTTACAATGCTCGCGGCACGCTCATTTGACAGCCGCATGATCTGGGACAGCCTCGAAACCCCAGCCGAGGCCGAACCGGATGACAGCCGCAAGGATTTCCTTTCGTGACAGACCAGATACCCCAGACCCCCGTTCAACCTGCCAGGCGCAGTCTGATGCAGCGTGTTTCCATTGTCTGGATCGTTCCCCTTGTCGCGTTGGCCATCGCGATCGGCATGGCCTGGCAGACCTACCAGGACCGTGGCTCCGTCATCGAGATCCGTTTTGAGCAGGCCTCCGGCATCACCCCGGAGCAGACCCAGTTGCGCTACCGCGAGGTTTCGGTCGGCGTTGTCGAGGACCTGGATTTCTCCGAAGACCTGTCGCATGTCATCGCCCATGTCCGGCTGGACAAGGATGTGGAGCACTTCGTCGATTCCGAGTCGGTCTTCTGGGTCGTTCAGCCGGAGGTTTCGGCACGCGGCGTCTCGGGGCTGCAGACGGTTCTCAGCGGTGTCTATATCGAAGGAAGCTGGGACGAGGTTCCCGGCGGTTTGCACACGCAATTCGACGGCTTGCAAGAGCGTCCCGTGGCCCGTCCGGATCAGGCAGGCACGCGGATCATGCTGTCTTCCGGCTCCGGCAAGGGCTTGTCGGAAGGGGCGCCGATCCTGTTCAAGGGGCTGGAAGTGGGCCGTGTCGGCCGTCCCGTCCTGTCTGCCGACGGGATCACCATCAATGCCGAAGCCTTTATCGAGGCGCCGCATGACAAGCTTCTGACCTCGCAATCGCGGTTCTGGGATGCCTCGGGCGTGTCCTTCAATATCGGGACAGGGGGCGCTTCGGTGGATATCGAGAGCCTCGCCTCCCTGATCTCCGGCGGTATCAGTTTCGAGACGGTGGTTTCAGGGGGCAATCCCGTTCGCGACGGGGAGGTCTTTGCCGTCTTTCCAAATGTGGACGACGCGCGCCAGAGCCTCTTTGACGGTCGCAATGCCAATGGCGGCACGATGGAACTGGCCATGGTGTTCGAGGAGAACGTTACCGGTCTGAACGTCGGGGCGCCGGTCATGCTGAGAGGGCTGCAGATCGGCGAGGTCGTCGGTATTTCCGGTCGGGTCGATCCGGAACAGTTCGGCGACGACCTGGTGCGGCTAATCGTGGTGCTGAAGATCGAGATGCGCAAGATCGACGCCGCGCCGGACACGGACAACGCCGAAGACGAGAAAGAGGCGATTCTCGACATGTTCGAGCAGGTGGTCGCCGAAGGTTGGCGCGCCCGGCTGGCGCGTTCCGGCCTGCTCACGGCGGCACTGCGGATCGAGATGGTCCAGATGCCCGATGCGGAACCGGCGGAATTCCTGCGCGACGCCGATCCCTACCCGATCTTCCCATCGGTCACGGCCGAGGTCGAAGGCGTGGATGTCGCCGCCGAGGGGCTGTTGAAGCGGGTCAGCGACCTGCCGATCGAGGATCTGTTGAATTCTGCCAAGGTCTTCCTCGACAATGCAGCGGCGCTGGTGGCGAGCGAGGATATCCAGAGCATTCCGGCAGATGTCCGTGGAACGGTTGAGAGTATCCAGGGCGCGGTCGAGGATGTGCGCGAGGTGATCGGGACGGCGGACCTTCCGGCGCTGTCCAGCAAGGTCTCGGGCATTGCAGACGAGGTTTCGCAACTGCTGGAAAATGTCGCCGACCAGGAAGCCGTCGGGAAGCTTGTCGAGGCGATCGAAGCGGCCAGCGAGGCTGCGGTGGAGATCAGCACGGCGGCATCGGGCGTTCCTGAACTGGTCGCTCAGATCGAGGCGGTTGCCGAAAAGGTCGCCGCGGTCGATCTGCAGGGATTGATGGATCAGGTCGGTGGGCTGGCGACGGACGCGTCCGATTTCCTTACCTCCGAGGCGACGCAATCGTTGCCGGAGGTGCTGACGCAGTCGCTTGCAAGCGTGGAGGGGGCTGTCGCGGAAGCCGCGACTTTGCTTTCGGGCATGAACTCCTCGGGAGCGGTCGACAGCCTGACTTCTGCGCTGGCAAAGGTCGACACGGCGGCGGGCGACATCGGCGATGCGGTCGAGGGTCTTCCGGCATTGATCGACGAGGCGCGCCAGGTGACCGAAAAGGCCGCTGCGCTGGATTTCGAGACCCTGGTTTCGGAGATCACAGGGCTGGTGGAAAGTGCCGAGGCGATGATCGGTACGGAAGCGGCGCGCGCACTGCCCGAAAGCCTGAAGATGGCCTTGGACGAGGTTTCGCAACTGCTGGAAAATGTCGCCGACCAGGAAGCCGTCGGGAAGCTTGTCGAGGCGATCGAAGCGGCCAGCGAGGCTGCGGTGGAGATCAGCACGGCGGCATCGGGCGTTCCTGAACTGGTCGCTCAGATCGAGGCGGTTGCCGAAAAGGTCGCCGCGGTCGATCTGCAGGGATTGATGGATCAGGTCGGTGGGCTGGCGACGGACGCGTCCGATTTCCTTACCTCCGAGGCGACGCAATCGTTGCCGGAGGTGCTGACGCAGTCGCTTGCAAGCGTGGAGGGGGCTGTCGCGGAAGCCACGACTTTGCTTTCGGGCATGAACTCCTCGGGAGCGGTCGACAGCCTGACTTCTGTGCTGGCAAAGGTCGACACGGCGGCGGGCGACATCGGCGATGCGGTCGAGGGTCTTCCGGCATTGATCGACGAGGCGCGCCAGGTGACCGAAAAGGCCGCTGCGCTGGATTTCGAGACCCTGGTTTCGGAGATCACAGGGCTGGTGGAAAGTGCCGAGGCGATGATCGGTACGGAAGCGGCGCGCGCACTGCCCGAAAGCCTGAAGATGGCCTTGGACGAGGTGGGACAGGCGCTCGGGGAATTGCGCGAAGGCGGCACTGTCGAGGCTGTGAACGCGGCACTCGTCTCGGCCGAGCGCGCGGCGACCTCCGTCGCGGATGCCTCGTCCGAATTGCCGGAACTGGTGAAGCGGACAGAGGCAGTCCTGCGCGAGGCCGAACTGGCCCTGGCAGGTCTTGCCGATAGCGGCGCGCTCAACCGCGAGGCGCGTGCCACCCTGCGCGAAGTGAGTCGGGCCGCCGACTCCGTTCGCTCGCTCGCCCGGACGCTGGAGCGCAAGCCCAACGCCTTGCTGACAGGCAAATAGCGGGCCCATGCAGGTTTGCGACGGATCCCGGGAACACCGGCTGCGGCAGGCAAGTCGCGTCGCGCAACGAAATTGCGTGGCCGTCGCGGAGGTGCTTGCCCCCCGATGGGGGGCTTGTATGCTCCGTCGGAAAAAGAGCGAATGATCGGACAGGCAATGCGTTTCCAAATCCTTCTCGTTGCGCTGCTGGCGCTTGTTTCGGCCTGCGGGCCTGGGCCCGTTCGCTATGCGGCCGCGCCGGTTCCCTCCGGCGGGCGCATCTCGATTGGCGTTTCGCAACTGGAAGTGCGGGAAGTGTCGCTGCCCGCCTATGCGCGCAGCGAGGAGATCTGGCGCGAGAGCGAAGGGGGCGCCTTGACCAGCGACTCCTCGGTGCTCTGGGCGGATGATCCGGCGCGCGGTATCACCATGGAACTGAGCCAGCATCTCTCTACGCTGACCGGCGCGCGGGTGGCGGCCGAGCCCTGGCCGTTCGAGGAGTTGCCACAGGCGCGCCTTGTCGTCCGGGTGCAGCAGATGGTTGCCGGTGCCGATGGCCAGTTCCGCATGTCCGGCCAATATTTCGTCGCTGCGCTGAGCGCGGGGCGGGATCGTTCCGGCGATTTCTCGGTCAGCGCTCCCTTCGTGCTGGACGGGGGTGCTCCGGCGATTGCCGCCGCGAGGGCTACTGCCGTGCGCGACCTCGCACGTCTGATCGCCGATCGCGGTTTCTGATCCCGGATCCGGGTTTGACGCCGGTGCTTCGGCGGTTGAGGACTTGCGGACACGATTTGTTAACCTCTTAGCGTTTCATTCACCTTGCTGCCGAGCAAAATGCGGTCGACGGGCGTCCGCACTCGGCAAGGGGTGCGATGGCCGTCAATGCCAACTATCTGGGACAGGATAACCGGGCGCGGCGCGCGACAGAAGGGGGTGACACCGCCGTCGGTTCAACGGCCGAGCTACAAGGCGAATGCTGGCAAGGCGCATCGCGGAGGTTTTTCGGAGGCCAGCCTGCGCGGGCTGGACGATCTCGATGCGCGCCTTCCCCCACCCGGCGTCGAGACCCGCCCGGCCAGTGAGCCGGGCTTTCGCCGGACGGAGCGCCTGAACGCCGATGTCACGGCCGGCGGCGGTCTCGTCAAAGGGGACGACGGCCAGGTAAAACCGCATTACTGGGGGCATCGGGAGCGTCTGCGGCAACGTTTCCTGTCGGGCGGTCACGCGGCGATGCCGGAATACGAACTTCTGGAAATGTTGCTCTTCAACGCGATCCCCCGGATCGATGTGAAGCCGCTCGCCAAGCGCCTGCTGGCCGCATTCGGCGATCTCAACGGCGTCATAGCCGCTCCCGAGGCCCGGCTGATGGAGGTCGAAGGAGCGACGCCCAAGGTTTTCTACCAACTTCGCCTGGCCGAAGCTTTCGCGCATCGAATGGCCCGGGCCAAGGTGATGCAGCGCCCTGTTCTGTCTTCGTGGGATGCGCTGATGGAGTATTGCAAGACGGTGATGGCACATCGCGATACCGAGCAGTTCCGCGTGCTCTTTCTCGATCGCAAGAACAACCTCGTGGCCGACGAGGCGCAGGCGGAGGGGACGGTGGACCATGTGCCGGTCTACCCGCGCGAGATCGTGAAGCGCGCGTTGGAACTGAATGCTTCGGCGCTGATCCTTGTACATAACCATCCGTCCGGTGATCCGTCCCCCTCCAACGAGGACGTGGTGATGACGGACAGGATCTGCGAGGCTTGCCACGCCGTCGGGATCACGATCCATGACCATGTCGTTATCGGCAAGGAAGAGGACGCCTCTTTCCGGCAACTGGGTTTCCTGGAATAGGGCTGTCTCCCCGAGATTGCAGACATTTGGGGGGGGTCACCCCCAAACCCCCAGGATATTTGGAGCCAGAAGAAACCAGTAGCGGCCTACTTGTTCATCTTCTGACGGGAAATATCCCGGGGGGAGCGCCAAAAGGCGCGGGGAGCAGCGCCCCCTGACGACGCCGGTCGGCAGCTTTGTCCAAAGAGACCAGTTGACCACCTTGCCGGGATCGCCGAAGCTCTCGACGACGCGCGGGCTTTGGAGGAAATTCCCAATAGCCTTGACAAGGCGTGAACAGTGCCCTTGACGCCCTGCAGCTTTCCCATTAGTTGACAATGTCTCATTCGAGAATCGCCGTCGTGTCCCTTGCTTGTGAAGCTTTGGTCGATCGGCGGCAAGCCGGCCCGGTGGCGTGACGCTGTCGGGCCTCTGTTGTGAAAAAAGGTTCTGGTGCTACGGAACCGCAACCATGAAGGAAGTTTCCTCTTGGCACGTATTGCTGGCGTCAATATCCCGACCGCCAAGCGCGTCCCGATCGCGCTCACCTACATCACCGGTATCGGCAACACTTCCGCCGCCGCCATTTGCGAAGCCGTTGGCATCGAGTCGACGCGCCGCGTCAACGAGCTGTCCGACGCCGAAGTGCTCGCCATTCGTGAGCATATCGACGCGAACTACACCGTCGAAGGCGACCTGCGCCGCGAGACGCAGATGAACATCAAGCGCCTCATGGATCTCGGCTGCTACCGCGGTCTGCGTCACCGCCGCAACCTTCCGGTTCGCGGCCAGCGCACCCACACCAACGCCCGTACCCGCAAGGGCCCGGCGAAGCCGATCGCCGGCAAGAAGAAGTAAGGGGAGACTGACAGCATGGCTCGTGATCGTCGCGCAACCAAGCGCAAGGTTTCCAAGAACATCGCCTCTGGCGTTGCTCACGTGAATTCCTCTTTCAACAACACAAAGATCCTGATCTCCGACGTGCAGGGCAACGCCATTTCGTGGTCGTCTGCCGGTACGATGGGCTTCAAGGGTTCCCGGAAGTCGACCCCCTACGCCGCTCAGATGGCCGCCGAAGACGCCGGTCGCAAGGCGCAGGAACATGGCGTGAAGACGCTTGAGGTCGAAGTTCAGGGCCCCGGGTCCGGCCGCGAGAGCGCCCTGCGCGCCCTCGCCGCTGTCGGGTTCAACATCACGTCCATCCGCGATGTGACCCCGATTGCGCATAATGGCTGCCGTCCGCCGAAGCGCCGTCGCGTCTGACGCACTGGACAGAAGATTTCGGACCGCGCCAGAACGGGCGCGGTCCGTTCCGGCATTTTGAACCTCGGGCGTTTGCTTGCTCGGACATGGCAGGCGAACAGGTATGGAGGCGACATACATGATCCACAAGAACTGGCAGGAACTGATCAAGCCGACGCAGCTTGAAGTTAAGCCGGGCGCGGACGCGTCCCGCAAGGCAACGCTCGTGGCCGAACCGCTCGAGCGTGGTTTTGGCCTGACCCTGGGCAATGCCCTGCGCCGGGTGCTGCTGTCCTCTCTGCAAGGCGCCGCCATCACCTCGGTTCAGATCGACAACGTCCTGCACGAGTTTTCCTCGGTTGCCGGTGTCCGCGAGGACGTGACCGACATCGTGCTGAACCTCAAGGGCGTTGCGCTGGCCATGGAAGTGGAGGGCCCGAAGCGGCTGTCGATTTCCGCCAAGGGACCGGGCGTTGTCACCGCCGCCGATATCTCCGAGACCGCCGGCATCGAGGTGCTCAACAAGGAGCACATCATCTGCCACCTCGACGAGGGTGCGGATGTCTACATGGAACTGACCGTCAACACGGGCAAGGGCTATGTCGCCGCCGACAAGAACCGTCCCGAGGATGCGCCGATCGGCCTGATCCCGATCGATGCGATCTACTCGCCGGTCAAGAAGGTCTCCTATGACGTGCAACCGACCCGTGAGGGCCAGGTGCTCGATTATGACAAGCTGACGCTGAAGATCGAAACCGATGGCTCCGTGACTCCGGATGACGCCGTGGCCTTTGCCGCCCGCATCCTGCAGGACCAGCTGTCGATCTTCGTCAACTTCGAGGAGCCGGAAGCTGCCGGTCGCCAGGAAGAGGACGATGGCCTCGAGTTCAACCCGCTTCTGCTGAAGAAGGTGGACGAGCTGGAATTGTCGGTCCGTTCGGCGAACTGTCTGAAGAACGACAATATCGTCTATATTGGCGACCTGATCCAGAAGACCGAAGCCGAGATGCTCCGCACCCCGAACTTCGGCCGCAAGTCGCTCAACGAGATCAAGGAAGTGCTCTCGGGCATGGGCCTGCACCTCGGCATGGATGTCGAGGAATGGCCGCCGGAGAACATCGAGGATCTCGCCAAGAAATTCGAAGATCAGTTCTGATCTCGATCCGGTCGCGCCTTCGGGCGCGACCAAGCTAATGGGCCAATGCCCCAAGGAGAGCCGGAGACACGCATTTCCGGTCAGACAAAGCAAAACCGCCCGTAGAGGGCAAATTGGAGTATAGAAAATGCGTCACGCCCGCGGATACCGCCGCCTGAACCGCACCCACGAGCACCGCAAGGCGCTCTTCGCCAACCTGGCCGGCTCGTTGATCGAGCACGAGCAGATCAAGACGACCCTGCCCAAGGCCAAGGAGCTGAAGCCGATCATCGAAAAGCTGATCACGCTCGGCAAGCGCGGCGACCTTCATGCCCGCCGCCAGGCGGCCTCTCAGCTCAAGCAGGACAAGTACGTTGCCAAGCTTTTCGAAGTGCTTGGCCCCCGCTATGCCGAGCGCAATGGCGGCTACGTCCGCGTGCTGAAAGCCGGCTTCCGCTATGGCGACATGGCTCCGATGGCGATCATCGAGCTGGTCGACCGCGATGTCGACGCCAAGGGTGCCGGGGACCGCGCCCGCGAAGAGTCGCTCGAAGCATAAGCTTTCCGCATTGCCAATTTCGAAAGGCCCCCGTTGTGGGGCCTTTTTGCATTTTGGGGGAACGGGGCATTCCGCGGGTAATTGTGTTCGTTTCGAAGTGGTTTTTTATTGACCATTCCCGCTCTGGTTGCGCACAACTCGCAGCATGGAAGAACGCGCGAATATCGAACGCGAATTGCGGTTATTGGGCGAATTGGCGCCAGCCGGGTATTTCGTTGCCCTGCATATCCGTTTTGCCGCGCCGCTCATGACCTTCCATACTTATGACAAGGCATGGGTGGACCGCTACACGGCCCAGGCCTATGCAATGCGCGATCCAATTACGGCCTGGGGGTTTTCCACCGAAGGTGCGGCACGCTGGAGCGAAATCGAGGTTCCGGACACTTTTGGCATAATGCGCGAAGCGGCCGAATACGGGTTGAGATTCGGCGTTCAGTTGGCCTTTGGCCCCATTTCTTCGCGTTCCATCGCCGGGATGGCCCGCGGCGACCGCGAGTTCACCGATGCGGAGCGCGATCGCGCGGCGCGGATCTTTGCGCGCATGCATGACATGACGGAGCCACCCGAGAACCTGGCGCGTGCGCAAGTGGAAGCGTTGCGCCTCGTCGCGGCCGGGGACAGGCATGCGGCAGCGGCCGCGAAACTGGGTATTTCCGAAAGCGCGCTAAAGGCGCGACTGACATCGGCGCGTCAACGGCTGATGGCGCGCACGACGGCGGAAGCTATCCAGCGGGCAAAGGACGCACGCCTGCTTTAATTCGGATTGCGCTCAAACTTCCTCACCCGTTGCTCCGAACAGGATTGATTCGAAAACGTTGCATTGCGCCATCCGGTAACGAAATGCCTGCGGCTTGGCGCAATATTTTCTAGTCGGACTTCCGTTTCGCACGCAGGTGGACGAAGAAATCCAGCCGCTTCTTCAATTCCCGTTCGAAACCGCGTTCGACGGGCAGGTAATAGATCCCGCGTTTCATGCCATCGGGGAAATAGTTCTGCCCCGAGAAGCCATCCTCGGCGTCGTGATCATAAAGATAGCCGTCACCGTAGCCCTGTTCCTTCATCAGGTTCGTCGGCGCGTTGAGGATATGCTTGGGCGGTGGCTCCGAGCCGGTGCGCGTAGCGGCGGCCATGGCGGTTTTGAAGGCGGCGTAGCCGGCATTGGATTTCGGCGCGAGCGCCAGGTAGACCACCGCCTGGGCCAAAGCCAGCTCGCCTTCCGGGCTACCGATGCGCTCGTAGGTCTGCCACGCCTGCAGGCAGATCCCTTGAGCCTGCGGGTCGGCCAGCCCGATATCCTCCACCGCCATGCGGGTGATGCGCCGGGCGAGATAGCGCGGGTCTTCGCCGCCCTTGAGCATCCGCGCCAGCCAGTAGAGGGCGGCATCCGGGTCTGAGCCGCGAACGGATTTGTGCAGCGCCGAGATCAGGTTGTAATGCGCGTCTCCCGATTTGTCGTACTGCGCGGCGCGCCGGGTCAGCCGCGAGGTGAGTTGGTCGGTGTCCAGCGGCGCCTTGACCGACCACGCGGCAACCTGTTCCACGAGGTTCAGAAGGGCGCGGCCATCGCCATCGGCCATCGTTACCAGCGCTTCGCGGGCGGGTGGGGTCAGGGGCAGTTTCCGATCCAGTTCAGCCTCGGCGCGGGTGAGCATGGCCACGAGCGCCTCCGCGTCGAGGCGATTGAGCACCAGCACCTGGCTCCGGCTCAGAAGCGCGGCATTCAGCTCGAAGGAGGGATTCTCGGTCGTCGCGCCGACGAGGACGATCGTTCCGTCCTCCATATGCGGCAGGAAGCCGTCCTGTTGCGCCTTGTTGAAACGGTGGATCTCGTCGACGAAAAGCAACGTGCCCTTGCCGGACTTCCGCCGAAACCGGGCAGCCTCGAACACTTTGCGAAGCTCTGGAACACCGGTGAAAATCGCGCTGATCTGGACGAAATGCAGGTCGGTTTCATCGGCCAGCAGGCGGGCAATCGTCGTCTTGCCGACGCCCGGCGGCCCCCACAGCACGAGCGAGGACAGGCTACCGACGGCGAGCATGGTGCCGAGCGGGCCATCCGGACCGAGCAGGTGGTCTTGTCCGATCACCTCGGACAAGGCGGCCGGGCGCAAACGATCCGCCAACGGGCGCGGAGTGCCCATCGCGCCGGCGGTTGAATCGGGGGAGTCGAACAGGTCAGCCATCGAGATCAAAATAGACGCTGGGAGAGGCATTGGAAATCGGCAGCTGTAGCGGCAAAGACGAATCCCGCGCCATCATTGTCGCATCGGGGATCCATAAAAGGTGTTTCCTGGACTGATATATTTCTGTGCAACTGTTGCGGGTGGAGATTGCGCACTGTCTTTCTTGATGTCGCGTGAAATGCAAATATATATTTATCAGAGTGTTGGGTGAATAGACTCGCTGTTGTGCGCATTCTCTCGTCGCCTAGAAATGCACCCGCATGAATGTGTCTTCAAATATACACAGGAATTGTGCAGAAATCGAGTTCGGGAAGCGCAGCTTTCACCGTATATCGAAGGTTGAAAAATTTTTGGCCAATTGGGAGACCAGCCATGCGCAAGATAATTCTCATAGCTACCGCTATTGCCCTGTCCGTGCCGAGCATTGCGGCCGCCGACGCCGCGACTGATGCGGTCAAGGCCCGTCAGGAGCACATGAAATCCTACGGCAAGCAAATGGCTACCTTTGCCGCGATGGCCAAGGGGGAGGTCGAATACGATGCCGCTGCCGCCCAGGCCGCTGCCGAAACGCTGGCCGAGCTGATCAAGGCGGACCAGTCCGGTTTCTGGCTGCCCGGCACCTCGGCCGATGACATGCCGGGTGTGTCCTATGCCTCGGCCGACCTGTGGAACGAGTTCGACAAGGCCGGCGCGATCGGCGGCGAGCTCGCGGCTGCAGTGGCCACGATGCAGGAGGTCGCCGGCAACGGCAAAGGCGAGATGGCCCAGGCCCTCGGCGGCATCGGCAAGAACTGCCAGGCCTGCCACAAGGCTTACCAGCTCAAGAAGGACTGACGGGAATGACGGACAGATCGCCTGAGCCGCTGCACCGCATTCGCTTGTGGGATCCGCTGGTGCGGATCTTCCACTGGGTTCTGGCGACCTGCGTGATCGTTACCTGGCTGTGGGGTCAGATCAATCCGACCGGATATCTGACCCTGCATTTCTGGCTGGGCTACACCGTGATCGGCCTTCTGGTCTTTCGCGTGATCTGGGGGCTGGTTGGCCCCTGGCCCGCCCGCTTCGTGCATTTTCTTTACGGGCCAAGCGCCTATGCCCGCTACATCGCCGGCATGCCGAAGCGCAAGCCGAGCCGCTGGCCGGGGCATAACCCGGTTGGCGGGCTCTCGGTCTACCTGCTGTTGGGCGTGCTGGCGCTGCAGGTCGTTTCCGGCCTGTTTGCCGACCCGGAGGATTTCATCAATGCCGGTCCGCTGGCGGATGATTTCCCGGGCATGGTGAAGCTGGGGACCGAGATCCACCATGCGCTGGCCCCGGTCATCCTGCTGCTCGTTCTGCTGCATCTCGGCGCAATCGCCTTCTACAAGGTCTGGAAAGGCGAAAACCTCGTGCCCTCCATGATTCACGGCAAGAAGGTCGTGAAAGGCGATGTGCCGGCCGACCGGATTATCGAAGCCGTCACGGAAGAGGCAGCCTGAGCGGCGCAACGGCTTGACAAGCGGCGCCGGCGGCATAACACGGGCACCATGATCCTGACAGTTCTACAAGTTGCCCTCGGCGGGGCCATCGGCGCCAGCTTCCGCTACCTGACCAATGTTGCCATGAAGGCGATTTTCGGCATCGGCTTCCCGTGGGGGACGCTGACGGTGAATATCGTCGGCTCCTTCCTGATGGGAGCGCTGGTGGTCGTGCTGGAGCGCAAGGGCGGCAACCACCTGACGCCGCTTCTGATGACCGGCGTGCTTGGCGGTTTCACCACCTTCTCGGCCTTTTCGCTCGATGCGATCTTCCTGATGGAGGAAGGCCGGACAGAGATTGCCCTCGTCTATATCACGGCCTCCGTGCTGATCTCGCTGGCCGCGCTGGTCGTGGGGCTTGCCGTGGCCCGTGGCGCGGTGCCGCTGACATGAGCCGGGTACAGCAGATCGAAGTGACCGTGGACGAGGCCGGCCAACGCCTCGACCGCTGGTTCCGCCGCCACTTCCCGCATGTCGGGCAAGGGCGCATCGAGAAGATGTGCCGCAAGGGCGAGCTGCGCGTCGATGGCGGGCGAGTGAAAACATCGAGCCGTGTCGAGGCCGGGCAGGTGGTCCGCGTGCCGCCGCTTCCGGACGAGGACGCGCCGCGGCCGGAGCGCCCCGCCGTCTCGGAAGCCGACGAGAAACTGATCCGCGCCGCGGTGATCTATCGCGACGACCATATCATTGCGATCAACAAGCCTGCCGGGTTGCCCACGCAGGGCGGCAGCAAGCAGACGCGCCATGTCGACGGGCTGGCCGAGGCGCTGCGCTTTGGCCTCGACGAGAAGCCGCGCCTCGTGCACCGGCTGGACAAGGACACTTCCGGCGTCCTGATCCTTGCCCGCACCCGGGCCGTGGCGGGAGCGCTGACCGAAGCCTTCCGGGCGCGGGAGACGCGCAAGATCTATTGGGGCGCAGTTGCCGGAGTGCCGACGCCGCAGATGGGCACGATCCGCTTCGGTCTTGTGAAGGCGGGCGGCCATGGCGCGGGCGGCGAGGGCGAGAAGATGCACTGCATCCACCCGCGCGAGGTGGACAGCACCCCCGGCGCCAAGCGCGCGACCACCGATTACGCGGTGCTCTCCGCCCTTGGCGGGCGCGTGAGCTGGGTCGCGCTGGTGCCGGTGACGGGACGGACGCATCAGCTCCGCGCGCATATGGCCGAGCTGGGGCATCCCATTGTAGGGGACGGAAAATATGGTGGCTCCAGTCAGGAGAACCTCGGCGATGGCTGGGGCGCCGGCCTCGGCGGGGAAGTATCGCGCAAGCTGCATCTGCACGCCCGGTCGCTGAGCCTGACCCACCCGGTCACCGGGAACCGTCTCGAGCTGACTGCCGCCTTGCCCGAGCACATGGCACGGACCTGGAAACTGCTGGACTGGCGCGCCGAAGACGTGCCCGCCGATCCGTTCGAGGAGCTGGAATGAGCGATTCCGAACCGCTGCGCCTCGTCGTCTTTGACGTCGATGGCACGCTGATCGATTCCCAGGCCCATATCATGGCCGCGATGACCCTGGCCTTCGAGGCCGTGGGCCACCCGTGCCCGCCGCGCCCGCAGGTGCTCTCCATGGTTGGCCTCTCGCTGGCGGTCATGATGCCGAAACTTGCGCCCGGGCTCGACGCGCAGGGGCATGACGCGTTGGCCGCGGCCTACAAGGCCAGTTTCGCCGATATCCGGATGTCCGGAAACCCGCTCGAAACCGCGCCGCTCTTTCCCGGCGCACGCGAGGTGCTCGACCACCTGCTGGGCCGCGATGACCTGCTGGTCGGGATCGCAACGGGAAAATCCCGCCGCGGGCTGGACCATCTGCTCGAGGCGCACGGGCTGACCGGCGCCTTCGTTACCGAGCAGGTGGCCGACCACCATCCCTCGAAGCCGCATCCCTCGATGCTGTTCACGGCGATGGCGGAAACCGGCGTCGAGGCGCCGAATGCCGTGATGATCGGCGACACGACCTTCGATATCGAAATGGGGCGCGCTGCCGGATTGCGGACTATCGGCGTCGGTTGGGGCTACCATCCGACCGAGGCACTGGTGGCCGCCGGGGCCGATGAGGTGGTTGCGTCCTACGCGGCGTTGACGCCTGCTTTGCACAAGATCTGGGAGGGGTGAATGTCCGAGTGGAAGCTCAAGCGTTTCTGGAAATCGGCCACGGCCGAACTGGTCGAAGGCGGCTGGCAGATCCTGCTCGACGGGCGACCGGTCAAGACCCCGGCAAAGGCTCCGCTTCGGGTGCCCAGCCTTGCGCTTGCCGAGGCTATTGCCGCCGAGTGGGACGCGCAGCAGGAGGCGATTGATCCCGCCACGATGCCGCTCACCCGTTCGGCAAATGCGGCGATCGACAAGGTCAGCACTCAGTTCGACGAGGTGGCGACGCTGATCGCGGCCTATGGCGAGACGGACTTGTGCTGCTACCGTGCCGAAGGGCCCGAGGCCCTTTGCCAGGGGCAGGCCGAGGCCTGGGACGAGCTGCTGCAATTCGCACGGGACGAGTTGAACGCCCCGCTCGAGTTCTGTGCAGGGGTCGTTCCGCTGGCCCAGCCGGGACCGAGCATCGAAGCGCTCAAGGCCGAGGTGGCAGCGCTCGATGCCTTCGCATTGACCGCGCTGCACGACCTGGTGTCGATTTCAGGCTCGCTTCTGATCGGGCTTGCAGCGATCCGGGAACGTTTTCCGGCCGAAGACCTGTGGCAACGCTCGCGGGTCGACGAGCGTTTTCAGGAGAGTCAGTGGGGTTATGACGAGGAAGCTGCCGTAACGGAAGCTTTCAAGCGAGAGGAATTTCTGCATGCGCAGAGATTCTTTTGCCTGTCTCGCCCCTCTGCCTGAATTGCATCAAGCCTCTGATCGTAAGGCCTAAAATTTGGGCGATCACGGAAGGTGGCCGAAGAATTTCTGGGGGAAAGAAGTGTCTTCCGGAGAGTACTTGACGTTTTCTTGGGAATTTGCCCAAAGTTGATGCGCTGCGGGGGGGTGCCTCCTCCCGCGTGTTGTTCAAACGGGCCACTGGCCCCCATAAAGCTACCCGCCCACTCACGGACGGGGACCATCAGGAAGAGGTACACATGAAGAAGACCGTATTCGTTGGCGTTCTGGCGCTCGCCGGCATGTCCGCAAGCGTAGCCGCCGCCGGTCTGCTGGACGAAGTGAAAACCCGTGGAAAGCTGAATTGTGGCGTCGCCACCGGCGTTCCCGGCTTCGCCGCACCCGACGCCAACGGCGAGTGGCAAGGTTTTGACGTTGCCGTATGCCGCGCCGTCGCCGCCGCCGTCCTCGACGACCCGACCGCCGTTGAATTCGTGCCGACCACCGGCAAGACCCGCTTTACCGCACTCGCTTCCGGCGAGATCGATATGCTGGCCCGGAACACCACCTGGACTTTCTCGCGCGACGTCGACCTCAAGTTCGATTTTGTCGGCGTGAACTACTACGATGGACAGGGCTTCCTTGTCCGCAAGGATCTGGGCGTTTCCTCGGCCAAGGAACTGGATGGCGCCACCATCTGCATCCAGACCGGCACCACCACCGAGCTGAACCTCGCGGACTTCTTCCGCATCAACAACATGAGCTACGAGCCGGTTCCGATCGAAACCAACGCCGAAGGGCAGCAACAATATCTGGCGGGTGCCTGTGATTCCTACACCACGGACGCCTCCGGCCTCGCTGCTACCCGCGCTACCTTCGAAGATGCCGCGAACCACGTGATCCTGCCGGAAATCATCTCCAAGGAGCCGCTTGGCCCGCTCGTCCGCCACGGCGACAACGAATGGGCGGACGTAGTTCGCTGGACCCTGAACGCGCTGATCGCCGCCGAAGAGCTTGGCGTGACCTCCGCCAATGTTGCCGAACTGGCCTCCGCGCCGGGCAACAACCCGGAGATCAACCGGCTGCTTGGCACCGAAGGTACGCTGGGCGAAATGCTCGGCCTGCCGGCCGACTGGGCCGTCAAGGCGCTTTCGGTTGCCGGTAACTACGGCGAGATCTTCGAGAAGAACATCGGTGAGACCACGCCGATCGGTCTGGCCCGTGGCCTGAACGCTCAGTGGACGTCCGGCGGCCTTCTCTACGCCCCGCCGTTCCGGTAAAATCTTTAGGCAAGGGCGTGGGCTTCGGCTCTCGCCCTTGCCACTATCTCTCCACCAACGAGAAAATCCGGGCCAAGGAGAGCGGGCGCAAGATCCGCAAACAGGAAGCCCGGAAAAGCCGCAGGGATACACATGACCTCACTGACCGACCCGCCGAAGGAGTCGTTCAGGCTCGGCATGCTGATCTACGATACCCGCTACCGCTCGCTCACCATTCAGGTCGTTGCGCTCATCGGGTTCATGATCTTCGCCGCCTGGCTGATCAACAACACGCTGTATAACCTCGCCGAACAGGGCAAGAACGTTGCCTTCGGCTTTCTCAGCGACCCCGCCGGATATGACATCAACCAACGATTGCTGGATTACAATTCCCAGAGCACGCACTGGCGCGCCGCCTTTATCGGCCTGCTGAACACGCTTCTCGTTGCTTGTATGGGGTGTATCACGGCGACGATCATCGGTGTTTTTGTCGGTGTCCTCAGGCTTTCGAACAACTGGCTCATTGCCCGCCTGATGACGGTCTATGTCGAGTTGTTCCGGAACGTGCCGGTTCTGCTCTGGATCGTGTTCACCATGGCGATCATGATCGAGACCCTTCCGGCCCCGAGCGACTTCAGGGGAGAAAACCCCGAGGCCTCGATGGTGCTGTTCGATACCGTCGCCATCACCAATCGCGGCGTCTACATTCCCGAAGCGCTGTTCAGTAATGGGCTGGGCGATCTGCCGATCCTGCCGGATCGTGAGAACCCGTCTTGCCAGCCCGGCGAAGACGGCACCTTGGGCGACGATTGCGGCGTGTTCCAGATCAGCCTCGACCTGCTGCTGATTGTCGTAGTCTTCGGTGCCAGCCTGTTTGCTTCTGGCCTGATCCGCAAGCGCGCCGACCGCATCCAGAACGAGACCGGCGACCGGCCGAACACGTGGTATCTCCGGGTCGGCGTCGTCCTGTTGCCGACGATCGCCGTTCTGGCCGTGCTGGGCTTCCATCTCGGCTATCCGGAACTCAAGGGCTTCAACTTCCAGGGCGGCACGCATCTGCGGAACTCGCTCATTGCGCTCTGGCTGGCGCTGTCGCTCTACACGGCAGCTTTCATCGCCGAGATCGTGCGCGCCGGCATCATGGCCATCTCCAAGGGCCAGACCGAAGCCGCGGCCGCGCTTGGCCTGAGGCCGAACCGGATCATGAACCTGGTGATCCTGCCGCAGGCGCTGCGGGTCATCATTCCGCCGTTGATTTCCAACTATCTCAACCTCACCAAGAACTCCTCTCTGGCGATCGCGGTGGGCTACATGGACATCACCGGCACGCTCGGTGGCATCACCATGAACCAGACCGGCCGCGAGTTGGAATGCGTTCTGATGCTGATGCTGGTCTACCTCGCCATCTCGCTGAGCATCTCGGCGGTGATGAACTGGTACAACGAACGCGTCAAATTGGTGGAGCGGTAAGATGGTTGATATTCATTTCGTCCGCAAATCCATGATCGAGGAACAGGAACCGCCGGTGGCAACCACCGGTGTGGCCGGCTGGATCCGGGAAAACCTCTTTTCCTCGCCGCTCAACGCGGTGCTGTCCATCCTGTCGTTGGCCTTCATCTTCTACGTGCTCTCCGCGCTTCTGCCCTGGATCATCTCTCCGACCTGGGCGGCCACCTCGCTGGGAGAATGCCGGGAAATCCTGGCCGGGCATGAAGGCGCCTGCTGGGGCGTTATCCGCGAGCGCTGGCTGCAGCTTCTCTTCGGGTTCTACCCCAGAGAGCTCTACTGGCGGGTCGTGCTCGACTTCGCACTGCTGATCGTCGCCGTGGCGCCGGTTCTGTTCACGGGCCTGCCCCGCAAGATGCTGGTCTTCTCGGCAATCTACCCGTTCCTGATGCCCTGGCTGCTCTGGGGCGGCTCTGTCTGGAACCCGATTGCCGCCGCGCTCGGCTTCGTGCTTGGCTACTACGCTCACAAACTTGCCAAGCCCACCCTTGGCAGCCTCGCAGCGGTGATTCTCGCCTTCGTGATACCGATTATCTGGTGGGCGTTTCTGTCGGGACCGGTGGTCGATGCGCTCGCCTCGGTCCTGCCTTTGATAACCCTCGAAGGGGTGGAGAGCCGGAATTTCGGCGGTTTCATGCTGTCGATCACCATCGGCGTCGTCGCCATCGCCATCTCGCTGCCGATCGGTATCGTGCTGGCGCTCGGGCGGCAGTCGAACCTCTTCATCGTCCGGTCGCTCTCGGTCGGCTTCATCGAGTTCATCCGCGGCGTGCCGCTGATCACGCTGCTGTTCGTGGCTTCGACGCTGCTGAACATCTTTATGCCGCCGGGGACGGATTTCGACATCATCCTGCGCGTCATCATCATGGTCACGCTTTTCGCCTCCGCCTACATGGCCGAGGTGGTGCGTGGCGGTCTCGCGGCTCTTCCAAAGGGGCAGTATGAAGCCGCCGACGCGCTCGGGCTCGACTTCTGGATGGCGCAACGGCTGATCATCATGCCGCAGGCGCTCAAGATCTCGATCCCCGGGATCGTTTCGACCTTCATCGGTGTCTTCAAGGATACCACGCTGGTGTCGATCATCGGTCTTCTGGATCCGATCGGGCTTTCGACCTCCATCCGCGCCGATCAGGCCTGGAACGGGGTTGTCTGGGAGCTCTACGGTTTCATTGCGCTGATGTTCTTCATCTTCTGCTTCTCCATGTCCCGCTACTCCATGTTCCTGGAGCGCAAGCTTCAGACGGGCCACCGCTAAGGAAACGCCAAATGTCAGAATTCGCAGTTGAACGCCAAATCGACCGCTCGCAGATGGAAGTCTCCGACAAGGTGGCGGTCCAGATCACCCACATGAACAAGTGGTATGGCACCTTCCACGTGCTCAGGGATATCAACCTGAGTGTCAACGAAGGTGAGCGAATCGTCATCGCCGGACCGTCGGGCTCCGGCAAGTCGACGCTGATCCGCTGCATCAACCGCCTGGAAGAGCACCAGTCGGGGGAGATCATCGTCGACGGGACGGAACTGTCTTCGGACCTGAAGAATATCGACAAGATCCGCTCCGAGGTTGGCATGGTGTTCCAGCACTTCAACCTGTTCCCGCATCTGACGATCCTCGAGAACTGTACGCTGGCGCCGATCTGGGTGCGCAAGATCCCCCGCAAGGAGGCGGAGGAAACGGCGATGCACTTCCTGGAGAAGGTCAAGATCCCCGAACAGGCGCTGAAATATCCCGGCCAGCTATCGGGCGGTCAGCAGCAGCGTGTGGCCATCGCCCGTTCGCTCTGCATGATGCCGCGGATCATGCTCTTCGACGAGCCGACCTCGGCGCTCGACCCGGAGATGATCAAGGAAGTGCTCGAGACCATGATCCAGCTCGCCGAGGAAGGCATGACCATGCTTTGCGTGACCCACGAGATGGGCTTCGCCAAGCAGGTTGCCAACCGGGTGATCTTCATGGACCAGGGCCAGATCGTCGAGCAGAACGAGCCGAACGAGTTCTTCAACAACCCGCAGCACGAGCGCACCAAGCTCTTCCTGAGCCAGATCCTCGGGCACTGAACGAGTTTTCAAAGCCTGAAACAAACAAGGCCCCGGTTCGACCGGGGCCTTTTGCATTGTCCTGTCCTACGTCTCACTCGGACTGATCGATGAGATCGTGCGGTGTCAGGAATTCGAGAACCTTGCCCTTGCGGGGCTCCAGCTTCGACCATTTCTTGATGTCGAAACCCGCAACCAGCGTCGCACCGGTCGGGAAATCGCCGAAACGGCTGTGCTCCGGCGGGGTTTCGACCAACTCATGGGCGAACATCGCGATGCCCGGGTTGTGACCGATCATCATCACCGTGGCGCCCTTTGCCGCTTTCAACGCCTCGAGCATCGCGTCCGGCCCGGCATGGTACAACGCGTCCAACAGTTCCGGCTCGCCCTCAAGGCCAAGCCCTTCCCAGGTTTCCCGCGTTCGGCGCGCGGTCGAGCACAGGATCTGGTCCGGGCGGTACTCCGTGCCCCGCAGCCATTTTCCGAGCGCCTTTGCGCCGCGTTTGCCGCGTTTGTTCAGTGGCCGGTCCAAATCGTTCAGCTCGGGGTTCACCCAGCCGGACTTGGCGTGACGGAGGAGGATCAGACGTTTCATCGCTTCCCGTGAAATGCGCGCATGTGAAAAGCCGACTGCGCCGGTTCGCGCCCCGAGCGCTCGCTGGCAGGGCAGGCGCGGCGCGCCGCGCATCCCCGTACCATGCAATCCGACCCAGCGGAGGTGTCAAGATGATTGTGACAGGCATCGACGGCATATTGGCCGGTCGGGAAGGCCCCAACCGGGCAGGCGTCGCGGCAGGGCTGCGCCTCACAGCGCCCGCAGGGCGGTGGTCCCCAATCAGGCGCGGCCATGGAAAAGGGCAGGACAAGCGCGCCACGGAGGGAGACCATCAACCCGTCTTTCGCATGGGCAAGCATGTTGAGCGGTGAGGCGGCAAAAGCGCCGCTTTCCAAAGCCCAGTCGTAAAAGGGAGGGTAGGGCGGTCCGTCCGACGGGAAAAGCGCCCGCCCGCCATGGCGCGCGGCGATCGCTGTCAGGATCCGTTTTGACCAGCGATCCAAAGGGTCCGCTGCGCCATCGCGAAATTCCTGCGAGGCGGTGAAATGGGGCCAGAAGACCGGATTTTCCGGGCCGATCAGCAGAAGCGAGCGGCATCCTGCGGGAAACGCCGGCCCCGGCTCGGTGGGCTCCAGCCCTCCGAGAACCGCGAGGCATTCCCGCGCGAGGCTCGCCTCTATGTCATTCGTATCCGGCACCGATCATTCGGCGCGGATCATCGAGCCCGCGCCATGGTCGGTGAACAATTCGAGCAGGCAGGCGTTCGGTGCCCGACCATCGAGAATGACCACGGCGCGCACGCCCTCACGGATCGCGGCGACGGCTGTTTCGGTCTTCGGGATCATGCCCCCCGCGATCACGCCGTTGCGGGTCAACTCGTCGACGGATTCGATGGTCAGGTTGGTGATCACGGAACCTTCGGCATCCTTCACCCCTTCCACATCGGTCAGCAGCAGCAGGCGGTCGGCCTTCAGCGCGCCGGCAATTGCCCCCGCGGCCGTGTCGCCATTGACGTTGAAGGTCTCGCCTTCGCGACCCGCACCGAGCGGGGCGACAACGGGAATGATGCCATGGGAGTGCATCTGGTGGATCAGGTCCGGCGTTACCTCGACCGGCTGGCCCACGAGGCCGAGCGCCGGGTCCACCGGGTCGCAGACCATCATGTTCGCATCCTTGCCGGAAATGCCCACGGCGCGGCCGCCCTGGCTGTTGATGGCCTGAACGATCCGCTTGTTCACCAACCCGGAGAGGACCATCTCGACCACTTCCATCGTGGCCTCGTCCGTCACACGCTTGCCGTTCACGAACTCGCTCTTGATGTCGAGCTTGGCCAGCAGGCTGTTGATCATCGGGCCGCCACCGTGGACGATGACCGGATGCACGCCGACCTGGTTCATCAGGACGATGTCGCGCGCGAAGCTTGCCATCTGCTCCTCGTCGCCCATGGCATGGCCGCCAAACTTGATGACCACGGTGGCGCCGGTATAGCGCTGGAGATAGGGGAGGGCTTCGGACAGGGTCCGGGCGGTGGCGATCCAGTCGCGGTTCATGTTCTGCTTCTTCATTGATCCGGCTCGGGTTTTACTGGTTAGCCGTGTTACGCTGCGTAGCCCGCGCTGCCAAGGAATTTATCCCTGCAGGCCGCGGCAAGCCGGAATGCATCCCTAACAGGCGGTCAGCTATCCGCGAGTGCTGCGATTGTGCTGCGCAATGTGGCAATGCCTTCGCCCTTCTCGGAGGAGGTGACGATCAGCTCGGGAAAAGCCGCCGGATGTGCCTGAAGGCTGGCACGGACCTGTTCGATCACTTTCTCAAGCTCGGGGGTCTTCACCTTGTCCGCCTTGGTCAGGACGGTCTGGAACGGGACGGCGGACTTGTCGAGCAGGGAGAGGATCTCTCTGTCCACGGCCTTCACCCCGTGGCGCGCGTCGATTAGCACGAAGGCCCGGCGCAGCGTCGGGCGGCCGGAAAGATATGCTTTGAGCAGATTCTGCCATTTCTGGACCACCGCGACCGGGGCCTTGGCAAAGCCATAGCCGGGCAGGTCCACCAGATAGTGGCTGTCTGCCAAGGTGAAATAGTTGATCTCCTGCGTCCGTCCGGGCGTGTTGGAGGCGCGCGCCAGCGCCTTGTGCCCGGTCAGCGCGTTGATCAGGGTCGACTTGCCGACATTGGAGCGCCCGGCAAAACACACCTCGACCCGGTCCGCCGGCGGCAGGCCGGACATGGCGACAACGCCCTTCAGGAAGGTGGTCTGGCCGGCAAAGAGCTTGCGCCCGCGTTCGAGCATCGCGGCATCGGGTTCTTCGGCAATGGGAAAGGGGAGCGTGGTCATGTCAGGCTGGCCTCATCGCCAATGTTGAGTGCGCCGCCTTCGATGACGGTCGCATAGACGCCGAAATCCCGGTGGCCGTAAGCAGCCTCCAGAATGCCGAGCGTGTCGACATCCGGAAGTCCGGTTTCAGGGTCGACCTTCGTGGCATTACAGCGGGTGATCGGTTCCTCGACGCGCAAGAGCGCCTCGCCGACCCGAATTTCCTTGCCGATCCAGTCGAATTCTTCCCACGGCGCGAAACCATCGAGCCAGAGATTTCCACGAAAGCGGTGGATGGACAGGTCCCGGCCGGCGCGCTGCCCGAAAGCGCGCAGGGAGGACTGGTTCAAAACGGCGACGAACGGGTCCGGGACATCGCTCAGGGCCTGGTCACCGGCGGAAACCAGGCGCGCCGCTGCCGGGCGGGTTGTCGGCCAGAGAGGCGCGAGCCATTCCAGCAGCGCGGCGGCTCCCTGTGGCGTGTCGGGAGCAATTTCCATCTCGGGGCGCGCGGGGTGCGAGAGGCGGACCTTCCGATTCGAATCGGTCATTTCTGCCTGGACGGCCATCAATTCCGGGCCGGCCACGCCACGGACAAAGTTTCGCTTGGCATACCAGCCATCCGGGTTGCCGTCGAATTCCGCAGCCTCGTGGGCCACTGCCCAGTGCCGGTCCAAAGGCAGAATGGCCCCGGCGGTCAGAACCACCGAGGCCAAATTCTCCCACCCGATCGATTTGATCGGGTGGCGCAGGATATGGGTCAGCCGCCCTGTCATCAGGCGTCGGGTTTCTTGCGTTTGAAACTCGACAGAATGTTGCCGAAGACATCCGGCTTGAAGCCGTGGCTCCGCATGATCAGGTATTGCTGCGTGAAGGTGATCACGTTGTTGGTGATCCAGTAGAGCACCAGCCCGCTGGCAAAACTGCCCAGCATGAACATGAAGACCCACGGCATCCAGGCAAAGATCATCTGCTGGGTCGCATCGGTCGGCGCCGGGTTCAGCTTCTGTTGCATCCACATGGAGATGCCGAGCAGGATCGGCATGAAACCAAGCGAGAGGATCTCGAACATACCCAGATCCGGCACCGCGAAAGGCAGGAGGCCGAAGAAGTTTATGATCGAGGAGGGATCGGGGGCCGAGAGGTCCTTGATGTAGCCGATCCAGGGCGCGTGGCGCAGTTCGATCGTGACGAAGATCACTTTATAGAGCGAGAAGAAGATCGGGATCTGAAGCAGGATCGGCAGACAGCCCGAGGCGGGGTTCACCTTCTCCTTCTTGTACAGCTCCATCATGTCCTTCTGGAGCTTCTGGCGGTCGTCGCCTGCGCGCTCCTTGAGCTTCTCCATTTCAGGTTGAAGCTCTTTCATCTTTGCCATCGACGAGTAGGATTTGTAGGCAAGCGGGAAAAGCAGCGCCTTGATGGTGATGGTCAGGGCGATGATCGACCAGCCCATGTTTCCGATGAAGCCGTGCAGGAAGTGCAGGACGAAGAAAATCGGCTTGGTCAGGAAAAAGAACCAACCCCAGTCGATCGAATCGAGAAAGCCTTCGATGCCGCCTTCATTCTGGTAGTTCCGGATGGTCTCCCATTCCTTTGCACCGGCGAAGAGCTGCGAGTTCTGTTCGACGGTTTGCCCGGGCGCGATTTCGAGCGTCGGGAAAATGGTCTGGGTCTGGTAGATCCCACTGGCGCCCTGGAAGAGCATCACTTGTTTGTGGCTCTGGCCGGCGGCGGGGATCAGGGTCGTCATCCAGTATTTGTCGGTGAAACCGATCCAGCCGTTCTCAACGCCTTCAACGGTTTCGCCCTGTGCACCCAGCGTCGGATTGATTTCGAGATCCTCGAAATCCTTGTATTCCTTCTCCATGAGCGAGCCGTCGGCCATGGCGACGATGCCCTCATGCAAGATAAAGAAACGCGAGAGTTCCGGTAGACCGTGGCGGGCGATGATTCCGTAGGGAGCCGCACGCCGCGGGGTTTCCGTGGGGTTTTCCACCGATTGGGTGACGTTGAACATGTAGTTCGCGTCGACCGAGATCGTGCTGCGGAAGATCAGCCCGGAAGGGCTGTCCCAACGGAGGGTGACCGGGGTTTCAGTGGTCAGCGTTTCTCCGCTTTCGACCGTCCAGATCGTATCCGTGGACGGAACATCCGCAGCCTCGAGGCTGCCGCCGGGCGCCCAGCCGAACAGCGCATAGTAGGGTAGCGATTTACCAACGGGTTCCAGCAGACGGACATTGGGCGAGGTCTCGTCGAGAGTTTCGCGATAGTCCATCAGAAGCAGATCGTCGATCCGGCCGCCTGCGAGAGAGATGCTGCCCGAGAGGCGCTCGGTCTCGACCTGCAGCCGAGGGGCACCTTCAACCGGAGCTGCCTGGGTGGTTGTTGTCTGCGCCGTGGGTTCGGCACTCTGCGGAACAGTGGCAATGACCGTGCCACTGGCATCCGTGGTCACCTCGCTAACAACAACATCGTTGCTTGGCGCTACCGGTTCTTCGGGCGGGAATACCACGAACCAGACCAGGATCACGAGAAAGCTGAGTGCCGTGGCGAGAATGAGGTTCTTGTTCTGATCGTCCATCAGGGGATCACCGACGTCCTTCCTGTGTTTCAGGTTTCGCGCCGGTTCAATCCGCCACAGCCAGAAACGTCAAGCAGAATCCCGACTTCGGGGCCTTCGTCGGCGGGCTATGGCGAAGAAAGCCGATGCATCGTGGGTATCTGTCACTGTGTCGGGCGTCCGATCCGGGGTGGTTGGCCGATCCGGCAACTGTGCTTGTCCATCCAGGCCATGGTTCCCTCGAAGGGAAGTGGCGGGGCAATCCCGTTTCCTTGCACATGTCCGCATCCCAATTGTGAGAGCATGGCATGTTCGCCGTGAGATTCGACTCCTTCGGCCAAGGTCTGCAGGTCCAGCTGTTCGGCCATCGCCAGAATCGCCGACACCATGCGCTGCTGGTCGCGCTGGCTGTCCACCCTGGCAGTGAAGGATTTGTCGATCTTGATTCGGTTGATGCCAAATCGACGGATATTCGCGATCGAGGCATGGCGGGTGCCAAAATCGTCCAGATCGATTTCGCAGCCCAGCTTCGCGAGCCCGGCAATGTTGGTGGTGATCGTATCGTTGTTCGATTCCGCTACGACGGTTTCCAGGATTTCGATGGTCAGACGGTCCGGAGTGAGGTCGAACCGGTCGAGTTCCCAGCGGATCTTGTCCACGAGGCGCGGGTTGCGCAGCTCCGCGCCGGTGAAATTGATACCCACGCGCGGGACGCGATAGCCTGATTTGTCCCATAGGCGGATCGCGGAAAGGCTTTGAAACAGCATCACTTCACCTAGGCGTTCCAACACCCCGGCGTTTTCCACAGCCTCTATGAATTCGCTGGGGGGCAGCACGCCGCGTTCCGGATGTTCCCAACGGGCCAAGGCTTCGAAGCCGGAGACAAGGCCGGTGTCGGTGGAAATCTGCGGCTGAAACCAGGGGCGGATCTGGCCATCGCTGAAGGCACGAACAATCTCTTCGGACAAGGTCTGGCGAATCTCGATCGCTTCGGTCATTTCGGAAGAATAAGCCCTTATCGCGTTTTTTCCGGACCGGCGCGCTTCGTCCATGGCCATCTCGGCGGCTTCCAGCATGGCTTCCGCATCATGGCGCGGCGCGCGGCGTGCGAGGCAGAAACCGACGGAAGCCGATACGTAAAACGTCCCGGCGTCGAGACTTATCGGCTCACCGATTTCGGCCTGCAACCGCTCCGCTACCCGTAGGCCGACCTCCATATTCGCCTGGCGAACCGGTCCGAGGACAACGGCGAAACGGTGCTCTACAAGGCGTCCGGCGAGGTCGCCCGGTCGAATCGCCGTCAGGATACGATCAGCCGTGCAACGCAGGATATCCTCTGTGCCGGCACTTCCGAGGGTTTCGGCAATTTGGGAAAAATCATCCAGCTGGATAACGAGAGCGACGGTCGATTGGCCGTGACCCTCATAAGCCTCCAGATGGCCCGCCAAAGTGTCGAGCAGGTGGTTTCGGTTCGCCAGTCCGGTTAGTCCATCCACCCAGTTCTTGTCGCGATCGCCCTCCAGCAACCCACCAAGGAGCAGCACAACGGGGAATGTCACCGCCGTGAGCATCAGCAGCCCTTCGCCCCCGAACCAGAATCCGCCGAGCATCAACGCAGGCACGAAAGCCAATGTTTGGGGCCGAATGAACGCTTGGTTCAGGCGATTCCGGAACTGGCGATATCGGACGGCATTGCGGGCCATGAACAGACTCCTCGACCTGGCGCCACGCGCCCTTCGGGGAGAAGCTAGGCTCTGGACCCATTAATTTGGTTGCGGTCTCCGCGTGATCTTGATTCAAGCTCCCAAACTTCAGGGGGCGTGATGAGCAATCTTTTCTGGCTGACTGACGAACAAATGGCGCGGCTCCGACCTAACTTTCCGAAGAGCCATGGCAAGCCACGTGTCGATGACAGGCGTGTTCTGAGTGGCATTATCTTCATCAATCGCAACGGCTTGCGATGGTCTGATGCGCCGAAGGAATACGGCCCACCGAAGACACTCTACAACCGTTGGAAGCGGTGGAGCGACATGGGCGTATTCGCCCGGATCATGGTGGGGTTGGCTTCGGAGGGAACGGATCGGAAGACGATCATGATC
>NZ_FNEK01000003.1 GCF_900099935.1 Aliiruegeria lutimaris | reverse complement strand
CTCATGCCGCCATACTCCTTGCGCCATCGGTAGTAGGTCTGCTGCGTCACGCCAATCTGGCGAACGGCATCGGCAACCGAGCTGCCCTGACCTTGCAGCACTTCAACCTGCCGCAGCTTCAGCACGATCTCCTCGGGTTTGTCTCGCTTTCCAGCCATCGTTTGGTCCTCCTGAAAACGGGATAAAGCTATCCCAGTTGGTGGACCACTTCATTGGGGGCACTCCACGGTCCGGGGAATAGAACGGACTACAGGAACGCATCCGTCTCCGCGGCCTTCCGCTCGGCCACGAAGGCGTCCAGCGCTTCGCGAATGGCCGGGTCCATGGCCGGCGCCTGGTAATCTGCGAGCAATTTCCGGACCCTGACGCTGGCCAGCGCCTGCGTGTCGCGCGCGCCTTCCTCCTCCCAGGTCTCGAACGGCTTGTAGTCTAGCAGGTCCGACCGCCAGAAAGCGCCTTTGAAATTCCGCTGGGTATGGCCGCAACCGAGGTAATGGCCGCCCGGCCCGACCTCTCGAATCGCGTCGAGCGCCTGCGCCTCCTCGTCGATCTTCACGCCCTCGGCCAAGCGGTGCAACACGCCGAGCTGGTCGGCATCCATCACGAATTTCTCGTAGGAGGAAACCAACCCGCCTTCCAGCCAGCCACAGGCATGCAACATGAAGTTCACGCCCGACAGGAGCCCGGTATTGAGCGAGTTCGCCGATTCGTAGGCGGCCTGCGCATCGGGCAGCTTGGAGCCGTTGAATGCCCCCGCCGAGCGGTATGGCAGGCCAAGACGCCGCGCCAACTGACCGGCGCCATAGGTGATTTGCGCCGCTTCCGGCGTGCCAAAGGTCGGCGCGCCGGAATTCATGTCGATCGAGGTGACGAAAGCGCCCATGATCACCGGCGCGCCGGCGCGGATAAGCTGCGAATAGGCGACGCCCGCCAGCACCTCGGCCAGAACCTGCGTCAGTGTGCCGGCCACTGAAACCGGCGCCATCGCACCGCCGACGATGAAGGGCGAAATGATGCAGGCCTGATTCGCCGCGGCATAGATTTCCAACGCCCCCATCATCGTGGAATCGAAGGTGAGCGGCGAATTGATGTTGATGAGAGACGTCATCACCGTGCGCCCGTTCAGCCCACCGAACAGGATCTCGCACATATCGACCGAGTCGCGCGCCCGACTCGGCTCGGTCACCGAGCCCATGAAAGGCTTGTCCGACAGTGTCATATGCGCGTGCAGCATATCGAGATGGCGCTTGTTCACCGCGACATCGGTCGGCTCGCAAACCGTGCCGCCCGAATGGTGCAGCCATTTCGACATGTAGCCGAGCTTCACGAAATTGCGGAAATCCTCGATGGTCGCATAGCGCCGGCCGCCATCGGCACCGCGCACGAAGGGCGGACCATAAACAGGCGCCAGCACGAGGCTGCGCCCACCGATCTCCACGTCTCGGTCCGGGTTGCGGGCGTGTTGGGTGAACATGCCCGGTGCCGTCGCGCACAGCTTGCGCGCCAGCCCCCGCGGAATGCGCACGCGCTCGCCCGAGACATCCGCACCAGCCGCCTTCCAGCGCTCCAGCGCCGCAGGGTTCTCGACGAAGGCGACGCCGATCTCTTCCAGCACGGTCTCGGCGTTGTGCTCGATGATCTGAAGCGCTTCTTCGGACAGCAACTCCAGGTCGGGAATGTTGCGCTCGATGAAACGGGCACACTCGATCCTGATTGCCGTGCGCTCGGCTCGCCGTGCGGCACCGCCGCCCCCGCGTCCTCGCCTCCGTGTCGCCGCTTCCGTCATCTCACACTCCTCGTCCGGTCTTCGCCCTGATGGTTTAGCCCGGAGCGCTGCGCCATTCCGACGCGTTTTGCGGCACCTCGGGTGCGAAAGCGACATTGTGAGCCATTAACCGATGGTCACCACCAACGTGCCGGCGCGGTGCCGCGAGTCGAGCGCGGTATGGGCCGCGCGGATCTCGTCCAGCGGAAAAACCTGTTCGACCACCGGCCGCAATTTCCCTGCGCCAACCCAGCCCAGCAAGCTCTCCAGATCCTCGCGCTTGTCCAGGCTCACCCCCGTCACCATTTTCGGCCCGCGCCGCAGCCAGTTGGTCAAGGCCTGGAAAAGCACCGTCCAGTCCATGTTCAGCGCCACGAATCGTCCCTGCGCCGACAAGGCCCGGCGGCTGGCCTTGAGCGAACTCGCTCCGACGCAATCAATCACAATATCCCAATTCTTCCCGGATTCCGCGAAGTCCTCGTGGCGATAGTCAAAGACCCGCCCTGCGCCCAGTTCCCGCATCAGAGAGGCGTGTTCGGCGCGGCAGACCACATCGACCTCTGCTCCGAGTGCGCGGGCGATTTGCACCGCATGGACCCCGACCCCGCCCGAGGCGCCGACCACCAGCACGCGCTCTCCCGGCTGCAACCGGGCGAAATCCCGCAGGAAAACCAGCGCCGACAGGCCGCCAAAAGGCAGACTCGCCGCCTCTTCCGGCGACAGCGCTTCCGGACGTTCCAGGATCGCGCCATCCTCCGGCATGGCGACATATTCCGCGTGGGCCCCGGTCACGGAGAACCCGACCACCGCCTGCCCCACCTCGAAACGCTCGCTCCCTTGCCCGCGCGCAACGACCCGGCCGGCGAAACCACCACCCAGAACCGGTTTGCGTGGCCGGAAGATCCCGAACATCAGCCGCCCCGGCAGCGCGGTAAAGGATGGGAAGGCCGCAGCCCGCAAGCGCCAATCCGCGCTCGTTACCGCGGCCGCCTCGACCTTCACCAGAACCTCTCCCGGACCCGGCTCCGGCCGCGCCACCTTTTCCACCGTGACCACTTCCGGCCCGCCATATCGCCGATATACCGCCGCCTTCATCATCTTCGCTCCACCTTTGCTGTTGCCCGGAAACTAGCGCTTTCAAGCCATGCAATGAATTGACCAAACTTGCGCCTCTGTTATGCATATTTGCATGGATTGGCGTTCTGTGAAATTCGACTGGAACCGGGCCCGGGCCTTCCTCGTCACCGCCGAGGAGGGCTCCCTCTCGGCAGCCTCCCGCGCGCTCGGCCAGGCCCAGCCAACGCTCGGGCGACAGGTTTCCGCACTCGAGGACGAGCTTGGCGTGGCACTGTTCGAACGTAACCGGCGCGGCCTCACCCTCACCCCGGCCGGGCTGGAGCTGCTGGAGCATGTCCGCAGGATGGGAGACGCCGCTACACGGGTCTCCCTCGCCGCAGCCGGCCAGTCGCAACAGATCGAAGGCGACATCTGCCTGACCGCCTCCGATATCTACGCCGCCTACCTGCTCCCGCCCATCGTCGCCCACATCCGTCGCGCCCATCCCGGCATCCGGGTGGAGATCCGCGCAACCAACGACCTCGCCGATCTGCGCCGCCGTGAAGCCGATATCGCCATACGCAACGCCCGGCCCGACGACCCGGCCCTCATAGCCCGTAAGCTCCGCGACGACACCGCCCGCCTCTACGCAACCCCCGGATACCTCGCCACGCTCCCCTCCCCGATGACGCCGGAAACCCTCAAACAGGCCCAGTTCGTCGGCTGGGATCACGGTCCGAGCTATCGCGAACAACTCGCCGGCGTCGGGCTGGAACTCGAAGCAGACAACTTCCCGCTCATCACCGCCGACCACGTCGTCCAGTGGCAGCTCGTCAAGCAAGGCCTCGCCATCGGGATCGTCCCCACCGCGCTCGGCGACAGCGACCCGACCGTCCAGCGGGTGCTGCCCGATGCACCGCCCATCACCTTCCCGATCTGGCTTGTCGCCCATCGCGACCTCGCCACCTCCCGCCGCATCCGCACCGTCTTCGGCATTCTCGCCGAAACGCTCTCCAAAACTTGAAAGGCGCCTTCTTCTGACCGGAAATATCCTCGGGGGAAGCCTGCCCCCGGCAGGCGGGGGGCAGACAGCCCCCCAACCCGCTCTGAACCCTTGCGTCCGGCCCCGGAGAAATCTACTCAGGCGCCATGACCAGCCAGATTCATGACCGCCTCCTGATCATCGACTTCGGAAGCCAGGTAACGCAGCTTATCGCCCGTCGCCTGCGCGAGTTGAATGTCTATTGCGAGATCCACCCCTACCAGAAAGTGGACGCCGCGTTCATCCGCGAGATGGCCCCCAGGGCCGTGATCCTCTCGGGCGGCCCCGACAGCGTCACCCGCGACGGCTCGCCGCGCGCGCCGCAGGAAATCTTCGAGATGGGCCTGCCCATCCTCGGCATCTGCTACGGCCAGCAAGTGATGATGCACCAACTCGGTGGAAAGGTGGAAAGCGGCCATGGCACAGCCGAGTTCGGCCGCGCCTATGTCACCCCGACAGAGGCCAAGCTCGACATTCTCAAGGGCTGGTTCACGCAAGGGCGCGAGCAGGTCTGGATGTCCCATGGCGACCATGTGAGCGAGATCGCACCGGGCTTCGAGGTCTATGGCACCTCGCCCAACGCCCCCTTCGCCATCACCGCCGATGCCTCACGTCATTTCTATGCCGTGCAGTTCCACCCGGAAGTCCACCACACCCCCAACGGCGCGAAACTCTACGAGAATTTCGTGAAGCTGGCCGGTTTTCAGGGCGACTGGACCATGGGCGCCTATCGCGAGGAAGCGATCGCGCGCATCCGCGAACAAGTCGGCGACAAGAAGGTCATCTGCGGCCTGTCCGGCGGCGTGGACAGCTCCGTCACCGCGATCCTGCTGCACGAGGCCATCGGCGACCAGCTCACCTGCGTCTTCGTCGATCACGGCCTGCTGCGCAAGAACGAGTCCGAAGAGGTCGTGGCCATGTTCCGCGACAACTATAATATCCAGCTCATCCACGCCGACGAGAGCGACCTCTTCCTCGGTGAGCTGGACGGCCAGTCCGACCCGGAGACCAAGCGCAAGATCATCGGCAAGCTCTTCATCGACGTGTTCCAGAAACATGCCGACACGATCGAGGGCGCAGAGTTCCTCGCCCAAGGCACGCTCTACCCGGACGTGATCGAGTCGGTCAGCTTCTCCGGCGGCCCCTCGGTCACGATCAAGTCGCACCACAATGTCGGCGGACTGCCCGAGAAGATGGGCCTGAAGCTGGTCGAACCGTTGCGCGAGCTGTTCAAGGACGAGGTCCGCGCGCTTGGACGCGAGCTTGGCCTGCCGCAAAGCTTCATCGGCCGCCATCCCTTCCCCGGCCCTGGCCTCGCGATCCGCTGCCCCGGCGAGATCACCCGGCCCAAGCTCGACATCCTGCGCGAGGCCGATGCCGTCTATATAGACCAGATCCGCAAGCACGGGCTCTATGACGAGATCTGGCAGGCATTCGTCGCCATCCTCCCGGTCCGCACCGTCGGCGTAATGGGCGACGGGCGCACCTATGACTATGCCTGCGCCTTGCGCGCGGTGACGAGCGTCGATGGCATGACCGCCGATTACTACCCGTTCAGCCATGAATTCCTCGGCGAAACCGCCACGCGGATCATCAACGAAGTGCCGGGAATCAACCGCGTCACGTATGACATCACCTCCAAACCTCCGGGGACCATCGAATGGGAATAACAGTCACAGGCTATATCGACGTGCCGGAAGACCGCCGCGCCGTTGTCGCGCCCGCATTCGAAGAGCATAAGCGCCTGAGCCTGCTGGAGCCCGGCTGCGAGAAATTCGAGCTGACCGAAGACAACGCAGTGTCCGGCCGCTTCCATGTCAGCGAGTGCTACACCGACGCCGAAGCCCTCGAAGCCCACAAGGTCCGCGCCGCCGCATCCGACTGGGCGCGCATCAGCGAAGGCCTGCCGCGCAATCTCGAGTTCCTGGAAGACTGATCCCGTGCCAACCGATCCCAGGTTGCCCTCCGAAAAGAGCGTTGGGCTTGGCAACCCGCATTTCGTCTATTTCTTCGACGAGGGTTTCGCACCCTGCTCGATGGTCTCCATCCATTCCGTGCTGGCCCGAACCCCGGGACCCGTCCGGCTCACTTTGCACCCGAGTTTCGAGAGCAAATGGCTCGCGCCGGATGTCGCGGCACTCTCCGATGCTTTTCCTGCCGCCCAGATCGCTGTGTGGCAGGTGGACCTCGCCCCGTGGCGCCACCTTCCGCGCGGGCGGTTGCCGCTGGCGGCGCGCTCCCGGCTCTTGCTTCCGTCGATCCATTCCGGACGGGTTCTCTATCTCGACGGCGACGCGCTCGCCCGACGGGACCTGACACCGCTCTGGAAAACGGATCTTGAGGGCAACTGCATCGGCGCCGCGCTCGCGCCGGGCGTGCAAGCCATTTTGGAGCGATATGAACGCTCCCGCTCGCCCGAAGCCCGCAAGGCCGGCGAGAAGACCCTCGCGCGTGGCGAGAAGCTCGACGGGATCGCCATGCGCCGCTATTTCAATTCCGGCGTGATGCTGCTCGACCTCGATGCCATCACGGCCAAGGGGCTTGACGCTCGGATGATGGATATCGAAGCGACTGCCCGCTACACATCGCGCGATCAGGACTGGCTCAACATGGTCTTTCGCGACGAGACCTTCGTGCTCGACCCGACCTGGAACTCAGGCTGGGGCAACCCGCGCACGGACCGCCCCTATGTCTCGCCCGAGCTGCGCGCGCATTTCCGGCAGAGCCGTGAAGATCCAGCCATAATCCATTATACCGGCTTCGAAAAACCGTGGTCGAGCCGACGCCCGCCTTTCAAGCTCCACATGCTGACCAAGCCTCTGGAACGTCGCCTGCGCGCCCGTTACTGGGCGCAATTCCAGGCCGAACGCGACGCGACCGAAGCCGTTCTGGGGCGCGCGCTCTGGCCATGACCGAAGCTCATCCACTACGCGCGGGCCTCTGGATGGCCGGGGCGATTTCCTCCTTTTCGCTGATGGCGGTGGCCGGACGGGCGGTCTCGTTCGAGCATGACACGTTCGAGATCCTCTTCTACCGCTCCATCGTCAGCTTCCTGATCGTGGTGATCGTCGGCACGGCCACCGGCGCCATCCGGCAGGTCAACACGCGCAACATGCGCCTGCACCTGGTACGGAATGTCTTTCATTTCACCGGACAGAACCTGTGGTTCTTCGCGCTGGCGCTGATTCCAATGGCGCAGGTGATCGCGCTGGAATTTACCTCGCCGATCTGGGTGGCGCTGCTGGCGCCGCTGGTGCTTGGCGAAACATTTACCAAGCGCGGGGCATTCGCGGCGATTGTCGGCTTTGTCGGCGTGCTCGTGGTGGTGCGCCCGCAGATCGGCGGGCTCTCCCCGGCGATGATCGCCGCCGCCGCCTCGGCCATCGGCTTTGCCGGCTCCGCGCTCTTCACCCGCAAGCTCACCCGCACCGCGACCATCACCTGCATCATGTTCTGGCTCACCGTCATGCAGGCCGTCATGGGATTTCTTTGTGCCGGCATCGACGGTCAGATCGCCCTGCCCTCCGCGCAGGCGGTGCCATGGCTGGCATTGATCGGGCTGACCGGCCTGTCGGCCCATTTCTGCCTATCGACCGCCCTGTCGCTCGCCCCGGCCTCTATCGTGATGCCGATGGATTTCCTGCGGCTGCCGGTCTTGGCTCTGATCGGGCTGCTTTTCTACAACGAGTCGGTCGATGCGCTGGTGATTCTCGGAGCAGGGATAATCTTCTGTGCAAACTGGCTGAATCTCCGGCCACGCCGTTGATTCGTTCGGTTTCGCGCGCAGCCGGTAAGGTTACGTTAAGTCACTTGTGTTCCGATTGACGCAACATCCTCTTCTGGTGCACGTGACCTAGCGTAAAAATTGACCCGCTTGAAAACCGCTTCATAGGATCCGTGACACAAATCACAAAACGACAGCGGCGTGTACGGGCGCGCCGCCAACTGAACGAACACGAGGGAAGAAACATCATGAAAACATGGGTGACGACTGTGTCGCTTTTTGCGCTCACAGCCGGAGGAGCTGTTGCCGGAGGCCTGGACAGGACCGGACAACCGATCCAGGCCTTGTTTGAATCGGGCGGGGAAAACGGCAATTATGCCGAGCTCGGTTTTGCCAAGACTTTCGTCAATCTCGACGGCACTGGCGTCGGCATTGATTCCTACAGCGCGATCGATCCGTCCCTGAACGTGCCTGGCGGCACGGGCTACAGCAATGTCGGCAACGATTTCAGCAGTTTCGGCGCAGCGCTGAAGCTCAAATTCACCGAGAAGTGGTCCGGTGCGATCATCATCGAGAACCCGTACGGGGCCGATGTGTCCTATTCGGGCGACCCGATGACCACCGAGCTTGGCGGCACCAGCGCGCTTGCAGAAACCACCTCGGCGACCTTTTACCTGCGCTACAAGTTCGACGACAACTGGAGCGCCCATGGTGGCTTGCGCCTGCAGAAGGCCAGCGGCGACATCACCCTGTCCGGACGCTCCTACGGGCTGACCGAGCAAGCCGCCAGGGCCGCGGCCTACCAGGCGGCACTGGCCGGCTATCCGAGCTCGGTTGTCTCCAAGCTGGCCGGCACGGCGAGTGGCTATTCGGTCGAGCTCGAGGAAGACTGGGCGCTCGGTTACGTGCTCGGCGCCTCCTACGAGATCCCCTCCATCGCCGCGCGCATCTCTTTGACATACAACTCGGAAATCGAGCACGAGATGGCGACCACCGAGAGCGGCCCGACCGTGCTGGTCGGCGTCGATCCGTCGACCGGCGCGCCGATTGCCGTTCCCGTATATGACGGCGAGTCGACGACCAAGGTGAAGACCCCGCAATCGGTCAATCTTGAGTTCCGCACCGGCATCGCATCCGACACGCTGCTCTTCGGCTCGGTCCGCTGGGTGGACTGGAGCGCCTTCCGCATCGATCCCAAGAACTTCATGGAAGTGACCGGCAGCGGCCTGGTCGACCTCGAGGACACCACGACCTATGCCATCGGAATCGGGCGCAAGTTCACCGAGGAATGGGCCGCCTCCATAGCCGTCAGCTACGAGGCGGCGGGCGATGACATGGTCTCGCCGCTGGCCCCCACGACCGGCCTTTGGGCGGTCGCGGTCGGTGCTTCCTATGACATGGGCAACATGACGATCACTGGCGGCGTGCGCCATTCCTGGCTGGGCGATGCCAATGCCGAAACCGGCACGCCGGACACGACCCGCGCCATTTTCGAAAGCAATTCGGGCACTTCGGTCGGCCTGCGGATCGGCTACGATTTCTGATCCCTGCAATACCGGAAAATGCGAAGCCCCGTCCCCAGTGGCGGGGCTTCGGTCTTTTTGACGACAGCCGCCCGCGCGGCTTCGGCGTATCTCCGCGTCTCGCAACGTCTTGATGCTAGCCGGTGTCGTCTCCATGTCGTATAGACTTGAGTAGGTGAGGCGAAAGGGGCAACCCCATGCGAATCCTTGTTTCTGTCATGCTGGCGGTTGCTGTCATGGTGGCGTTGGTAGTTGGTATCACTTTGGCGGGAGCGGCGCTGGCCGGCTCAGCGAGCAAGGCCTTTGACCAGGGCCCGATGAAAAGCGGACTGATCCCGCGGATTGCCTTCATCCTGCTCTGGGTGCTGATCTTCGGCATCTCCCTCGGCATGATCGGAGCGTCGTAATGGCACAACGTTATGGCGGAAAATTCTCCCCCGACGGCAACTCCGGCGCCAACCCGCAAACCGGACCCGCCCCGACCGGGCGCACGGTAACCTCCGCAGCCGCCCGCAAACGTGGCGCGGCGCGGGTGAACCTGCTCTATCTTGCCCCCGTCCCGCTGCTCTTTCGCGCGTTCGGACAGGATGCCATCGGCATGGCGGTGGATCTCGCCGCGGCCGCGGTTCTGGTCTTCGGCGTGTTCACGCTCTCCGAAGGTCTCAAGGCCGAGGCGGCTTTCGAGGAGCGCAAGGTGGCCCGCCGTCCGGCCCTGCCGCGCAAGATCATCGCCGCTGCCCTTGCCGGGCTCGGCGTCTTTCTCGCCGCCTTTTCGCCCCATGACAGCAGCCTGTTTCAGCCGCTCGTCTATGGTGTGATCGCGCTGGTGCTGCACCTGGCCGCCTTCGGGCTCGACCCGCTGGCCGACAAGAACGTGGAGGGCGTGGACCAGTTCCAGCAGGATCGCGTGGCCCGCGTGGTCGACGAGGCGGAGGATCAACTCGACCGCATGGGCGCGGCCATTCTGCGCGCGGGCGACCGCCAGCTTGAGCGCCGCGTCGAGACCTTCCAGGCCACCGCGCGCCACATGTGCCGCACGGTCGAGGAGGACCCGCGCGACCTGACCGCCGCGCGCAAGTTCCTCGTGGTCTATCTACAGGGAGCGGCCGAGGCGACGGTCAAGTTCGCCGATCTCTATGCCCGCCGCCGCGACCCGGAGGCGCGCGCGGGTTACACCGCGCTTCTGGACGATCTGGAACGCAATTTCACAGCCAAGACCGAGACGTTGATGGAGTCCGACCGCAGCGCGCTCGACGTGGAAATCGAGGTGCTGCGCGATCGGCTGAAGCGCGAAGGCGTCAGGATGGATTGACTCAAGGTTTGCAGGGAATTTCAGGAGGAAACAGGATATGTCGCAAGAGATCCAGGCCAAGGCCACCGAGGTCGAAACCCAGGTGAAGGAAGTTACCGAAGTGCAATTGCCCGAGCCCGCCCCGGCGGCCAATATCGTGCCGCTGGCGGAAGCCGACGAAATGCTTGGCGGCGAGATCCGCAAGCGGATGGCCGAGATAGACATGGGAGACACCAATTCCATCGTCTCCTTCGGCTCCACCGCGCAGGCCGAGCTGCAGGAAATCTCGCAGGCCATGCTGGCCGATGTGAAGAATAAGGATGTCGGTCCCGCGGGCGACAGCCTGCGCGACATCGTCGGCACCATTCGTGGCTTCTCGGTCGACGAGCTGGACCCGAACCGCAAGCGGAGCTGGTGGGAAAGGCTGCTGGGCAAGGCCGAGCCGATTGCCGGTTTCATGGCCAAGTACGAGGATGTGCAGGGCCAGATCGACAAGATCACCAACGACCTGCTCGGCCATGAGCATACGCTGCTGAAAGACATCAAGTCGCTCGACATGCTCTATGACAAGACGCTGGCTTTCTATGACGAGCTGGCGCTCTACATCTCGGCGGGCGAGGCCAAGTTGGACGACTTGGACGGGCAGACCATTCCCGCCAAGGAATCCGAGGTTCAGGCCGCGCCCGAAGGCGAGCAGGTGATGAAGGCGCAAGAGCTGCGCGACCTGCGTGCCGCGCGTGACGACCTCGAGCGCCGGGTGCATGACCTCAAGCTGACACGGCAGGTCACTATGCAATCCCTGCCCTCGATCCGGCTGGTGCAGGAGAACGACAAGTCGCTGGTCACCAAGATCAACTCGACGCTGGTCAACACCGTGCCGCTCTGGGAGACGCAGCTGGCGCAGGCGATCACCATCCAGCGCTCCGCCGATGCGGCGCAGGCCGTGCAGAGCGCCAATGACCTGACCAACGAGCTGCTCACCGCCAATGCCAAGAACCTGCGCGAGACCAACAAGACGGTCCGCGAACAGATGGAACGCGGTGTCTTCGATATCGAGGCGGTGAAGCAGGCCAATGCGGACCTGATCGCCACGATCAACGAAAGCCTGCAGATCGCCGACGAGGGCAAGGCCAAGCGCGCCGCAGCCGAGGAAGAACTGATCAAGATGGAACACGAGCTGCGCGACACGCTCGCCTCGGCCAAGGCCCGCAAGACCGGGCTCGGAGATACCACCTCCACCTCGGTTCCGGCGAACTGATCCGTGGACGGGGCGCGGGAAGGGTTCAATTTGCGGATCGGCGCGAGGGCCGGCATGCTGGCGGCGGCGCTGGCGGCGCTGTCTGCCTGCGACCTGCCCGCGCCGGTCTATGACGCCGGACCCGGCGCCCCCGCCGCGCCCGAAACTGCCCTGCCCGCGCTGCCGAGCGAGCGCTCGCAAACCTCGCTGGACCTGGAGCGCCACTATGCCCGGGTTCAGGCAGACTTGCTCGGCCAGGGACTGTTGCGCACTGATGGCGGCGGGCCCGATACGCCTTTTGCCGCCCATAACCTGACCAGCAATTTCGTCCGTATCGCGCTCTACGACGAATATGTCTCCCGTGGCGGCCAGCTTGTCGCGCAGCAAACGGTCAGCCGCCTGCGCCGGTGGGAAAGCCCCGTGCGCCTGCAGGTGCATTTCGGTGCCACCGTGCCGCCAGACCAGCAAATACAGGACAACAACTCCGTCATCGCCTATGCCCGCCGCCTGCGCAACGCGACCGGCCACCCGATCTCGACCACCTCGGCCAACGGCAATTTCCACGTGCTGATCCTGCACGAGGACGAGCGGCGTTATTACGGCCCCTACCTGGAACAGCTGGTTCCCGGCATCGGCGACACCGCCATTCGCACCGTCGAGACCATGCCGCGCGAGACCTTCTGCCTTGTCTTCGCCTTCTCGCGGGGCGACGACCCGTCCTATACGCGCGCCGTGGCCGTGATCCGGGCCGAACATCCGGATCTTTTGCGGCTTTCGTGCATTCACGAGGAGCTGGCTCAGGGGCTTGGCCTTGCCAATGACAGCCCCGACGCCCGCCCCTCGATCTTCAACGACGACGAGGAATTCGCCCTGTTGACCACGCATGACGAGCTTCTCCTCCGCATCCTCTATGACCGCCGGTTGCAGGCCGGCATGGACGCCACCGCTGCCCGCCCCATCGTGAACGAGGTTGCGCGCGAGCTGATGGGCGGCGAAAGTTAGACAGTTTCAGACATGGGAGTGCCGACCAAATGGGTATCCTCGATTTTCTTTCCGGCCAGTTCATCGACGTCATCCACTGGACCGACGACACCCGCGACACGCTGGTCTGGCGCTTCGAGCGCGAAGGCCACGAGATCAAGTACGGCGCCAAGCTGACCGTGCGCGAGGGCCAGTCGGCGGTCTTCATCCACGAAGGCCAGATGGCCGACGTGTTCACCCCCGGTCTCTACATGCTCGAGACCAACAACATGCCGATCATGACCTCGCTGCAGCACTGGGATCACGGCTTCCAGTCGCCCTTCAAGAGCGAGATCTATTTCGTCAACACCAACCGTTTCACGGACCTCAAATGGGGCACCAAGAATCCGGTCATGCTGCGCGACCCGGAATTCGGCCCCACCCGCATCCGGGCGTTTGGCACCTACACGATCAAGGTCACGGACCCGGCGAAATTCATGACCGAGATCGTCGGCACCGATGGCGAGTTCACCACCGACGAGATCACCTTCCAGATCCGCAACATCATCGTGCAGGAAAGCTCCCGCGTGATGGCCGCCTCCGGCATCCCGGTTCTGGACATGGCCGCGAACACCGCCGACATGGGCAAGCTGATTGCCACGACCGTCTCCGGAGTGCTCGCCGAGTACGGCCTGACCATGCCGGAATTCTACATTGAAAACATCTCCTTGCCGCCCGCAGTTGAAGCCGCACTGGACAAACGGACCTCGATGGGTCTCGCGGGTGATCTCGGCAAGTTCACCCAGTATTCCGCCGCCGAGGCAATGACAGCTGCGGCCCAGAACCCCGCCGGTGGTGGCGGCATGGGCGCGGGGCTCGGCATGGGAATGGGCATGGCGATGGCCAACCAGATGGCCAACCCGCAGGGCTACCAGGCCGGCCCCTGGGGCGCGACCCCGCAACAGGCCCAGCCCGCTCCAGCCGCCGCCCAGCCTGCGCCTCCGCCACCGCCCCCCGTCGAACATGTCTGGCACATCGCCAGGGACGGCCAGACCTCCGGCCCCTTCTCCAAGGCCGATATGGGGCGCCAGGCCGCCAGCGGCGAGCTGACCCGCGACACGCATGTCTGGACCCCGGGCCAGGATGGCTGGATGAAGGCGGGCGATGTTCAGGAACTGGCCCAGCTCTTCACCATCCTGCCCCCGCCGCCGCCCCCCGGCGTGTAACCGCGGAGCCAACCGATGAGCGACATCCCCAAGATCCCGCGCACGCGCGGCGCAAAAAACGCGCCGCCAGCCCCGCCGGAACAGGATTTCCCCGAGGAATTCAGCACCCAGGACAAGGCCGTCTCGGAAAAGCACCGCTTCCCCTGCCCGGCTTGCGGCTCGGATCTGCGCTTCTCCGCCGACAAGGGCGACCTGATGTGCGACCATTGCGGGCATGTCGAGCATGTCTCCGCAGTTGGGCGCGACCAATGGGGCAATGCGCTGCGCGAGCTCGATTACGAGGCCGCGCAGCGCAACCAGGTGCCCAGTGACGAAATCGTCGAGATCCGCTCCGCCCATTGCGACAGCTGCGGCGCTGATATCGAGATGAGCCAGATGGAGCAGGCCAAGGAATGCCCTTTCTGCGCCTCGCCCATCGTCACCGATACCGGCAGCCACCGCCAACTCAAGCCGCAGGCGCTGCTCCCCTTCAAGCTGGATGAACGCAGCGCCCACAAGAAGATGAGCGACTGGCTCGGCCGGCTCTGGTTCGCGCCGAACGGGCTCAAGGAATACGCCCGCAAGGGGCGCAAGATGACCGGCATCTACGTCCCCTACTGGACCTATGACGCCGACACGCGCAGCCGCTATTCCGGCCAGCGCGGCGACGACTACTACACCACCCACACCCGTGTCGTGGATGGCGAACGGCGCACCGAACGTGTCCGCAAGACCCGCTGGACCCGCGTCTCCGGCCGCGTCGCGCGCCAGTTTGACGACGTGCTGGTGCTCGCCTCCGACAGCCTGCCGCGTGACTACACCGACGCGTTGGAGCCCTGGGATCTCGGCGAGTTGGTCCCCTACGAGCCGAGATACCTCGCGGGTTACGCCGCCGAAGGCTACTCGGTCGAACTGGAGGGCGGCTTCACCATCGCTCGGCAGAAGATGGACGCGGTGATCGCCACCGATATCCGCCGCGATATCGGCGGCGACCATCAACGTATCTCCACCGTGGACACCGCCGTCTCCGAGGTGACCTTCAAGCACATCCTGTTGCCGATCTGGATGGCTGCCTACAAGTTCCGCGGAAAATCCTACCGCTTCGTGGTCAATGCGCGCACCGGCGAGGTCAAGGGCGAACGGCCCTGGTCAGCGTGGAAGATCGCCTTCGCGGCGTTCCTGGTCGCCCTTCTGATCGGCGGCTTCCTCTATCTCAACCAGATGCAGTAATTCCTCTTTCTTCAAATATTCCGGGGGGAGCGCTCGCAAGAGCGCGGGGGGCAGCGCCCCCCAACTGCCCCCGGTCCGGAGCGCCTCCGCTCGATCGATGTTCCCTTCCGGCAAGCGGCACGCAACCGGACAGTTTCATCCGCGCCGGATACTGACCCGCCGCGTCGGCGCTTCCGCAGGCGACCGCCGTGGCAACAGGATCGTCAGCACGCCATCATTGAGCGCTGCATCCACCTTGTCTTCATCGGCATCCGGTGGCAGCCGGAAGGACCGGCTGAACGATCCGTATTGCCGCTCGCTGAAAAACCAGGTCTCGCCCTTCTCTTCGCGCTCGATCTTCTTCTCTCCTGTCAGCGTGACAACGCCGTCATCGATCGACAGCTGGATGTCGTCCTCGGCCACGCCGGGAAGCTCCACGGTGATCCGGTAGACATTGCTGTCTCCCGAAGCCTCCGCGGCCGGCGCAACCCATTCGGAAAGCCGTTCGCCCAGTCCGCGCAGAGGTTCGTACAGATGTGGCCAGAAACCGCTGGTGTGGGATTTTTCAACCATTTTCGTCCTCCTCCGACCGAAATTTCCAACGCCGCAATCCTATCATTTTCGGCCCCGTCCCGCCTTGATCTGGTCCCGCGACACGAGGAGTGATGGACCTTCCCGCCATCCCGCTCTAGGAACATCGTAATGCGTTTTTGCCCAAGGAGAGAGCAGATGATCCTGTGCGCAGGCGAAGCCCTGATCGACATGCTTCCGCGCATGTCCACCCGTGATGAACACGCCTTTGCCCCGGTCTCGGGTGGCGCGGTGTTCAATACTGCGATCGCGCTCGGCCGGCTCGGCCGGGAGGTGAAATTCTTCTCGGGCATCTCCACCGACCTCTTCGGCGCAAAACTCATGGAAAGCCTCGCTGCCTCCAAGGTGGACGCCACGCTCTGCGACCGCTCGGAACGGCCCACCACGCTCGCCTTTGTCGAACTGACCGACGGCCACGCCAAATACGCCTTCTATGACGAGAACACCGCCGGGCGGCAGCTGGCCGAAGCGGACCTGCCCGCGCCGGAAGCGCTCGACGGCGTGGATGCGCTTTTCTTCGGAGGCATTTCCCTGCCCGTCGAACCCTGCGGCGCCACCTACGAGGCGCTGGCGCTGCGCGAGGCGGCAAACAGGCTGGTGATGATCGACCCGAATATCCGCCCCGGTTTCATCAAGGACGAGGCCCGCTACCGCGCCCGGCTCGACCGGATGATCGGCGTCGCGGATATCGTGAAGGTCTCCGACGAGGATCTCGAATGGATTGCCGGCGACGGCGATCTGGCCACGCTGGCGGGCGCGCTTCTGGCCAAGGGCCCGAAAATCATCTGCGTGACCAAGGGCAAGGATGGCGTGACGGCCTACCTGGCGGACCGCGAGGTGAGCGTCCGCTCGGAAATGGTCGAGGTTGTCGACACGGTCGGCGCGGGCGACACCTTCAATGCTGGCTTCCTCGCCGGGCTCGACCGGGCCGGAAAGCTCACCAAACCGGCGATCGCCACCCTGACGGATGCGGAAATTTCCGCCGCCCTCAGCCTCGGCAACCGGGCCGCGGCGGTGACGGTCAGCCGCGCGGGCGCCAACCCGCCCTGGGCCGAGGAACTCGACCTGTGAAAGCGCTGATCCAACGGGTCGCGCGCGCCTCGGTCACGGTCGATGGCGAGATCATCGGCCAGATCGGCCCCGGTGTGCTGGCACTCGTCTGCGCGATGCGCGGCGACAGCGAGGCAGAGGCCGAGAAACTGGCCACGAAACTCTCCAAGCTGCGCATCTTCGAAGACGATGCCGGCAAGATGAACCGCTCCCTGCTCGACACCGGCGGGGAGGCGCTCGTCGTCAGCCAGTTCACGCTGGCCGCCGACACCTCGCGCGGCAACCGGCCCGGATTCTCCGAGGCTGCGGCCCCGGAAGATGGCAACCGTCTTTACGAGTATTTTGCCGCGTATCTGGCCCAGCTCGGACCAAGGGTAGAGACGGGCCGTTTCGGCGCCGACATGAAGGTCGAGCTGCTCAATGACGGTCCGGTGACGATATCCCTCGAGATTCTCCCGGCTTCTGCCTGAATCTTAGGCACATTGCACAGGGCATGTGCAGAAATTCGGGAATATTGCACTGTGCAAGGACAGTTTCCGCGCGATTTTGTCTCGTCAACTGCATAGCTCTGTTGCACCCAGCGAAGGGGCCTTGCAAGACTGTACTCATGAGCAAGAACGCTAAATTTTTCGACGAGTTGAACGGGCATGGCTCGGATCCCCGGCCGCCCTATCGTGACTATAACGCATGGTTCAAAAGCGAGGATTTGCAGCGGTTGCGCAAGAAATCCTCCGAAGCGGAGATGTTTTTCCGCCGAACGGGCATCACCTTCAATGTCTATGGCGAGGCCGAGGCGGACGAACGGTTGATTCCCTTCGACATCGTTCCCCGAATAATCTCTTCGCGAGAATGGTCTCGGCTGAAACGCGGCATCGACCAGCGCGTACGCGCCATCAACGCCTTCCTGCACGACATCTATCACCGGCAGGAAATCATCCGCGCCGGCCGCATCCCCGTCGAGCTGATCGCCAATAACGTCGCCTTCCTGCCGCAAATGATCGGCGTGCAGCCGCCCGGCGGCGTCTATACCCATATCGTCGGCACGGACCTGGTGCGCACCGGCGAGGATGAGTTCTTCGTGCTCGAGGACAATGCCCGCACGCCCTCCGGCGTCTCCTACATGCTGGAGAACCGCGAGACGATGCTGCAGATGTTCCCGGAACTGTTCAGCAAGATCAGCGTGCAGTCGGTGCAGGATTACCCCACCCGGCTCTCGCGCTCTCTCTCGGCCTGCGCTCCGCCGGCTTGCACTGGCAAACCGGTGGTGGCCGTTCTGACGCCGGGCATCCACAACTCCGCCTATTTCGAGCATTCCTTCCTCGCAGACAATATGGGTGCCGAGCTGGTCGAAGGCTCCGACCTGCGTGTTGTCGATGGCCGTATCGCCATGCGCACGACCCAGGGCTACAAGGCGATTGACGTGCTCTATCGCCGGGTGGATGACGATTTTCTCGACCCGCTGAATTTCCGGCCGGACTCGGTGCTGGGCGTGCCCGGAATCATGGATGTCTACCGCGCGGGTGGCATCACCATCGCCAACGCACCCGGAACCGGCATCGCCGATGACAAGGCGATCTATTCCTACATGCCCGATATCGTCGAGTTCTATACTGGCGAGAAGGCGATCCTGAAAAACGTGCCGACATGGCGCTGCTCGGAGCCTGACAGCCTTGCCTATGTGCTCGACCATCTCTCCGAAGTGGTCGTCAAGGAAGTCCACGGCTCGGGCGGCTACGGCATGCTGGTGGGTCCCGCGGCAAGCAAGAAGGAGATCGCGGCTTTCCGTGAGAAGCTGACCGCGAAACCCGGCAATTATATCGCCCAGCCGACGCTGGCCCTCTCGACGGTGCCGATCCTGACCAAGGCGGGGCTTGCGCCGCGCCATGTGGACCTGCGTCCCTTCGTGCTGGTCTCGCCGAAGGGGATCGACCTGACACCGGGCGGGCTGACACGGGTTGCACTCAAGGAAGGATCCCTGGTGGTGAACTCGTCCCAAGGTGGAGGCACCAAGGACACCTGGGTGCTGGAGGAATAAGAACATGCTGGGAAAGACCGCCGGCGGGCTCACCTGGATGTTCCGCTATCTCGAACGCTGCGAGACCATGTCGCGGCTCATTGAAACCGGGTTTCGCAATGCGCTGACCCGCCCCACCACGGCAGCCGACGAATGGGCGGCCGTGCTCGACGCGGCGGGCGTGCGCACGGCTTATCTGGAACGCCACCAATCCTTCGAGCAATCGGCGGTGGTGGATTTCCTGCTGCGCGACTGCAACAACCCTTCCTCGGTGATGAGTTGCATCGAGCACGCACGCAACAATGCGCGCCTCGTGCGCACCGCCTTGTCGCGCGAAGTCTGGGAAGTCACGAATGATTGCTGGATGACCCTGAAGGGCGCGCTTGGCCACAAGGTACGCGACCGCGACCTGCCTGCGGTCCTCTCGATCATCCGTCAGCAGAATGCGCTCGTGCGCGGCGCCACCCATGGCACGATGCTGCGAAACGATATCTTCAATTTCTGCCGCATCGGCACCTTCATGGAGCGCGCCGACGCCACCGCGCGCATCCTGGATGTGAAATACTACGTGCTGCTGCCCTCGATCAGCCATATCGGCTCGGCCCTCGACAACGTCCAATGGGAGAACATCCTGCGATCGGTCGGCGCCCATAGCTCCTATCGCTGGTTGAACGGACCGGACATATCGGCGCTCGGAATTGCCGAATTTCTCATTCTGGACCACCGGATGCCGCGTTCGCTTTCCTTCTGCATCGACAAGGTCGCTTCGAACCTGCGATATCTTGAAAAGGAGTACGCAACGCGCAATCCTTCACAGGAAAAGGTGGAGGCGATGGTTACATTGCTCGCAGACGCGAAAATCGACGAGATATTCGACGAAGGGCTGCATGAATTCATCCTCGACGTTCTGGCGGACATCTCCGAACTCAGCGCCATGATCGAAACCGATTACCGATTCTACGAGTAAGACATGCGCCTGCAGATCAAACACAGAACCACCTACAGCTACTCGACACCCGTAACCTATGCGCTGCAGCAAATCCGCCTGACGCCCAAGGATCGCCCGGGCCAGAAGGTTCTGGACTGGAATATCCGGATCGAGGGCGGCAAGCAGGAACTCAGTTTCGAGGACCAGAACGCCAACACGGTGACGCTCATGTCCTACGAGGGGGATGGGCACGACATCGTCGTGGAATGCTCCGGTGAGGTCGAGACCCGGGACACCAATGGCGTGTCTGGCCAGCAGGTCGGTTTCGCGCCGCTCTGGCTGTTCCGCCGGCCCACCGTGCTGACCCATCAAGGCATGGGGATCCGCTCGCTGGTAAAGGGGCTGACCAACGAAACCGAAAACCCGATCGAACGGTGCCACCTGCTCTCGGCCCGCGTGATGGACGCCGTCAAATACGAGACCGGCCAGACCGGCACGGCCACCACCGCCGAGGAGGCGCTCGCCGCCGGCAAGGGGGTCTGCCAGGACCACGCCCATATCTTCATCGCCGCCGCCCGCCAGCTCGGCTATGCGGCGCGCTACGTGTCGGGCTACTTGATGATGGACGATCGCGAGCAACAGGAGGCAAGCCACGCCTGGGCCGAGGTGCATATCGACAATCTCGGCTGGGTCGGTTTCGACGTGCCCAACGAGATTTGCCCCGACGAGCGTTACGTGCGCATCGCCACCGGACGCGACTATGGCGAGGCCGCGCCGATCTCGGGCCTGCATTTCGGAGATAGCGCCGGCGCGGCCCTCGCCGTGAGTATCCAGGTTCAGCAGTAGCCCTGTAACACCGATGACGAATTGTGCGATTTGACGAAAACTCCAGGTGATCCGGCGTGGTTTCGCCTGTAGGAGCAGGGACGGAACATCTTTTCGTTCCTAGCTGCGAGAATCGCTCCATGACCTATTGCGTCGGCCTGCTCCTGGATAGCGGCCTTGTCTTCATGTCCGACACGCGCACCAACGCGGGCGTCGACAATATCTCGACCTATCGCAAGATGCAGAGCTGGTGCGTGCCCGGCGAGCGGTTCATCACCCTGATGACGGCGGGAAATCTTGCCACCACCCAGTCGGTGGTTTCGCTGCTGGAAGAGCGCAGCAAGGCCGAAAGTGATCGAAACCCGTCGATTCTCGAACAGCCCTCCATGTTCCGGGTCGCGCAGCTTGTCGGCAATACGCTGCGCGAGATCATCGAAACCCAGTCCGGCGAAGGCCAGAAAGCCGACGCCACCTTCAGCGCCACGATGATCCTCGGCGGGCAGATTGCACCGGGCCCGATGCGGCTGTTCCTGATCTATCCCGAGGGAAATTTCATCGAAGCCAGCGAAGACACACCCTTCCTGCAGATCGGAGAGACGAAATATGGCCGTCCGATCCTGTTGCGCGGCTTCGATCCGAAGATGACCTTCGCCGAAGCGATCAAGCTTCTGCTGGTCAGCTTCGATTCCACGCTCAAGGCAAATCTTTCTGTCGGACTGCCCTTTGACCTGCAGGTCTATGAAAAGGACAGCCACGAAATCGGCTATCGGAACCGGATCGAACTGGACGACGCCTATTACCACGCGGTTTCAGACGGTTGGGGAGAGGCCTTGCGCGAAGCCTTTAAACGAATTCCGCCCTATGAAATGAAGGAATGAAGCGCGCCCGGGCGATCTCGGAAAAATCGGGCTTTACATACCTGATCATTTTAGCAGGTTAAGTCTTGTGAACAGAGACACCCGGCTTAGCCCGTCGCGGCCCGCCCGCTTGCCCGGCAAGGGATCTCTCCACCGGATCTGGATGGAGCCCTGAAATGACATTGATGAAAGAAATCTCCCTGGCCGAAACCATGCCGGCCAACCGCCCCAGCTACGATGCCCGCAGCATGACCGGTTCGGACGGTTTGGCACAAATTGTATTAGATGAGAAAGTCTATACGCTCAGAATCACCAAGGCTGGTAAGCTGATCCTCACGAAATGATGACAGGACGGGAGAGAAACTCCCGCTCGATCTTCGTCGGTGCCAGGGGGTCTACAAGGAAACCACGACCCGTCGCCCATGAGCAAGATCTCTCCCTCGCCCTGCATCGATACCTGCAAATACACCCGTCGCGGCCACTGCGTTGGATGCTCCATGACACAAGCCCAGAAACGCCTTTTCGCGGGGTTGAAGAGCGATGCGCAACGCGCGGAATTCGTCGACATGATCCGCGCGCAACAAGCGCTCATGGGGCGCTATGAACCTTGGCAGGAGGCCTATCGGCTGAAACTCGCCCGCGCTGAAAACCAAGCGCAGGAAGGTTCCCGAGCGTAGCCATACCGAGAAAGTGCCGACATGGATATCTTCCCGGATGCAATCCACATAAAAGTTTCCGGGGCCGCCTCAGCCCTACGCGCACAAAGGCAAATCGCCCTGCCCGATGTCACGGTCGGTTCGGGGGCTCTGCCCCCCGCGCTCTTTGGAGCGCTCCCCCGGGATATTTCCGGTCAGAAGAAAACAGACGGAGATACTGAACTTCTTCCTGGCGAATATACCCCTGCCGGAGGCACGGTCCGCAGGATCGTTCCCGCGCGCAGAGCGCCGCATTCTGTTGCCGAAATTAATCCGGAACGCAGATCTCGGCCGCCCGGATAGCCTTCAGCGTCCGCGCGACAAGCGTGATCATGATGATCAGAAGGCCCGCGTAGAATACCGCCGCAAGAGCCGCGTGGAATCCAGAGCCCGTGATAGCTGCAAAGCGGAAGGTCGCGACTGTCAGCGCCGCCATGGGAAAGCTCAGCGCCCACCAGCTGAGCGCGAAGGGGCTGGTTCGGATTTTCGGGGCCTGCACGGCGACGATGGCGGCGAAGACAAAGGCGGCATTCAACAGGATCCTGGCGAACGCGTCGGCTTGTCCGCCGTTGAGATTGATCCAGGCGAGAAAGCCGACCGCGGGCGGCGCGATCAGGATTGCCAGTGTCGGCAGGAGCCTGCGCGTTAACGGATCGTGAAAGATCAGCCGGTTCATGACCAGCACCAACAGGACAAACCAGAACACCAGCCCGGCCGAAAAGAAGAGCCAGGACAGTTCGACGAAGCCAAGGGAAACACCAGCGATCGGAGCGACGACATTGCCCACCGCGGGAATGAACCAGGCCGGAGAGATATGTAGTTGTTGAAAAGGATTATGCCCGATCCAGCCGGAAATGACGGCAAGTGTCAGGCCCGCTTGCAGGGCGGCCCCGACCAGCCAGACGACACGCGCAAGCCCGGCGGAATGCGGGGTGAGCGCGGTGGCAATCAGCAGTAGCGAGATCGAGATCGCGGGAAAGAACGCCTTTTTCACCGGATGGTTCCATTCGGCGAGGAAGTGAGCCCGATGTCGCCGCCATTTGAGAGCGAAAAAGGTGAAGATCATGACGAATATTCCGATCGTCACCAGCAACAACAGCACGGAGAGTACCGCCGGCACTCCCCAGCTCACCTCGGCGATATGGGTGGCGAGTGTCAGGCCTGCCATGCCCATCACCGCAGCAAAGAAGGTGACAGGAAAATGGGCCAGCTTCGGTTCGTTGTGGGGGGCTGTATCAGTCATCGTCATGTGCTCCGAAATTCAGCGCATCTTTTATATAGGAAAGGATGATCAAACCTGCGCGTCCCGCAAGCGGAATCCGTGCTAGCGCGACCTTATCGACCGCGCCACGGGGCATCGACTGCGGCGCGCAGGAAAACTTGCGCCCCCCCGGCCGCTGGTTTGCAGAACAGAAGGTAGACATGGAGAATGATCGTGATCGCCGCGACGTCCACCATGCTCCAAACAAGGGCGGCACCAAGGCTGTCTTGCTCTGGAATGCGCATGGCCAGTTGTTGGCCGGCTACAGGCCGGAAACAGCCTGTGTAAAAAGCCGGGGCTGTTGCAGCCCCGGCCTGTCGACACTCCAGCACAGGGAACACGTGGAGTGCGGGTAGTTCAATTCTCGTCGGCCAGTGCCCGGTCCTCCTGCATTTCAACCCACATGGCGTTGAGAACGGCAACCAGCGCGGCGAGTGGGAGGCCGAGAATCCACGCGAAATACCACATGACAGATACCTCTCTTCAGTAAACGGTTTCGGAATTGTCGGCGATCTCATCCTGGGTGACCTTGCCCCAGAGCACCTTGTAGACCCAAGCCGTGTAGGCGAGGATCAGCGGCATGAAGATCAGCGTGCAGATCAGCATGACGAACAGGGTCAGATGCGAAGAGGAGCTGTCCCAGACGGTCAACGAGGAGTTCGGATCGACCGCCGAGGGCAGGATGAAGGGGAACATGGTCAGCCCGACCGTCGAGATCACCCCGAAGATGCCCAGCTTGGACCACAGCAGCGGTGCGACATCGGAATGCCCGTCGAACGTCCTGGCAGCCATCAGGATGCCGGCGAAGCCAAGAACCGGCGCGATGGCGATCCACGGGCGCACGCCATAGGCGTCGAGCCAGCTTCCGCCCCGCGTCACCTCGGAGAGTAGAGGGTTGGAGGGACCATCGGTCACAACCGCGCCTACGAAGGCGTAGCCGTCGATGCCGACCGCAAGCCACACACCGGCCAGCGCGAAGCCGGCGGCGGCGACATAGCCGAAGATCGGCCCCATCCGCCGGGCGCGGGTTTCCACCATGCCATCGGATTTCAGCGCCAGCCACGCCGCGCCGTGCTGAAGCAGCATGGCGAGTGAGACGATGCCCGCCAGCAATGAGAACGGGTTCAGCAGGCCAAGGAACTTGGCATAGAACGGGCCGTCATACATCGACAGCAGCTCCGGCGTCAGGTGGAAGGGCACCCCCACCAGCACATTGCCGACGGCCACGCCGAAGATCAACGCCGGCACCGCGCCGCCAACGAATAGTGCCCAGTCCCAGCCGCTCCGCCAGCTCTGCGACGGACGCTTGGAGCGGTACTTGAACCCCACCGGGCGCAAGATCAGCGCGGCGAGCACGGTGAAAATGGCGAGGTAAAAGCCAGAGAAGCTGACCGCGTAGAGCGGCGGCCAGGCGGCGAAGATCGCGCCACCGCCGAGGATGAACCAGACCTGGTTGCCTTCCCAGACAGGTCCAACGGTGTTGATCGCCTGCCGGCGTTCGAGGTCCGTCCGCGCCACGAAGGGCAGCAGCGCGCCCACCCCCATGTCGAAGCCGTCGGTCAGCGCGAAGCCGATCAGCAGCACGCCAAGAAGCAGCCACCAGATGACCCGCAGGATTTCAAAATCAATAAGTTCGTGAAGGATCATGTCTCGTTACTCCGCGGGCGTGGCGCCGGGGACGTTTCCGTCATGCGTGCGCAGGCGATGTTCGTGCTTGGCCATCCATTGTTCCGTTTCGGGAACGTCCAAATACGGGCCCTTGCGGATATATTTGAGCATCAGGCTCATCTCGATGACGAAAAGCACCGAGTAAAAGGTGACGAAGCCCGCAAGCGTGATCGCCAGATCGGCAACGCTGAGATGGCTGACCGACATCACCGTCGGCAGCACCCCGTCCACCGTCCATGGCTGGCGGCCAAACTCGGCCACGAACCAGCCCAACTCGGCGGCGATCCAGGGCGCCGGGATCATCCAGACCGCGAGCCGCAGTGCCGGGCGCGGGAAGGTCATGCCCCTCCAGTTGGCGCGGTAGAAGAAATAGGCCATCACCCCGATGAAGCCGAAGCCGAGCGCCACCATGAGCCGGAAGGCCCAGAAGAGCGGCCAGACCGTCGGCACGGTATCGTTGGAGGCCAGCGCGATCTGCTTCTCTGTCGCCTCGCGCGGATCGTCCACGTAGCGCTTGAGCAGGAAGGCAAAGCCGAGATCGGCAGAATGCTCTTCGAACTGCGCCGTGACGGCCTCATCCGCTTCCCCGCCAGCGGCGCGAATCTTCTCCAGCGCGTCATAGGCGATAATCCCGGACTTGATCCGCGCTTCCGCATTCTCGACCAGTTCGGCGATGCCGGGGATCTCCCGCGTCAGGCTGCGCGTGCCGATCAGGCCCATCATCCAGGGAATGTGGATGGCGTAATGCGTCTCGCGTGCCTCCATGTCCGGGAAGCCGACAGCGGTGAAGGAAGCTGGCGCGGGTTGCGTGTGCCACATGCCCTCGATGGCGGCGAGCTTCATCTTCTGGCTGTGGGTGGCGGCGTAGCCGGACTCGTCGCCCAAAACGACCACTGAAAGCGCCGAGGCGAGGCCGAAGGCGGCCGCGATGGCAATGGAGCGGCGGGCAAGCGCTACGTGGCGGTCATTGAGCAGGTACCAGGCGGAGACGCCCAGAACGAAGACAGAGGCCGTGACATAGCCCGCCGAAACGGTGTGCACGAACTTGGCCTGTGCAACCTCGTTGAAGACCACTTCGAAGAAGGAGGTCATCTCCATGCGCAACGAAACCGGGTTGAACTCGGTGCCCACCGGGTTCTGCATCCAGCCATTGGCGATCAGGATCCAGAGCGCGGAGAAATTCGAGCCGATGGCCACAAGCCAGGTCAACACCATGTGGCCGCGCTTGCTCAGCTTGTCCCATCCGAAGAAGAACAGACCCACGAAGGTCGCCTCCATGAAGAAGCCCATGAGCCCTTCGATCGCCAGCGGTGCGCCGAAGATATCGCCCACGTAATGGCTGTAATAGGACCAGTTCATCCCGAACTGGAATTCCATGGTAATGCCCGTGGCCACCCCGAGAACGAAGTTGATCCCGAAGAGCGTTCCCCAGAATTTCGTCATCTGCCGCCACACGGGCCGGTTCGTCATCACATAGACCGTCTCCATGATCGCCACGATGATCGACAGACCGAGCGTGAGCGGTACGAAGAGGAAGTGATACATGGCCGTCATCGCGAATTGCAGGCGCGACAACTCCACAACATCGATTTCCATAAAGTGCCTCCGTTTCAAGCGAGCGTCATAAGGTATATTGCTATTACTGTTTTGAATCGCCTATTGCACGCTCGAAAGAGGCCACACTTTGATACAGATAAAAGAAAGAACTAATTTAATTGCACCTTAGGATACGGACCCACAAATTCTCTGAGTACTCGCGCCCGCCGCGCGACGAACCTCACCCCACGGAATGCAGCGCGTCCGCCCAGTCCCTTTCGACCGCACGATGGGCCGCCATCAGGATCGCCGCGTTGGGACAGGCCGCGCGGATTCCGCCAAGAACCCGCTCTGCCGTTGCCCGGTCCAAGCCCTCCGTCGGCTCGTCCAGCAGCAGCACGTCCGGCGCGCGCAGCAGCACCCGCGCAAGGGCGAGCCGCCGGCTCTCGCCCCCCGACAGCCCGCGCCCGCCCTCGCCGAGCCGCGCATCGAGCCCGCCGATCCGCTCCACCACCCCATCCAGCGCAACGCGGGACAGGACCGCGTAGAGCTCCGCGTCGCTGGCCTCCGGCCGTGCCAAGCGCAGCGCCTCGCCGATCGTGCCGCTGGTGAGCGCGGAGCGTTGCGGCAGGTAGCCCAGATGGCGCCGGAGCGCGCGCTCCTCCCATTGCGGCAACGCGCGCCCAAGCAGGCGCACATCGCCCGCGCGCGGCGCGATCAGGCCCGCCGCCACGTCCAGAACCGTCGTCTTGCCCGCCCCGCTGCGCCCGACAAGCGCGAGGGTTTGGCCGGGTCGGATCCGCAGCGACAGCGCCGAGACCAGCCTCGGCCCATCCGGCGTGGCCGAAACGGTGAGGTTCACGAGTTCCAGCCTGGCTTCGGGATCGGGCGGAGCCATCGGGACCGCATCGGCAATCGGGGCCACCGGCCCGGGCAGCCAGCGCAACACTCGGCGGGCCGTGTCCCGCATGCCGCCGATCTCGCGCATCGCGCGCCGCAACGGCCCGACCACTTCGGCCATGCCCAATGTTGCAAAGAAACCGAGCGCGGCGAACGCCGGGGAGATCTCGCCCCGCAGCGCCAGCTCCGCGCCGATATAGAGCGCCCCGGCGGCCGAGAACGTCGCCGTCAGCGAGACGACCGCGCCCGTGCGACGTTCGGTGCGCGCGAGGATCAACCGTTCCTGCCGTGCGCGAGCATCGGCCCCCAGAACGGCCTGGCGGGACAGGTCGAGACGCCCGGCAAAGGCCAGCATGGCGCGCCCGCGCAGATGGTCGATCAGGCGCACCCGACAGGCCCGCCCGGCCGCCTCTGCCATGCGCGAGGGCCTGTCGGAACGGCGCGCAGCCCAGATCAGCGCTAGCGTCGCGCCGAGGGCCAGCGACAGCACCGACCATGCCGCGACCCGAAAATCCACCAGCCACGTGAGCGCGGCGAGGCCGCCGGCCAGCACCAGCGCCCCGACCAGCAGCGGGATGGCGAGGCGCAACGCGATGCCGTCCAGCGCATCGATATCGGCGGTCAGCCGGTGCAGCATCTCGGCGCCCCGCAGCCGCAGCAGGCTGCGATAGGGTGCGGCGGAGATGCCGCGCAAAAGCCGCCCGCGCAGCGCTGCAAACGCCTTGAGCGTAGCATCATGCGTGAGCAGCCGCTCTCCGTAGCGCGCCGCCGTCCGCCCGAGTGCAAGGAACCGCACCCCGGCAGAGGGGCGGAAAACATCGAAACCCGCGCCCGTGCCGGCCAGCCCTGCAGCCCCGGCGGCCATGATGAACCAGCCCGACAGACCGAGCAGGGCCACCCCCATCACGAGCACGACAACGGCCAGCGCGATACCACGCAGGAAGGCGGCACGGTCGGCATTCCAGACCAGCTTCAGGATCGGGATCAGTGGCTTCATGCAGCCTCTCCCAGCTCGATCCGCCGACCAAGCCGGGCGGCGAGCGTCTCGTCATGGGTGGCCACGATCAGCGTCGCGCCCGCCCCGGCCAACGCCAGCAGTCCGTCCGTCACCGCCTCGGCGGTCTCCGCATCGAGGTTCGCCGTCGGCTCGACCGCGAGGATGACCGGCAGCTTGCCAAGCGCGGCGCGCGCGATCATCAGCCGCCGCGCCTCTCCCCCCGAGACCCCTGCCCCGGTTTCTCCCAGCGGGCTCAGCAGCCCACGTGGAAGCCGCTCGACGATCTCCTCGGCATGAGCCGTTCGGAGCGCGGCCAGCAGCTCATTATCCCCGGCTTCCGGATCGCCCAGCCGAAGGTTGGCGCGCAGGGTTCCGGCAAAGAAATGCGGCGCCTGCGGGATCCAGCCGATGGACATCCGCCAGCGATCCGCACATGCCGCGTCCAGCGGTTGACCGCCGATCTCGATCCGCCCGGCCGTTACCGGCAACAGCCCCGCCAGAGCCGTCAGAAGGGTGGATTTTCCCCGCCCGCTCGGCCCCAACAGCGCGCAGGTTTCACCGCGCGAGATGTCGAAATCGGGAAAGGTGAGTCGCTGCGTAACTCCAAGTGCGATCTCCAGCCCGCGCACCGAAACCAGCGCAGGGCCATCCGGCATCGGCAAGGGCACCGCCCCGGCGCCGGTTCCGAGAATTTCGACCGGCACCACAGCCTCCGCCTCGACCAGATCCCGAGCCACCGCCGTCGCGGCGGCCTTATCATGCCAGGCGGCGGCCAGATCCCGCAGGGGTTGGAAGAATTCCGGCGCCAGCAGCAACAGGAACACCCCCTCGCCAATGCCGAGCGGCGCGCCCCAGGCGCCGAAATCGATAGTACCGAGCAGCGCGAATCCCACATAGACGGCGACCAGCGCCACGCCGAGGGCCGAGAAAAGTTCCAGCACGGTCGATGACAGGAAGGCCACGCGCAGCACCGCCATCGTGCGTTCGCGCAGGCCCTCCGCCGGTTCCTCGAACCCGCGCGCAACCTGCTCGCTCGCATCCAACAGCCGGATATCGACAAGCGCCTGGATGCGTTCCAGCAGCATCCCGTTCAGCGAGCCGATCTCGTCCATCTGCTTCTCGCTGGCCTCGCGCGCGGCCATGCCGACAAGCGCCATAAAACCGGGGATCAGGGGGCCTGCGACCAGCAGGATAACCGCAACCGCCCATGAAATCGCCAGGGTCAGCAGCAGGATTGCCAGCGGCACGGCGAAAACCCGCATCTGCGCGGAACGATAGCGCAGGATATAGGGCTCCAGCACCTTAAGCTTCTCGCTCGCCAACGCGGCCAGCTCCGCCGAGCGTGGCCCCGGCGCCATCGGCGCCCGCCGCCCCTCCCGCGCGACCAGATCGGCGCGCGCGCGTTCGAGGACACGGTCCGCGGCCTCGGCCAGGATTCGGTCGGCGAGGACCTGAAAAGCGGCCCGAATTGCGCCGAGACAGGCAAACCCCGCCGCCGCGAGCAGTGCCAAGCCCCGATCCGCGCTGCCCGCGATCAGGCCGGCCAGAAGCCACGCGACCAGTGCCGCCTGCGGCAGCCACAAGAGCGACGCGCCCGCCGAGATCACCCCGGCACGCCGCAGCGCCCGCGAGACGGGCGCGAGCGCGGCCTCAAGGCGTTCCCGGGCCAAATCGGGTTGCTTGTTGGCCATGAGGCGCTCCAATGCTACATTCACAATGCATTTAAACTGGATACCTGAAGAAGTTTGTGATCTGGATCAAGGAACCCTTCGGCGTACCTCGCCAAGATAGCCAGGCATTCGAAAAGGAAGTGCACATATGCGTCTGACCGTACGCACCAACCTCGCCATGCGCGCCCTGATGTTCTGCGCGATCAATGCAGACCGGACCGTCCGAAAATCCGAGATCGCCGAAGCCTGCAATTCCTCCGAAAACCATCTCGGCGTCGTCATAAACATGCTGGGCCAGACCGGATTCATCGAGACCGCGCGCGGGCGCAATGGCGGCATCCGCCTGAAGGTCTCCCCCGAAGCGCTTTCCGTCGGCCAGGTTTTCCGCGTCTTCGAAGCGAATGTGCCCTTTGCCGAATGCTTTGCCGGCTCGGACAATCATTGCCCGCTGACCGCCTCCTGCCGCCTGCGCGGCCAACTTTCCAAAGCGCTCGAGGCGTTTTACGGCGCGCTGGACGATGTCACGCTTGCCGACCTGGTGCAGGGAAATTCCGGCCTGCGCACATTGCTGGAACTTGAACAGCGCTGAGCGGCGCCCCAAATGCTCTGCTTGTACAGCTTCGTCGCACGGCACTGCGAAACCAGGCCTTGCCGCATCCCCTTGCGTCGGCAAAACTTGTCCTGAACGGGAGAGATTCATGCGTCGACTTTTTCTGGCCCTCGCGGCCCTCTTGATGTCACCGGCCCTTGCGAGCGGCGAAACAATCACCGGCACGGTGAGCTACCTGCAACGCATGATGCTTCCGCCCGATGCCATCGTCGAGATCGTGCTGCAGGATGTGAGCCTCGCCGATGCGCCGGCCAAGACACTCGTGACCTACCGGATCGAAGCGCCCGGCGCGCCGCCTTATGGTTTCGCGATCCATTACGCGCCCGAGCAGGTCGATGAACGCATGAGCTACGGCCTGCGCGCCAGCGTGAAGCAGGGTGAAAAGCTTTTGATGACGACGGACACTGCCTATCCGGTGCTGACGCGGGGCGCGGGCACCGAGGTGGAGATGATCCTGAAAATGGTCAGCGAGCCGGAAGCGAGCATGCCAGATTCGGATTTCGTGAATACCTATTGGAAGCTGCTGACGCTAAATGGCGAAGAGGTTCCGGTGGCCAATGACCAGCGGGAGCCGCATGTGATCCTGCGCAGCGATGGCACCTACAATGCCACCGTTGGCTGCAACATGATCAGCGGCGCCTACGAGGTGAGCGGTGCCGAGGTCGAGTTCAAACCCGGCCCCATGACCATGATGGCCTGCATTCCGCCCTATGACAGCTTCGAGAACAACCTCGTGAAGACGCTGGAGTCCGCGGCAAGCTTCGGCATCAGCGGCGAGAGCATGGAGCTGCTCGACCCGGCCGGCGGCACGCTCGCCACCTTCCGCGCGGTCGATTTCTAGGCAGGCGCGTCCATTCCAGCGCGGCATATCCGGCACACATAAAGGAGCCGGCGGGCATGGCCCGCCCGCCCGTTTCGGTGGGCCTCAGAAATCGCCACAGGCCTTTTGGGCGGCGGTACGGATTTGCTGCCGCCGTTGCAGGTAATCCTTGCTGGTGCGCGAGCTCGACGCGGTAATGCCCTTGACCTGGGCCAGGGTCGAAGTGGGCAATTGCTGGATACAGGAATCCGGCACCCCGGCGTCACGCATGGCCGGGGTCATGGATAGACGAAGTTGTTCCGCGCCGGCATTGGTGCCGGGAGGCGACGAGGATTCGCAGCCCGTCAGCAACGCGAGGGTGAATGGAAGAATGAGAAGGATTGGTTTGGACAGCACGGGACAGTCCTTTCAATAAAAAGAAATCAGTGGCCGACAGTGGCCGCCACCCGTTCCAACTAACCAGATGGCACGGCGGAAATGCAAACGAGAATTCGGGGCCGAATGTCGCCCTCCGAATGTCAGGAACGCGCCCTGCCCCCTTTGCCGCTGGCTCGACCCGACCCTAGGTTGCGGCGGGTGGAAATCCGAAGGCAGACCAATTGGCTGGCTCCAGCGAGGGCAGCACGAGCGAGCCGCCGAAATCGCCGCCGAGCGGCCCGTCGGGCGACGGGGTGACGACGGTGCGGATACCGGCGGCGCGCGCGGCGGCATGGCCGACGGGGCTGTCTTCGAACACGAGCGCGTCCGACGCATCAAGGCCGAGGCGTTCGAGCGCCAGAAGGTAGCCCTGCGGGTCCGGTTTCTTGCGGGTGACGTCATCGCCGGTGATGATGGTTTCAAAGATGTCTTCGGCGGGCACAGGCAGGCAGCCATTGGCCAGCGCGTCGAAACTCTCCCGGCTCGCGGCGGTGACCACGGCACGTTTCAGCCCGGCCTGCCCGGCCGCTTCGAGCAACTCCCAGACACCGGGACGCAAGGACAGTGCCCCGCCCGCCAGCATCTGCGCATAGTTCCGGCGCTTGGCCGCGTGGACCGCTTTCAGAACATCCGCAGGCACGCGCTCCGTTTCCGGCAACCGCTCCTGGAAGAAGCTCATCCGTTCCAGGCCACCGGAGACCGAGAGCAGACCGCGGTTCACCTCGGTGTCCCACTCCCATTTCAGGCCGATCTCGGCAAAGGCGGCATTGAAGGAGCGGCGGTGGAGATCCTCCGTTTCCGCCAGCGTCCCGTCGACATCGAAGATCAGCGCTTTCATCAGACCGCGCGATGCCGCGCCTGCGCCTCGGCCACGATCCCGGCCAGGAGGTCGAAATGGTCGAACGCCCAGTCATACGGGATCTCATCCACCGGGCTCTTGCGGTAGCCCTCGGTATAGAGCGCGAAGGGCAGGCCCGCGTTGGCGGCGGTCTGCGCATCAGTGCCGCTATCGCCCACATAAAGCGCCGGGCCACCACCGAGATCGGCGACGCATTTCAACGCCATTTCCGGGTCGGGCTTGGGGTTCTTCGTCATGCCGCCGGCGATGAAGGCGTCAAAGATCGGCTCGAGCCCCATATGTTTCATCACCGCGCGGGCGGGCAGTTCGGGCTTGTTGGTGCACAGAGCCAGCTTGTGGCCGCCCCCCTTGAGCACCGCCAGCGCATCGACCACGCCGGGATAGAACACCGCTTTTTCCACCGCGAATTCATACTCGGCGACGAATTCGCCAAAGATCTGCGCGTGGCGCTCGGGCGTCTCTTCGATCCCGCGGGCGGCCATCATACGGCTGACGAGGATCCTTGCGCCCTCGCCGACGAAATTCCGCGTCTCCTCGATCGTCAGCGCTGGTTTTCCAAGTTTTCCGAGGATCTTGGCAGACACGGCCTGGATATCCGGCGCGCTGTCGATCAGCGTGCCGTCGAGGTCGAAGACGATGTTCATGATGCTATTTCCACTTGATGGAGCAGCCCATGGAGGGAACCTGCTCTTCGGGGCCTGCGCCCGTTTCGGCCACCTGTTTCATGGCCTCGAACAGGTCACGTCGCAAGCCCGGGGCTGCGGCATCCTTTCGCGCTGCGTCAAGACGCCCGCGATATTGCAGCGCGCCGGCAGCATTGAAACCGAAGAAATCCGGCGTGCAGGCGGCATCATAGGCGCGGGCGACCGTCTGGTCCTCGTCGTGGAGATAGGGAAAGGAAAGGCCCCAGTCGCGGGCCTTTTTCACCATGTTCTCAAAGGAATCGGCCGAATAGGCCGCGGCATCGTTGGAACAGATTGCCGCCACGCCGATCCCGAGCCCCTGCAACTCCGCGCCGTCCCGCACGATCCGTTCCATGGCGCGCAGAACGTAAGGGCAGTGATTACAGATGAACATCAGCAGCAGGCCGTTCGGCCCCGCAACATCCGCCAGCCGGTAACGCTTTCCATCGGTGGCCGGAAGGTCGAAATCCACGGCCTTCCAGCCGAAATCGCAGACGGGCGGTGCTACAGCCATCGCGGCCTCCTCGGATCAGCTCTCCTGAACGAACCTATAGCCGTCCGCCGTCTTTTCCGCACGCCCAATACCGCCGCCCGGCAAGTGGAAGCCAATGATGCGCATCTGCTCGTTCGCAATCTGGTCCATGAGGGCCATTCTGGTCGCAGCGCCCAGTTCCTGGTCCTGGTCGGAGCCCGAATGCCAGCCCGGGCGGGCAAAGGCGACGTGATGGTTGCCGATGGCATCGCCGATCACCATCAGGCTCTCGCTGCCCGAGCGGATCTCGAAGGACATGTGGCCAGGCGTGTGGCCGGGGGTCATGCGGGCGGCCACGCCGGGCAGGATCTCCTCGCCATCCTCGAAGAAGGTCATCGCGTCTTCCATCTCCGCCAGCCGCCGCTGGGCGCCGACCGCCATTGTTGTGCGGCCCGGGTCAATCGTGTCGACCGTCTTCGGGTCGATCCAGTAATCCCACTCCGTCTTGCCGATAAAGTGCTGCGCCTCGTAGAAAAACGGCTCGTCGAAATCGTCCATGACCCCCCAGAGATGGTCCGGGTGGCCATGAGTGAAGACGACATGGGTGATGTCTTCGGGCGCAAGCCCGGCCGCATCGAGCGCATCCGCGATCTTGCCGGCGCTCTGCTGGAAACTCGATCCGGAACCGGCATCGAACAGGATCACGCTGTCACCGCTGCGCAGGAGCGTGAGATTACATTCCGGCGTCAACGCCGCGTCAGGCGTCATGCCATTGGCTGCAAGGACCGGGCCGAGCTCGTCCTTGGGCATGGGGCCAAAGATGAAATCGGCGGGCAACACGAGATGTCCATCACTCAGGGTCTCGACCGTCATGTCGCCAAGCGCCACCGAGGCGTGCGACCAGCGCGGCGCGAACCCCGCCCCCCCGAGCGCGGCTCCCGCCAGCGCCCCTTGCATCATCGTTCTACGGGTCAGTTTCACGGCTTGTCCTCCCTCACGCCAATCGCGGATGCATTCTTACATTCAATATGGCGAATAGAACAGCCCTTGCAGCGCAATTCCGCGCGACTGCACGGATCGACCCGCACCGCGACAGAGCCTCTCGCGAAAGATTGTTTCGCCGCGCCCGCAACCTGCGTCATTTTATCCAAAAATGGCGTTGACCCTCCCGGCAGACGCCCATATGGTCGCGCGCACAGATGCAAAGGAAACCCAAAGAATGGCACTCATTCTTGTACTCGTAGGGGAAAGGCGCATGGGCCGGTAACGGTTGACCATAACGGTACCCCATGCGCCCTCGTCAACGACGGGGGTTTTTTATTGCCGCAACGCCAGACGATGATGGAGATGCAAGATGGCGCAGCAAATGACCGGAGCAAGAATGGTTGTCCAGGCCCTGAAGGACCAGGGCGTGGACGTCGTGTTCGGCTATCCCGGCGGCGCCGTACTACCCATTTATGACGAGATCTTTCAGGATCAGGGTATCAAGCACATCCTCGTTCGCCACGAACAGGGCGCGGCCCATGCCGCCGAGGGCTATGCCCGCTCGACCGGCAAGCCGGGCGTCGTCCTGGTCACCTCGGGCCCCGGCGCCACCAATGCCGTCACCGGCATCACCGACGCGCTGATGGATTCGATCCCGATGGTCGTCCTGTCGGGCCAGGTTCCGACCTTCATGATCGGCTCGGACGCCTTCCAGGAGGCCGACACGGTTGGCATCACCCGGCCCTGCACCAAGCATAACTGGCTGGTGAAGGATACCGACGATCTCGCCTCGACGATCCACCAGGCCTTCCACGTCGCCACCGCGGGCCGCCCCGGCCCGGTGCTGATCGACATTCCGAAGGATGTCCAGTTCGCCACCGGCACTTACCTGGCGCCGAACGAGATCCGTCAGGGCCACTACCGCCCCAAGGTGAAGGGCGATGTCGAGATGATCACCGAACTGGTCGCGGCGATGGAGACGGCCGAGCGGCCGATCTTCTATACCGGCGGCGGCGTGATCAATTCGGGCAATGTCGCCAGCCAGCTCTTGCGCGAATTCGTCGAGGCCACGGGATTCCCGATCACCTCGACGCTGATGGGGCTCGGCGCCTACCCGGCCTCGGGCGACAAGTGGCTGGGCATGCTGGGCATGCATGGTCTCTACGAGGCCAACCTGGCCATGCATGGCTGCGACCTGATGATCAATATCGGTGCGCGTTTCGATGACCGGATCACCGGCCGGATCGCCGATTTCAGCCCGAACTCGATCAAGGCACATATAGATATCGACCCGTCCTCGATCAACAAGGTCATCCGCACCGACATCCCGATCGTCGGCGACGTGGCGCATGTTCTGGAAGATGCCCTGCGCATCTGGAAGGCGCGCGGACGCAAGGTGAACAAGGAGGCGATCGCCAAGTGGTGGTCGCAGATCGAGGAATGGAAGGAAGTCCGCTGCCTGACGTTCAAGAACTCCGACAAGATCATCAAGCCGCAACACGCCCTCCAGCGGCTGGAAGCGCTGACCAAGAAATACGACCGCTATATCTGCACCGAGGTCGGCCAGCACCAGATGTGGGCGGCGCAGTTCTTGGGCTTCGACGATCCCAACCGCTGGATGACCTCCGGTGGTCTGGGCACGATGGGCTATGGCCTGCCCGCCTCCATCGGCGTGCAGGTGGCCCACCCGGACGCGCTCGTCATCAACGTCGCGGGCGACGCCTCCTTCATGATGAACATCCAGGAGATGGGCACGGCCCGGCAATTCGACCTGCCGGTCAAGCAGTTCATCCTGAACAATGAGCGGTTGGGCATGGTGCGCCAGTGGCAGGAGCTGCTGCATGGCGAGCGCTACTCCCACAGCTGGTCCGAGGCGCTGCCCGATTTCGTCAAGCTCGCGGATGCCTTCGGCGGCAAGGGCTTCCAGGTGTCGGACCCGGCCGATCTCGACGACGCGATCATGGAGATGATCGCCTATGACGGTCCGGTCATCTTCGACTGCCTTGTCGAGAAGCACGAGAACTGTTTCCCGATGATCCCGTCGGGCGAACCGCATAACTCCATGCTGCTGGGCGAGGCCTCCACCAAGGACGCGATTGGCAGCACCGGCGCGGTGCTCGTCTGATCCAGCAAACAAGCAATGCAAGGGCCGGCTCCAGCGAGCCGGCCTTTTTCAGTTTGGCCGTTCAGACCAGAAGCCAACACAAATAGCCGATGTAACAGCCCAGCATCACGCCCCCTTCGCGCCGGCCAATCCGCCATCCCGTCCGGGCGAACAGAACCAGCATCAGCGCCGCACCGGTCATCACCCAGATATCAAAGCGGATGATCTCCGTCGGCACGGCGATGGGTTGCACCATCGCCGTGACCCCGAGGATTCCGAGCACGTTAAAGATGTTGCTGCCCAACACGTTACCCAGGGCCACATCTCCCTGCCCCTTGCGCACCGCGATCACCGAGGTCACCAGTTCCGGCATCGAGGTGCCAATGGCGACGATGGTCAGCCCGATAACGGTCTCCGATATGCCGACCGCCTGTGCCGCCGAAATGGCGCCCACCACCAGGAAGCGCGCACCGAGAATGGTGACGATCAGCCCGATAGCAGCCAGCCCGAGCGCAGCACCGACGGACTGCCCCGCGCCCGGCAGAATCTCCGCCTCGGCTTCGTAGAGCTCGGACGCCGCCGTCCCCGAAGCAAGCCTCTCCGCCCGAAACGTGTAGAAGAGATAGCCCGCCAATGCCGCGGCCAGAACGCCCCCGCCCAGCCGGCCGACATTCCCCAGCAGCACCACAACGAGGCAAAGGCCCGTTGCGATCATGAGCATAGTGCCATCACGCAGCAAGGCGGCCGGGGCAACGGCTATGGGTGCGAGCAGCGCCGCGATACCGAGGATCAGCAGGACGTTACCAATATTGCTGCCCACGATATTGCCAACCGCGATGCCCGGAGACCCCTCGAGCGCGGCCTGAAGGCTGGTGACAAGCTCCGGCGTCGAGGTGCCGAAACCGACGAGGGTCAGGCCGATGACCATGGGCGAGATACGCAGGTTCCGCGCCGCCGAAACGGCCCCTCGAAGCAGCAATTCACCACCGAGCACCAGCCCGGCCAGACCAAGGACAATCAAGCCGAGCGCGATCACTTGTTATCTCCGCATGTTCAACCAAAGGCAGATCGTCACCGCCTATGCGCCCTGCAAGAGGGAGCGAGAGTTTCCGCGCACTTTCTTTTCCGGCATCCCTGCACGAAGCGCCGCCCGCCCGGAAAAGGAAAACGCCCGCCATGTCCCGGGCGGGCGTTTCAACAGGCTCATCCGTGCAGTTCAGCGCGGGAAAGGGACGCGGTTCAGGCCTCCCTGGCCTTGGCCACATCCTCGGGCGTGCCCACATTGAGGATCGCCACCGAACGGTCGATCCGGCGCACCATGCCGGTGAGAGCCTTGCCCGCACCGATCTCCCAGATCTCGTCCACGCCCTGTCCGGCCATCCACGCCACCGACTCGCGCCAGCGCACGGCGGCGGTCACCTGCTCCACCAGCAGTTTGCGGATTTCATCGGGGTCGCTTACCGCCTCGGCGCGCACATTGGCCACGACCGGCACCTTCGGCGCTTTGATCTCGACCGCGGCCAGCGCCTCGGCCATCACGTCCGCCGCCGGCGCCATCAGTGCGCAATGGAAGGGTGCGGAGACCGGCAGCAGGAGCGCGCGCTTGGCGCCCTTGCCCTTGGCGATCTCCACCGCCCTTTCGACCGCCGCCTTTGCGCCCGAGACCACCACCTGCGCAGGATCGTTGTCATTGGCCGCAGCGCAGACATCGCCTTGCGCCGCCTCTGCTGCCACAGCGCTCACCGCGGCGTAGTCCAGCCCGAGGATCGCGGCCATCGCGCCCTGGCCCACTGGAACGGCCTTTTGCATGGCCTGCCCCCGCGTGCGCAGCAGCCGCGCGGTGTCCGAGATGCTGATCGCACCAGCAGCGGCCAGCGCCGAATACTCGCCCAGCGAGTGTCCGGCCACGAAGGATGCTGTCTCGACTCCGATCCCCTCGGCCTCCAATGCCTTCAGCGCGGCGATCGAAGTCGCCATCAACGCAGGCTGGGCATTTTCGGTGAGCGTCAACGCCTCGATCTCGCCCTCCCAGATCAGGTCCGACAGCTTCTGGCCAAGCGCGGCGTCCACCTCGTCAAAGACAGCCTTGGCTGCCGGGTAGGCCTCTGCCAGCGCCTTGCCCATGCCGATTGCCTGCGCGCCCTGTCCAGGAAATACGAATGCCCGAGTCATTGTTTCTTGCCCTTTCCGTCCCGATTCGTGTCGCCTCGTCTAACCGCAGACGCAGGTTCGAACAAGCGGCCCCATGATCGCACATATCCTGTGCGGCCGGGCCCATACACTTGCGCAAGCGGGGCCAATAGTCTCTCCGGGCACCCCCTGATCCTCCGGAGACCTCCCTTGTCGCTCGCAAATACTCACGTTTCCTACGGCGTCGTCACGCGCGCCTTTCACTGGGCCACCGCCCTGGTGATCCTCGCCCTCCTGCCGCTTGGGCTGATCGCCCATGAATTGCCCTTTGACACGCCCGAGCAGCTTGCGCTGAAGGCCAATCTCTTCACCATCCACAAGACGCTCGGCGTCACCGCCTTCCTCGTCGCGCTGGCCCGCATCGCCTGGGCGCTGGCGCAGAAGAAGCCCGCCCCGCTCCATGCCGACAAACCGCTGGAGATCTCGCTGGCCGAGGCCGTGCACTGGCTTCTTTACGGCTCGATCGTGCTCGTTCCGCTCACCGGCTGGATCGAACATGCCGCCACCGAGGGTTTCGCGCCGATCTGGTGGCCGTTCGGACAGTCCCTGCCCTTCGTGCCGAAATCTCCCGCCGTGGCGGCGGTCGCCAGCGGGCTGCACGCGGTTCTCGCCTATGCGCTGGCGGCGGCGCTGGCGCTGCACCTGGCTGGCGTCGTCAAACATGTGCTGATCGACCGGGACGCCACGCTTGCGCGCATGTGGAACGGCACGGTCGCCGCCGCTTCCGGGACGGCCACGCATGGCCGCCTGCCCCATGTCGCAGCCGTGGTCATCCTGTTGGCGGTCTCCGGGCTGGCCCTGATGGGCGCGGAAGCGGAAACCGATCACCCGCAAGCCGCCGATCTGGCCGAGGTTGTCTCCGACTGGCAGGTTCAGGAAGGCACGCTCGCCATCACTATTCACCAGTTCGGCTCCGATGTGACAGGCAGCTTCGCCGACTGGACCGCCGCCATTACCTTCGACGAAGACCCGACCGACGGACGTCATGGCAGCGCCGAGGTCACGATCGCCATCGGCTCGCTCGGCCTCGGCCTCGGCTCAGTCACCGCCCAAGCGCTCGGTGCCGATTTCTTCGACGCCGGACAACATCCCACGGCCACGTTCCGAGCCGATATCCTGCCCGGTCGCGATGGCAGCTATATCGCGGACGGCAGCCTGCTGCTGCGCGGCGTCGAAGTTCCGATGACGATGCCCTTCACACTCGAACTGGACGGCGACACCGCCCGGATGTGGGCCACGACCGAAATTGACCGGCGCGATTTCCATATCGGCGACAGCCAGACGGATGAGGCATCGCTCGCCTTCAACGTGCGGATCGAGATCGACCTGACGGCTCAGCGCAACGGCTGAGACACAGCGGGCCGGCGGGAGCTTCGTCAAAAGCACGCAAGTTCGCCTTCACGCCCGAAGAATGCGACAGGAAACGCAGCGAGCGACCGTGAACTGCTGTTCCCGCGGAGCCCGGCTTCGCGGGACACCAAGGAAAATCCGGATCGCCTGTTGTGGACTATTGCTGGATTGATTGCAGGTAATAGACCAGAGACAGGATACGTCCCCGTGCAACCATGTCCGCCGTTTCTCCACGCTGGCTGGTCGCGGAGGACTGGAAGCGCTCACCCCAGATCGGCATCGTGCTTCCGTGCGCCCTCACGCCATCGCGACCGTCGATCGTGGTTAAGAGCTCCTCGAACGGGAATTTACCATCGTTCGCCTTTGAGAGCTCCAACAGACCGGGGGTCGGGACGTTCAGGAGTGCGGCGAGAGGCCCGTCCCCCATCGCACTCTCTCCGTGGCACCCCGCACAAGCGATCATGTACTCACGTTCGCCCGCTGTTTCGGCGAACGCTCCCGAGACACCGAAAATGCAAATCGCCACCGCTATCAACGCGCCACCGAAAATTCTTGGTTCAAACATCTCTATTCTCCCTTTTGTGGCGTCCGAAGGGTACGAGATTGACCTTGGGTAAGCTATGATCTGGATCATCGGGAAGACGCGCATTTGCTCCAACGCGTCAGGAAAACGGGGTGCGTTTTTTCGTGAGCCCTGGCGACCGGCGGCACAACGGTCAGCCAAGAAGGCGGGGACTTTCGCGGATAGGTGCCAGTGATGGCTACGCACGAAAAGGCGACAGCGTAGCGAAGGCACGCAGGGCCGAGACCGTTCCGTGCACGAGAACCGCTCCGCGTTCCTTTCGCTCCCGTCGAAAATCCGTCGGCGTAACGCGCCGGACCGCTTGCAGTTTTATCGCCGCAATCCCTCGCCTTCCGGGCAGATATGAAAAGGCCCGCCGGAACCAACCGGCGGGCCTCGTTTCATGTCTTCGAAAGGCGGATTACTCGGCCTTCATCGCCTCCACGGAGATCATCACCGCGACCTCGTCGCTGACATAGGGCGCGTAGAGCCCGAGGCCGAAATCGGAGCGTAGAAGCGTGGTCGTGGCGGTGAACCCGGCCCATTCCTTGTTTTCCATCGGATGGGTGCCCGCGGCGTTCAGCACGGTGTCGAGCACGACTTCCTTCTCGACGCCGTTCATGCTGAGCGTGCCGGTGATCAGCGCCGTGTTCCCGCCGGTCACCTCGATCCCGGTCGAGTTGAAGCTCACCAGGTCGCCTTCGGCCGCGCCAAAGAAATCCTCGGACATGAAATGGCCGTCGCGGGCTTCCCAGCCGGTAAACATCGACAGCACCGGCATGGAGACGTTCACCGAGCTTGCCGCCGGGTCTTCCGCGTCGAGCGCAATCTCTCCTTCGAAACCGGAGAACATCCCGGTCGTGGTCGAGTAACCGAGGTGGTTATAGGAGAAGACAACCTGGCTGTGGCTGGGGTCGAGCACATAGGTTTCGGGCGCGGCCGAGACAGCCGTGGCGGACATCAGGGTGGCAGCGGCGAACGCCGCGGGGATCAGGCGAAGGGTCATTTCAGTTTGCTCCGTGCAGAGAAATTGGCTTTACACGGACACACATGACACGGGCAGTGCCCGAAGAAATCGCGCACGGACGCACAGACCCTCTGCGCTGCAGCAAAGTCCCCGTCCCCGCCCCTGAAGGGTTGCAATCACCGGGGATTTGGCGTAGCTGCACCCATCTCCGCGATCCAATATCATCCAGCGGCGCCTCTCGTGGACAGGCAGCGGAGAATTTGCCCGCCCTATGAAGGCCGCTTTAGAAATGACAGGAGTTCGCATGCCGCTTTACGAGCATGTTTTCATCTCGCGTCAGGACCTGTCCAACGCGCAGGCCGAAGGGCTGATCGAGCACTTCTCGACCGTTCTGGCCGATAATGGTGGCCAAGTCGTCGACCAGGAATACTGGGGCGTCAAGACCATGGCCTACAAAATCAACAAAAACCGCAAGGGCCACTACGCCTTCCTCAAGACCGACGCCCCCGCGCCGGCCGTGCAGGAAATGGAGCGCCTGATGCGCCTGCATGACGACGTGATGCGCGTGCTTACCATCAAGGTGGACGAGCATGTCGAAGGCCCGTCCGCCCAGATGCAGAAGCGCGACGACCGCGACGATCGCCGTCGCGAGCGCCGTTAATTCGAAACCTGAGAAAAGGAGCATAAACCATGGCTGCAAAACCGTTTTTCCGCCGCCGGAAGGTCTGCCCGTTCTCTGGTGAGAACGCGCCCAAGATCGATTACAAGGACACCCGTCTCCTGCAGCGCTACGTGTCCGAGCGCGGCAAGATCGTACCGTCCCGCATCACCGCCGTTTCGGCCAAGAAGCAGCGTGAGCTGGCCCGTGCCATCAAACGCGCCCGCTTCCTCGCCCTGCTGCCTTACGCCGTGAAATAAGGAGACCCGACAATGGACGTCATCCTTCTGGAACGTGTGGCCAAGCTTGGCCAGATGGGCGAAGTCGTTTCCGTCAAGGACGGCTATGCCCGCAACTTCCTGCTGCCGCAAGGCAAGGCCCTTCGTGCCTCCGAGGCCAACAAGGCCCGGTTCGAAGCCGAGAAGGCCCAGCTGGAAGCCCGCAACCTCGAGAGCAAGAAAGAGGCCGAAAGCCTCGCCGTCGCGCTCGACGGTCAGCGGTTCATCGTGATTCGCTCGGCTTCCGACGCCGGCGCGCTCTATGGCTCGGTCACCCCGCGTGATGCCGCCGAAGCAGCCACCGCCGGTGGTTTCTCGGTCGACAAGAAGCAGGTCACCACGCCGAAGCCGATCAAGGAGCTCGGCCTGCACGAGATGACCGTGACCCTGCACCCCGAGGTTCAGGTGACCATCATCATGAACGTCGCCCGCTCCCAGGAAGAGGCCGAACTTCAGGCCACCGGCAAGTCCATCCAGGAACTGGCCGCCGAAGAGGAAGCGCAGAACGAATTCGAAATCGCCGAGCTGTTCGACGACATGGGTTCTGCCGCGGAAGACGACGAGGACCTGCGCGGCGCCACCGCCGAAGAGGCCCCGCAGGAACCGATCGAAGACTGATCTTTCCCGTTATCGGGAAATGAAACGGGCCGCTCAAAGGAGCGGCCCGTTTTGCTTTGGCGGCGGCCGGTGTGTCCTGGCCTCTCTCAGCGCCGCTGGTCCCGCAACTGCCCGGCCCGCGCCTCGCCCTGCCGCTCGATCATCCAGCCGGGATATTCCGATGGAAGCTGCGTGACCGCGTCGAGGGCCGCGAGATCCTCTTCCGTCAACGCCACGTCGACCGCGCCGAGATTGTCGGTAAGCTGGTCGACCCGCTTGGCGCCGACGATCACGCTCGTCACCACCTTCTGATGCAGCAACCAGGCAATCGCCACCTGCGGAATGCTGCAATCCTTATCCTTTGCGATTTTCCGCATCGCGTCCACCGCGTCATAGGCGCGTTCCTTGTCGATGGGCGGGAAATCGAAACTGACACGCCGCCCTTCGGCCGTCGAGGCTTCGCGGTCGAACTTGCCCGACAGGAAGCCGCCCGCAAGCGGGCTCCACACCATCAGGCCGATCTCCTCCGCGCGCAGCATTGGCACCAGTTCGCGTTCAAGGTCGCGCCCCGCGAGCGTGTAATAGGCCTGCAGCGAAACGATGGGCGCCAGCTTGCGCGCCTCGGCGATGCCAACCGCCTTGACGATCTGCCAGGCGGCCCAGTTCGACACGCCGATGTAGCGCACGCGGCCCGAGCGCACGAGCGTATCGAGCGCCTCCAGCGTTTCGATGACGGTCGTGGCCGGATCGACGCCGTGAAGCTGGTAGAGGTCGATATGATCGATCTGCATCCGCTTCAGGCTCGCATCGACCTGGTCGAGGATATGCGCCCGCGACAGCCCGCGCGCATTCGGCCCCACGCCCATCGCGCCATGGACCTTGGTGGCGATCACCACGTCCTGCCGCGCGATCCCGAGATTGCGCAGCGATTGGCCGAGGATCTCCTCGCTCCGCCCGGACGCATAGACATTGGCCGTATCGATGAAATTGACCCCTGCGTCCACCGCGACACGGACGAGTGTATCCGCCTCGTCCTGCTGCAGCTTGCCGATCTGGCCCCACATGCCGTCGGAGCCGCCGAATGTCATGGTGCCGAGGCAAAGCTCGGAAACGAAAAGGCCGGAATGGCCGAGACGGCGATAGCGCATGACGAATTTCCCCTGCTGAGTTGGCCCGGCGCCGAACCGGACGGCACCAGTGTCGCAGACAAAGGACACGGCGTGCAATTGGTCTGTTCGCTGAAACACCCCCAGCCCGGACATCAGACCGTCCAGCCGGGACTGGCGACGGAGGCCCATTGCCGCCTATCGCGGAAAGAAATCGCCTTCCGATTTCAATTCCGGAGAGCCGTCTTCAATCTGGATTTCGAAGCGCCCGTGATAGCCGCCGTCAATCGGTGTCCATGTCCAGATATTGGCATGTCGCGTCTCGACACCGTCCACTGTCCTCACATTCACGACCCATGCCCGGAATGCACCGGCCTCCAGCATTTCCAGCGGCAGTAGATAGCAATTCGTCTCAACCTCCTGAAAACAATAGTCGAGCGCGCCATCCGCCCGGATCTCGAACGCCGCCGGCAGGCCGGCCCCGCTCACCGGCGACACCAGCGTTCCATAGAATCTCTCGGCGCAGGCGCTGTTTCCCGCAAGGATCGCGCAAATGGCCGCAAAAACGCGTCGTTTCATCCCGAGCCCTCCCATGCCTGACACCAGCCTAGGCGGGCGGCTTGAACCGCGCAATCTCAGCGAATGAGTGGCATATGGGGGCCGCAGCTTTCCGGCAGCTCCCCAACAACGCGCGGGTCGGCCGCGATTTCGACCTGCCGGCGAAAGGGCACGAAACCGCTACGGCGATAGAAGGACAGTGCGCTGGGGTGATCCAGCGTGCAGGTATGCAGGTGAAAGCGCGAGATCGGGCGGCTCCACGCTTGTTCAATGGCACTGTTCATCAACCACCGGCCCACACCGCCACCAATCAGCGGCGGCGCCAGTCCGAAAAACACCAATTCGCATTCCCCCTCCTGCCGGAAATCCAATTCCAGTAGGCCAAGCGACTCCCCGTCCCGTTCCCCCGAAAACAGCGCGACATCCGGGTGGTGCAGGATCTTCTCCAGCGCGTCCCGCGACAGCCTCAGCCGGGAAAACCAGAGCCACTCCTCTGCTCCGATCTGTCGAAACAGCGCGCGGTACCAATCCACATCCGGTTTCTCATGGAACCGAAGTTCAACACCCTCGGGCTGCGGCACCGGACGTGGCGCCACCTGCGCGCGCATCTCCAGATGCGTGACCACCATCGCCAGCATCCCGTCCGGTACGTCGTGACACCCCTCGTTCAACATCGATCCACCTGTCTTCTTCTGACCTCAAATATCCCCGTCGGAGGCAATGCGCGCAGCGCACTTCAAACAAATAGGCCGCCCCGGAAGGAGCGGCCTTTCTTACGTCCGGTCAGCGAAGGATCACTCCTCGTCGAGCGCCTCAACGGCTTCCTTCAGCTTGTCCTTGTCGGTGGCAACCTCGGTGATCGTGGCCAGTTCGAAGACGTAGTCGATGACCTTGTCCTCGAACAGGGGCGCACGGAGCTGTTGTTGCACCTGCTGGTTCTGCTGCACGAATTCAAAGAACTCGCGCTCCTTGCCCGGGTACTGGCGCGCCTGATTCAGAATCGCCTGAGTCATCTCGGCATCGGAGACCTGGATCTCGTTCTTCTGGCCCAGCTCGGCCAGCAGAAGGCCCAGCTTCACACGACGCACGGCCAGCTTGTTATGCTCCTCGGTCGGCTCGATCGGATCGTGGTTGTGATCGTGCACATCGGGGTTTTCCTCGTGCCAGAGCTGGTGCGCAATCTGGCTGGCCTCGGCTTCCACCAGGGTCGGCGGCAAGTCGAAGGACACCAGGTCGTCCAGCTTGTCGAGCAGCGCACGCTTCATGACGGCACGGGCAGCGCCGGCATATTCGGCTTCGAGCCGCTCCTTGATCTGCGCCTTGAGCGCATCGAGGCTCTCGGAGCCGAACTGCTTGGCCAGATCGTCATCCAGCTCGGCCGCGGCCGGTGCCTTGATTTCCTTGATCGTGCATTCGAAGACGGCTTCCTTGCCGGCGAGATGCTCGGCCTGGTATTCCTCGGGGAAGGTGACGGTCACGGCGACCGGCTCTTCCTCGTTGACCTTCACGCCGACCAGCTGCTCTTCGAAGCCGGGGATAAACTGGCCCGAGCCGAGCTCCAGCGGGAAGTCTTCCGCCGAACCGCCGTCGAAAGGCTCGCCGTCGACCTTGCCGACGAAATCCATTACGACCTGGTCGCCTTCCTTGGCCTTGGAGCCCTTGCGGCGTGCCTTGAAGCTCTTGGCCTGCTCGGCCAGACCGTTCAGCGCTTCCTCGACGGAAGCCTCATCGGCGCTCACGACCATCTTTTCGAGGGCGATTTCCTTGAGATCGGGCTGCTCGATTTCCGGCAGTTTCTCGTAGCTCATGGAAACGACGACATCGTCGCCTTCTTTCCAGTTCTCGCCTTCCATCTTGATCTCGGGCTGCAGCGCCGGACGATCGCCGGTGGCCTCGAGGTGCTCGGACATCGCGCCATCGACGCTTTCCTGCATGACCTCGCCCAGCAGGCGCGTGCCGAACTGCTTCTTGAGCAGCGCCATCGGCACCTTGCCCTTGCGGAAGCCCTTCATCTCGATCTCGGGCTGCGCCTCGGTCAGTTTTTCTTTGACCTTGGCGTCCAGTTCATCGGCGGTGATGGTGATCTGGTACCCGCGCTTCAGGCCTTCGTTCAGGGTCTCGGTGACCTGCATGGCTCTTCTCTTCCTTCCTCACATGCGAAACACCCGCGGCGCAACAAGCCCAGATCCGGAAGGCTACCGGCCCTGCTGCTTCAGCAATGCGGACGTTCCTCTCGAAACGTCATTGGTGCGGATGAAGGGACTCGAACCCCCACGCCTCGCGGCGCCAGAACCTAAATCTGGTGCGTCTACCAGTTCCGCCACATCCGCTTTGAAACCGAAACGACTGCGGGGCCCATTTCACAGCGCCGCAGCCGCCCGATCCAAATTCGCGCCCTTCTAGCAAGGCTGAATGCCGGATGCGAGAGTAAAAACCACAGATTTGCAACGCTTCGCGCCTTCTGTGGAAAATTCTGTGGATATTTCTCGGAAGATTGCACCCTTCCGGCTAACATCTGCCGATAAAGATAAAAAAGGCACGAGCAGCCATATGAACATATCCTTTCTCGGCAGCGCCCTCCGGCGCCAGCCGTCGCAACCGGTGCAGCGGCAGGAAACCGGCCTGACCAGTTCGCTCTCGCTCTACACCGAACAGGGCCCGATTCCCGCGTTCCTGCTCTCCCCCGGCGACAAGGTCATCCGGCGCGGCCGGGGCCCGGCAGTCGTGCGCGACGTGGAGTTCGACACGTTCACCGGCAAGATGATCCGCATCGCCCCCAATGCGCTCGGCCGCGCCCGGCCCGAGGATTTCGTGCTGCTGCCGCCCGATCAGAAGATCCTGCTGCGCCGTTTCGAAGGCTCGCTGCTGACAGGCGAGATCCGCGACGGTCTCTTCGCCCTGCGTGATCTCGTCGATCACGAGCGGATCTGCTGGTACCAGCCGGACGGTCCGGTCAAACTCGTCCGGCTCGCGTTCGATGAGAACGAGATCGTGCATGCCGGCGGCCTGGAACTGGCCTTCGAGGGTTGATCCGCCCCCGCATCGATCCCCGTATCAATGTGAACTGCCAATCTTGCGGCGGCGCGCATCCATCCCCATAACAGAGCAAAGAAAAACAAAGAGCTCTTGATGGAAAGCGTTGCCAACCCCGACACCACATTCTGGATCACCGCCGCCGGGATTTTCTGCCTGCTGGTGCTGTCCGGATTCTTCTCCGGCTCCGAAACGGCGCTGACAGCCGCCTCGCGCGGCAAGCTTCGATCGATGGCGGACAGGGGCTCGGGCGGCGCCTCCACCGCACTCGACCTCAAGGAAGATAACGAGCGCCTGATCGGCGGCATCCTGCTGGGCAACAACCTCGTCAACATCCTGGCCACCTCGCTTGCCACGGCGCTCTTCACCAGTCTCTTCGGCGATAGCGGCGTTGCGCTGGCCACGCTGGTGATGACGCTGCTGGTGCTGATCTTTTCGGAGGTTCTGCCCAAGACCTATTCGATCAACGACCCCGAGACGGCCGCCGCCCGCTCGGCACCGATCATCGGGCCGTTCATCACCGTCCTGTCGCCGATTGTTGCCGTCATCCGGGCGATCGTCCGTTTCGTATTGTGGCTGTTCGGCATGAAGATCGATCCCGACTCGATGCTGTCCGTGCGCGAGGAGATCGTCGGCGCGCTGCAGATCGGCCATTCCGAAGGGATCGTCGAAAAGGAAGACCGCGACCGCCTGCTCGGCGCCCTCGATCTCGGCGACCGGATGGTGGACGAGATCATGCTCCACCGTTCCCAGATCGAAATGATCGACTCGGCCGATGCGCCGGAGGCCATCGTCACCCAGGTACTTGCCTCCGCCTATACCCGCCTGCCCGTCTTCCGCGAGGAGCCCGAGAACATCATCGGCGTGGTCCATGCCAAGGACGTGCTGCGCGAGATGGACCGGCTGCTGCGGCAGGCGAAGTCGGTCGAGGGCGGGCTGGCCGAATTCCAGGTGCTCGACATCGCCAAGGAGCCCTATTTCGTCCCCGAGACCACCACGCTCGACGACCAGATGCGCGAGTTCCTCCGCCGGCACACCCATTTTGCTCTCGTCGTGGACGAATACGGTGCGCTTGAAGGGCTGATCACGCTGGAGGACATCCTCGAGGAAATCGTGGGCGAGATCACCGACGAGTTCGACGAGGAAGAAGCGCAAAGCGTTCTACCCGACGAGGCGGGGAATTATCTCATCGATGGCGCGATGACGATCCGCGACCTCAACCGCGCGACCGACTGGACGCTGCCCGACGAAGAGGCTAACACCATTGCCGGCCTCGTCATCCACGAGGCACAGACAATCCCCGAGCAGGGACAGGTCTTCTCCTTCCACGGCTTCCGCTTCGAAGTGGTCACCCGCGAACAGAACCGCCTGACGCAGCTCAAGATCCGCCCGCTCTGACGCGCGCTCCATTGGTTGATTCTGCAAGGGGCCAAGGATGACTGCGGCCTCGGCCGCAGGCGCGCGCCACCCCCAACCGGCAGCAAGCATCTTGATGCGCAGCCGCCGGGGAGGGAGCGCCTCCGTTCGGCCTTACCGTCCCTTGAACAACCCACCGAGAATGCCCCGCACCACGGCCTTTCCCGATTGGGTGCCAATCTGGCGGGCGAAGCTCTTGGCGAAGGCCTCCCCCACGGAATCCGAGCGCGAGGAACTCCGCGCCGGCTTGGCGGTCGATCGTCCTACACGGGCCCCGGAATAGCGCCGCGCCGAGCGGTACTCGCGTTCCGCCACCGGAGCTTCCTCCTCGTCTTCCTCGATCCGCTCCGCCGCTTCCGCGGCCTTGGCGGCCCGTTCCGCGAGCATCTCCCGCGCGCTCTCCCGGTCGAGAAGCGTGTCGTATTTCCCCACGACCGGCGAGGTGGCCATGACCTGCGCGCGCAAGGCGTCATCGAGCGGTCCCAGTTGCGAGGATGGCGGCCGGATCAGCGTACGCTCCGCCATTCCCGGCGCCCCCTTCTTGACCAAAAAGGAGGTCACTGCCTCCCCCGTGCCGACCTCGCGGATCGCCTCCTCGATCGAGAAGCGCGGGTTGTCGCGATAGGTCTCAGCGGCCTGCTTCAGCGCCCGCCTGTCCTTGGCGGTGAAGGCGCGCAGCGCATGCTGTACCCGGTTTCCAAGTTGCCCCAGAATGTCATCCGGCACATCGGCCGGGTTCTGCGTCACGAAATAGACGCCCACTCCCTTGGAGCGGATCAGGCGCGCCACCTGCTCGACCTTGTCCACCAGAGCCTTGGGGGCATCCTCGAAAAGCAGATGCGCCTCGTCGAAGAAGAAGACCAGCTTCGGCTTCTCCGGATCGCCCACCTCCGGCAGGGTCTCGAACAATTCGCTGAGAAGCCACAAAAGGAAGGTCGCGTAGACGCGCGGCGCGGCCATCAGCTTGTCGGAGGCCAGGATATTCACCCGCCCGCGCCCGGCCTCGTCGGTCAAAAACAGGTCTTCCAGGGCGAGCGCCGGTTCCCCGAAGAGCCGATCCCCTCCCTCATTTTCCAGCATCAGCAACCGCCGTTGGATCGCGCCCACCGAGGCCGTGGAGACATTGCCGTAGCGCAACGAAAGCGCGTTTCGGTTCTCGCCGACCCAGACCAGCAGCGCCTGCAGATCCGACAGGTCCAGAAGCGGCAACCCCTGCTCGTCGGCCACCCGGAAGGCGATATTCAGGATACCCTCCTGCACCTCCGACAGTTCCAGCAGCCGCGACAGCAGGAGCGGCCCCATCTCTTCCACCGTCGTGCGCACCGGATGCCCCTGCTCGCCGAAGAGATCCCAGAACGTGACCGGAAAGGCATCATATTGCAGATCCAGCCCGATTGTCGCCGCGCGCTCCATGAAAGGCGCATGAAGCGCCCCCTCGGGCGAACCGGACGCGGCCATGCCGCTCAAATCGCCCTTCACATCGGACAGGAAAACCGGCACGCCGGCGGCGGAGAAGCTCTCGGCAAGGATCTGCAACGTCACTGTCTTGCCGGTCCCCGTCGCACCGGCAATCAAGCCGTGACGGTTCGCATAGCGCAACAACAATTCCTGCGGGCTGGCATATCCCTCGCCTCCACCCCCAACGAAAACTTCACTCATACCCTGCCTCCTGCCTGAATCTGCACGCCACGATACACCTTTGTACAGCCGCCACCAGCGCTTGAACGGCCCTGGGGCATGCAAGTCGACGCATCGGGATACGGGAACGAAACCGGTTTCCATACAAGTTTTTTATTTCGATCATAATCTTGGCAGATGCAATTTTGACTGTTGACGGATGTTTCCGATGCAAATAGCGTCTGCGTCGTCAAGTCGGCCCGTCCGACAGGGAGAACTAAATCGGTGAAAAATCACCACGGGGAAACACCCGCAGAAAGGGTCCAGCCGGGCCCTTTTTTGTTGGTCTTCCGACAGTCTGTTCCCAACTTCAGCCAGAGTGCCGCGTCAAAGCGCTCACGCCGCGCCATTGGCCGCTGACAGGACCGCGCGCCCGTGTTACACGCAGCAAACAGGAAAACTCGAGCAAAGAAGCGATATAGCGAAAATGACCTTTCTTTCGTCTTCCCGCCTGACATCCGTGGCCCTGGCCGCCGCCCTCGCCGCCCTGCCCGCTATCGCCCAGGATACGGCATCGGAAGAACCGGCCGCCGAAGCGGAGGCGTCACAACCGGCCGATGCCGCGGGTGCGCCGGCCGCCACGGAAACGGAACAGTCCACCGATCAGTCTCTCGGACAACCCTATGTCGCGGAAGTGGCCGGGGACTGGCAGATCGAATGCCTGCGCACAACGCTGGAAGCCGATCCCTGCCGCATGGTCCAGATCCTGCTCGACCAGGGCAATCCCGCCGTGCGCGTCGAAGTCATGACATTGCCCGCCGCAAGCCCCGCTCCGGCCGTTGCCACGTTCTATGCACCGCTGGAAACCCTGCTGTCCGAGCAACTGACTCTGTCGATCGATGGCGGACGCAAGAGCCAGCACCAGTTCAACTACTGCACGCCGCAATTCTGCGTGGCCCAGGTTCCCTTTGCCCCCGACGCCGTGACGGCCTTCAAGCGCGGCGCAAAGGCCGAGGCAAGCATCATCCCGCTGCGCGCCCCCGACCAGCGGGTCAACCTGACAATGTCGCTCACCGGTTTTACCGCCGGCTATGACAAGCTCGCGGAGTTGAACAAGGCCAGCGAGGAAGCCATCCGCAAAGCGCAAAGCGCGGGCGGCAACTAAGCCGGCTCTGCCACCGGCAGACCAAGCAAGGACAACGCCGCCTGCAATGGCGGCGTTTCTGTTTAAACAATCGGCATTCAAACACGCGCGACCTCGCTGGCAGGCAAGCGCATCACTGCAAATTTCGAAAATGGGGGCTCCGCCCCCCCCCCGCGCTCTTTCGAGCGCTCCCCCCCGGGATATTTATTGAAAGATGATGTTCTGGAGGTTTGCCCTACTCATCATTCCGAAAAATACCTCCACCGGAGGCATGATCCGAAGGATCGTTCTCTTGCCAGGCCCGGACACGGATCGGACTCTCGACCTCAGGCCCGGCGCAGAGCCAGAACCGCGTTCAAGCCGCCAAAGGCGAAAGCATTGGACAGGACGACATCGATTTTGGCCTCTCGCGCGACATTCGGAACGACATCCAGCGCGCATTCCGGGTCGGGCTCCTCGTAACCGATCGTGGGCGCGACGATCCCGTCCTTCAGCGCCATCGTGCAGGCCAGAAGTTCCACCGCACCGGTACCGCCAATCAGGTGGCCGTGCATCGATTTCGTCGAAGAGATCATAAGGTCATTGGCATGATGGCCGAGCGCATCGGCCACGGCCGCGCATTCCGTCTTGTCATTGGCCGCCGTTCCGGTGCCGTGGGCGTTGATATAGCCCACTTTTTCCGGGTTGATCCGGGCATCCTTCATGGCCAGCGTCATCGTCCGGGCCGCGTTCTGCTTCGAGGGCATGACGATATCGGCCGCATCGGAGGTCATGGCGAAGCCAATCACCTCGGCAATGATCTCGGCGCCGCGGGCCTTGGCGTGCTCGTATTCCTCGAAGACGAAGATCGCCGCGCCCTCGCCCTGCACCATGCCGTTGCGATTGGCCGAAAACGGGCGGCAGGCATCCTTGGACATCACCCGCAGCCCTTCCCAGGCCTTCACCCCGCCGAAACAGAGCATCGCTTCCGAGCCACCGGTAATCATGACCTCCGCCATGCCGCAACGGATCAGGTTGAAGGCCTGGCCCATCGCGTGGTTGGAGCTGGCACAGGCTGTGGCGACGGTAAAAGTCGGCCCCTTGAGGTTGAACTCCATCGAGACATGGGAGGCCGCCGCGTTGTTCATCAGCTTGGGCACGACGAAAGGGTGCACACGGTTCTTCCCTTCCTCGTAGACGGTGCGGTAATTGTCGTCGAGGGTGTTCATGCCGCCGCCGGAATTGCCAAGCACGACGCCGGAGCGCGCGGCCAGATCGCCCATGAAGCTCAGGCCGGACTGGGCAATCGCTTCACGGGCCGCGAGCAGCGTGAACTGGGTGAATCGATCGTACAGAGCGATCTGCTGACGGTTGAATTCGGTGTCAGGGTCATAGCCCTTGACCTGCCCGCCGATCTGGATGGCAAGCCGGTCGACATCTCGGATTTCCAGCGGGCCGATGCCGCATTTTCCCTCGCGCATCGCTTCCAACGTCTGGGGAACGTTGGTTCCAAGGGCGTTGATCGTACCCTGCCCGGTAATGACAACGCGCTTCACGATCCGGATTGCTCTGCAACGAGGCCCTCGACGGCGCCGATGATGGCCGCGACCGAGGAAATATCGAAATCGCTCTGCTCGGGTTCATTGGCGTTGAAGGGAACCGAGATATCAAAAGCCTCCTCGATGGAGAAGATGCTCTCGACCAGGCCCAGGCTGTCGATGCCGAGATCCTCCAGGGTGGAGTCCATCTTCACGTCGCCCGGCTCCAATACCGCCTGTTCCGCGATGATCGCAATCACCTGATCCTTGACGCTTTCGGCCATGTTCCGGCTCCCCTGCTCCTCATGTGCCGGACATTTAGTCCTTGCCGTTCCCCTTGGAAAGAACCTTTCGCAACTCCGCGACGTCGCGCACCAGCTTTGGCAGGCGCCGCAAGGCCTTGTAGCTTTCGACCTGGCTCGAGATCTTGGTCGCCGGATAGCCCATCATAACCCGGCCCGAGGGGACGTTGGACAGCACCTTGGTGGCGGCCGAAATCACCACGTCCGAGCCGATGGTGATATTGTCCACGGCACCGGATTGCCCCGCCATGACCACCCGATCCCCGATATTCGTGGAACCGGCCACGCCAGCCAGGCCGCAGAACAGGCAGTTCTCGCCCGCAACCACGTTATGGGCAATCATGACCAGGTTATCGATCTTGGTTCCGTTGCCGATCCGTGTCGCACGGATGGTTCCGGCATCGATGGTCGAATTGGCACCGACCTCGACATCGTCGCCGATCTCGACACCGCCGAGCGAGTGGATCTTTACCCATTGATGCCCCGTATTCTCCACCTCGTCGCTCATCGCGCCGCGCGCTTGCTCCATGCCGGAGGCCTGCGGCGTAACAAAGGAGAAGCCGTCCCCGCCAATGGCCGCGCCGGACTGGCAGGTAAATCGATCCCCGATGCGCACGTTGCGCCCGATCCGCGCCCCGGCATGTATCAGCGCGTCCTTGCCAATCCGGCAATCGGCCCCGATAGACACATGCGCACCAATCCGGGCGCCGACACCGATGACGACATCGCGCCCGATAACCACGAAAGGACCGATCGCCGCCCCATCGCCGATCTTGGCGCTCGGGTCGGCAATCGCCGTTTCATGAATGCCCGGCGCGATTTCCGGCCCGACATCGAGCAGTTTCGTCAGCCCCGAAAGCGCGTAGCGCGGGCGCGACACCAGCACGGCGGCTTCCAGCCCCATCGCCTCCCAATCCGCCCCGTCCCAGAGGATCGCCGCGCGCGCCTCACCCTCCTTGAGGCCTTCCGCGTAGGCCGGCGCCATCGCGATGGCCAGCGCATCCCGCGCCGCGCTTGCCGGTTCGGAAACGCGTGATATGGTCAGGGACGCATCCCCAACCGCCTTGGCGCCCAATGTATCCGCAATATTCTGGATGGTATGCTGCATGGCCCTCGTACCGCCTTTCGCTCTGGGCTGCAGGTGTAGAGCAAAGCCGGGAAAAACCGCAACCGCCGTTTGGCATTCCGCCCCATTCGCTCAAAACCCAACCGGGCTCAGACAGACCCTCTCGGCAACGAATGACCCTTCCGGAAAGCAGAACTCCCGATCCGCCTTCATCTTTCCGGAAAATATCCTGGGGGGAGCGATCGCAAGAGCGCGGGGGGTAAAGCACCCGCCCACCGCTACTGCCCTCTCAGCTGCCAGGCAGTTCCAGCGACACCCCGGCCTTTTGCATTTCCGCCCAGATCTTGGCATCGCGGCCATAGACGTCTTCGCGGTAGTTCATCCGGCCCTTCGGCGTGGCAAAGGCAGTGCGGTACTGGATATGCACCGGCACCGTGGCGTCGAGATTGACGCGCGTCTCGGCCCCCGTGCGCAGGCGGGTATTGAACAGCCCCTCGGGGTCGTCGCTCTGAAGCGCGAGCAGCGCATAGGCGAGATCCTTCGGATCGGCGACACGCACACATCCATGGCTGAAATCGCGGCGGTCGCGCGCGAACAGGCTCTTGGAGGGCGTGTCATGCAGATAGATATTGTACTTGTTGGGGAACATGAACTTCACCTGGCCGAGCGCATTGCGCTGCGACGGCGGCTGTTTCAGCGCGAAGGGGAAGGTCGAGGCCGAGTATTGTGCGAAATTCACCGCCGAACGGCTGATAGTGCGCCCGCGCGAATCCACCAGTTTCAGATGCGAGACCGCGTTCGGGTTCCGCTTCAACTGCGGCAGGTATTCCTTGGTCGCAATGGAGCGCGGCACGTTCCATGTCGGATTGATGACCATGTATTCCATGACGTCGGAGAATTCCGGCGTCCGCTGCCCGTCCTTGTTCTTGCCCACGACGACCCGCGTGGCAAAGCTGACCTTGCCGTCATCGATGATACGAGCGGTGAACTCGGGGATGTTCACGAGAATATGCCGCTCGCCCTTCGGGATATTGGTCCAGCGCTCCCTCTCCATGGCGACCAGAACCGAGGCGAGGCGCTCCCGTGCCGGCACGTTGAGCGCCTTGATCGTCCCCTCGCCGGCAACGCCATCCGGCGTCAGCCCGTGGGCCAGCTGGAACTGCTGAACCGCTTTCTGCATGTTGCCGTCATAGTGCTGCGAGGCGCTGCGGCCGAGATAGCCCATGGCGATGAGCCGGTTGCGCAGCGCCACGACAGCATCGCCCGACTGGCCGGGCTTGAGGGCGGAGCCGGGCACCCTCGCGCCCCAGCCGCCCTTTTCCAGCGTATGTTGCAGGCGCATCTTCTCGGCCAGAAGTGCCGTGTATTGCGGCGTCTTCGGCGGCAGCGATTTCAGATAGCCCGCGGGCGAGGCCGTGGCGAAGGCCCTGAGCTGTTCGACCTGATCGCGTCGCGGCAGGTCGCGCACGATGGAGCGGTCGATCTTGCTCGGGGTCATGGCGCCGGACTGGATGTCCTGGGCGTATTGAACGAACATCTTGGCGGCCAGAACCTCGGCCCTGCCGAGCGCGCGTGGCGACTTCGCGGCGCGGAAGGCCGCCTTGAGCTCTTCGGGGTCATAGCGTCCAGCCGGCAGGCCATGCAGGTCGGCGGTCTGCAGCGCGCGCAACAGCGCGGCGCGACGCGGCCCGTCCCCGGCCCCGGTAAAGATCGGCTGGTAATCGCGCGTTCGGTAGAAAGCTCCCACCGCCTCGTTGCCATAGGAGGCCTCGGCCACCGATTGACGGAAAGCGGTATCCTGAGCCTGCACCGGGAAGGCCGACATGAACAGCAAGGCTCCCAGCAATACTGGGACAATGACGGCAAGGCGCCGTTGTTTCGTCAGGATCGACATGGGAAATCCCTCAAAAATTCCTATTCGCAAGATTCCTCGAGCATTCCACGAGCCTGCGGGTCAAGTCCACGCCCAACTGCCGGAGGGCAGATCCTTGCCCGGATGCTGTTGCACCCGCACACCGCGGATGTGACTTTCCTGCACTTCGCTTGCGCACATGCCGAACAGGAAAGGGAAAATTTACTCTTGTTAGCGCTTTCTCAGCAGGTTTCTGCCTATTTCAGGCCACACCGACCTGCGGCGCGAAATGCGCACTTGGAAGCAGAATCGGTTTGTGGCATCAATCTGGCACGCCTGGGGATGAGGTGTGAATAATCCGCGAAACAGCGGAAACGGAAAGAGAAACGGGACAGGCAAGGACCGATGACAGAAAAGTCAGCCCTTAAGGGCATTACTCGACGTGGCATATTGTCCGCGTTCGCGGCGACCGCCGTTGTGGCAGCGCCAACATTTTCGAATGCAGCTGGTTTCCTTCGGGGCGCGGGAGATATCCGCCGCCTGAAGATGTATAACGGCCGTACCGGCGAGACGATGGATACCATCTATTGGATCGAGGGAAGCTACATCAAGGATGCGCTGAAAGAGATCAACGCCTTCATGCGCGACTGGCGTCGCAACGAGGTCAAGACCATCGACACGCGGACGATCGACATCATGGCCGCCGCGCATAACCTGACCGACAGTTCCGAGCCCTACATGCTCCTGTCGGGCTACCGCTCGCCCGCCACCAATGCGATGCTCCGCTCGCGTTCGCGCGGCGTGGCCAAGAATTCCCTCCACATGCGGGGCCAGGCGGCCGATCTTCGCCTCGGAAATCGCTCGATCTACCAGGTCGCCAAGGCTGCTCAAGCCTGCGGCGGCGGCGGTGTCGGCACCTATCGCGGCTCCAACTTCGTGCATATGGATTGCGGCGTCGTCCGCAGCTGGAACGGCTAACGCGACCTTCCTGTCCCTGACCGGACAAGACCACTCACACCTTGAAAGGCCACGACCGCTTTAGGCGGCGTGGTCTTTGGCATTTTCTTTTTGTGGTTGTGGGCACAAAACCAACACGGTTCGTGTTCCTTTCGGCGTACATACTTTTCCGACTGTACGGACATTCGCTGAGGGTACGACTTAACCCGACATACCAATTCGAAAATCGAATTTGCGGGCGGGAACACTTTCAATTCAGTCTACAAGACCAAGGGGCCAAGGAGAGTTCATGACCTCAGAAGAAATGAAAGGCGCTTATCGTGCATATATAGCGTGCTTGAACAAACAAGACTGGGAAAACCTTCACCGCTATGTTGCCGATCAAGTCGAGTACAACGGCAAGACCACCGGACTAAAGGGTTATCGGGCTATGCTCGTTGAGGATTTCCTTGCGATTCCAGACCTTTGTTTCACTATCACCCATCTCGCCAGTGATCCGCCGATAATCGCCAGTCGCCTCGCCTTCGACTGCACGCCCATCGGTCAGCTCTTTGGCTTCCCCGTCAACGGTAAACGGGTTCGGTTCGATGAGAACGTGTTCTACGAGTTCCGAGATGGAAAAATCCAGAGTGTTTGGTCTGTCATAGACAAGGCTGCTATCGCCTCCCAAATCTGAACCGTCATTGGCTGTTATGGGCTCGTCGGCACCCTTCGCCGTATCGTCCACTAACAACCGGTTCGAGGTTGGATGGCACTCCTTGGCAGAGCAGGACCAGCATAGTGATGCACTTGGCCCGACGTAGGCTCAATACAGGTCGCGTGGGCTGTTTGACCCATCTGTTGACTTGCCACGCATGCAACGCTTCAAACCACTAACCAGCAACGGTCGACGTCGGGTCAAAAAAACAAGGGCCGTGCCACGCGGCACAGCCCTTGCTTTGTCGGCCGGACTTCCCTCAGTAGTTTTTCGTCTCGCCCGCTTTCGCGATCTCGTCGCCAAGGGCCTCGGCCATCTTGGCATTCGCCTTGCGGAAGGTCTCCATGATGAGCAGGATATCCACCTCGCCCACGATCAGGTTATGGCCACGCTCCTTCAACTCGGCATGGTTGTAGGCCGGCCGGGAGACAGTGCCCATGAGCTTGTCCGTCTCCAGGATCCGGCGTTCCGTCTCGGCGGCCAGCGCCTCGGCCTCGGGCTTGCCCAGTTGCTCCAGCAGGCCAACCGTGCCCGCAAGGTCGTTGGGACCGAGGAACAGCATGTCGATCCCGTCGACCGCCGCGATATCGGCGATGTTGGGGATAGCGTCCTTGTGCTCGATCTGGGCGATCACGAAGGTTTCCTCGTTATGGGTCGCGAGGTAGCCGGTATTTGTGCCGTATTGCGTCGCCCGACCCACGGGTGCCGCATAGCCACGGGTGCCGTGCGGCGGGTACCGGCAGGCATCTGCGGCCGCCTTCGCCTGTTCGCCACTGCAGATCATGGGGATCATGATCGACTTTGCGCCGATCTCCTGCAGGCGCTTGAGATAGACCTGGTCGTTCCACGGCGCGCGCACGATGGCGTGGCCACCGGCGGCCTCGACCGCGCGGATGATGTGCATCGTGGTCTCCAGCCCCGCGGGACCGTGCTCGTTGTCGATCACAACGCAATCCCAGCCCGCCCAGACCGCGGCTTCCGCGATGGACGGAATTCCCAGGTCGAGCCAGATCGCGCGCACGCAGCGACCACCCGCGATCTGATCGCGCAGCCAATTCCTGCCTTTCATGTCACTTACCCTTCTGTTTGCGGTTTCGACCGTGAGATTTCACGGATGCTCCGAAGGACGAGCAGTCCCCAGAGGCCAAGCGTGATGATGCCGAGAACCATCGAATATTGTCTATCGAAGAAAGCGCTCAGATCGCCCTGCGCCTTGATCATCGAGACCATGAAGTTGTCCTCGATGATCTTGCCTAGCACGATACCAAGGATGGCTGGCGCGAGCGGGATGCCGACTTTTTCCATGTAGTAGCCCATCAGGCCGAGCGCGAGCACGATCCAGATCGCCGTGACGGTGCCGGCAATGGCAAATGCGCCCACCATGGAGAAGAGCAGGATCACCGGCGCCATGACCGCGCGCGGCACCTTCAGGATGAAGGTGGAGGCGAGGATCGCCAGGATCCCGACCGGCACCATCATGATATTGGCCACCAGGAAGGAGCCGAACAGCGCCGAGGTAAGCTCCGGCTGGTCAACGAAGATCCGCGGACCGGGAGTGAGCCCCTTCAGCAGCAGCACGCCGATGGCGATGGCGGTGACGGAGTCGCCGGGGATGCCGAAAACGAGCGCCGGTGTCCAGGCGCCGCCAATGGCCGCGTTGTTGGCAGATCCACCGGCGGCCACGCCTTCGAGCGATCCCTTGCCGAATTTCTCCGGATCTTTCGAGAACCGGCGGGTCAGCGCATAGGAGATCCAGGCGGCAATGTCGGCCCCTGCCCCGGGCAGCGCGCCCACGAGCGTGCCCAGCACGGAGGAGCCGCCAACCGTCTTGGGATACTTGAACACCACCGCGAGAGCGGCCTTCATTGCCGCGCCGACCTTTTCGGTGGCGTGGATGATCGTTTCGGCCGGTTTGTCGAGGATCTGCACGTTGCGCAGAACTTCGGAGAAGGCAAAGATACCGATCATCGCGGGGATGAAGGAGATGCCGTCCAGCAGATCGAAGGTGCCGAAAGTGTAGCGCGGATGCCCGACCGCCACGTCGATACCGACGCAGGCAATTGCCAGGCCGATGCAGAGCGAGGCAAAGCTCTTGGGCACCGTGCCGCCGCCGACGAAGATGGCGCATGTCAGGCCGAGGCAGGCCAGCCAGAAGGTCTCGAAGCTGGAAAAGCTGATCGCGATGCGGGCGAGTTGCGGCGCCACGAGCATCAGGATGATCACCCCGATCACACCACCGATGGCGGCAGTGATGAGCGAGACAAAGAGCGATGTCCGCGCCTTGCCTGCCTGTGAGAGCGCGTGCGCGTCATCCACATAGGCCGCCGAGGCCGGCGTGCCGGGGATGCGTAGAAGCGTGCCCGAGATGTCACCTGCAAAGATGGCGGTCGTGGTGGTGGCCACGATCGCCGAGATTGCCGGGATCGGGTCGAGAAAAAAGGTGAAGGGCACCAGGAGCGCCACCGCCATGGTGGCTGTCAGCCCCGGCACCGCACCAACGAAACAGCCATAGAAGGTGGCCGCGGCGATGATGATCAGGTTGCTCGGGGCAAGTACCGTCAGAAGGACGTCTGAGAGCATGAAACGGCCTCCTTACCAGGCGATCGGTTCCAGCAGTCCCCAAGGCAGGGGCACATGCAGGAAGGAATAGAAGATGAAGTGGACGAGGAAGGTCACGAACACCGCCAGCAGCAGCGCCTTCCACCAGATGATGCGGAACAGCAGGAGCAAAACCAGCAGAACGGGGAACGCCACCACGTGGAATCCCAGTGGGTCGAGCCCGAGCGCGAAGAAGACCACGCTGGCGATGATGGCGAGCGCGTTGATCAGCGGCCAGTTCGATTTCGGACCGGTCTCGGCCGGAGCTTCCTCGACCGCTGGCTGCATGAGCCCGGTTACCAGGATCATCACCCCGCACAGAACGAGGCCAAGTCCGGCGATGGTGGGGAACAGGCCCGGACCGTAGGTCATTCCGCCCATGGTCGGGAAGGATTGCGCCTCCCAGGCAAACCATGCGCCGGCGCCGGTTAGGATGACGCCTGTGATTATGTCTTTATTTATCATGGGTCTGGTCTCGTCTGATTGGCGAGAAAAGGTCCGGGGCAGCGAGAGGGGGTTGAGGGAGTTGCCGCCCCGGACAGGGAGATTGGCGCCATAGGGACACGCCAGTCGTGTTCTTGTTTTTGGTCCCGTTCTTACTTGGCCAGCCCGATCGCCTTGATCGTTTCACCCAGCGAAGCATCGGAAGCCTTGACGAATTCGTTCAGATCGTCAGTGCCCATCAGAACGACATCAGCGCCACGAGAGGCTTTGAAATCGGCCCATTCGGGGGTCGCCATCACCTTCAGAGCGGCCTTTTCGTAGGAGCAGGCGATCTCTTTATCCAGGCCTTCGGGGCCGGAGACGGTGATGAAAGCGGCGAGCGTGAAACCGGAGGCCAGCTGTTCGGCGGTGGTCGGGATATCCGGCAGGGCAGCCATACGCTCGGTATGCATGTAGCCCAGACCCTTCAGTTCACCCTGTTCGATCAACGTCTTGGCTTCGGATTGGGCGACGGTCACAACGTCCACACCACCGGCCATCAGTTCTTTCATCGCGGGCGCGGCGCCCTTCGACGGGATCCAGCGGATCGCTTCGGGGTCCATGCCTTCGGCATTGAGCAGACCGGCCAGCGCGAGATGCCAGATGCCACCCTGCGAGGTGCCCGAACCGGTCAGCTTGCCGGGCTCGGCCTTGGCGGCGTCGAGAACTTCCTGCACCGAGTTGAAGGGCGAGTCCTTGCCGACGGTGAAGCCGGCGGGAACGATGTCGACGAGCGCGATCGGGGTGACGTTCTCATAGGTCAGATCCGTCAGGCCAACCCAGTGCATGGTGTTGATCTCGACGGTCACCGCACCAACCGTGTAGCCGTCGGGCTTGGCACGGGCGATGGCGGAGTGGCCGGTCACGCCGTTGCCGCCGGTGCGGTTGACGACGTTGAAGGGCTGGCCGAATTCCTGGCTCAGAAGGCTGGCGAGCATGCGCGAGTTGGCATCGGTGCCGCCACCGGCACCCCAGGGCACCACGTAGGTCACGGCGCGTTCGGGTTTCCAGTCGCATTCGGCAGCGGCCTGAGTCGCGACGAGCGCCGTGAGGCCGATTGCAGATGCGCCCAGAAGGCGGTTGAGGGCTTTTGTCATGGAATCCTCCCAAGATTCACAGTTGTTCAGGTCCCCGACCCCGCCGATTTCCGTCGAACTGGCGAGTCTCTCCAGGTGAAAATCAGAGCCCGGGCAGATTTTGGGTAGCATCGCTGAAACGTTTCAGCAAGAATGAAGTCAAACGATTGAGCGCCTGCGACAAAGCACACCGTCCCAGGCCGGGATCGCGAGGGAGCAGACATGCAAAAGCGGATAACGTTGAAGACCGTCGCTGAAGCCGCCGGGGTCTCGGTTTCGGCCGTCTCGATGGCACTGCGCGATCATCCCCGCATCTCCGAGACAAAGCGCGAAGAGATCAAGGCGCTCGCCCGGAAACTTGGCTATATATATAACCGCCAGGCCGCGAGCCTGCGGCGGGGCACGAATGACAATATCTCGATTTGCGTCAACGACCTGCACAACCCGGTCTTCCTTGAATTCCTGACCGCCATCGAGCGGGAGCTGCGCCAGTCCGACAAGCTCGTTCTGCTGTGCAATGCGCACGAGGAATGCGAGATCCAGGACAGTTTCATCCGCCGGATGCTCGAACAGGGGTCCTCCGGTCTGCTGCTGTCGCCGGTAGAGGGTACCTGCCCGGACACGTTGCGTACGATCGTCCAGAACAACTTTCCTACCGTCTTCTTTACGCGCAGGCTGGAGGATGAAGGTTTCGATCATGTTGTCAGCGACGATGCGCTCGGGGTCGGGCTGGCCGTGGACGAATTGGTGCGGCTCGGCCATCGGCGGATTGCCTGGATCGGCGGCGGCCAGCAAACCTCGACCGCGGCCGGCCGCTGCGAGGGATTCGCGGCGGCGCTTCAGAAGCATGACCTGCCATTGACGGAAGCCATGGTCGAGAAGGTTCGGGAAACGAACCTCGAAGCCGGGCGCGCGGCAATGGACAGAATCCTGCGGCATGCCCCCGAAGTGACGGCTGTGGCCTGTTTCAGTGACCTTCTCGCGCTTGGGGCGGCGTCGACCTGTCGCGAGGCGGGGCGCAGCGTCGGCCAGGACATCTCGATCATCGGCCATGACGACCTTGAGCAATCGGTCTATTTCGATCCCGGGCTGAGCTCGGTCCGCGTGGCCAAGGAACAGATCGGGCGTGACGCGGCGCGGCTGCTTCTGAACCGGATCGCGTGCCCGGAGGCACCGCCCGTCCACGAGACCGTGGCGCCTTCCCTGATCCTGCGGGGAACGACCGGCCCCTGCCCGTTACGTTAAGGTGCGTTAACCACAATCCCCAAAAATCAATGCTAACGAAATGTTAACGCGCTAGGCTTACGGCACGGCGCGCCCTGCCCCGCGCGCCTGATCGAGCAAGGAGGCGTTTCATGCGGTGCGCGGCCCTTCTGTCCATTTTCCTGTTCGGCGCCTGTGCGTCACCCGATGCGGAAGTTACCCGCGGCGGGCCCGGCCCGAGCTACACTTGCATCCTGCCCAAGCTCAACAGCGCCGGCTTGCGGCAGACCACGCAGGCCACGCCGGAGGGTTGGCGGATAAATGTGCAGATCCTCGCCGGCCCGCCGAGCGGCTGGTATGACAAGGGCCATATCGAATATGCCGCCGGGCGCCTCGCCTATATTCCCAACAGCGCCACGTTCGGCATCGCCGAGAAACGCACGCGCAAGGCAATCCACCCATTGCTGAAGACATGCGGCGGCTGACGCGGCGGGCTCAGAAATGCCCCTCCTTCACCGCCTCCATCGCCACATAAGTCGATGTGCTGGCCACATGCGGCAGCGTCGACAGCCGCTCGGCCATGACCTGCCGGTAACGCTCGATATCGGCGGTGCGCACCTTGAGCAGGTAGTCGAAATTGCCTGCGATCATGTGGCATTGCTCGACCTCCGGGACATTGCGCACCGCGCGGTTGAACTCCGACAGCGCCTTTTCGTTGGTTGACGAGAGCCGCACCTCGACAAAGGCCACATGCGACCGCCCCAACCGGATCGGATCCAGCAGCGCATGGTAGCCCAGCACGTAGCCCTCCGCCTCCAGCCGCTTCAGACGCGCCTGCGTTGGCGACTTCGACAGCCCGATCCGGCGCGCAAGGTCGGTGACGGCAATCCGGCCATCGGTGGAGATCACATCCAGAATGGCGTGATCGAAGGAATCAAGCGGGGTGGCATTGCGTGGCATCGCGGGCGATCTTCCTGACAAGGAGGCAAAATTCGGTTCATTCGTCTCACATTTTTCAAAACACAGCCATACCGCCTGATCCAGACAGGATAGAATGCATCAGTTCATTTGCACAGGCCACCCCAATGACCGAGACCCTCGACACTGTCCGCGCACGCCTGCGCGCCCTCACCCTGCCGAACGAGAAGGCCCGCCTTGGCGAGCTGACCGCGCTCGCCGCGCTCTCGCCCGAGGACCGCGCGGCGATCTGTAAATCCGCCGAAGGGCTCGTGAAGGCCATTCGCGGCTCCGACGATCCGGGCCTGATGGAGATGTTTCTGGCCCAGTACGGTCTGTCGACCGACGAGGGCATCGCGCTGATGTGCCTGGCCGAGGCACTGCTCAGGGTGCCGGACGCGGCCACGATCGACGCGCTGATCGAGGACAAGATCGCGCCCTCCAACTGGTCCTCGCACCTGCGAAAATCCGCCTCCTACCTGGTCAATGCCTCGACCTGGGGCCTGCTGCTGACCGGTAAGGTGCTGGACAGCGATCATCCGGGGCTGGCCGGAACGCTGCGCGGCGCAATGCGTCGGCTCGGCGAGCCGGTGATCCGTTCAGCCGTCGGGCAGGCGATGAAGCAGATGGGCAACCAGTTCGTCCTCGGCGAAACCATCGACTCGGCGCTCAAGCGCGCGGCGAAGATGGAGGCCAAGGGCTACAGCTATTCCTATGACATGCTGGGCGAGGCCGCCCGCACCGAGGCCGACGCGCTGCACTATCATCGCGCCTACCTGCAAGCCATCCACGCGATATCTCCGGCGGCCAAGGGCGACGATATCCGCCGCAATCCCGGCATCTCGGTGAAACTCTCGGCACTGCATCCGCGGTTTGAGGTCGGCCAGCGCGACCGGGTCATGCGCGAGCTTGTGCCGCGCGTCCGCGACCTGACGCTGGCCTGCAAACATGCCGGCATGGGGCTCAATATCGACGCCGAGGAGGCCGACCGGCTGGAGCTGACACTCGATGTGTTCGAAGCCGTCGCTCGCGATCCGCGCCTGGCTGGCTGGGATGGGTTCGGCACCGTGGTGCAGGCCTACGGGCCCCGCGCCACGGCGGCCATCGACTGGATCGTCGCGCTGGCAAACGAGCTTGATCGCCGCTTCACCGTGCGGCTGGTCAAGGGCGCCTATTGGGATGCGGAGATCAAGCGCGCGCAGGTGCTCGGGCTCGAAGGCTTCCCCGTCTTCACCCGCAAACCGCTCACCGATGTGAGTTATATCGCCTGCGCCCGCCGGCTGCTCAACGCGACGGACCGGATCTATCCGCAATTCGCCACCCATAACGCCCATTCGGTAGAGGCCATCCTGCATATGGGAGCGGACAAGCAGACATATGAACTCCAACGACTGCACGGCATGGGCGAGCGGCTGCACCAGATCGTCAAGGACCGCGAGGGAACCCGCTGCCGGATCTACGCCCCCGTCGGTGCGCATCGCGACCTGTTGGCCTATCTCGTCCGCAGGCTGCTGGAAAACGGCGCGAACTCCTCCTTCGTCAACCAGATTGTCGACGAGGAGGTGCCCGCCAGCGTGGTCGCCCGCGATCCTTTCGCCGAGGCCGAAGCCGCGCTCGCGCGGCCCACGCCAGTCACGAAACCCGCAGATATCTTCGGCGAGGGCCGCACGAATGCGCGCGGTTGGGACATCACCGACGCAGGCGAGCTCGCCGGGATCGACGCTGCCCGCGCGCCGCACCGCACCGCCCGTTTCACGGCTGGCCCGATCGTGGAAGGTCGGGAATATACCGGCGATGGGCAGGAGATCGTGAACCCCGCCGATCCGGCCGATATCGTCGGCACCGTCGTGGAGGCCGATGCCTCCACCATCGAAGCGGCGCTGGCTGCCGCCAAGCCATGGGACGCCGCCCCCTTCGAGCGCGCGGCCACCCTGCGGCGGGCGGCCAATCTCTACGAAGAGAATTTCGGACTGTTCTTCGCGCTTGCCGCCCGCGAGGCCGGGAAGACACTTTTGGATTCCGTGGGTGAACTGCGCGAGGCGGTGGATTTCCTACGCTACTACGCCTCCCGCATCGAGCTGTTGGACCAGCCCGCCCTCGGCACTTTCGCCTGTATCAGCCCGTGGAACTTCCCGCTGGCGATCTTCACCGGCCAGCTCTCGGCCGCGCTCGCTGCCGGCAATGCCGTGATCGCAAAGCCCGCCGAACAGACCCCGCTTATCGCCGCCGCCGCCGTAAGGCTGCTGCTGGAGGCCGGGGTTCCCGGCTCCGCGTTGCAATTGCTGCCCGGTCGTGGCGAGACGGTCGGTGCGGCGCTCACATCCGATGCGCGCGTAGATGGCGTCTGCTTCACCGGTGGCACCGACACCGCGCAGATCATCAACCGCTCCATGGCCGCCTACCTCGCCCCCTCCGCCCCGCTCATTGCCGAAACCGGCGGGCTGAACGCCATGATCGTCGATTCCACCGCCCTGCCCGAGCAAGCCGTGCGCGACATCCTCGCCTCCGCCTTCCAGAGCGCGGGCCAGCGCTGCTCGGCGCTGCGTTGCCTCTACGTGCAGGAGGACATCGCCGAGAGCCTGCTGAAGATGCTCAAGGGCGCGATGCAATGCCTGCAGATGGGCGCGCCTTGGGAGCTCGCTACCGATATCGGCCCGGTGATCGACGCCGAGGCCCAGGCTATGATCGACGCCCATGTGGCCAAGGCTGCAGAGGAAGGTCGGCTCGTCTACCGCCTGCGCGCGCCGTCCGGTGGCCGCTTCTGTGGCCCCGCCGTGATCCGCGTGGATGGAATCGAGGATCTCGGGCGCGAGATCTTCGGCCCGGTGCTGCATGTTGCGACCTTCAAGGCCGCCCAGCTGAACAAGGTGATCGACCGGATCAATGCCACCGGCTATGGCCTGACCTTCGGCCTTCACACCCGGATCGACGACCGCGTGCAATCGGTGGTGGACCGGGTGACGGCGGGTAACCTCTATGTCAACCGCAACCAGATCGGTGCCGTCGTCGGCTCGCAGCCTTTCGGGGGCGAGGGGCTGTCGGGGACAGGGCCCAAGGCGGGCGGACCCGACTACCTGCCGAAATTCACCGCCGTACCGGCGTCCGAAACGGAGACGGACGCTTTCGCGACCGGCGTCAACCCGGACGATCTGCAGACCGCCCTCAATGCCGCACGGAAGGAACAGCCCGTCCTTCGACAAACCGAAATGCCCGGGCCCACCGGCGAGCTGAACCGCCTGACAACCCTGCCCCGCGCTCCGGTTCTCTGCCTCGGCCCCGGAAACGCCGCAGTGGAGGCGCAAGCCGCGCTCGTGCGAGACGCCGGCGCGGTGCCGGTTCCGGTGAATGGAACGCTGTCGGCAGAGGCGCTTGGTGGGCTGGACGGTTTCGGCGCCGTTCTGTGGTGGGGAGACGAGACCGCTGCGCGCGCGATGCGTAAAGAGCTGGCCGCACGCAAGGGCGCGATCCTGCCAATTCTGACCGGCCGCAACCCGGCCTCCGCCTTCCACCTCGAACGCCATCTCTGCGTGGACACCACCGCCTCGGGCGGCAACGCAGCGCTGCTGGCCGCCGTCGCGGAATAGGCACCGCTTTCCTGAGCGCGGAGCGGTTTCATCGGCCGACAACTGCCGCTGCAAACGCCAAGGCGTCGAAATTGCGCAAGCGCTGCCCGTCCTTCCGGGCGGGCGGCCAACACCACATGCCGTTGCGGAACAACGGCAAATCGTTTTGCCGCTTGCCATATTACTGCCCGAAGCGGAGGATATCGACAGACGATCCGCCGGAGATTTCATGTTGCGTCCCCTGTTTTTCTTCCTTGCATGCCTGCTTGCGGCCGGTGCCGCCCTCGCCGAGGGCGAAACCCGGCTGGAAGAGATGGCCACGGCCGATGACACGCGCGGCTGGGAAGCCGTGGGGCGCATCGACATGGGGCATGGCAGCTTCTGCACCGGTGCGCTGATTGCGCCCGACATGGTCCTGACCGCCGCGCATTGCCTGTTCGAGCCGGATACGGGCGAGCCGATCCCGGTGGCGCAGATGGAATTCCTCGCCGGTTTCCGCAATGGTCGCGCCGAGGCCTATCGTGGGATCCGCCGCGCGGTGTCGCACCCCGAATACGATTTCGGTTCTGACAAGAAGGTCTTCCGCGTCTCGCGCGATCTGGCACTTCTGGAACTGGAACGCCCCATCCGCTCCACCCACGTGATCCCCTTCGATATTGCCGGCGCGCGGTTGCGCAAGGGCAGCGAAGTCACCGTGGTCTCCTATGCCGAGAACCGCGCGACCGCGCCCTCCCTGCAACAGGTCTGCTACGTGTTGGAAAGCTATCGCGGCGTGGGGATGCTCTCCTGCTCCGTCGATTTCGGCGCCTCCGGCGCACCGATCTTCCTGATGAGCGAAACCGGCCCGCGCATTGTCTCCGTCGTTTCGGCCAAGGCCGAAGCCGACGGACAGCCCGTTGCGCTCGGCGGCCAGCTTCATGGCTCGATGGAGGCGCTCGAAGAAGCTCTCTCTTCGGCGACCTATGTCGGCATGGGCGCGCGGCTGTCCGGCAGCCCGGACTCGAGCCGGCTCGGAGCGAAATTCCTCCGTCCGTAACAAGACTTCTGTCCTTTTCGCCCGGACCAATAGGTGGAAGGGGGCGCTGCCCCCCGCGCTCTTTCGAGCGCTCCCCCCGGGATATTTGGGGGAAAAATGATGGGGCACCGTCTGCTTTCATCTTTCCAGAAAATACCTCCGCCGGAGGCACGACCCGAAGGATCGTTCAACCCAATGGGCAGCAGGCAACGAAGACCTGCGATTCTTCTGCGGCCGACCTCTTGAACCGCCAGTTTGACATACCCAGATAACGGGCATCCGGGCGCCGCCGAGCGGGTCCGGGCTATGAAAACAGCGCCTGTCCGAATGGAAGGTGCAAAAGGCAACATCGCTCAAGAGAGGATGAAAATATGCGTACGTTTGACTTTGCCCCGCTTTACCGTGCCACCGTCGGCTTCGACCGCATCGCCGACATGATGGACCGGGTGATGGAAACCGAGGTGTCCGCCCCGACTTACCCGCCCTACAATATCGAAAAGACCGCTGACGATGCCTATCGCATTTCGGTTGCCGTCGCCGGCTTCGCGGAAAGCGAACTGTCCGTCGAGGTCAAGGAAGGCTCGCTCATCGTCGCCGCCCGCAAGGCCGAGGACGACAAGGAGCGGACCTACCTTCATCGTGGCATCGCCACCCGCGCCTTCGAACGTCGCTTCCAGCTCGCCGATCATGTCCGGGTGACCGGCGCCAGCCATGTTGACGGCATGCTGCATATCGACCTCGTACGCGAGGTGCCGGAAGCGTTGAAACCCCGCCGCATCGAGATCTCCGGGAGCAAACCGGCGATCGAGGCGGAGACCGTCGAATACTGATAGAAGATCGAGATTTCCGCCGGTGCCTCTGTGCCGGCGGGACCTGAAAGGACGCGTTCCCCGCAGGGCGCGTTCTTTCTCGTTTGTGGCAAACCACATGGCCGCGCCCTCCCGCCCGTTCGGCACCGGTTGACAGTCAGACCCGGAAGGGATTGCCTCCCAGTCGAAACCGGGAGCAATGCGTGGAAGGAGACCCGACATGAGCGACGCAACCGCAGGATGGTTCAACAGCAGCGAGATGCTCATCGGCGGGGTCTGGTCCGGGACGACATCACGATTGCCGTTGGAGAACCCTTCAACCGGCGCCCAGATCGGAGAGATTGCCCGCGGCACGTCTTCGGAGATCGACGCCGCCGTTTCGGCCGCGCGATCCGCCCTGCAGGGCCCGTGGGGTCGCTCGACCGCCGTGGAACGCGGCCGGATCCTGAACCGGATCGGTCAACTGGTAAAGACGCACCTGGAAGACCTCGCCCGCCTGGAGGCGCTCGACGTCGGCAAGCCGCTGAGCCAGGCGCGCAATGACGCCGTGGCGCTGGCGCGCTACATGGAGTTCTACGGCGGCGCAGCCGACAAGATCATGGGCGAGACCATCCCCTACATGGACGGCTACACAGTCTACACCCTGCGCGAGCCGCTCGGGGTGACGGCTCATATCATCCCATGGAACTACCCGATGCAGATCATCGGCCGTTCCGTTGGCGCCGCGCTCTGCATGGGCAACGCCGTGGTGCTGAAACCGGCCGAAGAGGCCTGCCTGACAGCGCTCGCCTTTGCCCGACTGGCCGAAAAAGCCGGGTTGCCGGCGGGCGCGTTGAACGTGGTGCCGGGCCTGGGCGAAGAAGCCGGCGCGGCGCTAACGGCGCATCCGGGCATTCAACACGTGTCCTTCACCGGCTCCTTCTCCGTTGGGCAGGCCGTTCAGAAAGCCGCGAGCGAGAATGTCGTGCCGGTGACGCTTGAGCTTGGTGGCAAGTCTCCGCAGATCCTGTTCGAGGATGCCGATATCGACGCCGCCCTGCCCTTCCTCGTCAATGCCGGGATCCAGAACGCCGGGCAGACCTGTTCGGCTTCCTCCCGCATTCTGGTTCAGTCCGCGCGCTTCGACGAGATGGCCGGGAAGATGGCGGCACGATACCGGCAGTTGCGCGCCGGTCCGGCCGAGGCGGACCTCGAACTTGGTCCACTGATCTCGGAACGCCAGAAACAGATCGTCGAGGGGTATCTGCGACTTGGCGCGGATCTGGAAACGCTGGCGACGGGCCGTGTCGTGGAAGATGCACCCGAGGGAGGCCATTACGTTGCCCCGCATCTGATCGCGGGCGCCCGGCCCGGCCATGTGCTGGCGCAGGAAGAGATCTTCGGCCCGGCTCAGGTGCTGCTGCCCTTCGACACGGAGGATGAAGCGGTCGCCATTGCCAATGGCACCGGGCTGGGCCTCGTGGCCGCGGTCTGGAGCGCCAATGGCGCGCGACAGATGCGGATGGCCAAACAGCTGCATGCCGGGCAGGTCTTCGTCAACAATTACGGCGCGGGCGGCGGTGTGGAACTGCCCTTTGGGGGCACAGGAAAATCCGGCCATGGCCGGGAAAAGGGAATGGAGGCGCTCTATTCCTTCTCACAACTGAAGACAGTGGCCTGCCTGCACGGCTAGGCGTTCTTTAGCTCGTAAGGAGGCGTCTCTGCCCATATCTCAGGGACGAGCGATCCTCCGGATCGTGCCTCCGGCGGGTTTATTTGACGTCAGAAGAAGGCCTCAGGATCACCTGCATTTCTTCTGACTGGAAATATCCCGGGGGTTTGGGGGCAGCGCCCCCAAAGTCCGGAAGAAAATCCGACTCGGCAATCAAGCCAGTAAAAAAACGGTTTAAGAGCGTTATAAAAGCGAAGCTCACGCCACCCGATCGAGTTCGTCCTTCAGCAGCCGCAGCACTTCCTCTGGCGGAACGTCGGCGGTGACGAAGGCATGCCCGATGCCGCGGGTCAGGATGAAGCGAAGCTGGCCAGCGACCACCTTCTTGTCCTGTCCCATCAGATCCAGCAGCGCCTCGGCCGAGGGCATCTCGCCTGGAATATCGGCGAGATCGACCTTCATACCCATCTGCCGCAGATGCGCGCGGACGCGGGAGGGGTCCTCCTGGGAGCAAAGGCCAAGACGGGCTGACAACTCGATCGCCAACGCACAGCCAATGGCCACACCCTCGCCATGCAGGAGCCGGTCGGAATAGCCCGTCGCCGCCTCCAGCGCGTGGCCGAATGTGTGCCCGAGATTGAGCAGCGCGCGGTCGCCCCGCTCCGTCTCGTCGCGGGTGACGATATCGACCTTCATCTGGCAGGACCATTTGACCGCCGCGATCCGCGCACCGACATCCCCCGCCGCCAGGGCCGGGCCGTTCTTTTCGAGCCACTCGAAGAAGTCGAGATCGCCAAGTAGCCCGTATTTGACCACCTCGCCGTAACCGGCCAGGAAATCGCGAGGCGTCAACGTGCCAAGAAGGTCCACATCGGCCAGCACATATGCCGGTTGATAAAAGGCGCCGATCAGGTTCTTGCCGGCGGGGGAATTGATTGCCGTCTTGCCGCCCACGGAGGAATCCACCTGTGCCAGCAAGGTCGTCGGCACCTGGATGAAGCGCACGCCGCGCCGGGTAATGGCGGCGGCGAAGCCCACAAGATCGCCAATGACACCGCCGCCAAAGGCAATGACCGTGTCCGAACGCTCCATGCGCTGCTCCAGCAGCCACTCGACGCAGCGTTCCAGATTGGACCAGGACTTGGTGCTTTCACCCGCCGGAAGCGTCAGCGAAATGACCGAGACTCCCTCGACAGCCAAGGCCTCCTTGAACGCCTCCAGATGCAGTGCGGCCACGTTCTCGTCGGTGATGACAGCCACCCGAGGCCGTTTCAGGAACGGCTTGATTCGATAGCCCGCCCGGGCAAGAACTCCGGAACCGATCCTGATGTCGTAGGCGCGATCGCCCATCGGCACGTGCACGATTTCCATTAGCTCTATTGCTCCTCAAGTACGTCGGGACGGGCGCGCAGCGCCTCGATCACCTTGTCGACCATATCGGCGATGGCATATTCGGGCCGCGCCTGCACCGCGAGATCCGCCTTGGCATAGATGGGCGCCCGGATCGCGTAGATTTCCTCGAGCGTCGCACGCGGATTGGATGTGCGCAACAACGGGCGGGTCTCCTTGTGCTTGACCCGGTTCCAGAGCAGCTCGACATCGGCATCCAGCAATACCGAGATCCCGCGTTCATGGATCATTTGCCGGTTCCGCTCGGCGAGAAAGGCCCCGCCGCCGGTCGACAGGACCCCCGGCGCACAGTCGAGCAGGCGGGAAATCACTTCGGTCTCCCGGTCACGGAAGAACTGCTCGCCATCGCGCAGGAAGATCTCGGCAATCGACATCTGCGAGGCTTCCACCAGTGCCGCATCACTGTCGATGAAGGGCACGCCGAGACGGGCCGCCAGCGCGGTTCCCACCGCCGTCTTGCCTGCGCCCATCATGCCGACCATGACCACTGTTTTCTTCAGCACCGCTGTCAACCGTTTCTCCTCGTCGCGCCTCACCCGGCGCGGCTCCGCCGAGGGGAAAAATTATCTCCTTCAATGGCGTGAATTCCCCGGGGATGCCATGTATAAATTCGCGAGACGCTCGTACGAAGGCGCGGGAAAAGAAAGCAGGCAGGATATGTGGCGACTGATCAAACTTCTGTTCTTCCTGGTGGTGATCGCCGCCATTGGCCTTGTTGGATATGCCTATATCGCCGACCTGACACCAACACAGCAGCGTGTCAGCGAGCCGGTCACGCTCGACGTGGATTGAGCGGATGCGCGTAACGGCTGTCGTTTTCGGTCTGGCTTTTCTTCTCAACGGGGAAAATGTCGCGGCCCAATCCTCCGATGACCCGATTTCGGCCATCGACTGGCTCACCGAGAGCCTGAGCGATCCCGTTGCGAAGCCGGGCGGGCAGGAGCCGGTCACGCCCGGCATCGTGACCGAACCGATCAGCGTGCAGCCGCTAAATGCGCCCTCGCCCGATGGCGTGGGCTTGTTGCCCCGCTCGGTGACCGGGCTTCCGGCAAATCTCTGGGGAAGCTCGGACCGCGAATCGCTGATCCGTGCCATTGCCGATTTCCCCGTCGAGCCGCTGCCGGCCGTGCAGGACCAGTTCCGCCGCATCATGCTTGCCGAGCTCGACCCGCCGGCATGGTCCAGCCCCGACGCCCCGCTGTTGCAGGCCCGGGTCGACGCGCTCCTGGCGCGTGGCGCCGTGGAGGAGGCAGAGGCACTTCTGGAGCGCACGGGGTCGCAGGAGCCGGAACTTTTCCGCCGCGCCTTCGATGTCGGCTTGCTGACCGGGCGCGAGCAGGCGGCCTGCGCCCGGATGCGGGCCGTGCCGGGCATCTCGCCCTCCTTCCCGGTCCGCATTTTCTGCCTCGCGCGCACGGGAGACTGGCCGGCCGCCGCGCTGACCCTCGAATCGGCCAAGGCGCTCGGACAGCTCACACCGCAGGAGGACGCGCTGCTCGCGCAGTTCCTCGACCCGGAACTTTCGGAGCTGTTACCGCCCACCACGGCCCCTACCCGGCCGAGCCCGCTGACCTTCCGGATGCTGGAGGCAATCGGCGCGCCGATTCCCACCACGCCGCTTCCGCTTGCCTTCGCCCATTCGGATCTGCGTCCCACCGCCGGCTGGAAAGCCCGCGTGGAGGCTGGCGAGCGGCTGGCGCGGGCCGGCGCGCTGCCGCCCGATGTGCTGATCGCGATCTATGGCGAACGGCGCCCGGCCGCTTCGGGCGGTGTCTGGGACCGGGTCGCGGCGGTGCAAACGCTGAACGAGGCACTTCGCGCGCAGGATGCGCAGGCCGTTCGCGCGGCGCTCCCGCTTGCCTGGGAGCGGATGGTTGCGGCCGGCCTCGCCCTACCCTTCGCACGCGCCCTCGCCCACGAGATTCTCGCGCTGGACACGATGGGGTCGGACCCGCTCGCGCTCCGGCTGGGGCTGCTCTCGGACAGCTATGAAACCGTCGCACTCGACGCCGCATCGCTGCCCGAGGCGCTCGCCTTTGCCAGCTCCATCGCCTCCGGCCAGGTCGCAAAGGCGCCGCAGGACGCGCTGTCTCAAGCCATTGCCGCCGCGTTCTCCACGCCAGTCCCCCCCTTGCCGCCGGAGCTGACCGGTTTTCTGGAGGAACAGCGCCTTGGCGAGGCGCTGCTGTCGGCGTTGAAGTCGCTCGCCAGCGGATCCGATTCCGACCCCGCCGTCCTTTCCGGGGCGCTGGCCTTTCTGCGTGCCATCGGGCTCGAAGACACCGCGCGCCGCGCCGCCCTTCAGATCCTGCTGCTGGAGCAACCGGCATGACGGCCCCGGCACGCGCCGATCTCTGGATCTCGGGCTTTCTTGAAGCCCAGTCCGCCGAATTGGACGCCGCGCGAAATACCTGCCTCGCCTATGGGCGCGACCTGCAGGATTTCACCGCATGGCTGGACCGCGAGAAAACTTCGCTTGCCCACGCGGACCGGGAAACGGTCGAACGCTACCTCGTTTTCTGCGACGCGCAGGGACTGTCGCGGGCGACACGGGCGCGGCGGCTCTCCTCGATCCGTCAACTTTTCCGGTTTGCCTTCGAAGAAGGATGGCGCGACGACAACCCGGCGATCCAGATCCGTGGGCCCGGCCGCCAGAAGAGCCTGCCGAAGACACTCTCGGTTGCCGAGATCAGCGCGCTCCTGGAGGCTGCCGGCGGGTTTGGCCGTAGCGAGACGGACCAACTGCGCAATCGCTGCCTCGTGCAGCTGCTCTACGCGACCGGGATGCGGGTGACAGAACTGGTCTCCCTGCCGGTCGCGGCGGCGCGCGGCGACCCGCGCATGTTGCTGGTGCGCGGCAAGGGTAACAAGGAACGGATGGTGCCGATCTCGGCGACCGCACGCGAAGCGCTGGCCGAATGGCTCGCCCGACGCGACGAGTTGGAAGAGACCGCGCGGCTCAAGGGACTGCCCCCGTCGCGTTTCCTCTTTCCCTCCACCGGCAAGGCCGGGCACCTGACGCGGCACCGCTTCTACGGTCTGGTCAAGGAAATCGCCGTGGCGGCGGGCGTGTCGCCGCAAAAGGTGACACCGCACACGCTGCGCCACGCCTTTGCGACCCATCTTCTGGAAGGCGGGGCCGATCTGCGCTCGATCCAGACGCTTCTGGGCCATGCCGATATCTCGACCACCGAGATCTATACCCACGTGCTCGAAGAACGGCTACGCGAACTGGTGCTGGAGCATCACCCGCTGGCCAAACACGGCAGGTGACAGGCCGCGGAAGTTGGAGCGTTTCTAGGCCGTCACATCATGGCTATAGAGCCATTTGAAACGGTCGGGCATGAAACCCGGCATCGTCTTGCCGATCACCCGAAGCCCCATATGGGCAAAGCCGCGCACCGGTGCGCTGCTCAGGTGGTAATTGCGGGCGTTCGCCGTTCCTGCATCGACGATTCGTTTACAGCGCGGGGCGCGAAGGGATTCGTAACGCGCCAGTGCGGCCTCGCGGCTCTCCGAACTGTCGAGACAATCGGCCAGCACCCAGGCATCTTCCAGCGCCATGCAGGCGCCCTGTGCAAGGAAGGGCAAGGTCGGGTGCGCCGCATCGCCCATGAGCGCAGCATTCGCGCCATGCCAGCGTGGCGCGACCGCGTGTTTGAACAGCCCCCAGACGATCACGTCTTCGATCCGTTGCAGCCATCCGCGTACCGGATCGCCGAATTCACCGAACAGCGCCCGGAACTGGTCTGGATCGCCGGGATGATTCCAGCCATCCTCCGTCCACTCGCCGCGCTCATGCACGCCCACGATGTTCAGAACCGTGCCCCCGCGCAGGGGATAGGCAACCAGGTGCCGCCCCGGCCCCATGAAGACATGAGCCTCGTTGGGCACCTCGCCCGGCTCGATCGGCAGTAACGCCCGCCATGCGACGTGACCGGTGAAAAGCGGCGTCTCCGCGCCCAGCAGCGCCCGGCGCACGCAGGAGCGCAAGCCGTCGGCGGCGACAACGAAGGGAACCTCCCGCAGCCCAAGGTCCCCGATATCGAGCACCGCGCGGTTGCCATCGAGCGAAACGTTCCCGACGCGCGCTCCCAGCTCGATCTCGACACCCAGTTCGCGCGTCGCGTCGAGCAATATCTCGATAAGGTCGGCCCGGTGAACGAGGCCGAAGCGGCCGAACCGCGTCAGGTCGAGCCGAAGCACTTCCGTGCCACGGGCATAATCGCGCAGCGCGGCGCCGCTGGAGGGAACGGAGATCTTCTCGAAGGCCTCGCCGAGCCCCATCGCATCGAGCACCCGACCCGCATTGGGCGAGATCTGGATGCCGGCACCAACCTCGGCAATGGCCGGCGCCTGTTCGAGGATACGCACCGAAGCGCCCCGCATTGCCAATGCCCGTGCGAGGCCCAGCCCGGCGATCCCGGCACCGAGAATCGTGATTTCCTGCCCGATCAGCATCAGCGGTCCTCCAGATACGACGAACGCCGGGAACATGTCCCGGCGCGCTGAAATTATTCACAAAGCAGGGGGCCCGTAAAGGACTGCAATGCAATATCAATCGTCGCGGTGAACCTTTTCGCGGCGCTCGTGGCGTTCCTGCGCTTCGAGGCTCAGCGTGGCGATCGGACGGGCGTCGAGACGCTTGAGCGAGATCGGTTCGCCCGTTTCCTCGCAATAGCCATATTCGCCCTCGTCGATCCGGCGCAGCGCCGAGTCGATCTTGCCCACCAGCTTGCGCTGCCGATCCCGCGTCCGCAGCTCCAGCGCACGGTCCGTTTCCTCGCTTGCGCGGTCGGCCACGTCCGGAATGTTGCGCGTACTGTCTTGCAAGCCCTCGATCGTATCGCGGCTGTCAGCCAGCAGATCCTCTTTCCACGCAAGCAGCTTGCGCCGGAAATACTCCAGCTGGCGCTCGTTCATGAAAGGCTCGTCTTCGGCGGGGCGGTAATCTTCCGGCAGAAAAGCTTCCTGTTTCATCCCTGCTCCCTCTCGCATTTCGGCCTGCGTCAGCTGTTCCGCGCCGTTTTCCGGCAGCTCATTGTCTATTCGGTCATCTGTCACAGGCATCGTGTCTCCCTTGGCGCGCTACCTACTCCAAGCATAACGGGTTGTCACTTACAAAAAGCATAGGCAGGGTGGCGCAGATACGGGACTGGCCCATGCTTCAAGAACACGATCCAAGAGGCGGTAAAACCAAATGAAATTCTCGGGAACCGATTCATATGTTGCCACGGACGACCTGAAGGTTGCCGTCAACGCGGCCGTGACACTTGAGCGCCCGTTGCTGGTGAAGGGAGAACCGGGCACCGGCAAAACGGAACTGGCGCGCCAGGTTTCCGCTGCGCTCGGCCTGCCGATGATCGAGTGGCATATCAAATCGACCACCCGTGCCCAGCAGGGACTTTATGAATATGACGCGGTCTCGCGCCTGCGCGACAGCCAGCTGGGTGACGAGCGCGTGCATGACGTGGCCAATTACATCAAGCCCGGCAAGCTCTGGGAGGCGTTCGCGGCGCCCGGCAAGGTGGTGCTGCTCATCGACGAAATCGACAAGGCCGATATCGAGTTCCCCAACGACCTGTTGCAGGAACTGGACCGGATGGAATTCCATGTCTACGAGACGAACGAGACAGTAAAGGCCGTCAACCGCCCGATCGTCATCATCACCTCGAACAATGAAAAGGAGCTGCCGGACGCCTTCCTGCGCCGCTGCTTCTTCCATTACATTCGTTTCCCGGACATGGACACGATGCGGCAGATCGTCGAGGTTCATCACCCGGGTATAAAGCAGGCCCTGCTCACCACGGCGCTGACCCAGTTCTACGAGATTCGCGATCAGCAGGGCCTGAAAAAGAAGCCCTCCACCTCGGAAGTTCTGGACTGGCTCAAGCTGTTGCTGGCCGAGGATCTGGAAGCCGAGGACCTGCGCCGCGACAGCACGCAGGCCTTGCCGAAGCTGCACGGGGCGCTGCTCAAGAACGAACAGGACGTGCACCTGTTCGAACGGCTGGCCTTCATGGCGCGCCGCGGCCGCTGAGGCGGCGCGTTTTTCTAAAATTTCGTTAAATGTCAAAATACTAGGAGCCGGGTGACCATATCGGCTCCTTCTTTTTGCCGAATTCTGTTGCGACCAAATACCGAAGCGCCCTCAAAGGGCACGCGGAAGAACTCCTGCAAACCCGGTTTGTCTTTTGGAGTTTCCACGTGTTCCATTCCCAGCAGCAGAAAGCGGAAAAATTTTCCGCACAATCGGAGCCGGACCGATGAGGGTGCGGCAGAACCTTCCCGAGGCGCGGGACCTCGGGCTCGTTCCCGGCTTGAGCCGGGCCGAGCTTCGGCGCGTCTATCGCCAGCTCGCGCGCGAGTATCACCCCGATGGTGGCCGCGCAGGCTCCGATGAAATCATGCGCTATATCAATGCGCTGCATGACAGCCTCAAGGAGTCGCTCGAAGTCGAGGCGCCGCCGGAAACTCCGGTGCAAGCGCCACCGCCCAAACCAGCGCCGCCGAAGACGCCGAAACCGGCGAACCGGACCGAGAAACCTCGCGCGGGACGCGCCCCGGCAACGGAGCCTGCCGAGCCGAGCCCCCAACAGCCCGCGGGGCCGGACACCCTCGGGGAGCTGTCCCTCACCCGGCAGGCGCGCGAATTGATGAGCGCGGCGTTGATCGAGGCGGTCGATGGGTGGCTGGTCTGCAACCGTGGCGTGCCGCGCAATGCGCTGCGCCGGCGGATGCTGGTCCGGCTTGGCCGAATTGGTCCGGTCAGCTGCCCCGGCCTGCACATGCCCGACCGGGTGAGCATGGTGCCCCAGGCGCTGCGGTTCCATTTCCGGTCGAGCCCCGTCGAGGGGCTGAACCTCGTGGCCCTTCCGGCGCTCTCCAACGCAGGGATATGCCTGCGCCCGACCGGGGAAGTTTCCGTCCTGGAGGAGGCGTTCTTCGTTGGACAGGAGCGCTTTTCCGTCAATCCCGGCTGGGCGCGCGCGCATGGGTTCGACCTGGTCTATGCCGGCCGCGTCCTTCCGGTGGAGCTGCTGTTCCAGCCGGGCGAAAGCGACTTCAGCGCAAGCCTTTACCGCCTGCCCAACCAACGGTTCCGGGGCGTTTTTTCTCCACCCGGCAGCACGCCCTGAGGGTTTTACTCGAAGTTGCAATCCGGTAACCTGCCCCCTCAAGGGCAAGGACGGTACGATGAGCGAAAGCATTCTGAAACGGCTGGAGGCCAAGGGCCTGCGCATGACGGGCCAGCGCCGGGTGATTGCCGAAGTGCTGGGCGAATCTCAAGACCATCCGGATGTCGAGGAACTCTATAACCGTGCCTCCGAGCATGACCCGAAGATTTCCATCGCGACCGTCTACCGGACCGTGAAGCTTTTCGAGGAGGCCGGCATCATCGACCGGCTGGAATTCGGCGACGGGCGCGCCCGCTACGAGGATGCCGATCGCGAACATCACGATCACCTGATCGACATCAATTCCGGCGAGGTTATCGAGTTCGTGGACCCGGAGATCGAGGCCCTGCAGGAAAAGATCGCCGAACGGCTGGGCTATGCCCTCAAGGGACACAGGCTGGAGCTGTACGGGGTCCCGCGCAAACGCGGCTGAGCCGCCCCGACATCGGAACGGGCGCTTGCGCTCCACGCAACCCGGCTTTTCACGGGCAGCGGCGGTTTGGCGCTTTGTTATCGCCCCAAAAGCGGTCTACACGGGGGCCAAACACGGTTTTGGCAGCAGGAAAGGCCGGACTCTCCGAATGGGAAATCTGCGCGGCGCAGTTCTGATGATCATCGCGATGGGGCTTTATGCCTTCGAAGATCTGCTCATCAAGCTGGCGTCGGTTCATATGGCCGTGGGCCATCTTCTTCTCTACATCGGTGTCCTGGGGAGCCTGATCCTCGCCATTGTCGTGCGGGTTAACAAGCGGTCGCTTTTGTCACGGGATTTTCTGCACCCCATGGTCATCACGCGCAATCTCGGCGAGCTCATCGGCGCCTTCGCGCTGGTGACAGCGCTCGCGCTGACGTCCCTGGCCTCGGCCGCCTCCATCCTGCAGGCGCAGCCGCTGGCCGTCACGCTGCTCGCGGCGCTGTTTCTCGGCGAAACCGTCGGCTGGCGGCGCTGGCTGGCGATCCTTGTGGGATTCGCCGGAATGCTTCTGATCATTCGCCCCGGCACGGCGGATTTCGACATTGCCTCGTTGCTCGCGGTGCTTGCCGTGGCCTGCTTCGCCATCCGGGACCTCGCGACGCGGGTCATGCCGCGCGGAATAAACTCGCTCCAGGTGTCGCTCTGGGCCTACTACTCCATCGCCCTGATCGGAGCGATCCTGACCCTGGCACAGGGCGGCGTCGGCCCCGTCCCGCTCAATGCAGTCTGGATGCTGATCGGGATCGTCCTGGCCGGCACGCTGGGCTACTATCTCATCGTCGAGGCCGTCCGGGCCTCCGAACTATCTGCCATCGCTCCGTTCCGCTATTTCCGGCTGGTCGTCGCCCTTATCCTCGGCGTGATCTTCCTGGCGGAACGCCCCGATACGTACACCCTGACCGGAGCGGCACTGATCGTCGGATCCGGTTTATACGCACTTGCGCGGGAACGCGCAGTTTTCACCGCGGCCCGACAAGGGTAGAAGGGCCGCGAGTTTCATGACCGCACGGAAAGGACCGTCGCTATGAGCACCATCATCGACATTCACGGACGCGAGATTCTTGACAGCCGGGGCAACCCGACCGTCGAGGTAGACGTCATTCTCGAAGACGGCACCATGGGCCGCGCCGCGGTTCCCTCGGGCGCCTCGACCGGCGTGCACGAAGCCGTCGAAAAGCGCGACGGCGACAAGTCCAAGTTCGGCGGCAAGGGCGTGAGCCAGGCCGTCGCCGCCGTCAATGGCGAGATCGCCGAGGCCCTCGTCGGCTTCGACGCCACCGATCAGGTCGGCCTCGACTATGCGATGATCGAGTTGGACGGCACCGAGAACAAGGGCCGCCTTGGCGCCAACGCCATCCTCGGCGTCTCGCTTGCTACCGCCAAGGCCGCGGCAGACTACACCGCCCAGCCCCTTTATCGCTACGTTGGTGGCACCGCCGCCCGCGTCCTGCCGGTTCCGATGATGAACATCATCAATGGTGGCGAGCATGCCGACAACCCGATCGACGTGCAGGAATTCATGATCATGCCCGTCTCCGCGACGTCGATCCACGACGCCGTGCGCATGGGCTCCGAGATCTTCCACACCCTGAAGAAAGAGCTCTCCGCGGCCGGCTATGCCACGGGCATCGGCGATGAAGGCGGCTTTGCCCCGGCGCTGTCTTCCACCCGTGACGCGCTGGACTTCGTTCTGAAGTCGATCGAAACCGCTGGCTACAAGCCGGGCGACGACATCGTTCTCGCCCTCGACGCCGCCTCCACCGAGTATTTCAAGAACGGCAAATACGAGATGAAGGGCGAAGGCCTGTCGCTGACGTCTGCGGAGAACGTCAAGTATCTCGAAGCGCTCTGCGCCGACTACCCGATCTTCTCGATCGAAGACGGCTGCTCGGAAGACGATTGGGAAGGCTGGGCGATGCTGACCGAGGCCCTCGGCGGCAAGGTGCAGCTGGTGGGTGACGACCTCTTCGTGACCAACCCGGCCCGTCTGGCCATGGGCATCGAGAAAGGCGTCGCCAACTCCATGCTCGTCAAGGTGAACCAGATCGGCACGCTGACCGAGACGCTGGCCGCCGTGGAAATGGCCCACCGCGCCAAGTATTCCAACGTCATGTCGCACCGCTCCGGCGAAACCGAGGACGCCACCATTGCCGACCTCGCCGTTGCCACCAACTGCGGCCAGATCAAGACCGGCTCCATGTCGCGTTCGGACCGCCTCGCCAAGTACAACCAGCTGATCCGCATCGAAGAGCAGCTGGGCGAGAGCGCCATCTACGCCGGCAAGTCGATCCTGAAGTAATCGCTTCGGCAGACCGAAAATCGGGGGCCCGTCCGCGATGCGGGCGGGCCTCTCTCTTTGTCCACAAAAGCCTTTTGGGAGCGCAGACATGCCCGGAACAATCCAGCAGATCAGCACGCGCATCGCTTATCAGAGCCGATGGATGACCGTGCGCGAGGACGCCGTCCGCTTTCCCGACGGCTCGCCCGGCACATTCTCCGTCGTCGACAAGGGCGAATTTGCCGTGATCGTGCCGATCCATTCCGACGGCCGTGTCCAGCTTGTCAGCCAGTACCGCTACCCCGTTCAGGGTCGATACTGGGAAGTGCCGCAGGGTTCCTGGGAAGACCGCCCCGATGCCGATCCCGAAGAGCTCGCGCGCGGCGAGCTTGAGGAAGAAACCGGCCTGCGCGCCGGACGGATGCAGCGGATCGGCCATTACTACCAGGCGCCGGGCTATTGCAGCCAGGGCTACACGCTCTTCGTCGCCCGCGACCTCACCCCCGGAATGCTCGACCGCGAACATGCCGAGCAGGACATGGAAACCGCGTCCGTCCCGCTGCCCGAATTGCTCGCCATGATCGAGGACGGTCGGATGCGCGACACGACCTCCCTCGCGGCCATTGGCTTGCTTCGATTGAAAAACCTGCTCTAAGCTGAGACGATCATGACCATGTTTCCCGCCCAGATCATTTCCCAACTTGGCCTGCGTCAGCATCCCGAAGGCGGCTGGTATCGCCAGACATGGATCGAGGAGCCAAGCACGGGCGCGCGCGCGGCCGGCACCGCGATCTACTACCTGCTCGAACGCGGCCAGCGCAGCCACTGGCACAAGGTCGACGCGACCGAGATCTGGCGTTTTTACGCCGGCGATCCGCTGATCCTGTCCATGAGCGCATCAGAGGCCGGCCCCTGCTCGGAGCAGTGGCTTGGCCCCAACATCGCAGCCCGCCAGTCGCCGCAAATCATCGTGCCCAAGGATCACTGGCAATCCGCCCGCACCTCAGGCGACTGGGCGCTGGTCGGCTGCACGGTCTCGCCCGGATTCACCTTCGACGGCTTTACCCTCGCGCCACCGGATTTCGACATCCGGAGCCACTGAGGCTCGGCAAGGCTTCGTCAGGCCTCGCCGGACTGCGGATAGGATATCTCGCCGCCGCCCACGGCCGCCGCGACGCCCGTCGTTGACGGAAACGAGGTTGGCAACCCGCGCGCCACCCGGACGGCCAGATAGGCGAAGGCCTGCGCTTCCAGCATGTCGCCATTCAGGCCGACCGCCTCGACGGGCTCCACCTTGCACCCCATCCCTTCCCGAATCATTTCCATCAGCACCAGGTTGTTGCGCCCGCCGCCGGTCACCAACAGGCGGCTGACGGGCCGCGGAAAGAACTCCGCCCCCCGCAGCACGGCAACCGCCGCCGCCGCCGTCAGGGTCGCCGCCGCGCTTTCCGTCGGCAGGTCTGCAACCTGGGCCGAGAGCGCGGCGAAATCGTCCCGATCGAGCGATTTCGGCGGCACTTTCAGGAACCAGGAATGCTCGACGAACCGGTCCAGCAGTTCCGCCGACACTTCTCCCTGCGCCGCGACCTTGCCGCTCTCGTCGAAAGGCAGGCCAAGCCGCGCCTGCACCAGGTCATTGATCGGCGCGTTGGCCGGCCCTGTGTCAAAGGCGAGAAGCGCGTTTTCCTCCTCCGGCGCCGCTTTCGTCGGGTCGACCCATGTCACATTGCCGACGCCGCCAAGGTTGAGAAAGGCCAGTGGTTCCTCCGCCTTGATCCACTTGGCCAACGCGAAGTGAAAGGCCGGCGCCAGCGGCGCCCCCTGCCCGCCCAGCTGCACATCGGCGCTGCGAAAATCCCAAACCACCGGCAGGCCGAGCGCCTCGGCCAGCACCGCGCCATCGCCCGCCTGATGCGTGCCGCGCCCGTCCGGCTCATGCGCCAGGGTCTGGCCGTGGAACCCGGCCAGCGCCACATCGTTGAAACCGGCCATCAGCTCGGCATGGGCCTGCTCCACCAGGGCGGCCGCCTCGTCAACGCCCTCCTGCCCCGGCCAGCGCCCGAGGGCCGCGCGCAGCACCGCCCGCTCGGCATCCGAATAGCTGCGATAGCCATGCTCACCAAAGTGCGCAATCCGAACGCCGTCGGTCTCGATCACCGCCGCGTCCACCCCGTCGAGCGAGGTGCCGGACATTGTTCCCAGCACAGGTATTACGCCGTGTTTCAACATGCTCTTTCCCTCACCCGCCGCCGCCGTTAGTAAAGCGCCATTCGCCCGAGACGAGAATGGACCGAAAGCCCCATGACCTACCACCCGAAATCCGACTTCATCCGCGTGATGATCGAACGCGGCTTCATGGCCGACTGCACAGACCTGCAAGGTCTGGACGACGCCATGATCAACGGTGTGGTGCCGGCCTATATCGGCTTCGACGCGACGGCCAAGTCGCTCCATGTCGGCTCGCTGATCCAGATCATGATGCTGCGCTGGTTACAGAAGACCGGCCACAAGCCGATCACGCTGATGGGCGGCGGCACGACCAAGGTGGGCGACCCCTCCTTCCGTGCCGAAGAGCGCCCATTGCTGACACCGGAACAGATCGACGACAATATCGCCGGCATCAAGCAGGTCTTCTCGGCCTATGTCTCCTATGATGACAGCGACACTGGCGCGCTGATGATCAACAATGCCGAGTGGCTGGACGATCTCAACTACCTCGATTTCCTGCGCGATATCGGCCGCCACTTCTCGGTCAACCGCATGCTCTCGTTCGAGAGCGTGAAATCGCGGCTCGACCGGGAGCAATCGCTGAGCTTCCTCGAATTCAACTACATGATCCTGCAGGCCTATGACTTCCTGGAGCTGAACCGCCGCTATGGCTGCGCGCTTCAGATGGGCGGATCGGACCAGTGGGGCAATATCGTCAACGGCATCGACCTCACCCGCCGTGTGCTGGACCAGGAGATCTATGGCCTCACCTCGCCTCTGCTGACCACCTCGGACGGCAAGAAGATGGGCAAGTCGCTCTCCGGCGCTGTCTGGCTCAATGGCGACATGCTGTCGCCTTACGAGTTCTGGCAGTTCTGGCGCAACACGACCGATGCCGATGTCGGCCGCTTTCTCAAGCTCTACACAGAGCTGCCGATCGAGGAATGCGAGCGCCTCGGTGCCCTTGAAGGGTCCGAGATCAACGACGCCAAGATTCGGCTCGCCAACGAGGTCACGACCTTGCTCCACGGCGCAGACGCCGCCGCCGCCGCCGAAGCGACGGCTCGCGAGGTGTTCGAAAAGGGCGGCATCGGCGATGATCTGCCGACGCTCGAACTCACGGCCGCGGAAATCGGCGACGGCATCTCCGTTGTTCAACTCATCGTCCGCTCGGGCCTCGCCAAATCCGGCAAGGAAGCCAAGCGCCTGATCGCAGACAATGGCGCGCGCATCGACGATGCACCCCTCACCGATGCCGGCCTCCTGCTCGACCGGGCGGCACTCGCCTCCCCGATCAAGCTCTCCGCCGGCAAGAAGCGCCACGCCCTGGTGACGCTTTCCAGCTAAGCCTGCGCTTCGGAGCCGTCCTCGCTGGCCCAAACGCCGCGACCGGACGGGATGGCGCTCAAGCAGAATTCCGGAGGGTCCGCGGCGAAGCCGTGGAAACCGTCATTCTGCTTGAACGGCAGCGCGGCAGGGCGCAAGCAGGGGCAAGCGCGGACGGATCCGAAGCGCCTGCGCTTTTGTGAGCTCCGAGGCCCTCTCCGCGCGGCACGCGCACAAGAAGAACGCGCCGCCAGGCGCACAATTTGATAACAGCCCTAGCCTTTCGCGCCCGCGCACGGTACCGAGCGGCCAAGTTTTACAGGACACCGCACATGGATATGCGCAATATCGCCATCATCGCTCACGTCGACCACGGGAAAACCACCCTGGTCGATGAGCTGCTAAAGCAATCCGGCGCCTTCCGCGCCAACCAGGCCGTTGCCGAGCGCGCCATGGATTCCAACGACCTCGAACGCGAACGCGGCATCACCATCCTCGCCAAGGCGACCTCGGTGGAATGGCACGGCACCCGCATCAACATCGTCGACACGCCCGGCCACGCCGATTTCGGTGGCGAGGTCGAGCGCATCCTGAGCATGGTCGACGGCGTTGTGCTGCTGGTCGATGCCGCCGAAGGGCCGATGCCGCAGACCAAGTTCGTCACCTCCAAGGCGCTCGCTCTAGGCCTGCGTCCCATCGTGGTGCTGAACAAAGTCGACAAGCCGGACGCCGAACCCGATCGCGCGCTGGACGAAGTGTTCGACCTCTTCTCCAGCCTCGACGCCAACGAGGACCAGCTCGACTTCCCGCATCTCTACGCCTCCGGCCGCTCTGGTTGGTGCGACACGGAGCTTGACGGGCCGCGCAAGAACCTCGACGCGCTCTTTCAGCTAGTCGTCAACCACGTCCATCCGCCCAGGCAGCTCAAGCGCATGAACGACGATTTCCGCATGCTGGTAACGACGCTCGGCGCCGACCCCTTCATCGGTCGCACGCTCACCGGCCGCGTCGAGAGCGGCAAGCTCAAGACCGGCGCCACCGTGCAGGCGCTTTCCCGCGTCGGCCAGAAGATCGAGCAGTTCCGCGTCGCCAAGATCCAGGCCTTCCGGGGCCTCTCCATGCAGGAGATCGACGAGGCACAGGCGGGCGACATCGTCACGCTCGCCGGCATGGCCAAGGCCACCGTCGCCGACACGATCTGCGCGCTGGCCGTTGACGAGCCGCTGCCCGCCCAGCCGATCGATCCGCCCACCATCTCCGTCACCTTTGGCATCAACGACAGCCCGCTTGCCGGCCGCGACGGCAAGAAGGTGCAGTCCCGCGTCATCCGCGAGCGGCTGATGAAGGAAGCCGAGACCAACGTCGCCATCCGCGTCACGGACACGCCCGGCGGCGAAGCCTTCGAGGTCGCCGGGCGTGGCGAGCTTCAGATGGGCGTTCTGATCGAAAACATGCGCCGCGAGGGCTTCGAGCTCTCGATCTCCCGCCCGCAGGTTCTCCTGCGCGAGGAAGACGGCGTGACAATGGAGCCGATCGAGGAAGTCACCATCGACGTCGATGATGAGTATTCCGGCTCCGTGATCGAGAAGCTGACCGGCCCGCGCAAGGGCGAGATGGTCGACATGCGCCAGAATGGCGGCAAGACGCGGATCATCGCTCACGTGCCCTCGCGTGGCCTGATCGGCTATCACGGCGAGTTCCTGACCGATACGCGCGGCACCGGCGTGCTCAACCGCGTCTTCTATACCTGGGCGCCGCACAAGGGACCCATTCCCGGTCGCCGCGCAGGCGTGCTGATCTCCATGGAACAGGGCGTCTCGGTTGCTTATGCGCTGTGGAACCTCGAAGAGCGCGGGCGCATGTTCATCCCCGCTCAGGCACCGATCTACCAGGGCATGATCATCGGCGAACACAGCCGCGAAAACGACCTCGACGTGAACCCGCTTAAGGGCAAGAAGCTGACCAACGTGCGTGCGTCGGGTACCGACGACGCGGTGCGGCTGACCACGCCGATCATTCACAGCCTCGAAGAAGCCATCGCCTATATTGACGATGACGAACTGGTCGAAGTCACGCCTAACGCCATCCGCCTACGCAAGCGCTATCTCGATCCGCATGAGCGCAAGCGCATGGCCAAGGCCGCGCCCTCGGCCTGATTGCGCATAGTGGCAGCCCGGCCCCAACCGGACATCGGGCTGCCACAGATTGTCTCTATCGAGAATTTCCGGCTGTGCCGGCACCCGGCCATTTGATAGCAGCGAATACGTGTGTAACCGGTCGAGTGCCGGGATCGGGCTGCTATGAATATCTCAACCAAGGAAATTGGCTATCGGCGTCTCGTCGATCTCGCCCAGGCGGCCGCGCTGGACCAGCGGCAATGGGATTGGTTTCTGAAGGCGCTGTCAGAGATGTCCGGGATTTCCGGCACGCATCTTTTCGTCCATGACTACCGCTCCAATATCGCGCTCGGCTATAGGGAACACGGCTACGACCCGGAGTTCATGGACAGTTTCGAGCGCCATTTCAGTGCCTTGAACGCCTGGGCACCGGCCTATCTCTCTGCAACGGCCGGACGCGTAGTGAGAAGCACGAGCGCCATCTCGGACGCGGAGATGGAAAAGACCGAGTTCTACAATGACTGGGTCAGGCCCCAGGAAGATATCATCGGCGGAGCCTTCACGGTACTTGCCCGAGACCGGACACACGTGACCCTGATCGGTGGAAATGTCCGTCGAAAGGATCGCGACGCGCTGGAAGGGCGATTGCAGAACCTTCTGCAACGACTGACACCCACCCTGCACCACTCGGTGCAGGTTTGCCGGATGCTCGGCCGCTTCGCCATTGACAACGCGGTGCTTCGCGAGGGGATGGAACCGGAAGACACCGCCATCTTCGCGCTTGACCGGCGCGGACAGGTACAATTTGCCAACAGGTTCGGCATGAAGCTGCTCGATGATGGCGATGTCGTCCAGCAGGACCTCCGCGCCCGACTGCGTTTCACGGAACCACAGCCAAGAGCGGCCTTCGGTCGAATACTCCGGGACCTCTTCGAGGCAGACAATGGCATTGCCCTGCCCTTTTTCGCCAAAGTCCAGTCTCGCACGCCATTCCTGTGCCGGACCGTTCCCGTTCACGGCGCCCATATCCCCTGGCTCATGACAGGGGGGACGGATGTTTCGGGCTACGTGCTTCTGCTGATGAGACGGGTCCTGCCGCCGATGACTGGACAAGACCGCCTGTAACGGGCGGCCCGCCCCGACATGCGCCAGTTACTCGCTGGTCTCGACGATCAGCAATTCGCGCTCGGAAGCACCGCGCGCATGGCTGAGCGCTTCCTGATACTTTTCAGAGCGATAACAGGCTTCTGCCGCTTCCACGCTGTCGAAACGGGCGACCACGTTTCGTGGCCGTTCCTTTCCTTCCAGCTGAACGAAGCGACCGCCACGCGCGATGAACTTCCCGCCATGTTCGGCAATCGCCACGGTGGCTATCGCGGCATAGCGGCGATAGGCCTCTTCGTCGGTCACGGTTACATGTGCAATCCAGAGAGCCGGCATGGTTTATCCTCCAATCACCGCTTCGGCCGCCTTGATGGCCGCGGGAGCGTTCGATGCATCCTTGCCGCCACCCTGCGCCATATCGGGACGGCCACCGCCGCCAATGCCGCCCAGTTCCGCGACGGCCGCCTTGACCAGGTCGACCGCTGAAACCTTGTCGGTCATGTCATTGGTTACCCCGGCGGCCACGGCGGCCTTTCCATCGGCATCGGCGATGAGAAGCACCGCCCCCGAGCCAATCCGGTTCTTGTGCTCGTCGATCAACCCGCGCAGATCCTTGCCATTGACCCCCTGCAGGACCTGGGCAACGAAGGGCACACCGTTGATTTTCTTCACTTCCTGGGCAGCACCCGCGCCGGAGCCTCCCGCGAGAGCGAGTTCCTTGCGCAAGTTTGCGATCTCCGCCTGCATGGCCTTGCGCTCTTCGACCAGGCTTTTCACCCGGTCAACCACCTCGGCCTGCGGCGCCTTCACGGCCGCCGCGACCTCGGACAGGCGCTTGTCCTGACCCGCGAGATATTGCCGGGCCGCTTCGCCGGTCAGCGCCTCGAACCGGCGCACGCCCGCACTGGACGCACTGTCGCCAAGCGCCACGAAGAGACCGATATCCCCGGTCTGGCGCACATGGGTGCCGCCACAAAGCTCGATGGACCAGGTGTTGCCATCCGCGCCCTTGCCGGTCGGCGCCTTGCCCATGGAAACCACGCGCACCTCGTCGCCGTATTTCTCGCCAAAGAGCGCCTGCGCACCGATCGCGCGCGCGTCATCGGGCGTCATGATCCGGGTTTCCACCTTCGAGTTCTGGCGGATGAAGGCGTTCACTTCGGCCTCGACTTCCGACAGGTCTTCGGCGCTCAGCGCGTGGTTATGCGAGAAGTCGAAGCGCAGCCGGTCGGGCGCATTGAGCGAGCCGCGCTGTGCGACATGATCGCCCAGGCGCTCGCGCAGCGCCTCGTGCAGCAGGTGCGTCGCGGAGTGGTTGGAGCGGATGGCCCCCCGGCGGTCGTGATCCACCACGAGTTCCGCCCCTGCGCCGGGCGCGATCCTGCCCTCGGTTACTTCGGCGACGTGAATGAAGATGCCGGCCGTTTTCAGCGTGTCCGTGATCCGGGCCTTGCCGCCGTCGCAACGCAGCACGCCGGTATCGCCCACCTGGCCGCCGGATTCCGCGTAGAAAGGCGTCTGGTTCAGGACGATCTGAACCTTGTCGCCTTCCTTGGCCTCGCCCAGCTTCTCACCGTCGCGGACGATGGCCAGAACCTGCCCTTCGGCGGACTCGGTGTCGTAGCCAAGGAAATCTGTCTTTCCCAGTTCTTCCGCGAGGTCGAACCAGATGGCGGCGTCCTTCGTTTCGCCAGAACCGGACCAGGCCGCGCGGGCCTTGGCCTTCTGCTCGGCCATGGCGGCATCGAAGCCGTCGGTGTCGACCGTCCGGTCCTTCTCGCGCAGCGCGTCCTGCGTCAGGTCGAGCGGGAAGCCATAGGTGTCATAGAGCTTGAACGCCGCCTCGCCCGGAAGTTCGGCGCCGTCGGGCAGCCTGGCAAGCTCGTCATCCAGCAGCTTCAGACCACGGTCGAGCGTCTGGCGGAAACGGGTTTCTTCCGTCTCCAGCGTCTCGGAAATCAGCGCCTGCGCCTGCTGCAATTCCGGATAGGCGCCACCCATCTGGCGGACGAGTTCCGGCACCAACCGGTGCATCAGCGGATCCTTGGCACCGAGAAGATGCGCGTGCCGCATCGCGCGGCGCATGATCCGGCGCAGCACGTAGCCGCGACCCTCGTTCGACGGCATCACGCCATCGGCGATGAGGAAGGAGGTCGAGCGCAGGTGATCCGCAATCACCCGGTGATGGGTCTTGCCGGGGCCGTCGGGATCGGAGGAGGTCTGGTTGGCCGAGGCCTCGATCAACGAGCGCATCAGGTCGGTGGCGTAGTTGTCATTGGTGCCCTGCAGCAACGCTGCGACGCGTTCGATGCCCATGCCTGTGTCGATCGACTGGTTCGGCAGATCGACGCGGGTGCCATCCTCGAACTGCTCGTATTGCATGAAGACGAGGTTCCAGATCTCGACGAACCGGTCGCCATCCTCTTCGGGAGAACCCGGAGGGCCGCCCCAGATATGCTCGCCGTGATCGTAGAAGATCTCCGTGCAGGGACCGCAGGGGCCAGTCGGGCCCATTTGCCAGAAATTGTCATTGGTCGGAATACGGATAATCCGGTCATCCGGCAGGCCGGCAACCTTCTTCCACAGGTCCGCGGCCTCGTCGTCGGTGTGGAACACCGTCACGAGCAGCCGGTTCTTGTCGATACCCAGTTCCTTGGTGACCAGTTCCCAGGCGAAGGGAATGGCCTGCTCTTTGAAATAATCGCCGAAGGAGAAATTGCCCAGCATCTCGAAAAACGTGTGGTGGCGCATGGTGTAGCCCACGTTGTCGAGATCGTTGTGCTTGCCGCCGGCACGAACGCATTTCTGCGCTGTGGTTGCGCGGTTGTAGTCGCGATGTTCGACCCCGGTGAACAGGTTCTTGAATTGAACCATGCCCGAATTGGCGAACATCAGGGTCGGGTCGTTGCGGGGCACGAGCGGGGAACTGTCGACGACCTCGTGGCCCTGGCGGCGGAAGTAGTCGAGGAAGGTCGTGCGAATGTCGTTCAGGCTTGGCATCTGTGTCTCCGGCGGATCTGCGGCGCAGATGTAACGGCACGCGCGCGGGGTGTCCACAGAATGCGCGCAGCCGGGGCTGCTCCCGCCCGTCGTCGTCGCATCAAAGATGCGCTCCTCCCGTTGGGCCGGGCGCCGCCTGCGGCGGCGCAGACAAAAAAACGGCGGTGGGCGCGTTGACCACCGCCGTTTTCGTACCAAATTCGTCGGAGCCGTTGCCGGATCAGTCCTCCAGAAGGTCCTCTCCAGCCACGGCATGAAAATCGAGACCATGCGCCGCCCGGATCTTGTCTTCAATTTCCAGGCCAATCGCCTCGTTTTCCTTCAGGAAGGTCTTTGCATTCTCCCGCCCCTGGCCGATGCGTTCGTCGCCATAGGAGTACCAAGAGCCGGACTTTTCCACCACGCCTGCCTTGACGCCGAGATCGATCAACTCACCCGTCTTGGAGATCCCTTCGCCATACATAATGTCAAATTCCACCTGCTTGAACGGCGGCGCGACCTTGTTCTTGACGACCTTGACGCGGGTTGCGTTGCCGACCACCTCGTCGCGATCCTTGATCGAACCGATGCGGCGGATATCCAGACGGACGGAAGAGTAGAACTTGAGCGCGTTGCCGCCCGTGGTCGTTTCCGGGCTGCCGAACATGACGCCGATCTTCATGCGAATCTGGTTGATGAAGATCACCATGCATTTGGAGCGGGAAATCGACCCGGTCAGCTTGCGCATCGCCTGGCTCATCAGGCGCGCCTGAACGCCGACCGAGCTGTCGCCCATATCGCCTTCGAGTTCCGATTTCGGTGTCAAAGCTGCGACCGAGTCGACCACCACCATGCTGACGGCGCCGGAGCGCACCAGCGTGTCGGTAATCTCGAGCGCCTGCTCGCCGGTATCCGGCTGGGAAATCAGCAATTCGTCCAGATCGATGCCAAGCTTGCGGGCATATAGCGGGTCGAGCGCGTGTTCGGCATCCACAAAGGCGCAGACGCCACCCTTTTTCTGCTCCTCGGCCACGCAATGCAGCGTGAGAGTTGTCTTGCCCGAGCTTTCCGGCCCGTAGATCTCGATGATCCGCCCCTTGGGAAGACCACCGATTCCGAGCGCGATATCGAGGCCCAGGGAACCGGTCGAGGTCGACTCGATCTCGGCTACCGGATTGTCGCCGCCAAGGCGCATGATCGAGCCCTTGCCGAACTGCCGTTCGATCTGGGCCAGCGCACTATCGAGCGCCTTCTGCTTGTCGGAACTTTTCTTTTCTGCCATGTCGAGAAGGCTCGCGGTCGCCATTGTTTCAGTCCTTATTCCATACACCGGTCGTGGCGGCAATGACTGCTCGTGTTCTTGCCTTGTTCTCGTGTTATGAGAACATTTTGAGAACAATTCAAGAGATATTGTCGAAATCCTTCATGGCGCGCCTCTGTTAACATCCGGTGAAAATCCACATCCGAAATCGAGGTGACCGGTTTTTTGATCCGTAGAGAAGCACCGAGTTCATTCAGCGCCGCCATGACGCCTCGCAACGTCTCAACAGACAGGTTTCCGATCACTGGATCTGATCGCGGACAGTCTGGGTCAGTTCGTTGAGCGAGAAGGGCTTCGGCAGGAAGACCGAGTTCGCAATAGCCGATTGCTCGTCGGTGAAGCTGTCCTCCGCATATCCGGACATGAATACGACCTGCACATCGGGACGATCCACCAACGCCTTGCGCACCCAGGTCGGCCCGTCCATGCCGGGCATGACGACATCCGTCACGAAGACATCCACCTTCAGCTCCGGATCGGCCAACGTGTCGAGCGCATCCTCGGCATTTTCTGCTTCCAGCACGGTGTAGCCGCGCATCCGCAGGGCGCGCGATGCGAAGGCTCGCACCGGTGCCTCGTCTTCGACCAGAAGGACAACCCCTTCGCCATGTTGGTATTGCTGGCTTCTGTCGGTCTTGCCCTGCACCGCAACCTTTTCTTCCGTTCGATCATACGCAGGGAAGTAGAGCGAGAATGTCGTACCTGAACCAACGAAGGAGTCGACAAAGATATATCCACCCGTCTGCTTGATGATCCCGTAAGCCGTCGACAGACCGAGACCTGTCCCCTCGCCCGTGCGTTTCGTGGTGAAGAATGGCTCAAAGATCTTTGCAAGCTTGTCGGCCGGGATGCCAACACCTTCGTCCTCGACCTTTACCACGACATAGTCTCCGGGCGCGACCGTTGCACGATCCCGCTCGAATGCTTCGGCGAAGTAGCGCGCCTCGGTGGAGACGCGTATTTCTCCTCCGTTCGACATCGCGTCACGCGCATTCACGACGAGGTTCATCAGCACCTGTTCCAACTGGCGCTTGTCCGCCCGGATCGGACGCAGGCCCGGGTCATGCGACAGAGACAGCGTGACCTTTTCGCCGACAAGACGGTTCAGCAGGTGGGTCAGGTCAGACAAGGTATCACGCAGATCGAGGATCTCGGGCTGCAGGTTCTGCTTGCGCGAGAAGGCGAGCAACTGGCCGACAAGGCTGGCGGCGCGGTTGGCGTTCTGGTTGATCTGTACCAGGTCCGCGTAGTCCTGGTCCCCTTGGTCGTGACGCAGCAATAGCAGATCGCAATGCCCCGAGATCGCGGTCAGAAGGTTGTTGAAATCATGCGCGACACCGCCGGCAAGCTGGCCGATCGCCTGCATCTTCTGGCTCTGGACGAATTGCGCCTCCAACGTTTTCAATTCGGTGGCGTCATTGATCACCACGCTCAGCACCGTCCGACCAGCCTCGATCGACCTTCCGAGCGAAACCTGCAGATAGAGCTCGCGATCGGGAACGCTTGCGCGGACGAATTCCGGGCGCCCCAGGCCGCGCCCATCCGCGGCATCCGCCAGCCAATCCTTGACCGAGCGACCGAGCCCCTCGACCAGATGGTGAAACTCCTGGCCGATCCGCGATGCCTCGCCGAAGAGGTCTTGTGCCGAACGGTTGGCAAACAGGATTCGCCCTTCGCGATCGAGTTTCAAAAGCGCCACGGGCAGCGAATCCAGGCTTCCGCCATCCCCGGCCTGCGCCGCGGCCGCGGTAACCTCCTCCGGCTCTTCGTCGCCGATGGGAATCAGGAAGACCTCCTGCCGTCCGCCGGCGCCATCGATCTCGACCACGCGCACCCGCAACGGGCCGTCTGCGCCATGCACTCGGTGAATCCCGTTCGGAACAAGCGGCAGATCGTCGAACACGCGCTCGAGCGATTTGACCCGACCGCCGAGGATCCGCCGCAGCGATTCATTCATGAACAGAACTGTGCCGGAGCGGCTGACCGTCATCATAGGCAGGCTGAGACTGTCCACCCCGCGCCCGGCCTGGTTGCGTTCGATCAGGTCCTCAAGACGCCACAGGAAGCGCCCGCTGTCGACCTGGTGCACGAAAAGTCGCACGTGGCCGCGCCGGGTGACGATATCCTCCCGGGCCGATCCCCGAGCCTCCGCCCGGTTCTGGAGCCGCATCAGCACGGCGGAGGGGTTGGCGAAGAGATCCCGCAGACAGCGTACCAATGTCTCCTCGGCCTGCTCGGCGATGCCGAAGCGCTCTCGTGCCGCCCTGTTGCGATGTTCGATCACGCCATCGATGTCGGTGGTGAAGCTCGGCGCGGTATCATGCTCGATGAACTGGGCAATCGCGTCCGAGACCTTTGTCTGGCGCATGTTGTCCCGGGCCGAGAACAGACGGATCAGCAAGGTCAGCGCGGCAAGGCTGCCGCCCGCGCCGAACATCACCAGGCCGATCACCGGATCGGGGACGTAGAAAGCCACCCCGAACAGGACAAGCGCGAACACCGCCACGTGCAGGACGCGGGCGGACATTCCGGCGGCGGTGCGCGAAATGGGATCGGGGGCAAGCGCCGTATGCGACAAGAGGGTTCTCCCGGGCGATTCGGTTCCCACACATTTCGGTCGCAATTCGTTAATCCTCGCTTAAGGCAAAATGGATCTTTGCCTTGGCAGGCGGACTTTCGACCATGGTCAGGCGTTCCGTCGCAGCAATGCGAGAAAGAACCCGTCCCCGCCCTGCAATGGCGAAAACCGCTGGCATAGCTCCAGGTTCCATTCGGGGTTGCCCGCACAGAACGCCTCCACCTGCGCCTCGTTCTCGCTCCGCAACATGGAACAGGTCATGTAGGCGATCAGGCCACCGGGACAGACCAGCCGGCAAACCCTGTCAAGGATCTCCTGCCGAACGGTCTGGAGATGGTCCAACGCGGCTCGGTCCAGACGCCATTTGGCCTCCGGCTGCCGCCGCCAGGCGCCGCTGCCGGAACAGGGCACATCCGAAATCACGAGGTCGAAAGGCGCGTTCCGGCCGAGTTGCATCCCGTCGAGGATCTCGAGCCGCGCCCCAGCCCGCGCCGCCCGTTCCGGGATATCGCGCATCCGGCCGGGGTCGGCATCGTGAACGAAGATCCGCTCCCCGCTTCGGGCTGCCAGCGCCAGCGCCTTGCCGCCACCGCCAGCGCAGAAATCGAGCACCCTCGCGCCCGGTTGCAGCGGCACCGCCTCGGCGACGGCTTGCGAGGCGGCATCCTGGATCTCGACCCAACCCTCTTGAAAACATGACGTATTCCGCACCCGACGCGCGCCCTGCCCGAGCCGCAGGGCCGTCCCGGCAAGCGGTTCGGGCTCCGACTGGACATCTTCCGCGGCCAGCCGCGCCTGCGCCTGCTCGCGCGTCCCAAGGGACAGGTTCGCGCGGACGAAAATCTCGGCGCGCTCCTGCATCCCTTCCATGACGGGCCGGAAATCGTCGCCAAGGCTGTCGCGCATATCCGCTTCGAGCCAATCCGGGCAGTCCAGCGCGACATTGCCTGCCGGCGCGGCGGGCACCACGCGCTCTGCCTCCGTCATCGGCGAAAGGGCATGGCCCTGACCTGTAAGGAAAGCTTCCGGATCCTGCCCGCGCGCGCGCAGCAACCCGATGATCAGCCCGCGCCCCGTTTCGGCCCCACCAAGCCACGCCGCCGAGCGGCGACGGCGTATGGCGTCGAACACGTGATCGCGCACTGTCGCACGATCCTTCGAGCCGGCAAATCGGCTCCGGCGTGCCCAGTTGGTCAACACCTTCTCCGCCGGCGCACCCGCGAGATAACCGTCGAGGATTTCCGCGGCCGCAGCCAGGCGCGCTTCGGGGGTCATGGCGTTCTCCCTGTTAACCTTCGCTGCTCCGGGCGACGGGAAATGCGTCTTCCCGCGTTCTAGTAACGCAGACCGCCCTGTGCGACCCTGCCCTATTGTATTTTTTGTCCGCAGGACGCAACCGAACAGAGCTAGCGTCGTCCAAATGGCGCCGAACGGAGAGACGCCATGAACCTTCGCCCCCTGCTCATCATCCCTCCAATCATCCTCGGCTTCATCGGTTTCAAGATGATGACGCAGCAGGATCAGACGCTGCCACCCCCGCCGGCGGAAAGCCACCTTGCCGTGCGCGTGAGCGCGGTGGTGCCGCACGAGGTGTCGGCCACCGCCGTCGGATACGGGCGGGCGGAGCCGGTGCGGGACTGGTCGGCGATCTCCGAGGTCCAGGGGCGGATCGTGATGCTGGCCGATGGGCTGGCCGTGGGCAGCTTCGTCGATGCCGGCACCGTTCTGGCCGAGATCGACCGGACGGATTACGAACTGTCCCGGCAGAAGAGCCTTGCCAATATCGCCGCCGCCGAGGCGCAGCTGGCCGAGCTGGAGCGCCAGGAGGTCAATTCGCGCGCCTCGCTCGAAGTCGAGCAGCGGATCCTCGCAGTGGCGCAGGCCGAATATGACCGGATCGCCTCGCTGGTCGGCCGGGGAACCTCGACCCAGGCCACGCTCGACTCCACGCAGAAGGTGCTGCTCGCCCAGACCAATGCCGTGACAAAGCTGGAAAACACGCTGGCCCTCTACCCCTCGCAGCGCGAGACGCTGGAGGCGACGCTTGCCGTGCGCCGGGCCGAATTGGCCGAGGCCGAGCGTTCGCTGGAAAAGGCGACGATCCTCGCGCCCTTCCGCGGCCGGATCTCGGCCATGAATGTCGAGACCGGGCAATTCGTGCGCACCGGCGACACGCTGCTGACGATGGACGATACCGCCGCCGTCGAGATAACCGCCGAGGTCCAGCCATCCGAATTCGTCCCCATGGTCACCGTCGCGCTCGGTGACCGCTTTACCTCCGACACGGTGGTCGACGTGACCAAGGCGATCGAGATCTTCACCGAGGCCGGGATCACGGCGCAGGTTTCGATGCAGATCGCCGGGATCAGCGCCCACTGGCCGGCCGAAATCGTCCGCCTGCGGGGCACGATGGACAGCGAAACCGGCACGCTCGGCATTGTCGTCCGGGTCAAGGACCCGATGGTCAGCCAGCGCCAGATCAACCGCCCGCCGCTCAATGTCGGTGCCTTCGTCACCGTCACCTTTTCGAGCCAGCCGCACCCGGACGGCCTGACCGTGCCGCGCCGTGCCTTGCGTTATGCAGATGACGGCGCGCCCTTTGTCTATGTCGCCGATGGCGAAAGCCGCCTCGACACGCGGAAAATCGAGACAGGGCAAGTGATTGGCGAGAATGTCATGGTGCTCGGCGGGCTGGAGGGCGGCGAGATGCTGGTGCTGACCGATCCGCGCCCGCCGGTGATCGGCATGAAGCTGGACCTTGTCCCCGTTGAGGGCGACAGCCCGGCGGAGGGCGAATGACATGATCTCGTGGTTTGTCCGGCACCCGGTTGCCGCCAACCTGTTGATGGTGCTGATCTGCGTGCTCGGGCTGTCCACAATCATGCAGCTCGAACGCGAGACCTTTCCCGATGTCGCGGCCTCCACCGTGACCGTCTCCGTCGTTTATCCGGGCGCCTCGGCGCTCGACGTGGATGAAGAGATCTGCGCGCCCATCGAGGATTCCCTCACCGGCACCAGCGGGCTGACCGAGCTGGAATGCCTCTCGGTCGATGGCATGGCCTCGGCCACCGCCGAGCTGGAGGAAGGCGGCGACCTGACTCAGTTCTACAACGACATCTTCTCGGCGGTCTCCGGCATCAACGGCCTGCCGACCGATGCCGAGACGCCTGCGGTCAAGCTCGGCGGGCGCAACGAGCTGATCGCGATGATCGCCATCTCGGGCATCCATGGCAAACGCGGGCTGATCGAATATGCCGACACGTTGGCCGACCGGATGCTGGCGCTCGACGGCGTGACCGAGGCCAATGTCACCGGCATCACCGACCGCGAATTGCGCGTGACTTTCGATACCGACGCGCTGCGCCGTTACGGTGTGTCCAGCCGCGATATCGTCGACGCGATCGGCGCCCGCTCGCTCCGCCAGCCGCTGGGCGACGTGGAGACCGACGGCGCCTCCGTCACCCTGCGCTACGCCGATGCGCGCCGCTCCATCGCCGAGCTCGAAGACCTGATCGTGTTCCAGAACGCGACCGGCGGCATGGTGCGCCTGAAGGATCTTGGCGAGGTTCATATCGTCGATGCGGATGTGAACACCCAAAGCTTCATCAATGGCGAACAGGCCGCGATCATCCTTGCCTTCAAGGGAAAGGAAGGCGATTCCATTCGTATTTACAAACAGGTACAGGCCATAATTGACGAAGAGAACGCCGCATGGCCGGACCCGTTCAAGATAACTGTCACCTTCAACATGACCGACCTGGTCAAGGAACGCCTGACGCTGATCCTGAAGAATATCGGCATTGGCCTCGTGCTCGTCTTCGCCACCATGTGGCTCTTCTTCACCCTGCGCGAGGCGCTTTGGATCTCGGCCGCGCTGCCGGTCTCCTTCCTCGGCACCTTCTTCCTGATGGACACCTTCGGCATCACCATCAACATGATCACGCTGGTGGCGCTCTTGATGGCGGTGGGCTTGATCATGGACGATTCCATCGTCATCGCGGAGAATATCGAGCGCTGGCGCAAGAAGACCGGCAAGCTGGAGGCCGCCAGCCGCGGCACGCTGGAGGTCGTCCCCGGCGTCACGTCGTCCTTCCTGACCACCGCCTGCGTCTTCGGCCCGCTGATGTTCGTTTCCGGCACGATGGGCCAGATCCTCGCCTATATCCCCATGGTGCTGCTGCTGACGCTTGGCCTGTCACTGATCGAAGGCTTCCTGATCCTGCCGCATCACCTGAGCCATTCGGGCTCCGACGACCCCGCCGAGCATGAACACCGCCCCGCCGCCCGCGTGCTCGACCGCTTCAAGGAAGCCGTGGTGCTGCCCATCGCCGGTTTCTTCGTGAAGGTGCGTTACCTGACCGTCGGTGCCGTGATCGCCTGTCTGATGCTCTCCTTCGGCCTGATCGCCTCTGGACAGGTCAAGGTCGTGGGGTTCCCGACCATCGAGGGCGACACTGTCCAGGTGAAAATCTCGCTTTCAACCGGCATCGAACGCGAGCGCACGGTGGAGCGGGTCGAGCAACTTCTGGCCGCGCTGGACCGCGTCGATGAAAAGCTGACGCCGCTCACGCAGGGCGGCGAAAAGCTGGTCGAGCGCGTGCTGGTCCAATACGCCACCAATTCCGACGTGAACGATAATGGCTCCAACACCGCGACCATTACCGTGGACCTGCTGGCCAGCGCGAAACGCAACATCACCGCCGACGAGATGCTGCTGCAATGGCGCATGGAGGCCGGCCCCCTGCCCGACGTGATCCAGGCCAGCTTTGCCCAGGCCGAGATGGGCCCGGGCGGCAACGATCTCGATGTCGAGCTCTCCGGGCGCGACCTTGACGATCTCGAAGCTGCCGCCGCGGATCTTCTACAGGCGCTGACCGCCCGCGATGACGTGACCGAAGCCTTCACCGATTTCTACGGCGGCCGGCACGAGGTTCAGCTTGCGCTCAACGAGTACGGCTATTCCATCGGCCTGACACCACAGGCGCTCGCCAGCCAGCTGCGCAGCGCCTTTGCCGGCTCAGAGACCGACAGTTTCCGCACCGGCCTGTCGAGCGTGACGGTACAGGTCGAGTTGGACGATTCCATCCGCAACATGGCCGACCTTGAGGCCTTTCCGATCTCGGTCGGCGGCGGCTCCATCGCCGCACTTTCCACCGTCGCCCATATCGAGCTGACAAGCTCCTTCCCTGTCATCACCCGCAAGAACGGCCTCGCCGTCGCGCGCATCCGCGGCCAGATCGATCGCGCCACCACGACCCCTGCGCAGATCTCCGTTGTAGTCACGAATGAAATCGGCCCGGAAATCATGCGCCAATATCCCGGCGTCTCGATATCCATCGGCGGCGCCACCGAGGACCAATCCAAGTCGCAGGCCTCAACACTGAGCAAGCTCGTCCTGGGTCTGGTCGGCATCTATCTCGTGCTGGCCTTCCAGTTCCGAAGCTATACGCTTCCCATCGTGGTGATGCTCTCCATCCCCTTCGCGCTGATCGGGACGATCAACGGCCATTGGGCGCTCGGCATCGACCTCGCCATGCCGAGCTTCATCGGCTTTGCCTCGCTGGCGGGCATCGTGGTCAACAACGCCATCCTGTTCCTGACCTTCTTCCAGACCCACCTGAAGGACGAAGACCACGTCGCCGCCGCACTCGACGCCGTGCGCGAACGCTTCCGCCCGATCCTGCTCTCCACCGGCACCACCGTGATCGGCTTGCTACCGCTCATCTCCGACGGCAGCCCGCAGGTGCAGGTCATGGTGCCGCTCGTCGTCTCGGTCGCCGCCGGCCTGATGGCCTCGATGATCCTCGTGATCCTTGTACTGCCCTCGCTGTTGGCGATCTATTTTGACATCTTCTCGGTGAAAAAGTGGATCTCCAAGTTCGATCGGGCCGACCGAAAAACGACGGCATAAGCGAAGCGCTTTTCTCCCCATCATCTTTCCAGAAAATATCCTGGGGGAGCGCTCGCCAGAGCGCGGGGGGCAACGCCCCCTCTCAAGGTTTCCTGGCAAGCCGCGATGTTCGAGCTCGTGCAGGAACGATCCTGCGGATCGTGTCTCCGGCGGAGGTATTTTCGGGAAAGATGAAAGCCTCGCTCCTGTTTCTTGACTGTCCTGGCGTGGCGGTCTGGGTTCAGTGGTTGATTGGAATGCATTGGCAGAAATCGCTGCTGGCATCCGCTTCGCCGGAACGCTACCTAGGCCGCATGACATTCCTGCCTCGCCTCTACCAGAACTCCGCCGACTGGGCCGCCGCCCGCCAGAAACGCATCCTGCTTTTCGGCATGTCCGGTCTTGGGAAGACCTATGTTTCCGACATGTTGCGCGCGCAGGGGGAATGGTTTCACTATTCCGTCGATTACCGGATCGGCACCCGCTACATGGGCGAACTGATCTCCGACGAGTTCAAGCGCGAGGCGATGAAGGTGCCGCATCTGCGGGACCTGTTGATGTCGGACTCGATCTATATCGCCTCCAACATCACCTTCAACAATCTCAAGCCGCTGTCGACCTATCTCGGCAAACCGGGCGATCCGTCCAAGGGCGGACTGAGCATCGAGGAATACCGCAAGCGGCAGCAGCAGCATCACGAGGCCGAGCGCGCCGCGTTGCTGGATGCGCCGCGCTTCATCGAGCGGGCCGAGGAACTCTATGGCTACCCGCATTTCGTCTGCGATTCCGGCGGTTCGATCTGCGAGGTGGTCGACCCGCATGATCCACAGGACGAGATCCTGCGAAGCCTTGCCGGGTCGATGTTGCTGGTCTGGATCAAGGGCAGCGAGGCGCATAGTGACGAGTTGGTACGCCGCTTCGATAAAGCGCCGAAGCCGATGTGCTATCGCGCCGCGTTCACGGATGCCAATTGGGACGAATTCCTGCGCGAAAACAACGTGAAGGAAGAAGAGGTTGACCCGAACGCCTTCGTTCGCTTCGCCTACCGCCGCGCCATGGCCAGCCGCCAGCCTGCCTATGCGGCAATGGCCCGGAACTGGGGCGTGACCGTTTCAGCCGAGGAAGTGTCCGACGCCAAAAGCGCGGAGGCGTTCGAGGCGCTGATCGGGCGGGCAATCGAACGCGCATAGAAGAGGCACGGCCACCGGGTGCCCGCGAGCGGTTCCGTTCCGACCCAAACGCCAATGCCCCGAAAGCCGGACGCCATCGAGCGCCGCGGACTGGGCGCTTGTGATCGCGGGGCAAAAGTCCTATCTCAGACCCTCCAATTGCGGAGATTTCCCATGCCGATCAAGATGCCCTCGAACCTGCCTGCCTTTGACATCCTTCAGACCGAGGGTGTCATGGTCATGGGCCAGGGGCGCGCGGACCGGCAGGATATTCGCCCGCTGCGCATCGCGCTGCTGAACCTGATGCCGAAGAAGATCCAGACGGAGACGCAATTCGCCCGGCTCATCGGCGCCACGCCGCTACAGATAGACTTGAGCCTGATCCGGATTTCGAGCCACGAGGCCAAGAACACCGCCGCCGCGCATATGGAGGAGTTCTATCGTCCCTGGACAGAGGTCACGCAGGAGAAATTCGACGGGCTGATCATCACCGGTGCGCCGGTGGAGCAGCTGCCCTTCGAGGCGGTGACCTATTGGGACGAGTTGACCCAGATCTTCGACTGGACCCAGACCAATGTCCATTCCACCTTCGGCGTCTGCTGGGGCGGCATGGCGATGATCAACCATTTCTACGGGGTGAAGAAGTATATGCTGCCGCACAAGGCCTTCGGCTGCTTCCGGCACCAGAACCTCGCCCCTGCCTCTCCCTATCTGCGCGGCTTCTCCGACGACCTGCTCATGCCGGTCAGCCGCTGGACCGAAGTCCGCCAGGACGAGGTCGAGGCTGTTCCGGACCTGATTCCGCTGATCGGCTCGGACGAGGTCGGCCCGGCGCTGGTCGAGGACCCGGTCCACCGTGCGCTCTACATGTTCAACCATTTCGAATATGACAGCGGCACGCTGAAGGAAGAATATGACCGTGACGTGGAGGCCGGAAAGCCGATCAACGTGCCGGTGAACTACTATCCCGATGACGATCCCGAGAACATGCCGACGAACCGTTGGCGCAGCCACGCGCATCTGCTTTATGGCAACTGGATCAACGAGATCTACCAGACAACGCCGTTCAACCTGGAGGCGATCGGCAGCGGTCATTGGTGAGAGAATCCAGATGAACTTCAATGCGCAAATTCCTGTGATGACAGAACATTTCATCGAGATCGGGGGAAAGCGCATACATGCCCACATCGAAGGCTCGGGGCCGGATGTCATTCTGATCCACGGCGCCTCGATGAATGCGCGGGACTTCACTTTCGGCTTCGTACAAAAGCTCAGCCAGCACTGCCAGGTGATCGCTTTCGACCGGCCCGGCATGGGATTTTCCGACCCGCTCCACGCACATGGCGAATCCATGTCCGAACAGGCGGCGATGCTGGACGCGGCGGCGGAAGCGCTCGGCATCGAGCGCGCGGTGATCGTTGGCCATTCCTTTGGCGGCGGCGTGGCCATGGCATGGGGGCTCGAGCACCCGGCCCGTGTCGGCGCCATCGTGACCGTTGCCGGCATCACCATGCCGTGGCCCGAGACGATGGAAGCCTTTCGCCGGCTCGCCTCTCGCGAGCCCGACGGCGCGGCGCTGGTGCCAGTGATCTCGGTCGTGACCTCGCGTGCCTTTACCCATTCCACGCTCGAGACGATCTTTGCGCCGCAGCCGGTGCCCGCGGGCTATGGCGACTTCCTCGTGCTGCCGCCCGAACGGCGCCGCCCGAGCTTCCGCGCCAACACCCGCCAGATCGCCAGTCTCGCGCCGCAGGTTGCGGAAATGGCCAAGCGTTACCCCGCGCTGGACCTGCCCGTGGAGGTGCTGCACGGCACCCATGACGCCGTCGGTTCGGTCATGGTCCATGCCCGGCAAATGGCGCGGCGACTGCCCGACGCGCGGCTGACCGAGCTTGCCGGCATCGGGCACATGCCGCACCATGTTTCCCCCGACCCCGTGCTTGCGGCGATTATACGCGCGGTAGCACGGGCCGGATTGCACTGATCCCGCGAGACGGACATACTAAGTACCGACGAAGAGGGAAAAACATGTCACATTTGCCGTTCGATGGTGCCATCAGCACGTTTTACAAGAAGAAAGCTCCCGAACCCGTTCGCGAGGCGATCAAGGAGGCGGGCGGCAAGCCGATCCTGAACCTGACCTATCCCTACAAGGAGCGGATGCCGAAGGATGAATACGAGGCGACGCTGCACCAGCTGCAGATCGAACTGGTCAAGCTGCAGGCCTGGGCGCAGAACGCGGGCGAACGAATCGCGGTGGTGTTCGAGGGCCGGGACACCGCAGGCAAGGGCGGTGCCATCAAGCGTTTCTCCGAACATATGAACCCGCGGGCGACGCGGGTGGTAGCCCTTTCGACTCCCTCGAACCGCGAAGCCAGCCAGTGGTACTTCCAGCGCTATATCGAACACATGCCGGCCAAGGGCGAGATCTGCCTGTTCGACCGTTCCTGGTACAACCGGGGTGTGGTCGAGAAAGTCTTCGGATTCTGCACGGACGAACAGCGCCAGGCCTTTTTCAAGCAGCTCCCCGATTTCGAGAAGCTTATCACCGAGGACGGCATCCGGCTGTTCAAGATCTGGTTGAACATTTCGCAGGCCGAGCAGCTCAACCGGATGCTCTCGCGCGAACACGACCCGCTCAAGCAGTGGAAGCTGTCCAAGATCGACGTGGAAGGCCTCGGCTACTGGGAAGAATATTCCGACGCGATTTCCGAGACCCTTCACCTCACCCACGAGATCTATGCCCCCTGGTCGGTGATCCGCGCCGATGACAAGCGGCGCGCGCGGATCGCCTGCATCCGCCTCGTCCTCAGCCAGATCGAGTATGACGGCAAGAAGGACAAGGTGGTTGGCGAGGTCGACCCCAAGATCTGCGGGGGTCCTGCCCTCATCCATGCCTAAACGTGGGTACCACCACGGGAACCTGAAACAGGCTCTGGTCGATGCGGCATTGGGCCTGATCGAGACCAAGGGTCCGCAGGGTTTCACGCTGTCGGAAGCGGCCAAGGCGGCGGGTGTGACACCCGCGGCCGTCTATCGCCATTTTCAGGGCCGCGAGGATCTGATTGCCGAGATCGCGCGGCAGGGTTTCGAGATTTTCGCCGATCTCATGGAATATGCCTACGAGAAGGGCCAGCCCTCGGCGCTGGCCAGTTTCGAATCCACCTGTCGTGCCTATCTCGCCTTTGCCCGCAAGAATCCCGGCCACTACCAGGCGATGTTCGAAAGCGGCTTGTCGGTGAACCGGACCGCCGAGCTGGCCGCTGCCGCCGCGCGGGCCAGGGATGTGCTCGAAAAGGCGGCGGCGGAGCTGTCGGAGCATATTCCGCCAGGAAAGCGCCCACCCTCGCAGATGGTTTCGGCCCATATCTGGGCCATGTCCCACGGCGTGGTCGAGCTTTATGCCCGTGGCACGCCGGGCGGGCGTACCCCCTTCCCCGCCGAGGACCTGCTGGAAACCGGGATCGGGATCTATCTGCGCGGACTTGGCCTTCTGCCACCGGACGCGTGAATGCCGCCCCGACGCTGCGCTGCAGCAATTCATACTCCCTGCCCCTTGGGGGCGACTCGCGCGACCAAAGCCTACAGATTGGTTGATTCGTTTTACCGAATCGCCAGATGAGAGCGCTAACCTACTGAATTCGCAGCATTTGCCAGAATGCAACAGAACTGAAACAATCCAATTACAACAATGGCTTGGTCAATTTCCACGACGATCAGGCGAAGAAATTTTTCCGCAGCGCAGCATTTTTGGCTATTCTATTTCGAGCGACCTACGCCACACGAGGAGGAGCGTGATGACCTGGGGGGATCTACTGGAAAACTGGCACTGCCAGATTGAATGCCTCGTTGCCTGTTTCCCGCATGCAGACCCGGAGGCGCTGGTTCGTTTTCGGGGCAATCGCGACCTGCTGGCGGAGTATATCGCAGACACGCATGAGTTGACATTGGCCGAGGGCTTCGAGGCCATCGAGATGCGGCTTCTGCCCTGCGTCTCCCGCCCCGCCGACCTTCTGGCCGCCGAATAGTCAACTCAGCGACGTCACCCAGAGGATCGTTGCATCCTCGGGACTGACGGACACCACGTTATGTCCCATCGTGGCATCGTAATAGGCGCTGTCGCCCCGGCGCATCTCCACCGGCGCGTAGAATTCCGTGTAGAGGCGGATCACGCCCGTCAGCACCAGCAGGAATTCCTCGCCATCATGGCGCACCCAGCCGTCATATTCCTCCATCGAACGCGCGCGCACCCGCGCCTTGTAGGGCAGCATCTTCTTGCTGGTCAGGTTCTCGGCCAGAAGCTCGTGCTCATAGGTCGTGGTCGCATGGGCCGCGCCCTCACCGGCCTTGGTCACCACCATGCGCCCGTTCGCCTCGACCCGCGCCGGCGGCGTGAAAAGCTGCGGCACCGAGATGTTCAGCCCTTCAGCCAGCTTCTTGAGCGCCTCGTAGGTCGGAGACATCTGGCCATTCTCGATCTTGGAAAGCGTGGAACGGGCAAGCCCCGCCTGCCCTGCTGCCTGTTCCAGCGTCCAGCCGCGCGCCTTGCGCAAATCGCGCACCCGCACACCAAGATCCAGCGGTTCGCCCTCCATGGTCTCCCCCGACTCGCGGGCGATGCGGATCAGGGATTTCGGGTCGTTTTGCGGGCTGCTGGGATCTGACATGGACCGTTTCTATGCAGAGCCGATACCCTGCGCAATGGCCGCGTCGACGCGGGACGCCCTGCGCGCGAGACGAGACTTCCCGGCCCGACATCCCGCAGCGTTTCCGTTCGGACCGGTTTTCGGCGGCAATGTCCGCCGAGAGCTTGCTCCACGCCGCGGCCTTTCGTAGGTCGGATGCATGCTTTCGATCCACGCCGATACTGTGCCGCCCCCACCGCCCGCCGCCTTCAACATGGCCGCGCATGTGCTGGCGCATGCCGAGACACAGCCCGACAAGACGGCCCTTGCCATTCTGTCGGCCAGCCGCGCTGCCCGCTGGCGCTATGGCGCGCTGGCACAGGCCATCGAAGGGATCGGCGCCGGGCTTCTGGCCTTCGGGCTGACCCCCGGCGACAGGCTGCTGATGCGGCTGGGCAACGAGGTCGAATTTCCATTGGCCTTTCTCGGCGCCATCTGGGCCGGGATCGTTCCCATTCCCGCATCAGCCGCGCTGACGGTGCCCGAGATCACCCGAATTGCCGCGGAAACCCGCCCCGCAGCCATTGTCGCCGCCCCCGACATCTCTCTGCCCGATCCCTGCCCTTGCCCGGTCATTCCCACGCTTGCCTTGCGGGAGATGGAAACCACGCCGCCCTGCGCACCGGATCTGGGCGACCCGAACCGTCCCGCCTATATCATCTACACCTCTGGCACGTCCGGAAAACCGCGCGGCGTGGTGCATGCCCACCGGGCCGTCTGGGCGCGGCAGATGATGTGGCGCGACTGGTACGACCTGCGCCCCGATGACCGCGTCCTGCATGCGGGCGCCTTTAACTGGACCTATACGCTCGGCACTGGCCTGCTGGACCCCTGGGCGATCGGCGCCACAGCGCTGATCCCGGCGGCCGGCACCAAGCCACCGCAACTCCCCCTGCTGATGCGCCGGCATGACGCGACGCTCTTTGCGGCCGCTCCCGGCGTCTATCGCCAAATGCTGCGAGACGCGGGTTCCTTGAACCTGCCCAAGCTGCGCCACGGCCTCTCGGCGGGTGAGAAACTGCCCGCGCGCCTCCGGCAGGCCTGGGAAGAAGCGACAGGCCGGGCAGTCCACGAAGCGCTCGGCATGTCCGAATGCTCGACCTACCTGTCCGGCAGCCCCTCCCGCCCCGCCCCAGATGGCAGTTCAGGCTACCCGCAATCCGGACGCCGGCTCGCCATTCTCGGCCCGAACAACCAACCGGTTGCGCGCGAAACGCCGGGAATCCTGGCGATCCACCGCGACGATCCGGGCTTGATGATCGGATACCTCGATGCGCCAGAGGAAACAGAAGCACGCTTTGCCGGCGATTGGTTCCCGACAGGAGACACGGCGCGCATGGCAGAAGACGGCGCGATCTCCTATCTCGGCCGCGATGACGACATGATGAACGCCGGCGGCTTCCGCGTCTCGCCGCTGGAAGTGGAAGCGGTGCTCGCCCGCTTCCCCGGCATCTCCGAAATTGCCTGTGCCGAAGTGGAAGTGAAGGCCGACACGACGGTCATCGGCGCCTTCTATACCGGCCCGGAAGAGCTCGACACAGATGCGCTCACCGCTTTCGCGTCAGAAAACCTCGCAAGTTACAAATGCCCGCGCCTTTATCGGCAACTGGACAGCCTGCCGCGCAACGCCAATGGCAAGATCAACCGCCGTGCCCTGAGCCCTGACGGCTGATCGAACTCGGGGCGCGCAAGCACTCGTTATCGGTCCGCATTCAACACATACCGCCATCGTTTTCTCTTGGCGTGGCCGGCTGGCCTGATAGAGGGGGCTTATGATCAAGCTCGACATTCTCTCCGACCCGATTTGCCCCTGGTGTTACATCGGAAAGACCCTGCTCTTTCACGCTCTCGAACAACGGCCCGACCACCCGTTCGAAATCGAATGGCACCCGTTCCAACTCAATCCCGACATGCCCAAGGGCGGCATGGACCGGCGCGATTACCTCGAATTGAAATTCGGCGGCAAGGAAAAGGCGGTCGAGGTCTATGCCCGTATCGCCGAGGCGGCCGAAGCGGCCGGGCTGGAGATCGACTTTGGCGCGATCCAACGCACGCCCAACACGCTGGACGCTCATCGCCTGACCCACTGGGCCGGGTTGGAAGGGCGGCAGACCGAGGTGGTCCAGTCCTTGTTCGACGCCTATTTCCTGCAAGGCCGCGACATCGGTGACCGGGACGTGCTGGCCGATATAGCCGACAGCGCGGGGCTCGACGCCGCCGTGATCCGACGCCTGCTCGAAGGCGACGCCGATGCCGAGGATATCCGCGCCCGCGATGCGAATGCGCGCGAAAGTGGCGTGACGGGCGTGCCCACCTTCATCATCGGCAACCAACATGTCGTTCCGGGCGCGCAACAGCCCGACCTCTGGATCCGGCTGGTCGACGAGGTCAACGGACAACTCGGCGGCACTGCATGACGGCGCCCGAGAAGCCCCTTGGCCAGGTCGAGTTCATTGCCCTTATGGCGATGCTCTTTGCCATGGTGGCCTTCTCCATCGATGCCATGCTGCCCGCGCTGCCGGAAATCGCGGCCGATATCTCGCCCGACGCGCCTAACCGGGCGCAATTGATCATCACCAGCTTCGTGCTTGGCATTGGGCTCGGGACGCTCTGTACCGGCCCGCTCTCCGATGCCTTTGGCCGCAAACCGGTGATTGTCGCCGGCGCGGGCCTTTACATCATCGGGGCCGTGCTGGCGCTTATGGCAAACTCGGTCGAAACGATCTTTGCCGCCCGCCTGATCCAGGGAATTGGCGCTGCCGGGCCGCGCGTGGTGGCCGTGGCGATCATTCGCGACCTGTATTCGGGTCGGCAGATGGCGCGGATGATGTCCTTCATCATGCTGGTCTTCACCCTTGTCCCGGCTATCGCTCCGACGCTCGGCGCGGGGGTCATCTGGCTCGCCGGGTGGCATGCCGTGTTCATCGCCTTCATCCTGTTCGCGATGATCTCGACGCTCTGGCTTTCCCTTCGCCAGCCCGAAACCCTGCCGCGCGAGAGCCGCCGTCCGTTCCGGGTCGATCCGTTGCTGGAAGGCGTCAGGGAGATCCTCACACACCGTGTCGTGGCGCTGTCGCTCGCGACACAGACCCTTGTTTTCGGATCCTTCTTTGCCACGATTTCCTCGACCCAGCAGGTCTTTGACCAGACATTCGGGCGCGGCGAGAATTTCCACTTCTGGTTCGGCGCCATCGCGCTCTGCGCGGCACCGGCAAGCGTCATCAATGCGCGGCTGGTCGAACGGATCGGCATGCGCGGCATGATCACCCGGGTTCTGGCGGTGGAGATATGCGTCACCGCCCTGGCGGTCGGGTTGAACTGGCTGATCCCGCTTGGCGCAACCGCGTTGTTCTTCGTCTATTTCATCTGGACCATCAGCATGTTCTTCATGGTCGGGCTGACGGGCGGGAACCTGAACGCGCTCTCCATGGAACCGATGGGACATCTGGCCGGGCTCACGGCTTCCGTCACCGGTTCGCTCGGTACCATCGGCGCCGTCGCCCTCGCCATTCCGCTGGGTCTTGCCTTTGACGGCACGCCGCTGCCGCTGATGATCGGCAGCCTGTTCCTTGTGACAACCGCTTTCGGGATGATGCTGTTGCTGCGCGCGACAGATCCCCAACGCCACATGGCAACATGAAAATCACTCCGCAATAAGAACAACGCCCGGCATGCGTGCCGGGCGTTGTTTGTTCGAAGCGTAGAGGCGCGGTTACTGCACCATCATTTCCTTCTGGCATTCCCGAGTCGCTTCCATCGCCATCTTCGTGCCAGTCAGGTCGATCTCCACGGCATTCTCCATGCCAGGATTGATGGTCAACGTCTGTTTCATCGCGAGGTCGTTGCCGAAATTGGGATTGTTCGCCACGACATAGCCGCCGGCGAAACCTTCGCGGGCAGCACCGGTCGCCATGCCCGAGAACATAGCTCCGTCGATATCGAACTTGACTTCGCGTTGCTCGCCATCGGCGATCTCCACATCGCCCGACGTATAAACCGCGAGAAAGCCGAACTTTTCAGTGTCCCCCTCGCCCAGCATCGCCATCTCGGTGCCGATCTGGACGACATATGGTTCCTGCTGGGTTTCCATGAAGCAACCCTTGGTCGCCTCGTTGTAGAATATGTTCCAGCCCTCGACCTCCCCCTTGCCCATGAAAGGCTGCGCGATAGCGCCAGATGCAGCGACGCAGGCAACCACCGCCAACGCAGTCTTTCGATAGTCGATCATAATTTCCTCCCCAGGATTAATCTTGCGGCGTCGAATGCGCCGAGCAACGCCAACAGACTGCCTGCGAAGCGCGTTGACAATCAAGCCCAATCGTCTCAAATGCGATGATTATTTCTGGGCGGCGGCAGGTTTCGCCCGCGCTTGCTCCGCGAGGTCCCTTGCGATGGCGAAGGCGCCCTTGATCTTGTCGGCGTTGTTTTTCCAGTCCCGCCGCACGACGATCTTGTTATCGCGGATCTTCGCCAGCCCGTTCTGCGCCTGCACGAAGGTGACAAGCCCGGCCGGGTTGGCGAACTTGTCATTGTGGAACTGGATCACCGCGCCCTTGGGCCCGCCATCGAGCTTGGAGATGCCGGCGCGCTTGCACATCGCCTTGATCCGCACGATCAGCAGCAGCGTGTTGACCTCCTTGGGCAGCTTGCCGAAACGGTCGATCAGCTCGGCGGCGAAGCCTTCCAGCTCGACCTTGGTCGTGAGCCCCGAGAGGCGACGATAGAGGCCAAGGCGCACGTCCAGGTCGGGCACGTAATCCTCCGGGATCAGCACCGGCACACCGAGATTGATCGTCGGCGCCCATTGGCCATCATCATCGGTGAGCCCCTCGAGCTCGCCCGACCTGATCTTGCCGATCGCCTCTTCGAGCATGGTCTGATAGAGCTCGTATCCCACCTCGCGCATCTGGCCGGACTGCTCCTCGCCCACGAGGTTGCCGGCGCCGCGAATGTCGAGATCCTGGCTGGCCAGCGTGAAACCGGCCCCGAGGCTGTCGAGCGAGCCAAGCACCCGCAGCCGCTTCTGCGCCGTATCGGTCAACCGCGCGCGGGGCTTGGTCGTCAGATAGGCATAGGCGCGTGTCTTGGCCCGCCCCACCCGGCCGCGGATCTGGTAGAGCTGCGCGAGGCCGAACATGTCCGCCCGGTGCACCACCATCGTGTTCGCAGTCGGAATATCGAGGCCGCTTTCCACGATGGTCGTGGCCAGAAGCACGTCGAACTTGCCGTCATAGAAGGCGTTCATGCGGTCATCCAACGCGCCCGCCGCCATCTGGCCGTGGGCGACGACATACGTGACTTCCGGTACCTGCTCCTTCAGGAAATTCTCGATCTCGCGCAGGTCCGTGATGCGCGGAACGACATAGAAGCTCTGCCCGCCCCGGTAATGCTCGCGCAGGAGCGCCTCGCGGATTGTCACCGCGTCGAACTCGCTGACATAGGTACGGATGGCCAACCGGTCGATCGGCGGCGTGCCGATGATCGACAAGTCCCGCACGCCCGAAAGCGACATCTGCAAGGTGCGCGGGATCGGCGTCGCGGTGAGCGTCAGCACATGGATATCGGTGCGCATATCCTTGAGCCGCTCTTTGTGCTGGACGCCGAAATGCTGCTCCTCGTCGATGATCAGCAGGCCGAGATTGTGGAACTTCACCTGCTTGGCAAGCAGCGCATGGGTGCCGATGGCGATATCGACCGAGCCGTCGGCGATGCCCTTGCGGGTTTCGGTGGCCTCCTTCGCGGGCACGAAGCGCGACAGCTGCCGCACCTTGAGCGGGAAGCCCCGGAAACGGTCCTTGAAGGATTTCGCGTGTTGGCGCGCGAGCAGCGTCGTCGGCGCGATCACCGCCACCTGCATGCCCGACATCGCGGCCACGAAGGCCGCCCGCATCGCCACTTCCGTCTTGCCGAAACCGACATCGCCGCAGATCAGCCGGTCCATCGGCTGGCCGCGCTCCATGTCTTCCAGCACATCCTCGATGGCCTTCAACTGGTCATCGGTCTCCTGGTAGGGGAAGCGGGCGGAGAACTCCTCCCACATGTGATGGTCGATCTGCATCACCGGCGCCCGGCGCAGCGCGCGCTCGGCGGCGATCCGCATCAGCTTGTCGGCGATCTGCCGGATCCGCTCCTTGAGCTTGGCCTTCTTGGCCTGCCAGGCGCCGCCGCCAAGACGGTCGAGCAGCCCCTCTTCGTGGCCGAAGCGGGAAAGAAGCTCGATATTCTCCACCGGCAGGTAGAGCCGCGCCTCTTCGGCATATTCGAGGTGGATCATCTCGTGATCGGCGCCGAGCGCGTTCACGATCTCCAGCCCCTTGTAGCGCCCGACCCCATGATCGACATGCACCACGAGGTCGCCCGGCGAGAGCGATTGCGCCTCGGTCAGGAAATTCTCCGCCCGCCGTTTCTTGCGCGGGCGGCGAATGAGCCGGTCGCCCAGAACGTCCTGTTCGGAAATGACCGTGAGCGCCTTGCCCTCGAAACCATGTTCCAGCGCCCAGACGACGAGGAACAGCCCACCCACGCCCTCGGGCACATCGCGGAAATCAGTGATCTCCGTTGCACCCTGTACGCCCTCATCCGCCATGAGGCCAGCCAGACGCTCCCGCGCGCCCTCCGAATAGGAGGCAACAATCACCTGCCCATTGCCGCGCTTGGCCCGGATATGATCGGCCAGCGCACCGAAAAGGCTGACCGTCTCCTGCTGCCGTTCAGGCGAGAAATTGCGCCCGATCCGTCCGCCGGCATCGATCACACCCGGCCCGACACCCTGCGGCAGCGCGCTGAGCGTCACCACCCGGTGGCCGGCAATCGTCGCCTCGAAGGCGTCATCGTCGAGATAGAGCGTCTCCGGCGCAGCGGGTTTGTAGACGGAATCCAGCCGCGCCTTGGACTTCATCGCCTCGACGCGATTGTCGTAGCTGTCCGTGATCCCCTCCCAACGCGCGATCCGCGCCGGGCCGGTCTGGTCGTCCAGCATTACCGTCGCGTCCGGCAGGTAATCGAACAACGTCTCCAACCGCTCGTGGAAGAACGGCAGCCAATGCTCCATCCCCGCCTGCTTGCGCCCCGCGCTCACCGCTTCGTAAAGCGGGTCATCGGTTCCGGCAGCGCCAAACTCGATGCGATAGTTCTGCCGAAAGCGCGTGATCGCCGCCTCGTCGAGGATCACCTCCGAGACCGGCGCCAGTTCCACCGCCTTCAACTTCTCCACCGTGCGCTGGTTGGCCGGATCGAAGCGCCGCGCGCCGTCCAGCACATCGCCGAACAGGTCAAGCCGCACCGGGCCGCTCTGGCCGGGTGGGAAGATGTCGATAATGCCACCCCGCACGGCATAGTCGCCCGGCTCCATCACCGTCGGCGCCTGGCTGAACCCCATGCGCACGAGGAAGGCCTTCAACTCCGCCTCGTTGATCCTGTCGCCTACGCGCGCGGCAAAAGCGGCCTCGCGCAGCACGTCGCGCGCCGGAACCTTCTGCGTTGCCGCATTGAGCGTGGTCAGCAGCACGAAGGGTCCGGGAATTCCAGCGACCAAGGCTGCGAGCGTGGCCATGCGGGTGGCCGACACATCCGGATTGGGGGAAACCCGATCATAGGGAAGGCAATCCCAGTTCGGGAAATCCAGCACCACGGCGTTTGGCGCAAAGAAGTCGAGCGCCGCCCGCATCGCCGCCAGCCGCTTGTCGTCGCGCGCGACATGGACGATGGGCGCTCCCTTCTCAAGTTCGCGCGCCAGCAGAAGCGCGTCGAACCCTTCCGGCGCACCGCCGGCAACGATATGTGCAGGATCTGTCATGATACAGCTTCCCTAGTCCAGCCATGAGCGGTGTCAACAGTCGGGGAAAAGATCTCGCCCCTTACTAGCGGCGTCCCTTGCCCGGAGAACTGCCCGCGCACTCTCACAAACGCTCCCCCGAAAGCGCGATCCGCAGGATCCTTCGCGGCCTTGCGTCCTGTTTCCGACATCCGTTGTCGCCTTTGGCCTTGCCTGCCCTGCGCGCGCCCGCGACCCTCAGACCAGCAACATGCGGAGGGCATCATGAAATCCACAACCCAGGTCTGTGTCATCGGGGGCGGCGTGGTCGGCTGTTCGGTGTTGTATCACCTGACCAAGCTCGGCTGGAGCGACGTGATGCTGCTGGAGCGCTCCGATCTGACCAGCGGCTCGACCTGGCACGCGGCTGGCGGGTTTCACACGCTCAACGGCGACACGAACATGGCCGCGCTGCAGGGCTACACGATCCGGCTCTACAAGGAGCTGGAGGAAATAACCGGCATGTCCTGCGGCTTGCATCATGTCGGCGGCATCACGCTCGCGGACAGCCAGGAACGTTTCGACATGCTCAAGGCGGAACGCGCCAAGCACCGCTACATGGGGCTGGAAACCGAGATTCTGTCGCCGTCCGAGATCAAGCAGATGGCGGAGCTTGTGAATATCGATGGCATCGTCGGTGGCCTTTACGATCCGTTGGACGGCCATCTGGACCCTTCCGGCACGACCCATGCCTATGCCAAGGCCGCGCGCATGGCCGGGGCCGAGATCGTGACCCATTGCATGGTGCGCGAGACGAATCCCCGCCCCGACGGCAGCTGGGACGTGGTGACCGACAAGGGTACGATCCATGCCGAACATGTCGTCAATGCCGGCGGCCTCTGGGCGCGGGAGGTCGCGGCGATGGCCGGTGTCTACCTGCCGCTCCTGCCGATGGCGCATCAATATATCGTCACCGATGATATCCCCGAGATCGCAAACCGCGCGACCGAATTCCCCCATATCATGGACCCGGGCGGTGAGAGCTACATGCGCCAGGAGGGGCGCGGGCTCTGTATCGGCTTCTACGAAAAGCCCTGCGAGGCGTGGTCGGTGGACGGCACGCCCTGGGGTTTCGGCCATGAACTCCTGAACGACCAGTTCGAGAAGATCGAGGACTCGATTGCCTTCGCCTATGCCCGCGTTCCCGTGCTGGAAACCGCCGGAGTGAAATCCGTGATCCACGGGCCGTTCACCTTCGCCCCCGATGGCAACCCGCTGGTCGGCCCGGTTCCCGGCCTGCGCAACTATTGGGCCGCGGCGGCGGTCATGGCCGGTTTCAGCCAAGGCGGTGGTGTCGGCCTGACGCTGGCGCAATGGATCATCGACGGCCAGCCCGACCAGAACACATTCGCCCTCGACGTGGCGCGTTTCGGCAAGTGGACCACGCCCGGCTACACCATTCCCAAGGTGATCGAGAACTACCAGAACCGCTTCTCGGTGAGCTTCCCCAACGAGGAACTGCCCGCCGCGCGCCCGTTCCGCACCACGCAGATGTGTGACATCTTCAAAGGGATGAACGCGGTTTTCGGCCAGCAATACGGGCTGGAGGTGGTGAATTACTTCGCGCCAGAAGGCGAGGAGCCCTACGAGACGCCGACATTCCGCCGATCCAACGCCTGGGAGTCAGTGCGGCAGGAGGTCATGGCCGTACGCGAGGCTGTCGGCATCAACGAGATCCAGAATTTCGGCAAGTTTCGCGTCACCGGTCCCAATGCCCGCGCGTGGCTGGACAAGATCATGGCGGGCCGCATCCCCAAACCGGGTCGGGTCGCGCTCTCTCCGATGCTGGAGCCTTCGGGGCGACTGATCGGCGATTTCACCATCTCCTGTCTGGCCGAGGGCGATTTTCAGCTCACTGCCTCCTATAGCGCGCAGGATTACCACCTGCGCTGGTTCGAGCAGCATCTCGAAAGCGGCAGCGGCGTGCGGGTGCGCAATGTCTCGGACCGTCGTACGGGCTTCCAGATCGCCGGACCGAATGCGCGTGAACTGCTCCGTCGTGTCACGCGTTCGGACGTATCGGCCGAGGCGTTCCGGTTCATGGATGTCCGCCGCATGACGATCGGCATGGCCGATGCGGTCGTGCAGCGCCTCTCCTATACGGGCGATCTGGGCTACGAGATCTTCGTGGCGCCAGAAAGCCAGCGACACCTGTGGCATGTGCTGACCGAGGCCGGACAAGACCTCGGCCTGCGCCCCTTCGGGATGCGGGCGATGATGTCACTCAGGCTCGACAAGGGGTTCGGCTCTTGGCTGCGGGAGTACTCGCCAGACTACACGCCCGCGGAAACGGGTCTGGACCGGTTCATCAACTGGAAGAAACCCGAAGATTTTATTGGCCGGAAAGCCGCCGAGGCCGAGCGTTCCAAGGGGCCGCGCCGAAAGCTCTGCACCTTCTTCGTCGAGGCTGAGGATGCCGATGTGGTGGCCTACGAAGCGATCTGGATCGACGGCGAGGTCGAAGGTTTCTGCACGTCGGGCGGCTTTTCGCATTTCGCAGGGAAATCGGTCGCCATTGGCTTCGTGCCGACAGAGCGGATCGTGGAAGGATTGCGGGCAGAGATCGAGATCCTCGGGGCAATGCGCCCGGCCACGCTCCATACAAAACCGCTTTTCGATCCGGATGGCGCACGCATGAGAGGCTGAATGCCTGAAAGCGGGAGACGCGCCCACCGACGCTACAGTTCGGCGCTCGTTCAGTGCACCCGTTTGCCTGCCACCGCCGCCGAAGCGTATCCCGCGTCGAGTTGCAGTGTGCCCTTCTTGTTGGAAACCCGTCCGCCAACTGGCAGGGCCGTCGGCGCCTTTTTTCGGCGCGCTTGCCGTCCGAACATGACCTGGATCCTGATCAGACCGGTACTTGCGCAGCGGCGCAGTTCCATCCACTGAACCGCGGTGCCTGCTTCCAGGGTCTCCATTTCGACGCGGTCCCCCGGCCGCAATCGTTCGACCGGCACTTCGCCACCTCTTGTCATGACCGTGTCACCGGATTGAAAGACTCGCAGCGCGGGATGCGCCGACGCGTCGGGGTCCGGCCGTGCTGCGGCCAGCTTGTGTTCTGCTATCATTCCTGCCTCTTCGGCGGCTCTTTTTTGGCCGTCCGTTAGAGGCAGGTAACACCACGTCGGCTCGCCATGGCAGGCCGAAAACGGATCGATTCGATCTCAGCCCAAGAGTGAGTCTTTTGGGCCACTTTTCCGAGCGATCGCAGCACCTTGCGCAGAACGCCCCGAAACGAAAACGGGGGAGCGTCTCCGCTCCCCCGAGTTTCAGTTTATGCCGTAAATGCACTTACTCTTGCAGCAGAAGCACCTCGTGCTTTTTCAGCGTGCGGCGCGCAGCGACGTAATCGTTGCGGCCCTGCACCGTGCCGAGTTCCGGGAAGATTTCCAGGATCTCGCCCCGCTGCTCGCTATCGATGCCGTTCAGCGTGTAGTCACCGGGCTGGAAGCTCTCGGTCCAGGCACCGTCGGCCAGCACGACCTCGTGGCGGTCGAACATGAGGTGGATATAGGTCGTCTGCAATTGCGGCAGACGCTTGATCCCGCTCCGGCCAACCAGGTGCTTGGCCGCCACCAGAACCTCGTGCTCTGCGAAATAGAGCGAGGTACGGTCATTGGCGACCAGCATGCGGTGGTTGGGCGAGACCATCATGTCGCGCTCCGGCAACCCGTCGCCCAGCGAACCCGCCGGGATCAGGATCGGCTGCAGATGCGGCACCGAGGCGAGCGTGCCATAGTCGAGCCGCTTCTGGCCGTACCAGCGGATTTCCTGAACACCGTTGTCGCGAGTCAGAACCTTGTCGCCGACGCAGAGCTCTTCCACCAGCTTTTCGCCCGAGGGCGTCGCCACGCGGGCGCCCGGGGTAAAGCAGGGGATGATGTTCTCGATCTCGCGGAACTCGGTTCGGCCGATCACGTTGCCGCCCGGCGCATCGAAGAACTCCACGAAGCCGGATTCGGTGGTCGGATCGTTATTGGTCCAGGTCACCTTGAGCGGACCGAGGCCGGTCAGGTCGAGCGTGTCATTGTCGACACCACCTTCGCCACCGACCACGAAGTCCTTGTCGCCCACGTTAACGAAAGTGTCCTGGTCGTCGCCGCCATATAGCAGGTCGCCGCCATCGCCGGCCACGTTGGCATCGCCCGAGATGGTGTCGTCACCATCTTCGCCAAAGACGATGTCACGCCCTTCTCCACCGCTCAGCGTGTCGTTTCCATCGCCGCCGGCAATACCGTCGCTGCCCTCCTCGCCGAAGATTGTGTCATTGCCGTCACCGCCAAAGACCAGATCGGAATCGAGTCCGGCATAGACGGTATCATCGCCATCGCCAGCGACAATCACATCTTCCTCGTCGACGAGCGGCGGGACCGCGTCGTCGCCATCGACCATGTCGCCATCGGGGTCGCCGGTGTAGCTGGTGTCGATCAGGTCGTCGCCACTTGTACCCTCGACCACGCCGTCGATGGAGTTGAAGCCGGTTGCAAAGGTACTGGCTAGGGCGGGATCCGTGTTGCCGCCAACCACATAGACATTCTCGATTTCCGAGAACTCGGCAGTGCCAACTTCGTTCAGGTCTTCGTCATAGAAGGTGACAGTACCGGCTTCCGGGTCGGTGTCGTCGTAATCAACCGTGGCCAGCCCACCGACGACCAGAGCGTCGTTATCGTCGCCACCCTCGCCGCCGACAACCACATCGCCGGCAAGTGCACCGATAATATCGGCATCGTCGCCGCCATCGATGGTATCGGTGTCGCTGTCGAAGCCGCCAAAGAGGATATCGCCGCCTGCGCTGCCAGTGATCGTGTCGGCGCCTTCGCCGCCGAACACGTTGTCCGCGCCGTCGCCGCCATGCAGCTCGTCATCGCCCTGGCCACCGAGGATGGTGTCGTCGCCCTCGCCGCCTTCGACATAGTCATCGTCGATCCCGGCATCGATATAGTCGTTGCCGGCATCGCCGTAGATCGTGTCGTCGTCGTCCTGGCCATAGATGGTGTCGTTACCGTCGCCGCCATGGATCACATCCATGCCGTTATCCGGCGTCGGATCGGCGCCGTAAGTGTCGGTGCCGTCATCCTTGATGTTCAGCGGGTCGAGCGCCGGGTCGGCGCCGAGACCACCATAGATGGTGTCGTCGCCCGCGCCGCCATCGATTTCGTCGGAGCCTTCGCCGCCGATGATCGTATCGGCACCGTCGCCGCCCAGGATCGTGTCGGCATCCAGCCCGCCATCGATGGTGTCGTCACCTTCGCCGCCGTCGATATAGTCGGCATCGTCGCCGGTGGTGATCGTGTCGTTGCCCGCGCCGCCATAGACGGTGTCCATGTCGTCGGTCGGGTCGCTATCGGCCGGAATAATCGGGACGGGACCATAGGGACCGAAACCCAGATCGGGCAGCGGAATGCCGGTCGAGGAAGTGTCGATCACGTCATCGCCGTCGTCGCCATAGACCGTGTCGGATCCGTCGCCGCCGATGATGGTGTCATTGCCGCCACCGCCATGGATCTCGTCATCGCCGACGCCGCCGTCGAGCATGTCATCGCCCGCCGCGCTATCATCGGGATCGGGCGCATCAGAGGTGTAGTCGACATGGGCGTTGTCAAAGGTGGCGCCGGAATTGCCCAGGTCCACCGTCACGACCACATCGTTGAAATCCGCGTCGCCCAGATTCTTCATGTCTTCGAACGCAATCGTCACCGCGCCGTTCGAATCCACGCCGACGAGGGTGGTATGCTCCACGCCGTCGCTGTTCAGGTCGACATTGGCGCCATACCCCGAGGACAGGAAGGTGCCGTCCGGGCTGTAGATGCCGACGCCGACGATATCGCCCGGCTGGACGTCGTATTCATAGACGTTGCCGCCCTCGTGGATCGTATTGGAGCTCAGGATCTCCAGGTTGGAGATCTCGCCCGTGTCAGGGTCGATGGTGTAGACGAAAAGCTGGTTCGGATAGGAAACGGTCGTCCCCTCGCCCAGCGTAATGGTCACGGTGTCGTTCTCGACCTGGGCACGGTCGCCCCAGATCTCGTCGTCGCCCTCGCCGCCCAGAACGGTATCGTTGCCCGCGCCGGCATAGACGATGTCGTCGTCCGGGCCTTCGCCGGGCAGGACGGCATCGCCATTGTCGATCATGTCGCCTTCGGGGTCGCCGGTATAGGCGTCGTCGATATAGTCGTCGCCATTCGTGCCCTCGACGATGCCGTCGAGCTCCGCCGGCAGGTCGATGGAATAGGCCAGGTCGTCGATCGCGCCGGAGGCCGGGAAATAGACCTCCATCGAGAAGACACCCTCGCAGTCGACCTCGGCCAAATAGTAACCGCCATCGGCGGTGCCCGGCAGCGTGATCGTCTTGATCACATCGCCATTTTCGTCATAGCAGCGGATCTCGCCGCCATGTTCGAAATCGATCAGGTTCAGGCTGCGCACATGCGCCGCGCTGTCGAAGTCAAAGGTGATCGTTCCACCGCCGGCATTGTCGTCCGGGTCGGTGGAATCGCCGTCTTCGGAAATGATCAGCGCCTTGCCGGCCGTTTCCGAAGCGAGGTCATAGTCTCCGCCTGTCGGGTTAGCCGTGTCGAAAATCATCGGCGGGTTGCCGGTGGATCCAGACGAAATCGTAACGCCGAGGTCATTGAATTGATCGCCAACGATGGCGCCCGTGGCCAGATCGTTGAAATCCAAAAGGACATTGGTCATAGCCGCCTCCTATCGATTAAAGCCGTGGGGTCGCGGCATATTGGACCCGTGACGATTAAAACTTGATTTCGTGTTCCGAATGCGAACGGAACGACGCACAGGCACCGCGCTGCGCTCGGGTCTCGTCTGTGTCTTACCGGTTGCCATTTGGCCAACTCCAATCCGTTCACTTTCACACCAACAGACCCACACGGGGCGAATGGCCCTCAAGGATCTGCCGAACCTATGCCGAGGTGGAATGAAACGTCGAAATCCGCCTGGACGCCTGCACGGTGTAATTCCCACACCGACGTCCCGCATGTCCGCCTGCGATCGCATAATCGCATGGTTCACCCACGACCCCCCCGGCCATGTTCCTGCGTGCGGCCGCCCCCGTGGCCAAAAGTCAACGCCCCCCAGTCAGGCCGTTCAGGTATACCGCGTCAGGATGTAGCCAAGGAAGCGAAAATTGTCGGAAAAATGGCGACGGAAATGGGGCAATACCGTGGAAATCCTATATTTCTCGGGACTCGCCCGACTGACCCACGGTGCCAATTGTTTCCGGTTTTGCGGCTTTGTGAGACCGCTCCGCCATGTTTCCGACACATTTCAGCCCTGCACCCCCCGCAAACCGGCAGTTCCGGCACCATATGTTGATGGTTGCGTTTCACGATTGGCAACAATCAAGAAGACGTCACGTCAACGCCCAGATCTTGCCACAAATCGGAAGGGTTTTGCCAAAACGGTTAATGGATCGTTATCGTTCGAGCACCAATTTCAGGCTCTGAGCCGAGATTGTGCCGCCCAGACCGACTCGCTCCGCCAATGGTGATGCGAATCACGAACGGGCGCTATCCGATTCTTCCCGCACCGAAACGCCTGCCGGCACGTCGATCCCGGGAAGCCAGGGCTTGATGTCCACGACCGGGGTTCCGTCCAGGCAATCGATGGCGTCGATCTCGATTTCGCCCGACGCGAGGTCGATGGAGCGGATGGTCACCGCGGACATGGCGACCGGGTTCGGCCGGTTGGGCGAGCGCAGGGCGAAGGTGCCGCGCGGGGCGTATGTGTGGCGCGGGTTCTGCACGATCAGGTCGCGCCGCGCCCGGTCCATCCAGTAGAGCACCATCAGGTGCCGCCCGGCCTCCAGCCCGGCGAGCCCCTCCGCGTAGCCCTCCCGCAGCACGATCCGCGCGCCGCGCCCGTCCTCGCGGGCGGTGGAGATGTTGCGGGGGCACTCCGCGCGCTCGGTCCAGGGGCTGCGGATATGGCCGATGAAGGCAACACCGGCCTCGGTGCGCTCGGCGGGATCGAAGTCGAGCAGATGCTCTCCGTCTCGGATTTCCGGCTTGTCGGTCACGTCGTATCCCTTTCGCGTTGCCTTGCCCGAGAATGGCCATGCCCGCGCCCGGCGCCATGCGAAAGAGCGCCGCAGCGCGCGCCGGTTTCCACGGGCTTCAGGATGGGTTCAGGGGCGGGAGCGCACCGCGCCCGTTCGTGCCGTGAAGGCGGCGCTTGCGCTCGGCCTCGAAGACAACCCGCAGCTGTTGCCAGGCCGCCTGCCCGGCATCGCCACCGCCGCGGCCGAAACGTTCGGCGCCAATCGCGGCCAGCGCGGGCTCCAGCGCATCCTCATCGCCCGGGCAACGCTGCGACCAGAGCGCCAGCGCCGTTACAACACCCGACAGGTCCGTTTGCGCAATGGCGCGCGCCACTTCATGGGCGGCAAACCCCTCGCTGGCCAGCCGCGCCGCGCGGCGCTCGGCGTGCCGGCTCTTCAGCGGCGGCAGGAGCCACCGGTTGCCGGCCCACAGCAGCAGCCCGAACAACAGCCCTGCCCCCACCAGCATTGCGACCTCGCGCGGGGTAACCTTCGGCAGGGCCGGCGCCGCGGGCGCGTCAACCTCCAGCCGCGCCCCTTCGAGGCGCGCGGTTTCCACCTTGCCGCTGTCGGTATTGAACCAGTCGAGGGCGATCGCCTGCAGATCCACCGCCCCGCCATATTGCGCGACATAGGTTTCCACCTCGGTCCGGCTGCCGGACAGCACGCCGCGCTCCTCCGTCTCCCGCACGACGGGATCCCTGGGATAGGCTTTGACTGCATCGCTCTGCACACCCGGTAACAGGGGCGGAATGAACAGCGGCGAGGTGCCCTCGATCCGGGCAGTAACGGTGCGGGTTGCCGCCTCTCCCTGCCCCAGCGGACCATCCGCGCCCTCGATGCTCTGCTCCAGCGTGAAGCCGCTGGCCAGGATCAGCGGGTCCAGCCCCTCCGCGCCCTCCGGCACACGCACCTGGAAGCGGATCGGCTCCAGCGGCGCCTCATATGTCACGGGCTGGGTGGTGTCGGGGTCGGCATAGGTCACGGTGATGCTTTGCGCCGGAAGGCTCACCTCGCCCGGCAGCATCGGGTAGAGGCGATAGGCGCGGCTGACGCCCGACCACGTCTCGCCATTTACGCTTTCGCTGATCGGCCCCGAGGCGCGTTCGGGCAAGCGGGTGATGACATTGGGCGCCTCCATGCTCGGGAAGGCGGGCGGCTGCGGCAGCCAGGTCGGCACGAGGATCGAGATACGCAGCACCATCGGTTGGCCCACCACGCCGGTTTCCGGCTCCAGCGAAACCCGGACGAGCGGTTCGACCGCCGATTGCGTGGCTGCGTTCTCTGTCTGGGCAAGGAGACCGAGAGGGAGCAGCAGAAGGCTAAGAGCGAGGACGAACACTCTCATGGCTGCCCCCCGTTCGCATTCTCCTGCAGGAAGCGCGTGCGCAGGAAATCCCCCATATCGGTATCAACCGAGCGCATCCATTGCTCGGCGGTCTGGAAGCCCTGCCCCTCCTCCTGCTCCGAGTAGTCTTTCTGCGTCTCCGCGCCCCGCTCCGCCTCGTTGTCGAAGACGACATCGTCGGCCCCGATCCCCTGTTCCTCGCCGGTATCGCCCGCCTCCCGCGCGTCCTCGACATAGGTCAGGATCGCCTTGGTGACTTCCAGGTTCCACTCCGCCTCCGGGAAATCCGGCTGCAATTCAAGCGCCTTTTCATAGGCCGCGATGGCGGGGCGGTATTCGCGGTTGCGCGTCCGCGCCATGCCCTCGCCAAAGGCGGCCTCGGGCGTGTCCAGCCGGGAATAGAGGTCCACCGCATCCGGGTACTGCCCCGAGCGGAACAGTGCGAGGCCGCGCCACATCGGGTCCTGGAAATGCTCTGCGGCGCGGGCAAAGTCCTTTTGCCGATAGGCGCGCATCCCTTGCTGATCGGGGGTAAAGAACCAGTCCACCACATCGGCGCGTGCTGTCCCCGGTGCGGAGACCCCAAGTCCAAGCGTCAGCAGCACAGCCCATCGCATCGTCCAGCCACGGCGGAACCACATCAGCAGAAGCGGCAGGGCGAGCCAGCCGAGCAGCCAGCCGCGATCATCCCAGTCGAGCCGTTCATCGCCCAGAAGTGCGGCGCGATAGGCCGAGGCGGCGGCGCGGTCGATGGCGCGGATGTCGGTGTCGTCCGCCGTGAGTTGGATCACCTGCGCGCCGGGCAGCGCATCCAGCGCCCCGCGCGGGCTGCCTTCGGGGGCGGCAAGAAGGAAGATCATCGGGATCTCGCCCAGATCGGCAAACGCCGCGACATCGGACTGGTTCAACGCGTCCAGCACGAAGAGGATCGCACCGGGCGTCTCCGATTTCGCCAGTTCTTCCTTTGCCAGTTCCAGCGCGGCGGTGGCATTGTCGCCTGTCTGAGGCATGACGGCGGGTGTGAGCGCCTCCAGCATGGAGCGCAGGATATTCGGGTCCTCGGTCAGCGGGGCGACGCGGTGGGCGGTGCCAGCATAGGCGATGAGCGCAGTGCGCGCGCCGGCGCGGTCCTCCACGAGGTCGAGGATCTTGAACTTCGCCCGGTCGAGCCGGTTCGGCGGCAGGTCCGGCGCCTCAATGCTCTCGGAGACCTCCAGCGCCACCACGAGCGGCGCGCTCTGCGCAAGGAGCGGGTTGGGCACGCGGCTCCATGTCGGCCCGGACGCGGCCAGCACCAGCAGGATCACCGTTGCCATCACCAGGTCGATGGGTTGCAGGCGACGCTCCCCCCCCTGCCCGACTGTCAGGGCCTCGGCCAGATGCGGCGCGATGCCGGTGGCAGGTTTGCCGTAATCACCGCGCAAGGCCCGGATGCGCCACCACAGCAACGCCAGCGGGAGCAGCGCCAGCAAAGCCCACGGCCTGAGCAGGTGGAATGCACCGAGCGCGTCGAGGAAGCCGCCCATCATGCTTCCCTCCTGCGGCTTGTCATCTGCATCCATCCGCTCGCCAGTATCATGATCACCGCGGCCAGCGCGAAGGGGATCCAGGCCAGCGGCTGTTTTGGCTGGAAGCTGACGGTTTCGGTGATGCGCGGATTGAGCCGTTCGATCTCGGCATAGATCGCCTGCAAGCCCTCGCCATCGGTTGCGTAGTAGAACTGGCCACCCGCACGGTTGGCGATGTCTTCGAGCGCCTTGAGATCGACCTTGTCATCGCCTGCCCCCGTCGGGTCGCCCACGCCGATGGTGTAGATCGTGACGCCTTCCTGCGCGGCGATCTCGGCGGCGTTGACGGGAGACATGCGGCTCGACGTGTCCGCGCCATCGGAGAGCAGCACGAGCAGCCGCTGCTCCACCTCCGAGGTTTCGAATGTGCGAATGGCCAGCCCGATGGCGTCGCCAATGGCAGTATCCGGCCCGGCCATGCCGACCTGCGTGCCGTCGAGCAATTCGCGCACGGAGTCGAGATCCTCGGTAAAGGGCGTCTGCACGAAGGCGCGGGTGCCAAAGACGATGAGCGCGATGCGGTCGCCGTCGCGCGCCTCGATGAAGCCGCCCACGACGTCCTTGACCAATTGCAGGCGCTGCTGGCGCTCGCCCGCCTCGTCCTGCATATCGCGCGCATCCATCGAGCCGGAAATATCGACCGCCAGCACCATGTCGCGCGCGGCCTTTTCCACCACCACTTTTTGGCCGAGCAGTTCCGGCCGCGCGAGGCCCAGCACCAGCAACAGCCAGCACAGAATAGCGGCAAGCATCTGTACCTTTCGGCGTTGAAGGATGACGGAACCGGGGCGTGGCTCCAGCCCGGCAGCCTCCGTGATCTGGCGGAAGAAAGGAATGCGCAGCGCGCGGGTGCGGTCGCGATGGGGCGACGCGAAACGCCAGACCAGCAGCGGTGCGGGCAGCAGCAGGAGCGCCCAGGGGAAGGCCAGCGACAGCGTCATGTCACGCGCCTCGCCGGTTTGTGGCTCTTGAGCCAGCGCCGTGCCAGTGCGGTCACGGCCGGATCCGTCGGCACCTCCCGCCACGGGGCGCGGGTGAGCGCGGCGCCGAGGTCGCCCGAGAACCCGTCCCCGCCGTAGCTCTTGTCGAGAAAGGCGCACCAGTCCGGGCCAGTCAGGCTGGCCACATCGGCACGCGGATAGGCCACGAGCGCGGCACGGCGCAGGATGGCGGCAATCGCCTCCGGCTTGTCGCCCGCCCGTGCCAGCTCGGCAAGTGCGGCGCGTCGATAGGCATTCGCGTTCCAATACCGCCGCGCGCGGTAGCCGGCAAAACACAGCAGGCCGATCACCGCGAGGCCGAGCCAGATCCAGCCCGACGTGGCTGGGATCATCGAGATCGGCTCGGGTTCCGGGATCGGCTTGAGCATGTCGAGCATCTCGACGAGGTTCTTGCCATCCGTCTCGGGAAGGTCCGCCATCAGCGCCCTCCCCGCAGGCCCATCAGCTCCATCAGCTGCGGCAGCGTCTCGCGCCCGGCCGAGAGCGGCAGCACCGGCACGCCGTATTTCCGCGTCCAGCCAATGGCACGGGCGATGCGGGAGCCGACGACTTCCTCGACCCGTCGCATCGTCTCGGCCTCGCGCGCATCAAGCTCGACCTGCAAGGTGCCATCCGAGGCAACGATGCGGAAATCTTCCGGCAAGCTGAGGCCGGACGGGTCGGAGACCGGGAAGAGGATCACGTCATTATGCTGCGCGAGCCGGCGGACAAGACGCTCGGTCTTGTCGTCCACTTCGGCGAAATCGGAAAAGACAAGGATCAGGTTGCCGGTTGTGGCGATCCGCGCGGCGGCCTCCAGCGGTCGGTTGAGCGGCATGGAGCGGGCGACTTCGCGCTCGGCATGGAGCGCGCAATTGGCATCGGCAATGCAGGTGAGCAGCCGGTTCAGTGCGACATTCGACGCCTTGGGGCGCAGCTCGGCCAGGGTGTCGTCGGTAAAGACGATGCCGCCGACGCGATCCCCCTGCGCGCGGATGCGGAAGGCCGCGAGCGCGGCGGCCTCGGCGGCGGTAACCGATTTCATGTTGCGCTGGCTGCCATAGAACATCGACATGCGCTGATCGACCAGCAGCAGCGCCGGGCGGTCGCGCTCCTCGGTATAGACACGCACATAAGGCTCGCCGGTGCGCGCGGTTACCTTCCAGTCGATGGTGCGCGGGTCGTCCCCCACCTGGTAGTTGCGCAGCTCCTCGAAATTGAGGCCCCGGCCCCGGAGCCGGCTGGCATGGCGGCCATTGAGCGCCGAACGCGCGGGCTGGCGCGGCAGGAATGAGAGAGCGCGTGCGGAACCTGCCAGCTTGCGCAGATGGGCAAGATCGGTGTGGATGCGCGGGTCGCGCGGTGTGGTGGGCTCCGGCATCGCCCGCGCCTCAGGGCAGTGCGACGAGGCTGACGATCTCGTCGATCACCCGGTCAATCGAAACGGCGTCGCCCTGTGCCTCGTAGGAGAGCGCGATCCTGTGGCGAAAGACGTCATGGACGATGGCGCGCACATCGGCCGGATCCACGTAGTCGCGCCCCTTGAGCCAGGCGTGCGCGCGGGAACATTTGTCCAGCGCGAGGCTGCCGCGCGGCGAAGCGCCGATCTCGATCCAGCGGGCGAGATCCTCGGAGAGCGCCCCCGGCGTGCGGCTGGCCTGCACCAGGTCGGCCATGTAGCGATCCATCGCGTCGGCGACATGGATCTGGCCGATCTCAGCGCGGGCATCGAAGACGGCTTGTTGCGGGATCGCGGGCGGAGCCTTACCTCTACCGCCGGAATGGGTGTCCTGCTCCTCGCCGCGCACCAGCCGGATCACTTCCACCTCGTCTTCGACCGGCGGATAGAGCACCTGCACATGCATCAGGAACCGGTCCATCTGCGCCTCGGGCAGCGGATAGGTGCCCTCCTGCTCGATCGGGTTCTGGGTCGCCATGACGATGAAGAGCGGCGGCATCTTGTGCGTAGTGCCCGCAACCGTCACCTGTCGCTCCTCCATCGCTTCCAGTAGCGCCGCCTGCACCTTGGCGGGCGCCCGGTTGATCTCGTCGGCCAGCACGATATTGGCAAATATCGGCCCCGCCTCGAAACGGAACTGCGCGCCTTCAGCGGTCTGGTGATAGACCTCCGTGCCCGTCACGTCCGATGGCAACAGGTCCGGCGTGAACTGGATGCGCGAGAAATCGGCTTCGAGATTTTTCGACATCGCCTTGACTGCGCGCGTCTTGGCCAACCCGGGGAGACCCTCGATCAGCAGGTTGCCATTGGCCAGAAGCCCGATGACAAGCCGCTCGATCACGTCCGTCTGGCCGATGATGGACTGGCCCATGCGCTCCTGAAGCGCGGTGATCTGCTCATGTGCGGTCATGGAAACCTCTCCTCAACGGACATTCCGGTCGCAATCGTCTTGATCGGGGGCGCTGCCCCCGTCGCGGCAGGCCGCGACTCCCCCGGGATATTTCCGGAAAGAGGAAGCCCGGTCCCACGCACCGAATTCATCTTTCCTCCAAATATCCCCGCCGGAGGCACGATCCGAAGGATCGTTCTGAACTCGCGGACCATGGTCTCATTCCGTGGCGGGGAAAATCACGGCCCAGTCCTTCGCCATGTCGGCGAAATGCCAACCGTGCTCGGCGCCCTCGTCCAGCCCCCGGTTCAGCACGCCGATATGGCCCTCGCGGTCATAGGCCCATTCGCGATCTGCGTCGGTATGGTGGACATAAAGGCCGAAGCCCGGCGCCTCTCCCGACGTGGTCCATTCCAGCATCTGGAAATCGCCATCCGAATTGCCGCCGGCAAAAATAGGGCGCTTGCCGATATGGTGATTGATCGCCACCGGCTTGCCGGCCTTGTCATCGTTGAAGAAGAGATCGGGCATCTTCATCAGGACCGGCCCGGCCTCGCCCAGCACGTATTCGGTGACGAGCGAGGAGCCCACCACCTGCGCCTCGTCGATGCCATAGGCATCCGGCGCCAGCACCCGGATGAAATCAATACCGCCGCCGGAGACGATATAGGTGTCGAAGCCTTCGTCTCGCAGATAGACCAGCAACTCCAGCATCGGCTGGTAGACCATCGCGTCATAGGGCCTGCCGGTGGTGGGGTGGCGGGCCTCGTCCAGCCACGCGGCAACGGAGGCCTGGAAGTCGGCCACCGACATGCCGGTATGGGAGGCGGCCAGCACTTCCAGCAAGCCTTCCTTGCCAGTCGCAAGCAACGCCTCGACATCGCCCGCCGCAGCCGCCTTGAGGGCATCGGAGGTAAGCGCAGAGGCGTCGAGTTTCTTTACCTGGTCGATGGCGAAGAAGAGCTGGAAATAGGCCGGCTGCTCGGCCCAGAGCGTACCGTCATTGTCGAAGACGGCTATGCGGTCGGCGGGGGTGACATAGGTTTCGGAGGCCGGGTCGGTGACCGCCTCGACGAAGGAAATGATCGCGGACTTGGTCTCGCCCGCATTCCAGGAGGGCAGCGGGTCGGCCCAGAGGGCGGTTGCGGCCAGGCTCAGGGCGGAAGCGGAAAGAAGGGGCCGGATCATCGGGAAACTCGCTGGTTCAAAATCTGGTAAAGAAGGAAGAACGACGGGGGCGCGACTGCACCGCGCCCCCGATTGGCTTCGATCAGTTGCTCGACGTGCCGCCGGTCTGCAGCGATTGCAGTACCTGGTCGATGGAGAAGCTCGCCGGCTTCTGGCGCGGCGGGAATTTCTCGAAGGTCGACAGGAACTGCGCCACGAAGGCCTGCGCCGGCACCAGCAGATAGGCCCGCTCCAGACGCCACTGCGAATAGCCGATGCTCTCGTGCTCGGCCCGCTCGAACGGATCGCTGTAGAGGTTCATGACCTTGGGCAGCCGCAGGAAGGTGAGCGGCTCCTGCCAGACGTTGAAGCCGTGCTCGCGTTGCTCGGCAAAGACCACTTTCCACTGGTTGTAACGCAGGTTCATCAGGTCCCCGCCATCGGAGAAATAGAAGAACTCCTTGCGCGGGCCTTCCTCGGTCTCGCCTTTGAAGAAGGGCATGAAGTCATAGCCGTCCAGGTGCACCGGCTCGTTGCCCTCGCCAAAGGGCGCCTCGGAGAGCATCCGCTCCTTCATGTCGGTATCGCCAAGGGCGGACATGAAGGTTGGGAACCAGTCGAGATGGCTGATGATCTGGTTGGACTTGCGGCCCGGCTCGATGACGCCCGGCCACTTGATCATCATCGGAACGCGGAAGCCGCCTTCCCAGTTGTCATTCTTTTCGCCCCGGAACGGCGTGGTACCGCCATCGGGCCAGCTGAACACCTCGGCGCCATTGTCGGTGGAGTACATCACCACGGTGTTGTCGGCGATGCCCAACTCGTCGAGCTTGTCGAGCATCTGGCCGACCATCTTGTCATGCTCGACCATGCCGTCGGGATAGACACCCAGGCCCGTGACGCCCTGGCTCTCTTCCTTCAGGTGGGTAAAGATGTGCATCCGCGTGGTGTTGTACCACAGGAAAAAGGGCTTCTCCTGCGCGACCGCGCGGTCGATGAAATCGAGCGCTCCGGCGGTGACCTCCTCGTCGATCGTCTCCATGCGCTTGCGGGTGAGCGGGCCTGTATCCTCGATCGCGCCGTCGGCGGAAGACTTGATCACGCCGCGCGGGCCGAAATTCTCACGGAAGGCCGGATCTTTCGGATAGTCGGCGTTCTCGGGCTCCTCTTCGGCATTGAGGTGATAGAGATTGCCGAAGAACTCGTCGAAACCGTGGTTCGTCGGCAGGTGCTCGTCGCGGTCGCCGAGGTGGTTCTTGCCATACTGGCCGGTCATGTAGCCCTTGGACTTCATGTATTCGGCAATGGTCGGGTCCTTCTCGGACATGCCTTCCGGCGCGCCCGGCAGGCCGACCTTGAGCAGGCCGGTACGGAAACCCGACTGGCCGGTGACAAAGGACGCGCGGCCGGCGGTGCAACTCTGCTCGCCATAGCCATGGGTAAAGAGCATGCCCTCATTGGCGATGCGGTCGATATTGGGCGTCTGGTAGCCCATCATGCCCTGGTTGTAGGCGCTGACATTCCAGTAGCCGACGTCGTCGCCCCAGATGATCAGAAAATTGGGCTGGTCGCTGTCCTGCGCCAGCGCGGCGCCGCTTCCCAGCCCCGACAGCACGGCGGCGGCAGCGAGGCTGCGCCATGGTGCGGAGATACGATTGGTCATGTAATCCTCCCTGATTATCCCGCGCAATTCCTCGCGGGCATAAGTCAGTAGATTGGCGTGAAATCGAGTCGTTTCAAAAAGAATCTTCAGCACGATCTTTTATTTCCAAAGAAGGCCGCCAGCGGGCGGCCTTCCTCGGTGTTTCTATGCCCGGAGCTTACTGGGCGCCGCCCGGCTGCGACAGCGTCTCCATCACCTTGTCAAGGCTGAAGGAGGCTGCTTCCTGACGCGGCGGGTATTCCTTGAAGGTCTCAAGGAAGCTGGCCACGTAGGCCTGTGCCGGTACCAGCATGTAGGCGCGGTCGAGCATCCAGTCGTAGAAGGTGTTGGAGGTCCGGTAACCGCGCTCATACGGATCGCGGCGCAGGTTGAAGATCAGCGGAACGCGCAGCGGTGTCAGCGGCTCCATCCATGCACGGAAAGTTCCCCAGGCCTTCTGCTCCAGGAAGGTGATCTTCCAGTCCATGTAGCGCAGCGCGGCAAGGTCGCCGTCATCGGTGAAGTAGAAGATCTCCTTGCGCGGGCTCTCCTCGGCCTCTCCGGTCAGCAGCGGAAGGATATTGTATCCGTCCAGATGCACCCGGTAGTCGCGACCGCCGCCCACTTCGGCAACGGTGACGCCTTCCAGCAGGTCTTCCTTGATGGTTTCGTTGCCGGCAGCGGCCAGGAAGGTCGGCAGCCAGTCCATGTGATGGACGATCTCGTTGATCACCTCGCCCTCGGCGATCTTGCCAGGCCAGCGGACCATCGACGGAACGCGCCACGCGCCTTCCCAGTTGGTGTTTTTCTCACCCCAGAACGGCGTCATGCCTGCATCCGGCCACGTGTTCATGTGGACGCCATTGTCGGTGGAGTAGAAGACGATGGTGTTGTCGGCGATGCCAAGCTCGTCCAGCTTGTCGAGGAAAATGCCGATGTGCATATCATGCTCGATCATGCCGGCTTGGTACTCGTCGACATGCTTGCCGACGATCTCGTCGGCCATCTCGCGGCGCTCTTCGCTGACATGGGTGCGGAAATGCATCCGGGTGCCGGACCACCAGACAAACCACGGCGTGTCGGCGTCTTCCGAGCGCTGGATGAAATCAATCGCGGCGGCGACGGTTTCATCATCGACGGTTTCCTGCCGCTTGATGGTCAGCGGCCCGGTATCCTCGATGGTCCCGTCGGCGGAGGATTTGATCACACCGCGCGGCCCCCATTTGTCGCGGAAGGTGGAGCCATCGGGCAGAACCATTTCGCCCGGGTAATCCTCGTTCTCCGGCTCTTCCTCGGCGTTGAGGTGATAGAGATTGCCGAAGAACTCGTCGAACCCGTGGTTGGTCGGCAGATGCTCGTCGCGGTCGCCGAGGTGATTTTTGCCGAACTGACCGGTAGCGTAGCCTTCGGCCTTGAGCAGGCCGGCAATGGTCGGATCCTCGACCATCATGCCTTCCTTGGCACCCGGCAGGCCGACCTTGGAAAGCCCGGTGCGGAAGACCGACTGCCCCATGATGAAGGAGGAGCGGCCGGCGGTGCAGGATTGTTCACCGTAATAGTCGGTGAAGATGACCCCCTCCTCGGCGATCCGGTCGATATTGGGCGTCCGGTATCCCATCAGGCCCATTGTGTAGGCCGAGATGTTGGACTGGCCAACGTCATCCCCCCAGATCACCAGGATGTTGGGCTTGTCGGCGTCTTGTGCCCAGGCGCCTGTCGCGCTCAGCGCAAGCCCCATGAACGACGCGCCGAGCACGGCTCGTAATGAAAGTCTTGATCGCATTCAATTTCTCCCTGGATAGCGGTTTCTGACGAACCGCCTTCTTTGAACAAACCATCTCTGCATGACCGGGTCATCACCGCGCCGGCCCACTCGAACAAAAACACTGCACGCCCATCAGCGGCGTCGACAGGCGCACAAAGCAACTCTAAGCTCTCCATGCTCGTTATTTCTAGTCCGATATCATTTTGGCTATCCCATCAAATGAATGTTTCCCAAAAGAAAGTCGCCAAACCTCCACCGCTTGACGAAGCCAGGTCCGTCCTTTTCGAACGTGGATGGCTGGCCGAGCGGGATAACGCAACGCGCGAGGCCCTGTTTGGCATCGGGCGTTTGGCCAGTTTCGAATCCGACCAGCCGCTTTACAACCTGAGCGATCAGCCCAACGGCCTGTTCGGTATCGTTTCCGGCGTGGTCCAGATCCTGATCCCGGGCGAGAACAAGGAGATGCTCACCCCCCATCGCGCCGAGGCGGGGTTCTGGGTGGGAGACCTGGCGCTGTTCTCGGACCAGCGGCGGCTGGTGAGCGTCGTGGCGCGCGGGCCGGTTCAGGCGTTGTTCCTGCCGAGTAAAAAGCTGCGGGAACTCGTGCGGAAACATCCGGAGATGATGCGCGACTTCTATGCGCTGACCCATGCGAACATGCAGACCGCGCTGCGGCTGCTGGCCAACCTGTCGGTCACGCGCGCAAACAGCCGCATCGCGCTGCGCCTTCTGCATATCGCCGAATCCATCAGCAGCCCCGACGGCTGGATCGAGCTGTCGCAGGAGGAACTGGCCGAGCACACGGCCGTTTCGCTGCCGACGGTGCAGCGATGCCTGCGCGCGCTCTCGGAAATAAACGCGATCGAACTCGGCTATGGCCGGTTGCGGTTGCTGGACCGCGATGAACTTTTTCGTTTCGCCTGTGACTGAGACGCGTCTACCCCGTGACGAAACGGCAGCCACTTTCGCAACTTCGCCTCTGGCCGATTCAGCCCCCGCGGGGATAGCGTGGCCGAAGACAACAGGAGAATCCCCATGTCAGCCGCCGCATCCCCCCGCTCCCTTGCCAAGGCCGCAGGCCTTTTCGGGCGCGTCTTCGCGGCCGGGCTCCTGTTCGCGGCCAGCCTTGTTTCCGGTCCGGCACCGGCCGAGGAGTCTTCCGAGCCGCCCGAATATGTCGGCAGCCCCGCCTGTGCGGAATGCCACGCGCCGGAGTGGGAGGACTGGCAAGGTTCGCATCACGACCTGGCCTGGACGGAAACCAGCGAAGGTGTGCTGGCCGATTTCGACGACGCGAGCTTCACCCATCGCGGTGTGACCACCCAATTCAGCCGCGAGGGGGAACAGCTTTTCATAGAAAGCGACGGCCCCGACGGCGCCATGACGCGCTGGCCCGTTGCCGGCGTGATCGGCATTACACCGCTGCAGCAATATTTCGTCGAGACCGAGCCGGGACGGTTCCAGACATTCGACATCCCCTGGGATACCGTGCGCAACGAGTGGTTCCACATGTATCCCGACCAGCATCTGCCGGCTTCGGAGGCCTTCCACTGGACCGGCCCCTACAAGACATGGAACAACCGCTGTGCGGAGTGCCATTCCACGAACTACCAGCGCAATTACGATGCGCAGGAGAAACGCTACAACTCCACCTATTCCGAGATCGGCGTCGGCTGCGAGGCCTGCCACGGCCCCGGCTCCCTGCATCTGGACTGGGCCGCGGCGGAAGGCGATCTGCCCGGCTGGCCAATCGAAGGGCTGAGCCCGACCGGCTTCTCCGCCGATTTTACCTCGGGCGACGCCGAGACCGAGATCCAGCAATGCGCCGCCTGCCACGCCCGGCGCGGCCCGCTGGAGGCCGCCTCCCCCCTGCCCGGCACGCCCTTCCACGACGCCTATCGCCTCTCGACCCTGCGCGATCCACTCTACGAAGCCGACGGGCAGATCCTCGACGAGGTCTATGTCTACGGTTCCTTCCTGCAATCAAAGATGTATGCCGCCGGCGTGCAATGCTCCGATTGCCACGACGTGCATAGCGCCACCCATTACAACGAAGGCAACGGCATCTGCCTGAGCTGCCATTCGCCGGCCGGCAACCCGGATTTCCCCAGCTTGAAGCTGGCCGAGTATGACAGTGTCGAGCACCACTTCCACGAACCCGACAGCGAGGGCGCGCAATGCGTCTCCTGCCACATGATCGAGCGCGTCTACATGGGCGTGGACGGACGCCACGACCATTCCTTTCGCGTACCGCGGCCGGACCTGTCGGTGAGCACGGGCGCGCCGAATGCCTGCACCGATTGCCACGCCACCGAGGGACCGTTCTGGGCACAGCAGGAGCTGGAAAAGCGTTTCCCCGACTCCCAATATCGCGGACCGCATTTCGCCACCACTTTCGCCGCGATCCGCAAGGGCGACGCTTCGGAATTGGAGAACCTCGCGGAAATTGCGCTGTCGAACCTGCCAGCGATTGTCCGCGCCACCGCGCTCGAGATGCTGCTGCCCCTTGGCACTCCCGAGCTGGCCGACCGGATGCAGGGCCTGCTATCGGACCCAGACCCGGTGGTGCGCGCCAACGCGGCCGGCCTTCAACGCGCCGCCGCTCCCACCGACATGACCCTGCGGCTGCTGCGCCTGCTGGAAGACGACACGCGCCTGGTGCGCAATTCCGCGGTGCGTGAGCTGCTCGCCGCGTCGATCGCCCACCTGCCCACGAAACAGGCCGAAGCCATGCAGGCGGCGATGGGCGAATGGCAGCAAACCCTCGCAGCGACCGCCGATTTCCCCGAAACGCAGCTTGTTCTTGGCGGCATCGCCTTGACCACCCGCAACCTCGAAGGGGCACTGGCATCCTTCGGCGAAGCGGTTCGGCTAGACCCGCAGATGACCAGTGCCTGGTCCATGATCGTGCGCCTTCAAGCCGCCTCCGACCGGATGGATGAAGCACGGCAGACCCTCGACGCGGCACTGGCCCGCAACCCGAAGGCACCGGACCTGCTGGCCCTGCGCGATCAGCTTCCCTAGGTTCAGGCGAAAAACCGTCGGCCGGAACGCGCGGCGGTTTCCGAAACATTAGGACTTGTATGTTCTAGCTGGTGCCAGAACCCCTGTCACAAGCAACGGAACAGTTCGCGATGTCGCTCAAGAAGACCAACCTGGCCTGGAATGGCTGGAGCATCCGCACGCAGATCAATTTTGCGATGGGCAGTGTGGGAATATTGCTGCTGGTTATCTCGGTCACCTCGACGCTTCTAACCTACAAGATCGGCGGGATACCGCACTGAACCAGCATCATGTTGGCGGCCATCGCGCCGACCACGGACCGAAGCATGAACCCGAGGGAGATCTGTTAAAGAAGGGCTGGCGAGAAACGCCACAACGGACAAAAAATACAGATGATCGGCGCTCAAAGGAGAGCGTCGGACGATCGTGTGTGGGCAATCCCCATTGACAGAGCCCGCCCCGTTACCGAAGTCTGGAGCCTAGCGGCTGAAGGCGCTCGAGGATGAGAACGCGAAGCTGAAGAAGCTGCAGGCCGAGCAGATGCTGGATCTGGCGGCGATGAAGGACCTGGATTCAAAAAAGTGGCAGGGCCCGCCGTGAAGCGGGAAGTCGTTGCGTATCTTCGTGCCGAGCATGGCCTATCGGAACGGCGGGTCTGCCACATCGTCGGCGCGGATCGAGCGATGATCCGCTATCGGACTCAACGCGCGCCGGACACGGTGCTGCGCGGTCGCTTGCGGAACCTGGCCAATGAGCGAAGGCGGTTCGGTTACCGGCGCCTGTTCGTCTTGCTGCGCCGCGAGGGTGTTCCCTCGGGGATCAGTCGCATCTACCGGCTCTACCGCGAAGAGGGGCTGACGGTGCGAAAACGGAAGGTGCGGCGGAAGGCTGTCGGGACTCGGGCTCAGCTTCTGGTCGCGGCGCGACCCAATGCACGCTGGTCTTTGGATTTCGTCCACGACCAGTTCGCCAACGGCCAGCGCTTCCGGGTTCTCGACGTGGTCGACGATGTCACCCGGGAATGCATCCCGGCGGATCCGGAAAGCTCGATCTCGGGGCGTCGTTTGGCACGCGAGCTGACCGCCCTGATCGAGCGCCGCGGAAAGCCCGGCATGATTGTCAGCGACAACGTGACCGAGCTAACCAGTAACGCCATCCCGCGCTGATGTTCCGGTCACCGGATCGAATGGCACTACATCGCACCGGGCAAGCCGATGCAGAACGGCTTTGTCGAGAGTTTCAACGGTCGGATGCGGGCATTTTGTTTATGGTTGCGGGAAGTTTGCGGACAGGATGTCGCCCCTGTCGAGCAAAGGGGCGAGCTCCATGGAAGCCAATTCTCCCCGACAAGACGAGCCCGATCAGGTGACTTCGAAAGCCCATGGCGTTGCACCGCGTGCAACACGGGTATTTTTTATATTTTTCAATATATTAAACCAAATTCATCCAAGCAGGTACCTTTTGACCTCACAACGCATTATGGTCGCATTGATCGCATCATCGTAATGGGCATAAGGCACGGGTACAGCGCTCCAATTTGGTAGTTTGCAGAGCATGAACGCCACTTGAGAGCGAATTCCGGCCGATGACGAGGCCTGTCGTCGTGCGTAAAAATAGCTGAAACCGTTGTCGATAACGGATCAGAATAAGGAGACACCAATCGTGGCCACGACAGATCGTATCCAGAACTCCTATCTTCGCTCAAAGGTCATGAGCGCCGATGACGCGGCTTCACTGATCAAATCCGGCGACACAGTCGGCATGAGCGGCTTTACCGGCTCCGGCTACCCCAAGGCTCTGCCGCAGGCCCTTGCCGGGCAGATCGAGGCCGCGCATAAAGCTGGCGATCCGTTCAAGATCGGCCTCTGGACCGGCGCCTCCACCGGCCCCGAACTCGACGGCGCCCTCGCCAAGGCCGACGCGATCAAATACCGCCTGCCCTACAATTCCGATCCGATCGAGCGCGAGAAGATCAACCGCGGCGAGATGGAATATTTCGATCTGCACCTTTCCCACGTCGCCCCGATGGTCTGGGAAGGCTTCTTCGGCAACCTGGACGTCGCCGTGATCGAAGTCACCGGCGTCAAGGAAGACGGCTCGCTGATCCCCGCCACCTCCATCGGCAACAACAAGACCTGGATCGATTGCGCCGACAAGGTGATCCTGGAGGTGAACGACTGGCATGACGAGCGCATGGAGGGGATGCACGACATCTACTACGGCACGGCACTGCCGCCGAACCGGGTGCCGATCCCGATGGTCCATGCCAATGATCGCATCGGCCAACGGACCCTGCGTTGCGACCCGCACAAGGTGGTCGGCATCATCAAGACCGACCTTCCCGATAAGAACGCCCCCTTCCCGCCGCTCGACGATGTCTCCAAGACGATCGCCGGCCACCTGATGGAGTTCCTGAAGTGGGAAGTGCAAAAAGGCCGCTTGACCAACAAGCTTCTGCCGCTGCAATCGGGTGTAGGCAACGTCGCCAACGCCGTGCTCGCCGGCCTGCGGGATTCGCCCTTCCATGACCTGATGGCCTATACCGAGGTCATCCAGGACGGGATGATGGACCTGATCGATGACGGCAAGATGCTCTGCGCTTCCTCGACCGCCTTCGGTATGTCCGACAAGGCCGCAATCCGGTTCCGGGAAAAGCTCGATTTCTACCGTGACAAGATCATCCTGCGCCCGCAGGAGATTTCGAACCACCCGGAGGTCATCCGCCGCCTGGGCACGATCTCCATGAACGGCATGATCGAGGCCGACATCTTCGGCAATATCAACTCGACCCACGTCATGGGCTCGCGGATCATGAACGGCATCGGTGGCTCGGGCGACTTCACCCGCAATGCCTACCTGTCCTGCTTCGTGTCGCCGTCGATCGCCAAGAAAGGCGATATCTCGACAATCGTGCCGCATGTCAGCCATGCCGACCACATCACTCAGGACGTTCAGGTGATCGTGACCGAGCAGGGCCTTGCCGACCTGCGTGGACTTTCGCCGAAAAGGCGTGCGGAACTGATCATCGCGAATTGCTCTCACCCGGACTACAAACCGCAGCTCGAAGACTATTACGAGCGCGCCAAGAAAAACGCACTCGGCCTGCACACGCCGATGCTGCCCAGCGAAGCGCTGTCCTGGCATCAGCGCTTCCTTGAAAAGAAGACGATGCGCGCCTGATCCAGCTGCGCGAACGTGGAAAGAAAACAGCCGGAGCGGCATGTCCGCCCCGGCTTTTTCATGCCGAATCCGTGGATCTCGGGATATATTGGGGGAACACCGCGCGGCACCGACGCATCACGGCGCCGCGAAGTGACCTAAACGCCCTCCAAAAATCCCGGGAAAGTCCATTCCGCGCCGCCGCGTCGAGTGAACGGTGCTCATCCCAAAAACATTCGCTTCTGGCCCAAACCCGCCATTCAGAGCGCTCCCGCCTGATATCTGCTCAACGCTCGCCGTGATCGCGGGTCTTTTTCAGAATGCCGCCTTCGCCTCGTGTGGCAGCAAAATCGGTCAGGCTACTGCGATACGTCGATCAGCCTTGCCGTTTCCGGCAGATCTTGGAGGCCATGCCACAGGAGCGCGCGAGGATCGATTGATCTACTCCCTAGCCGAGCAACCTTGCGGATCGCATGCCGTCCCTTGCGACGATCGCTCCGTCGACATCTTTCAAACTTGCAGGCATATTTTGGTCGATGTCACTTATGGTCAGACTCCTCTCTGCCTGCATGTTTGTCGCGTTCATCCTGGGCACGGTGGTTCAGGGCGCGGCCGGTGGAACGATGCCCATTGACATGCCCGAAGTGGTGCACACCCATATGGGTGCCCTCGATTGTGCCGACTGCGATGAGCACAGTCCGGAAGGTTCGTCGGAATGCGGCGGGCTCTGTTTCGCGGCTCAATTGGCAGCACTGCCCGTCGAATGGGCGGACCCCGTGACCGGCAACGCCGACGCCTTTGGCTATGCCGACGCAGCGTTTCGCAACCGGGCAGAACCACCGGCGCAGACACCACCGCGACCCCGTTTTCTGATGTGAACCGCCGCGCCGGATCCCGGCGCAAGTGACGAGATCGATTGCGCGCCAGCGCCGACGTCTCTCCATCTCCATCCATGGACAACGGAAAATGACATATTTCAAAGAACTTCGGCTCAACAGGCGCGCCTTCATGGGGGGTGTCATGGGGGCCTCGATCCTGGGAATAACGCCGGCATTGGGGGCCGCGACACCGGCCGGGGCTCACGCAGTCGCGTTCACGGGCAGCGGCGCGGTCGCCGTTGGCGACGTCTTTCTGATCAGCGAGGACGGTGGTGCCAGCTGGCGCCAGGGCACCCGACCGGACCGCAAACCGGTGGCGCTCACGACGCATCCCGAGCGGCCGAACCGCCTGATCGTCGCACTCGAAGGCGGCGGCGTGGCGGTTTCGTACAACCAGGGCGAACCTCTCGTCCCAGGCGGCCGGGGTTTGCCTGCGACCGAGATCGCGGCACTCGCCACCGCCGCACGGCTGCCGGACACGCTTTACGCCGCCATCCCCGGTGACGGACTCTGGCGCAGCGAGGATGCTGGAGAAAACTGGGAATTCGTGATGGATCGCCCCTTCATCGCCGGAGAGGAGCGAGACGTGCTCAGCCTGGCGTCGGTCGACCTCGCCAGCGGGATGGGCGGCATATGGCTCTATGGCGGCTCGACCGCTGGGCTGCAACGCGTCCCCGACTGTTTCTGCCGGTGGCAAGACGTGCAGCCAGAACACGCGCTGGACGCCCTACTGGAGGGCGCCAAGGCGCCCGATATGGTCCCGCTCCCGGCCGGAGAGCCCGTTTGGGCCCTCGTATCTTCGCCCGCGGCACCGAACCGTCTCTGGGCCGCCCTGCCCTCCGGGATCTGGGCCAGCATCGATGCCGGCCTGATCTGGAGCAAGGCAAATTCGCTCGGTGCCGCGGCCCTCGCCAGCGACCCGACCAATCCCGACACCCTCGTCGCGGCAGCCGAAGGCAGGCTTTTGCACAGCCGAGACGCCGGCCTGTCCTGGACGGCCTCCACGATCCTCTGAAGGAAATTCCCAATGAAAAAACCCACCCTTGCAATCCTCGCCCTGATCGCAACGCCCGCCCTTGCTGCCGAACCGGTCACCGTCTACCGCGACCCGAGCTGTGGCTGCTGCAGTCTCTGGGCGGAATACATGGAAGACCGTGGCTACGACGTGGAGATTGTCGACGACACCAATGTCGCCCGGCGGGCGATGGCGGCTGGCGTTCCCGAGCAGGGGCTGTCCTGCCACCATTCAAAAATCGGCGGTTACGAGGTTCACGGCCATGTGCCCGAGGAAGTCATCGCGCGGCTGCTGACGGAACGGCCGGCGATCACCGGGTTGATCCTGCCCGGCATGCCGCAGAATTCTCCCGGCATGGCGCGTGAGAAATACGGGACGCTCAAGGTCTATTCCTACGGACCGGAGGGGATAGAGGTCTTTTCGAATGAGTAAGACCCATCCTGCGAAAGGGTCGGAAGAGCGGAAGGCGGCGTGTCTGCTGGCCGCCGCCACCCTGGCCGTGGCGAGCGCCTCGGGTGCCGCGGCCGGCAGCCCTGCGGAGGTGACCTTTCTCGGCGCCCCTTCCAGCGCCGAGACGATTGCCGCCGGCGAAGTGCTCTATGCGGAGCATTGCGCCGCCTGTCATGGCGAGAACCGGGAGGGCCAGCCGGACTGGCGCAGGCGCCTCGACACGGGGCGCATGCCAGCACCGCCGCAGGACGGCTCCGGCCATTCCTTCACACATTCCGACGCGCATCTCTTCGCGATGACGAAATCGGGGATCGAGGCGGTGGTGCCCGGTTACGAGAGCGACATGCCGGCCTTCGGGGACATCCTCGAGGATGGCGAGATCATCGCCATCCTGTCTTTCGTCAAGGCGAACTGGCCCGAGGCGAAACGCATCTTCCAGGCAGGTCTGCCCGGCATGGACACGGGGATGTCCGGGCAATGATGCGCGCGGGCGCCCATCTCCCCGGCATGGCTTTCGATGCCGTTGCCCTGCACCACCGGAACGCAGGTCGATATCGAACACACCCTCTTGTCGCGAATTCGCTGTTGACCTTCCAGCACTGGAGGGATGGCAAATGCGGGATGGCTGCGGGAGATACTTGAACTGGTGAATAGACTGTTTGCATTCCCGATCGTGACCGCCGGTCTGATCGCCATCGCGATTCTGATGTCGCAGGCCCGGGTGCCGTCGGAAAGGATATCCGATGGACAGGAGCTCATTGCCGGTGGCGCGCCGATGGTCGAGGTGCGGCTTCCAGCGGAGCTGTCAGCAGATGCCCAACACGGAAGAACCGCATTCGACGCGAAATGCGCCGGCTGCCACGGAACCCATGCAGCCGGCCAGCAAGGGGTCGCCCCGCCGCTGGTCCACAAGATCTACGAGCCGGGCCACCATGGCGACATGGCATTTCTCCTCGCGGCAAAGACGGGGGTGCGGGCCCATCACTGGAGCTTCGGGAGCATGCCCCCGGTCGAGGGCATCTCTGATACCGAGATCGCACGGGTTACGCTCTATATCCGGGAATTGCAGCGGGAGAACGGGATCAGGTGATGAAGCGCGACCGGAACATGACACTCTGGTACCGCGCCGTGGCGCTGGTGCTTGTGTTCGTCCTGATCGCGCCGCCGGCATTTCCTCCGGCCCTCTCGCATGCCGCCGACCATCGGGTTGCGGCACCTTTCGAACAGGCCCGGGAAGATTCCCATCATCATCCGGCCTCCACCGAGGGCGAACTGGCCGGACAGTGTCATCCGGGGATCGACTGCCATTTCCAGGCCATCGTCGAGATCCACGCGATGCCATTTCCGCCTGCCGAGCTCGACGGGCAGGAGTTCCTGCCACACGGGCGCATCGAGCCAGGCATCAAGCACGGCTTTGATCCCCCACCACCGCGCGTCGCGTCCTGACCCAAGACCGATTTGAGGACAGGACAAGACAGGAGCAGATCCATGAAACTGAAACGAAATCTGAGCGCCGCGACCGGCATCACTCTCATCGCGGCCACGGCCTTTGCCCACAGTGGGGCGATGGGCATTGTCAAGGAACGCATGGATGGGATGGCCGCCATGGCGGAGGTCGTGAAAGCGCTTGCGCCGATGATGCAGGGCACCGCGCCCTATGATCCGGATGCCGTGCGGTCAGGAGCAGCAAGGATCGCCGCCCATGCCGGCGAGGCCATGACATCCAAGTTCCCCGAAGGGACCGGTGGTGCCCCCTCGGAGGCCAGGCCCGAGATCTGGCAGGATTGGGAGACCTTCACTGGGCTTGCGCAACAACTTGAGATCTTTGCCGAGGGCCTGGAACGCGCCGCGGAGAACGGTGTCGGCGGGATGCCGACGCAAGGTGGCATGATGGGCGGCCAGGGAATGATGGGTGGACAGGGCATGATGGGCGGTGGTGCGCCGATGATGAGTGCCGAACATATTGGCCAGATGCCCGCCGGCATGGCCTTTGCCATGGTCAGTCAGGCCTGCACGGCTTGCCATACAAGGTTCCGCGCCGAGGAGAAGTGACATGCTGGCTCTGCTGCGCACTGCGGCAATCCTCGCGATGGCAGGCGGGGCAATTGTGCTCGGCCTGATGTTCCGGCCGGTCGGAAGCCCTCCCGCCCCGATCGAATTGACCGGAGACGTGAACCGCGGCGCCTATCTCGCACGGGCCAGCGGTTGTATCGCCTGCCATACCGACATCGCGGGCGGCGCCGCGCCGCTGGCGGGAGGGGCACCGCTGAAGACACCGTTCGGCGCCTTCTATCCACCCAACCTGACCACAGACCCCGACCTCGGCATTGGCGACTGGACGGTCGAAGACTTCGCAAAGGCGGTGCGGCAGGGAATTTCGCCGACAGGCGAGCCCTACTTCCCCACCTTCCCCTACCCGTTCTACGCGAATTTCTCCGATCAGGAGATCGCCGATCTGTGGGCGGCCTTTCAGACCGTTCCGGCGGTGCCCGAGCCAAGTCCAGAGCATGAGGCACCGTTTCCGGTCAACCAAAGATGGGCTCTCAAGCTCTGGCGGGCCATGTTCCTGACTCGCCCGGAAACGGATCCCGTCGACGGCAGGAGCGCCGCCTGGAACCGGGGACGTGAACTGGTGAGGGGCGCCGCGCATTGCGGGGCCTGTCATACACCCCGAAACCTTGCAGGCGCACGTTCGAGAGGCGCGACATTCTCCGGCAACGAGGACCTCCCCGGGGGAGACAACGCGCCCTCCCTCCGACCGGCCGATCTCCGCGCCAGAAGCTGGACGGTTGAAAACCTTGCCTTCGCGCTCCGCACGGGCCTCATGCCAGACGGAGACTCGTTCGGCGGCAGCATGGGCGAGGTGGTTCAGGGGGGAACAGCCTTTCTGAGCGACGCAGACCTAACCGCGATGGCAACCTATGTGCTTGACGCCGAGTAACAGCGTCCGCGGGCCGCTACTGACCCGCGGACACCGATCCGGGAAGGCTCATTCGCCTGCCTTGTGCCAAACCCGGTCTGCCTTCCGTGCTCTACGGAACCTTCTGGCAAACGTCCCTTCCACGCGCTGATCGCGAGAATGTATATTGTCCGATCAGCCAGCCCGAGATAGACGCGTCTCGTGACAAAGATGACAGTCCAGACCGCCACAAGGCGCCTCATTACCCTGCTCACCTGCTTGACGCTGGTGATCGGAAGCCTGTCCTTTGTCTACGGCGGGGCGCAGCACACCGCTCACGCGGCCGGCGCGGTCGCACAGGAAACGGCAGCACCGGCAGAAACCCATACGGGACACGCAACGCCTCATGCGGCGGCAACGAATGCCGCCTCCGAGCACTGCCCTTCCGACACGGTGCAGTCATCGGGTTGCCATTTCGCGGGATGTTGCCCTGCGGAGCTGCAACCTGCGTATCTTTTGGCGCCCGAATCCTTCGCACGCCGCGCCAGCCAGCGCCCATTGGCGACATCTTCCATAAAGTTGCAGGCAGCCTCTCTGCCCGAACGTCCTCCCCGGTCCCTCTGACATCGCACCTGCGACCCTGAACACAGGGTTCGTGGCCAAATCGTTGTCTTTGGGTTGATCGAACAGGGATCGGCCGTCTGGAGGTCGTCATGCGCGGACGTTATGCGGCGCTTAGTATTCTTGCCCTCGCCGGGGGCATGGCCGGTGGGATCTATCTTGAGCGGCTCTACCTCAATCCCGTGGTCCCCAACGGCTCAGACGAGCCGGAAATCCTCTATTGGGTTGCGCCAATGGATGCGAATTTCCGCCGCGACGGGCCGGGCAAGTCCCCGATGGGAATGGACCTGATCCCGGTCTATGCCGGGCAGGAACCCTCGGGCGACCCCGGGGAGGTCACGCTGAGCGCGGCCGAGATCAATGCGATCGGTGTCCGAACCGCGCTGGCCCAGGTGACCGATGTCGCGCAGCGCATCGAGACCGTGGGCTTCGTCGGCTATGACGAGCACCGGACGAGCCATGTCCATACCCGCGTGGAAGGCTGGATCGAGCGCCTTGAAGTGCGAGCCGTGGGAGACCGGGTTGAACAAGGCCAGGTCCTGTTCGACCTGTTCTCGCCGTTGGTCGCGGCAGCGACCGGCGATCTGATCCGGGCGCTCGATGACTCCGACCCCCGCATCCTCGACTCCGCGCGCAACAAGCTGCTGAGCCACGGGATGTCTTCCCGCCAACTGGCGGAGATCGAACGGACCCGGGAGCTTGCGCGCAATATCGAGATCGAGGCGCCGCAGGATGGCGTCGTGATCTCGCTCGAAGCGGCAGACGGCATGTATCTCCAGCCCGGAATCCGCGCTTTCTCCGTTGCTGACCTGAGCAGCGTCTGGCTGATCGTGGATGTGTTCGAGCGTGATATCGCCCGCCTTTCCAACGAGATGCGCGCCGTGGCCCGGTTCGAGCATCTTCCGGGCCGCAGCTTCGAGGGCGAGATCGACTACGTCTATCCGGAGCTCGACCCGCGCACCCGCACCCTGCCCGTGCGCTTGAGCTTCGACAACGCCGAGGGCCTGCTGCGCCCGGGCATGTTCGGAAGCGTGAGCCTCCTGCCGGAGACCAGCCAACAGGTTCTGACCGTCCCCTCCGAGGCCGTCATCCGCACCGGCGCGGCCGAACGCGTGATCCTGAAGACAGGCAAGGGTACCTTTCGCCCGCGCCTCGTCACAACCGGGCTGCGCGACAGTTTCGGCGAGGGTGGACGCACCGAGATCCTTCAGGGGCTGACCCCGGGCGAGGAGGTTGTTGCCTCGGCGCAGTTCCTCATCGACAGCGAAAGCGCCCTGAGCGCCGGTTTCATGCGGATGGCGCCGACCGATCAGGAACCGGCGCGCGGCACCGGAACACTGGTCGCACTTGACAGCGAAAACCGCCTGGCAACCGTGAGCCACGACGCACTGGAGAGCCTCGACTGGCCCGCCATAACCTCACGGTTCCCGGTGCGGGCAGACGTGCCGCTCGACCGGCTTGAAGAGGGCGAGAAGGTTGCATTCACGGCCGCACGCGGCGCGGACGGGCTTCTTGGGCTGCTGGAACTCGTGCCCGACAATGGCGTCGCGGCCACCGGTACCGGAATGGCGCTGGCGGTCACGCCGGACGGCAAACTGACGCTCAAACACGATCCGATACCGGAGCTCGGCTGGCCGGCGATGCAGATGGACCTGTCCGTATCCGGTCTGGATCCGGACACGGTTCGGCTCGAGACGCCCATCGCGTTCGACCTGGCAAAGGACGAGGGCGGAATGTTCTCGGTCATCGCTGTCCGTGCCGTCGGCGACCCGGCGCCCGCGTCCACCGACCCCGCCCAACCCGAGGCAGCACCGCCCATCGTCGTCGCCGGCACAATCGTCTCCGTCGACAGCGCAGCCCGCATGGCCACCGTCACACATGGGCCGATGAAGGAAATCGGCATGCCCGGCATGACCATGGATTTCGCCATCGATCCGGCGCTCGACCCTGCCGGGCTCGTCACCGGCACCGAGATGACGCTCACCTTCGCCCGGCCGGACGGCATGACGATGGTGCTGGCTGAAGTCGCGCCTCTCACGCCTCCCATGAAAGTGTCGGGTCAGATCAACTCGGTCGACCCGGACGCGCGGATGGCGAACGTCACGCATGGCCCGATGACCGAGATCGGCATGCCCGGCATGACCATGGATTTCGCCATCGCCGAACGCGTCGATCCGGCCGATCTGCCTGTCGGCGCGGAGTTGACACTCCTGCTGGATCGCAACCCCGATTTCTCCATGACGCTTGTCGGCGTCGCTGCCCCGGAAGGCCTGACGCAATGATCCCTGCAATCATCCGCGCGTCGATCGCAAACCGGTTCGTCATCGTGGCGCTGGCCTTCATGATGGCCGCCGCCGGGATATGGGCAATCCGCGAGACACCGGTCGACGCGATCCCCGACCTTTCGGACGTGCAGGTCATCGTCCGCACGCCCTATCCAGGGCAGGCGCCGCAGGTCGTCGAGAACCAGATCACCTACCCGCTCGCCACCGCGATGCTGGCCGTGCCGGGCGCGAAGGACGTGCGCGGCTTCTCTTTCTTTGGCGACAGCTTCGTCTACGTCGTGTTCGAGGATGGAACGGACCTCTACTGGGCGCGATCCCGCGTTCTGGAGTATCTCGGCCAGATCACCGGCAGCCTGCCTGAGGGGGTCTCGCCGCAACTCGGGCCGGATGCAACCGGCGTCGGCTGGATCTACCAATACGCGCTGATCGACCGGACGGGGACGCACGACCTCGCACAGCTTCGGACACTGCAGGACTGGTTCCTGAAATACGAGCTCCAGGCCGTCGAAGGTGTGTCGGAGGTCGCCACGATCGGCGGCATGGTCAAGCAGTACCAGGTGGTCGTCGATCCCAACAAGCTGCGCGCCTACGACATCACGCTCGACCAGCTCGCAAACGCCATTCGGTCGGCCAACCGGGAGACCGGCGGCAGCGTGATCGAAATGGGCGAGGCCGAGTTCATGGTGCGGTCGTCGGGCTACATCGACGAGCTGGCCGATCTCGCCAGTGCTCCCCTGATGGTCAACGAGCGGGGCGCGGCGCTCACCCTGGGGGACGTGGCCGATATACGGCTCGGGCCCGAGATGCGCCGTGGCGTCGGCGAATTCGACGGCGAGGGGGATGCCGTTGGCGGCGTTGTCATCCTTCGCTGGGGCGGCAATGCACTCGCCACGATCAAGGCGGTGGAGGCCCGCATCGAGGAACTGCGCCCGAACCTGCCCGAAGGCGTCGAACTCGTCACGACCTATGATCGCTCCGGCGTCATCGAACGCGCGATCGAGAACCTGCAGAAGAAGCTGACGGAGGAATTCATCGTCGTCGTGCTCGTCTGCGCGGCGTTCCTGCTGCATCTGCGCTCGTCGCTGGTGATCCTGCTGTCACTTCCGCTCGGGATTTTCGCGGCCTTCATCCTGATGAGGGCGCAAGGAGTGAACGCCAACATCATGTCGCTGGGCGGGATCGCCATCGCAATCGGCGCGATGGTCGATGCCTCGATCGTCATGATCGAGGCAATGCACCGGCGTCTCGAAAAGGAGAAGCTGACCGCCGAGAACCGTTGGCAGATCGTGCAGGAATGCGCCTCCGAGGTCGGGCCGGCGCTCTTCTATTCGCTGGCGATCATCACCGTCAGCTTCCTGCCGGTCTTTGTCCTGGAGAACCAGGAAGGCCGCCTGTTCCAGCCACTCGCCTATACCAAGACCTATGCCATGGCCGCCGCGGCGATCCTGTCGATCACGCTCGTGCCGGTTCTGATGGGGTATTTCGTGCGCGGGCGCATCGTTCCCGAGCGCAAGAACCCGCTGAACCGCGTTGTCGTGTTCCTCTACCGCCCGTTCCTCGATGCGGCCATCGCCTGGCCCTGGGCGACGACCGTGCTCGCGGCCGCCGTGGTCGGCTCGATGTGGTACCCGCTGCAACGCCTTGGATCGGAATTCATGCCCGAACTGAACGAGGGCGATTTCCTCTACATGCCGTCGCTCTATCCCGGGGTCTCGATCGGCAAGGCGCGCGAAGTGCTCCAGCAGACCGACCGCCTGATTGCCACCGTCCCCGAGGTCGAGACCGTCCACGGGAAGCTTGGCCGCGCCGATAGCGCGACAGACCCCGCGCCGCTGACGATGATCGAGACGACGATCCAGCTGAAGCCGGAAAGCGAATGGCGCCCCGGTATGACGATGGAAAGGATCCGTGACGAGCTGGACCGGGTCGTGCAGGTGCCCGGCGTGACCAATGTCTGGATCCAGCCGATCAAGAACCGGATCGACATGCTGGCGACCGGCATCAAGACGCCGGTCGGCGTCAAGATCACCGGGGCGGACCTGAAACAGATCGAACGGATCGGCATTGCCGTGGAGGAGGCCGTGCGCGGCATTGACGGCACCGCTTCTGCCTATGCCGAGCGGCCCGTGGGCGGGCGGTTCATCGAGATCGACGTCAACCGCGCGGCCGCGGCCCGCTACATGATGAGCGTGCAGGACGTGCAGAACGTCGTGCAAACTGCCATCGGCGGCATGCAGGTCTCGGAATCCGTCGAAGGGCTCGAACGGTTCCCGATCAACCTGCGCTATCCGCAATCGTGGCGCGACAGCCCCGAACGGCTGAAGACACTGCCGGTGGTCACGCCTTCGGGCGCCCATGTACCGCTCGCCGCGCTGGCGGAAATCCGCATCGTCGATGGCCCGGGCATGATCCGTTCCGAGAATGCGCGGCGCACCGGCTTCGTCTTCATCGACATCGCCGGGCGGGACCTCGGCAGCTACGTCGCCGAAGCACGTGCACGGGTCGCCGAACAGGTCACCTTGCCACCCGGCTATGCGCTGAACTGGTCCGGCCAATACGAGTATATCGAACGAATGCAGGAGCGGCTCACGATCGTCGCGCCGGCGACCCTGCTGATCATCACGCTGATGCTGTTCATGGCCTTCAACCGCGTGATCGAGGTGGGGATCATCCTCGCCGCGCTGCCGGTGGCACTGTCGGGAGGCGTCTGGTTCTTGTGGTATCTTGGTTTCGATACCTCGGTGGCGGTGCTGGTCGGCTTTATCGCGCTGGCGGGGGTCGCGGTCGAGACGGCCATCGTGATGCTCCTCTACCTGAATCTCTCATGGGAAAAGAGGCGCAAGCTTGCGCAGGGTGAAGGGCGCAGGCTCGACAGGAACGATATCGAGGAGGCCGTCTTCGAAGGCGCCGTGCTGCGCGTGCGCCCGAAGGTTATGACGGTTGCCACGATCTTCGCGGCGCTGATTCCGATCATGTACGGCACCGGCACCGGGTCGGAGATCATGCAGAGGATCGCGGCCCCCATGATCGGCGGCATGGTCACGGCGACGATCCTGACCCTGTTCGTGATCCCCGCGATCTTCGTGATCTGGAAACAGCTCGCGCTCCCCCGTGTCAATCGGGAGATCGCCTCTTCCACTCCAACCCAACCCTCCGGCCAGGCGCCTGTCCCGGCGGAGTAACCATCCATAAACCTGAAAGGACGCTCATGAAGACTCTTTTTCAAACCCTGACCATCCTCGCCCTCTCGACAGGCGCCGCGCTCGCACAAGCGTCGCACGGAATGGACCACGCCAACATGCCGATGTCCGACCAGCAGATGGAGGGCGCGGTTCACGCCACGGCCACTATCAATGAAATCGGAGACGGCACGGCAAATGTCAGCCACGGCCCGATCCCCGAGATCGGATGGCCGGCAATGACGATGGACCTGCCGCTTCTGGAAAATGCCGAGATGATGGGGGAGTTCTCACCCGGCGACGAGGTCACGTTGATGCTCCTCAAGGGCGATGACGGCATGTACGCCATCGGAGCGATCATGCCGAACTGACGACAAGGCGCGGCGGCCGTTACGCTGGTAAAAGCCGCCGCGCCATTTCCTGGAACTCGCCGAGCGGACCTTCGTGCATGATTTTGCGACCGCGAAACGACCGGGATCGGCATCGCGACGAGGATCGCGAAAAGCGCCGAATCCATTTCATCACCACCTTCATTTGCACCGGGGATGCAAGGGCGCGGAACCGAGGGCTTGCATGAACATAGTCAAGCCGCACGCAGGACGGGTGCCGGAATGGGCGTTGACCTCTCGGGGCTGTTCGGTATTTGCTGGACGGCACTCCGGTCGCTGCCAGATCAGCCACGCTCCCTCCGGTAACCTTCCAGCTTATCGAGGACAGATCCCTTGCCTTACGAGAAACGCAGAAATATTGCCCGCGAGTCCTTGTTGATGCAGAGCCTTCCAGACGAGCATGTCGAACAACTGATCGCGAAATCGACCTGGCACAAGCATGAACGTGGCGAAACGCTGTTCCTTCATGGAGAAACCGCGCGGTCTATCCACATTGTCATCGACGGGTGGGTCAAACTGTTTCGTGTCGCGCCGAACGGCGGCGAGACTGTCGTTTCGGTCTTCACAAAAGGCGAAAGCTTTGGCGAGGCCGTTGCCTTTCGCAACAAGAAATACCCCGTTTCCGCCGAAGCCGTCACGGATTGCCATCTGCTCCAGATCCCGACCAGTGCATTGCTCGAAACGATGCGGAAGGATCCGGAGGTGAGCATTTCGATCCTTGCCTCCACATTCACCCACCTCCATTCGCTCGTCGATCAGCTCGAACAGCTCAAGGCCCAGACGGGTGCCCAACGCCTTGCGGAATTCCTGCTCGAAATCTCCGACAGTGACGAGAATAGCTGCGTGGTAACGCTTCCCTATGACAAGGTGCTGATTGCCGGTCGTCTGGGGATGAAGCCGGAAAGCCTGTCACGGGCGTTTGCAAAGCTCAGAACCTTCGGGGTCAAGGTGAACCGTTACGATGCGGCGATCGAGAACATCGAACGGTTGCGGGAGTTCGCGATGTCGGATCCCGCGGACTCCTGGAACAGGTAGGTCTGACCTGCCGGCGTTCGGCGCGCGTGCCGGGGACCTCTGTCGGGCCAATGGCCACGCCGTCAGCCGGCAATCTCGTTTCTTGCGAGAGACGCGATCCGCGCCGCGACGATCCAGAAGGCCAGCCGCACGACCATCGCCACAAGCGTGCGCGCCTCCCAGGCGGAACCTGCCAGGATCAGGATAACGAATACCCCCAGCACGATGGCAATCGCTGTGGCGATCACGCGGGAAAGCGTCACAGCCCAGGCACGCCGGAAGACAATTCCGACGCCGGCTGCCACATATGCCGGTCCGGAAAAAGCATTGAACCAGAGCACGGGCAGAACGATGTCACCCGCCCCCTCTCGAACGGCCTGCGGTCCCCAGAGCACCATACCGCCGGACAGAATGGTCAATGTTCCGAACACAATCGCAGCGCCTCCGATGAGAATGTGCCAACGCATTTTCTTTCCTCCCTTCTCGTCCCGAAATTCGTTGCTCCCCGACAGAAGATGTCAGCTCGCGAGCACCGGGATCACGTAGAGCCCGAGCAAAAGCAGGCAGTACCCCCCAAGAACCCCGTTGAAGCCCGCTCTCCATGAGGGCGCCCGCCAGAGACCCAGGTAGCGCGACAGGATCACGCGCATCTTCATCCAGGCGACCAACAGGGTGGCGGCGCCGGTCATGGTGGGCACCGCGTTCTGGCAAACCATTACGGCAATTGCCGCCGAGGCACCGCTCAACAGGATCAGGGAGAGCCAGGCGTATGTAAGTGATTTCAGGGGCATGGAGACTCACGCAAGCAGGTAGACGACGGGGAAGAGCAGCACCCAGACAAGATCGACCATGTGCCAGAAAGCGGCGCCGACCTCGATGATGTGCGCCTCGTCCCAGATCGCAACGAGACCGAGAATGACGATTCCGGCGACGACATGCGCGGCATGAAACCCGGTCAGCAGATAGTAGAACATGAAGAACGGATGGGTTTCGACCCCGATCCCCTGTTCTGCCTTCTCGGCAAATTCGATCCCCTTGATCCAGAGGAACACCCCGCCAAGAAGCATCGCGGCTATCAGGTGCCAGCGGGCCATGGTCCTCTGTCCGTTCCGCCGCAATTGAACCGCGCGCGCGGCCAGGAAGCCGCTTGTGATCAGAACCACAGTATTAAGAGCGGCTCCGGTGCGGTGAAGGTGGTCCTGCGCCTCGGCGAAACCGAAGGGATCGGAGATCCGCACCCCCAGAAAGGCCGCAAGCCCGGCACCGAACACCAGCAATTCGCTGACGATGAGCACCCACATGAGAAGCTCGCCGGGAAGCTCGTCCAGCGCATTGCGCGGCTCGGACCGGGCTTGCGTTTCGGTCATGGTCAGGCTCCGACCAGGTGCCGGTATATCTGCGGCAGCGCCTGGGTGAGCTTGTCCGGGTCGGGAACGACCTCGAACCCACCCTGCCCGAAAAGACGCGGGAACCAGCTCTTGGCCGTCCTGTCGACCGTGACGCCAAAAACGGATTGACCAGCGCGGCGTGCTTCGCGCACCGCCATGCGCGTGTCTTCAATGCCGTGGCGGCCTTCGTAGTGGTCCAGATCGTTCGGTTTGCCGTCGGTGATGACCAGAAGCAGCTTGCGTTTTCGGGTCTGCGTGGCGAGCCCGGCGCTTGCGTGCCGAATGGCCGCGCCGAGCCTTGTGTAGAAACCGGGCCTCAGCCCACCGATCCGTTCCTCGACGATGCGGGACATCGGTTCGTCGAAACGCTTGCAGTTCTGCACGTAGACGCGGTGGCGCTTGAGCGAGGAGAAGGCATTGATGGCAAAATCGTCGCCGCAGGCGTCGAGCCCCCAGGCCATCGCGTCCAGCGCCTCGCGTTCGATGTCGATCACCGCGCGCCCCGAAACAGCGCTCTCGGTGGAGCGGGACACGTCGAGCAGGATCGACACCGCCAGATCGCGCGCTTCCGGCCGCGTCTGTGTCCAGATCCGTTCTGTGCCCTGCCCGGTCGCCTTCCAGTCGACCTGGGCCCGCACGGTGGCGTCGAGGTCGAGCGCGTCGCCATCCAGATGCCCTCGGGTCACGACCCTGCCCGGCCTTAGCGCTTCGAACTGCCGCCTGACCGAGCGGATCCGTCGCGCCGTGCGCGGGTCTTTGGCATAACCTTCGTATTCCTCCCGCGCTTCCGCGGTGCTGGCCAGCACACGGACATGGTCCGGCAGGTAGCTGCCCGAGCGGGCGTCCCATTCGGGATAGGTCAGCTTCGCGGAGAGCCGCTCCCGGTCCACATCCTCCGGCGCGAGGTCCAGATGCAGCTTCAGCCGCGTCGCGGGCGCCTTGGAGATCTGCCCCAGACCGATCTCGTCCTGATCCTCGGCCGCCTTCTTCGCATCGTCATTGTCGTCGTCATCGACACGCCGATTGAGGTTCAGGAACTCCGCCCAGCTCAGGATCGCTTCGAACTTGTGCAGGATCAGGCTGTCGGCCCGTTCGGCCTGATCTGCCTGCCGCCGCCGGGCACGGAATGTCTTGTCGCCCGCCTCTTCCGGGGTACCATCGGTTTCGCGCGTTTCCACCTCGTCGCCCGCCGAGAAGACGACCTCACGCAGGTCCGGCCAGAGGGGCACGGGGCGGAAGGGCCGGTAGCCGCGCGGCGCGGAAATGGCAAAGAGCTCCCCCGAGGCCATGGCGTCTTGCAGCGCCTTCACCTCGGGCGAGAGAGCCGCCCGATCGCCGAGCATGTGCCGCAGGAGCGCCTCCATGCGGGCTTCGACAACCGGCAACGTGGGAGTCGGTCTTTGATGAAGCGTGCCCTCGCACAGGGCCGCATAGAGATCGCGCAAGCCGGGCGCGTTCTCCAGCGCGGCAGAGACCATCGCCTGAGCCGCCATCAGTGCGCGCAGATCCGAGCGCAGCGGATCGTCCTCCGCGATCCGGTCGGGCGCATGGGCCACAGCCGCCGTCAACCACAGATAGAGCGCCGCATTTGCTTCGCGTTTCGGGAACACCGCCAGACGCGCGGGGAGACGGAGGATCTCGCCGTCGAAACTCGCTCTAGGGGCGGTTTCGACCTCAGTTCCCAGGCGACGCAGGAAACTCAGCCGGTGGCGGGAGATCTCGTCGGAGATCGGGCGCAGCTCGACCGAATGGCCGCCCCCCAATCCGCGGAACAGGACCGCCAACCGCCCCGCGACCTCCGAAAGGTCGACCGCGGCGCCATGATGCACCTCCGGCGCATCCAGACGGCTGGCAAAGGCGTGCCACAGTTTTCCGACGGTTTCCTCGGGTTCCCACGGCTCGAATTCGATCCTGCTCATCTGGATGACCTTATCCGAAGACCGCCGTGACAAGATCGAGAAGACCGCGCTTCACGTCCTCATCATCGGTGAGCGGTTCGATCATCGCCGCGAGAATGGCCCGTTCAATGCCCATACCCTGCCGGATCAAAGTTGCTGCATAGACGACCAGACGGGTCGAGACACCCTCTTCGATGTCCTGCCCCTTGAGCGCACGCAGCTTGCCGGCGAGGCGCACGAGTACGCGAACACGGTCTTCGTCAAGCCCGCTCTCCTGCGCGACCACGCGAATTTCCAGGTCCGGCCTGGGGAACCCGAATTCGACAGAGATGAAACGCTGTCGCGTGGACGGCTTCAAGGTCTTCAGGATGTTCTGGTAGCCGGGGTTGTAGGAGGCCACGAGCATGAAGCCCGCCGCCGCAACCAGTTCTTCACCCGTGCGGTCGATAGGAAGGATGCGACGGTCGTCCGTGAGTGGGTGCAGCACGACCGTCACATCTTTGCGCGCTTCCACCACTTCGTCGAGATAGCAGATCGCGCCCTCCCTGACCGCACGGGTCAACGGGCCATCCACCCAGACGGTCTCGCCGCCCTTCAACAGATAGCGTCCGATCAGGTCCGCCGCTGCCAGGTCGTCATGGCAGGCGACGGTGTAGAGCTGTCGGCCCAGACGTTCCGCCATGTGGCTGACGAAGCGTGTCTTGCCGCAGCCGGTCGGCCCCTTGAGCAGGACCGGAAGGCCGTTTTCATGGGCTGCCTCGAAGACCGTGCATTCGTCGGACTGGGGCAGGTAGAAGGGGGCGTCGGCCGCCCCTTTCGCATGTGTCATGGATCCATCCATTTCGATTACTCTGCCGGAACTTCGGCGGTCTTGCCGGGTTCAATGATCTCCTTGCGGGGCATGGCCACGGCGTAGATGAAGAGCAACGCCCCGAGCACCACGGCGATACCGGCCCCGAAGCGCATCCAGTAGAACAATGCCAGCTGGTCCTGCACGTCCATGAAGTATTCCCCGAGGACGCGCTGCAGATGCGTCTGCAGGGTGCCGGCGAAGGTCAGCACGAAGGTCATGAAGGTCATGCCACCGGCCATCAGCCAGAAGGACGCCATGTTGATCACCTGGTTATAGGGGTCGCGTCCTTTCAGGATCGGCATGGCATAGGTGAAGATGGCGAGGTTGAGCGAGACGTAGGCGCCGAAGAAGGCCAGGTGCCCGTGCGCGGCAGTGATCTGCGTGCCGTGAGTGTAGTAGTTCACCCCGTGCAGCGTGTGCAGGAAACCCCAGACGCCGGCGCCGAAGAAGGCCAGCGTGGCGCAGCCGAGCGACCAGAGGAGCGCGGCCTTGTTCGGGTGGTCCCGGCGGCCTTTCCAGACCATGACGAAGGCAAAGGCCATCATGGCAAAGAACGGGATGACTTCCAGCGCGCTGAAGATCGAGCCGATCCACTGCCAGTAACCCGGCGTGCCGATCCAGTAATAGTGGTGGCCGGTGCCCAGAATGCCGGAGAAGAGCGCGGCGGCGACGATGACATAGAGCCATTTCTCGACGATCTCGCGATCGACGCCGGTCAGCTTCAGCATCAGGTAGGCCAGGATCGACGCCATGATCAGCTCCCAGACGCCCTCGACCCACAGATGCACGATGTACCACCAGTACTGCTTGTCGAGGCTGAGGTTCTCCGGGTTGTAGAAGGAGAACAGGAACAGCAGCGCCAGCCCCCAGAGGCCCAGCAGCAGGATATTGGTTATGGCGGTCTTCTTGCCCTTCAGCACCGTCATCGTGACGTTGTAGAGGAAGATCAGCGCCGCAACGACGATGCCCATCTTGACCCATTTGGGCTGTTCGATGAATTCGCGGCCCTCCTTGCCGAGCAGCCAGTTGCCCTCGAAGAGGTTGAACGTGTAGGTCAGCACCACGCCCAGCGTGCCCACGACCAGGATGATCAGTTGCAGATAGGCGAGCTTGGTGGAGTGGATCTCGCGCTCCGCCTCCTCCGGGATCAGGAAATAGGCCGCTCCGAAGAAGCCGCAGATCAACCAGACGATCAGCGAATTGGTGTGCAGCATCCGCAGGATGTTGAATGGGAGCAACTCGCTCAGGAAATTGGGCGAGACATAGACCCAGCCCAGCACGAGCCCCATCGTCACCTGCACCGCGAAAAGCCCCATTGCGACGGCGAAGTAGGCCAGGGCTATCTTCTGTGATTGGTATTTCATATCTCTGTTCTCTCTTTCCTTCAGCCGGCGTCGTTCGGCGGCCAGTCCTGCGCGTCGATCTTGTCGGTCCAGATCAGGAAATTGGTGAGGTCGCGGATCTCGTCATCCGTCAAGTGGAAGTTCGGCATCTGGCGGCGGCCCTCGATGCCGGTCGGCATGGATTCCATCCAGCCCTTGAGGGTTTCGAATGCGGCCTCGGGATCGTCCAGAACGCCCCAGCGGGTCATCACGTTGCCCACTTCCGGAGCGTAATAAGCGCCCTCGCCAAGAATGGTGTGGCAGTTGATGCAGGCGTTGTGTTCCCAGACACGTTTGCCCGCGGCCACGCTCTCGTTGAGCGTATTCGCGTCGGTCGACTGGTTGACGATGTAGCGATGTGAGTGGACCGAAAGGCCCAGGAAGATGAGAATGAAGAACAATGACCCGCCATAGAAGGTATTGCGGGCCATGCTTTTTGTCATGACTTCGCGCATTGCGCGCTCCTTTGCGAAGCGTTGGTGATGAAAGAAGGATGAAAGGTGCAAGCCCGACTCGCCTTAACGAAAGTCAAGTATGTGAAAATGCTTGTGGCACGCGAGATTGGGCTCGTCAGAGGGCTTTCGGCACACCGAAGGACCGCGCTGCAGGATGCAAGGCGCGGGCGATGCGTGGATCCCGGAGCTTCAACCCACCCTGGGCAGGCGCGGGGCAGTCACCAGCGGAAGAACGGAGACGGTATAAAGCGCAAAGGCAAGCACCCAGCAAAGACCGGAGCCGACCACCAGCGGGAAATACAAGTCCCCGGACAGTTCCGAACCGATCCAGCGCAGAACGGCGCTCGCCGCGATGAGAAGATAGCTCGCCGCGACCGGCCCCGGAGCGATCAGTTCCCGACCGGTGTGGCCGAGCACCGCGCGGCTCATGACAGCGAGCGTCATACCGCCGACGGCCCCGATTCCAAGCAGGTGCAGCGCCGCGACTTCATCGCCGGACCCCAGCCACGCCAGTCCCCAGAGAACCAGGCCAAGGCCAAGCATGGCCATCCCGAGATGCAGGGCCAGCAGGATGGGTTGGTTCAGGGTCCAACGCCCGCTCCAGCGCGAGAGCCGGACAAGTTGCACGCCCCCAGACAGGATCGCGAGCCCGCCGACCGGGACTGCTGGCACCCCGACCAGCAAGGCAAGCGGCAGTATGACCGCCAGGACTAGCCCGGCCTTGTCCAACATCTCCGTTGACCGGGGCCAGGCCTGCTCGGGCAGGTCCGCGCGTTTCATGGCATTGCGTGTGAATCCCGGCGTGACCCTGCCACCGAGCACTCCGATCATCGAACACGGCCCCAGCAGCCCGACGCGCATCCCGGTGTCGAGCGTGTCAGCCGTGATCCCCATCCACTCAAGATGCACCATCAGGTTCCCGGCCCACACGATGGAAAGAAACAGCACGAACAGAACGTTCTGCGGTTTGGGCCGTTTCATCAGTTGCTGGGCGATCTTGACGATAAGGATGGGCAGGAAGGCAAGATCCAGCAATGCCACCAGCCCTGCGGGCAGCACCACCGCAAACCAAACGGCCAAACGCCCGGCCAGCCAGATGCTGGATGTAAGGATGACGAACAGGTGGCGCGCAGCCTGGGTACCGGTCCAGTTGGGCACGGCCGTCAGAAGGAAACCGCCGAGCGCCGTGCTGGCATAGCCGAAAATCATCTCATGCGCGTGCCATTGCTGCGGCGGAACGGCAAAGTGCGGAGCACCGAGCACGCCGCCCGGAAAAGGGTCTGTCAGCCAGATCACCCAGATGACCCCCGCGAAAACAGCATAGAGCCCCGCCAACAGGAAAAAGACCCGAAAGCCCTCCGAGAAGAAGATGTTCATGCGGGGAGTCATGGCGGTTCAGTCCTCGTGGTGCCTGCGAAAGGTGAAACTCCGGACCGCACGGCAAGCGGTATACGGATCATGCTGCGGGAATAGACTTCCGGCGGGCCCGGCACCTTAACGAAAGTCAAGGAAACCAGGCAGGCGCCGTGGCATTTTGAGGCATCACCACCAATCGGGGCGGAGCAACCGAAATGCCAGGCACGAAAGCCAGTCGCGCAGAGGCCGGCAAGCAGGTCAGCACAAGCGGTGCAGATGGCCATTGGTCGATCCGAAAGCTTGCCGTCCTGCTTTATCCGTTTGCCGCCGCCACCGTGGCGATCAACCTCTTCATGCTGGGCCTGATGGGACAGGCGATCGGCCTGCCCGCGATCTCGCCGGCCCTGGCGATCTGGGCAAGCCTGCCACTGGGAATACCCGCCGGCTGGATGGCCGCGCGATGGGTGCGCGGGCTGATGGACGAGGCCGAGCGGAGGCCACGTCGGGAGGGATAGGCCCGGACAACCCGGTTCAGGCGATCACCTCCAGGCGCGCATCCGGAAATGCAGTAACAGCGGTCGCGGCCCCTTCCGCGCTCAGCAGGCAGCAGGCGGTCGACAGGCCATCGGCAAGCGCCGCGCGTGGCGCGCTTACCGAGACCACCCCCTGCCCCATCGCCGGCAGGCCCGTCTCGGGATGGAGGATGTGGCCAACCTCGCCCCGCGGATCCAGCAGCGTGCCCGATGGGGACGAGGTCGCAAGCGCCCGATCGCGCAGCTGCACCTTGTGGATAACGCGACCGTCCGGCCGCGCGACACCGGACACCCAGGCAGCCCCGTCGGAGCGCGTCCCGCTTGCCACGATCTCGCCCATGTCGATCAGGATATTATGCAGGCCCCGCGCATGCAGCAGCGATGCAACCCAATCCGTGATGTAGCCTTGCGCGATGCCGTTGAGCGTCAGCGCCATGGCGGGACGGGCGAAGGCAATCTGCCGTGTATCCATCCGCAGGTGCCGCCACCCCGTTCGTTTCAACGCTTCCGATAGCTCCCCGGCCTTGGCCGGATATCCGGAGACCGCGCGCGCCGCTTGGAGTTCCCAGAGCGGCTGGATCGTGGGATCGAAGGCGCCGCCGGAAACGTCGTGCAGGCGTCCTGCCAGAGTCAGGACTTCCAGGAGTTCGGCGGGGGGGTGATCCAGCCGGCCATCGCGGTTCAACCTGTCGATGGCCGAGCCGCGCCGGTGGAGGCTGAAGATCGCTTCCAGCCGGCGCAGTTCCGCCTCCACCGCGGAGAAGACGGGCGCGGCCCGATCTGTCGCGAGCCCTGCAAGCTGCATGCTTGCCCCGGCACCAAGCGCCAGCCCGCGCCAGTACGCTGCCGGTTGGCTGGCCAGTGCCGGCGCGGCGGCGGCGCTGGCCGAGATTGCAAGGAAACGCCGGCGCGTCAGGGACGAGATCATGAGGGTTGCTCCAACGGCTGGTTCAGGTCGACCGCGCCCAGGGCGGCCTCGTCCGGGATAGTACCCAGCGGCATCGCGGCGCCACCATATCGATCGATGAAGGCCTGCGCCTTGGCGGGTTGTGCGAATGGCACGATTTCAGGTGCGCCCATACCGCCCGCGACCCCGGCACCCACGACGAAATGCGCGGTATCGGCGGCGATCCAGTTCTCGGCGCCGGGCTCCGCCCAGGAGGGCGCCGCGCCCATGTCGCTGACATAAATCGCGAGGATATCGGCGTCACGTTCCGGGCTCTTGAGATAGGCGACCATGTCCCGCACCTGCGCGAAGAAGATCGGCGCCGGGTAGCCTTCGAGATGGATCTGTCCCTTAGGACCACCATGTTCGGCCACGTTCATCTGGCAGAAATAGCTGAGCGCGCTATCGGTCATGGGGGTCGGATCCGGGGCCTCTGCGACCTCTTGCTTGCAGGCGGTCAGCAGCAACAGCAGGCAGGGCAGCAGAACGCGCTTCATGGCTCCAGCCTCCGCAACGCGGTGCGGGCCATGGCAAAGCCGGCTACCAGCCAAAAAACGATCGAGGCGGGGGCGGCCCAGACCGGCAGGCTCCCGGAAACGCCGGTCATACCCGTGGCAAGCGCCACATCCGACGAGGAGGTGACATTCCAGAGCCGGAACGCGTCGGCAGGATTGGCGGTCAACACCCAGGGGAAGACATTCTGCGTGAAATAGCCCCCCGCATCGGCCACAACAGCGCCCAGCAGTCCAAGATCATAGAGAACCACGACGACAAGCCACAATGCTGCGGAGAGCCCTGCGGCCGCGGCCGGGCTGCCCGCGAGGCTGGACAGCAGGTAGCCGAATACCAGAAAGACGGCCCCGAGCAGGATCGACGTGCCGATCAGGCGCCCAACCGCCAGCGCGCTTTCCAACGACGCCCCGCCGGTGGCCGCGACGACGAGACCGGACGTGCCGAAGCCGACACTCATGGCAAAACCGAGCGCCGCCAGATGGGCGAGAAATTTTCCCCCGAGGATCTCGCCCCGCCCGGCCGGGTAGGAGAGCAACAGCGCGAGGCTGCCGCGATCGGCCTCTCCGGCGATGGAGTCAAAGCTCATCATCAGCGCCAGAAGCGGCGCGAGATAGACGGAGAGCGTGGTCATCGAAGCCACGGCCACGGTCAGCCGGTCGACGCCGAGCGTTCCTGTCGGCGCGGAGCCGGCGAAGGTCAGCGCCAGGGCGAAGAGCAGCATGATGAGCGTGGCCAGAAACAGCCAGCGGTTGCGGCGAACAATGAGCCATTCGGTGCGAGCGACGGCAAGAACACGACCGATCATGCGCCTTCCTCCTGTGCAAAGTGGCGATAAAGGTCCTCCAACCGTGGCGGAGTCATCTCGATATCCTCCACCGTGTCGGTCATGGCGGCGAAACGGCGGAGCTGCTCCATCTTGGCCTCGGGCGCGCAGGAAAGCTCAATGGAAGCGCCATTTACGCGCCGCCCGCCGGTATCCGCGGCGAACCGGTCGGCCGCACCCTGGCGGGCCCGAATGCGCAGTTTCGTTGGCAGGCCCGCCTTGTGCGACAGGCTCGCCAGCGTGTCGTTGGCCACCAGGCGCCCCTTGCGCAGGATCGCAATGCGGTCGGTCCGCGCCTCGACCTCGGTCAGCGCGTGCGAGGCCACCAACACTGCGGTCCCCTGTTCGGCCAACTCGTCGATGATCGTGTAAAGCTCCTGGCGCGAAAGCGGATCCAGCCCGCTTGTCGGTTCATCCAGCAGCGCCACGGCCGGTTTGCCGAGCAGAACCTGCGCCAGCCCAAGCCGCTGGCGCATCCCCTTGGAATAGGTGCCGATGCGCCGGTCCGCCGCATCGGCAAGGCCGACCCGCTCCAGCAGGCCGGCCACCGGCGCGGTTCCGACGCCGGCGAGACGCGCGAACAGCGAAAGCTGGTCACGTCCCGTGAGTGACTTGTGAAAGCTCACCGCTTCCGGAAGGAAGGCAGTGGCAAGGCGGGCGGCATTGCTCCCGGGCCTGGCGCCGGCGATACGGATCGCGCCGCCATCCAGCCGCGTCAGCCCGAGGATCAGCTTCATCAGCGTGGATTTTCCGGCGCCGTTATGGCCAAGAAGCGCCACGCGCTCACCTGGGGCCAGCGCCAGGCTCACGGCGTCGAGCGTCAGCTGTCCGGCACGCCGCTTGCTGGCGCTGTCGATTGTCAGGATATCAGTCATTCAGTCCCTCCCATCCGGTCAGGTCGATCTTTCGCGGCTGCATAAGCGGGTGGCTGTCGATCACCCCGCCCGGCAAGAGCGCCGGGAAGGCAGATTGTGACCATCGCACGAGCTGCACCGCCGGGGAGCCGAGCAGCAGCTTGGCCGCAGGCTGGGTCCAGAGCACGTGATCCATGCTGTCATTGGGTCGGTAGGGCGCATCGGCAATGCCGTCGCCATTCAGGTCATAGGCGGCAAAATCGGACCAGTAGTTGCCCCTGCCCTCCTCGGACCACTCCACCCAGCGGGAGGAGACGTATTTCACCTGGGTCCGGTTGGCGACGAAGGCATTGCCTAGGATCCGGTTTCCCTCGGAGCCGGCGGTGAAGTGGATGCCGATGCCGCAACCTTCGAAATGGTTGTCGGAAAACAGGTTCTTGTTGGAGTTGTAGAGGAAGGCGCATTTCTGCTCCGTCCCCTTCACGTAATTGCCGGTGATCTCGCTGTGGTTGGCATAGTTCATCATCACGCCATGCTCGCGGTCATCGATGGAGACGTTGTTTGCCACCCTGACCTGCTTCGAGAACATCACCGCGTAGCCGAGATCGTTGCCGATGGAGACATTGCCCGTCACCTCGGACTGGTTGGCATACATGTAATGCACGGCAAAGCGCAGGTCGCGGAAGGTGTTGTTCCTGAAGATGTTCTTCTTGGAGGAATTCACGAAGATCCCGTCGCGCCCCAGCCGGATGTCATTGTTCTCGACCACCGCACCGGGTGCGTTCCAGACATAGACACCATTGCCGCGGTCGTTCATCCGCTGGTCGGTGCGTCCGGTGATGGTGTTTCCGGCAACCACGGCGTCGCGCGCGCCGTGGATGTCGACCCCGTAGAGATTGCCCTCCAGCACGTTGCCGACGACACGGGCGCGAGTGGCCCCCTTGGTCAGCTTGATGCCGGAATCGATCTCCTCATGGGCGGACCCCGATCCGATGACCGTGATCCCGGTCACCGTGACGTCCGCGCCAGTCACGGTGAGCACGCTTCCCCGGTCCTGTCCGTCGAGGATCGCGTGGCCCTGTCCGTCGAGCGTGACCGGGAAAGCCAGTTCGACGGTTTCGGGATAGGTCCCGGGCCGCAAGCGAAGCACGTCGCCCTCCGCGGCCCGGGCCAGTGTCTCGGCAATCGCCCCAGGCCGTGCTGGCACGTCCCACTCGGCCGCGGCAAGCGGCGAGGCGATCAGCAGCAGGATAGCCCGGAGCAGACGCATGGCTTACGCGCCCTTCGGTTCGACGAACATCCGGCCGCGCATCTCCATGTGGAGCGCGTGACAGAACCACTGGCAATAGTACCAGTGCACGCCCGGGCGGTCGGCAACGAAGGTGACCGAGGCCGTGGCCTGCGGCGCGACCTCCATCGCGACGCCGAAATTGGCCATGCAGAAGCCGTGGGTCAGGTCGTCGATATCGTCCATGTTGGTGACATAAATGGTGACCTCGTCGCCCTGCTTGACGGTGAATTTCTCCATCGAGAATTCCGGCGCCACGGAGGAGAGGTAGACCCGCACCTTGTTGCCGTCCCGAATGAGCTCCTCGTGCCCCCAGTCCAGATCGACGCCATCGGCCTCGGCCTGTTTGCGGGCATCTTCCCACATCGGGTCGTTGCGGTCCCACTCGTTGCGCGGATTGACGATGTCGCGGCGCACGATGATCGAGTCGTGCGGCTCGGCAAAGGTCGGCCCGTCATGCACAAGCTTCATGCCGCTGCCCGAGATGTCGATGAGCTGTTCGTTCTCCGGCTTGAGCGGGCCGGTGTTGAGGAACCGGTCCTTGGAGAACTTGTTCATCGAGACCAGCCACTTGCCGTCGGCCTCCTTGGTCTCGCCCATGGAGGTCGAGTTGTGGCCCGGCTGGTAGTGCACGTCGATCTTCTCGATGATCGGGTCCACGTCGGCGCCGTTATACTGCTCGATCGCCTTCTCGATGTTCCACTTCACGGCCTGGCTGTCGAGGAAGAGCGTGGTGAAGGCATTGCCCTTGCCGTCATAGGCGGTGTGGAGCGGCCCGAGGCCCAGCTGCGGCTCGGCCACGATGCAGGAGCGCGGATCGGCGTCGGAGTCGAACAACGCATCGAGCTTGGTCACATCCATCACCGAAACGGTCGGGGACAGCTTGCCGTTGATGCAGACATGCTTGCCGTCCGGTGCGGTGTTGACACCGTGCGGCGAGTTCGGGATCGGTACGTAACGGGTGTATTTCTTGTTCTGACCCTTTCGGCCGTCGATCACCTTGACGCCGTTCAGTTCCTGGTAGTCGCCAGCGGCGACACCGGCCTCGATCTCCTTGAGGTTGAACACGACGACGTGGTCCATCTCGTTCTCGGTCATCTCGGCCAGGTTCATGCCCATTTCCGAGTTGTAGGAGGTCGAGAAGGCGTATTTGCCCTGGTAATCGCAATCGGTGTTGTCGAGGTTGCCCGAGACGATCACCTGCCAGGCGATCTCCATCGTGTCGCCGTCGATCGCGGTGAAGATGTTCACGTATTGCGACGGATCGTCGAGGATCTTGCCGTCATTGACCAGCGGCGCCTCGTGCTCGCCATTGGCAAAGACATAGCCCGTGCGCGGGTATTTCTGCGGCCGCATGCCGTGGATGTCATGCGCGTTCGGGATCTCGACGATCTTGTCGCATTTCATCACGTCGCAGCGCACGCGAGCCACGCGGGTGTTTGCCTTGTCGTTCATGAACAGGTAACGGCCGTCATAGGTACCGTCGGTGAACGACATGTGCGGGTGGTGCAGGTCGCCATTGTCGTAGGTTTTCTTGCCGTTCGAGGCCAGAAACTTCTTCGTCTCCTCGGTCAGGCCCTCGGTCAGCACCTTGAGGCTCTCGTTGGTCTGGCCCCAGCCGGTGGCCGAGCAGCGGTTGAAAACCGGGATCCGCATCAGCTCGCGCATGGACGGCACGCCCAGGATGCGCAGCTCGCCGGTCTGGCCCGAGGACCAGAAGCCGTAATAGTCGTCCAGCTCGCCCGGCTCGAGGCTGGCATTTCCGGCCGCGGCCCTCGCGGGGGTGGCAGCCATCATCGTTCCGCCGAAGCCGGCAGAGGCGAGCACTGCCCCCGTGGCCGTGGCACCGAGCATTCCGCGGCGTGTCATCGCCAGTTGCTTCATTTTATCAGACACGTGCGTTCCCTCCTTCAGGTTTCATTTTCTTTGCGTTGGGGTGGTTGGTGGGCGGCATTTCCAGCGGGTTTCCGACCTTCTCGCGCCGCCTTATCTGCCGGATGACAACGGGGCACTTGGCCTTGGACTGGTACAGGACCTGGCAATGCAGGCAGTCGACGCATTCATTCGGGTTGATCTCGCCGGTTGGGTGGATCGCCTGCACCGGGCATTCGTTCGCGCAGATCTGGCAGGGCGATCCGCATTCCTTGTAGCGGCGCAGCCAGTCGAACATCCGCATCCGCGCCGGGATCGCCAGCGCGCCGCCGAGCGGGCAGAGATAGCGGCAGTAGAACCGCTCCACGAACAGGCCGGCGACCAGCAACGACACGGCGAAGACGACGAAGGGCCAGTCGCGCACGAATTTCAGGATGATCGCGGTCTTGAACGGCTCCACCTCGGCCAGATGTTCCGCGGTCGGGATCGAGGCCAGCGAGACGCCGAACAGCCCCAGGAAGATCATGTACTTGATCGGCCAGAGCCGTTCATGCAGCCCCCACGGCAGTTCCCATTGCGGCAGCCTGAAGAACCGCGCGATCTGGTTTGTGAGTTCCTGAAGTGCGCCGAACGGACAGAGCCAGCCGCAATAGGCCCCGCGCCCCCAGAAGAGCAGCGCGGCGGCGACAGCGAACCACTGGATGAAGACCAGCGGGTCCATCAGGAAGGCGTCCCAGGTGAAGCCCGCGCGCATCTGCCCGGCCAGTGCCATCAGGTTGACGACCGAGAGCTGCGCATTTGCGTACCAGCCGACGAACACCAGCGTCATCGTCAGGTACCCGATGCGGAACCAGTAGAAGACGCGGGCATTCACCGTCGCCTGGAACTGGAAGAAGAAGGTCGCTGTCAGAACAAGCAACATCACGCACAGAACAGCGATCTCGACCGTCTTGTCCTTCCAGATCCGCTGCCAGAGCGCGGCCTTGGCGGCGGCTTCATCCCCGGGCGCATCAACCGCTTTCGGCGTCGCCGCCGGCAGCAGGTAGCGCTCAGGCAAGTTGTAGCCGAGATCGAATGTCAGGAAGCTTTTCTCGATGGCCCCGACGGCTCGCTGGACCAGCAGTTGCAGGCGGAACGGCTCGGCGGGATCGAACCCGGCATCGGCGGGGATCCGGAACAGGTCCATCTCGGAGAATGTCGGAGCATCGCCGGTTGCCAGATCGCCAAGTCGCCGGTGTTGCTTGTCGAAGAAGCGCACGGAACTGTCGCCCTGGATCAACTGGATTCGGTCGAAGATGCCGCCGCGCACATAGCCGGACCCCTTGAAGGAATAGGTGCCACGCCCGAGTACGAGGATCGCGTGCTCGCCTTCCTCCAGCCATTCCGTGAGGTTGCGGTATTCGTTGTCGCCCAGAAGCGACCGGCCGATAGAGGGCACCGAAACCAGCGCCATGTGCATATCGATGAAGGTATCGCCCGGCTCGCCCGCTTCTGGCCGCTTGATGGCGCGTTCGTCGCCCGTCTCCTCGAAGGCCGCGTTGACTTTTCCGACATCGAGTGTCAGGCGCCGAATCGAGCCGTCGCCCGACAGAAACTTCCAATTCTCCGTGCCGGTGATGGACAGGTCCAGTTCGCGCTTCGGCCCGGTCGTTTCCAGCGCCAGCCCGCCAAGGCCGAGTGCGCGGGCAACCTTCAAACCGCCACGAACGATGGAATCGTCGATCACGATGATCGTGACTGTCGCGCCCGAGATGATGTCGAGATCATGCGCAGAGCCGCCCGCCTCGGCCTCGGCCTTCAGATCCAGCCCGGCATAGGACTCGGTAAGCGCCTTCACCTTGCGGTCGGGGATGCCGATCAGAACAATGGGTTCCGAGTGCTTGACCAGTTGCACGCCGGTCAGCACGGCATCGTCATCGACTGCCGCGACGACGTGAATCGGCTTGCCGGAATATCCTGTCGTGCTGACGAAATCCGATGTGAGAAACGCCCATGCAACCCGTTCACCGCCTTTCAGCAAGGGGGCGACGGAGATGTCGTCCCGCACAGGACCGAAGGAATCGGCCTCGGGATGAAAATCGGAAGCTGTCAGGTTGGGAAGGAAGCTGGCGAGGGTTTCGGCGGCTGCGCGGTCTGCCTGAGTACCGATAACGGCGAGCGTGAGGCCGAAAACCCAAAGCCAGAAGGTGAAGGCGCGTTTCATATCCATCGCGCCCTCCCCTCGGTAAGGGGCGGCCCCATGAACGGAATTATAGACAAGTCTGTTGCCTTTTCGCTGCGGAGCGGGGGAGCGCGGTTGTCTGCCCAGAACTGGGCCGGATTGTCTTTGACCGGCTGTGTAGCAATCCAATCGGGCCGGACTGCATGGCCAGTTTCCCGGATTGTCCGGAACTGAGCCGGCTGATCACCGAGAGCGACGTTCGCACAGAGCTGACAATCGTCACACTCCGGACAAGGAGCATCTTCGGGATCGATCACGTTCCCATCGGCATCGATGCGAAGCACCAAGACACCGGATTCGGAACAGATCTCGACCAGGTCGCCACCGGCATAGGCTGCGGCCGGTACAGGCAACATTGCCTGCATGACCACAAGCATGCAGAGCAAGACGGCAAGGAGTTTCCGCTTGCTCCTTTGCAGCCGCTGCTGCGTTCCGGGGATATGCGAGTGTTGCTGCATCCTGACCCAAATCGAGTGCTTCACTTTTCAACAACACTGAATCCGAGGCGGCATCCTTGACTTTTGTTAAGATCCTTCTTGCAAGAAATATCTGATTGCGTTGTGCCTTGGCGAAGCGGTCGGCACAGGTCCGCCTTCAGGAACTAGGGTGCGATCAGGCCCTGGTCCCCACGACAGCCCCCAAACGGCACCGACTTTCCAAGGTCGGATTGTGACGATCCGCGAAGAAGAGCGGTCATGTCGGAGGTTGATACAGTAGAGCCGGGTCTGGCGAAGAAAGTGCCTCAGGCTCTTTGGGCTGGCGCGCCGGGGCCGGCGGCGCTGCAAAAGAAGTTGAGACGGACCAGATTCTACTGCTTTTTCGAGCAGTTATGTCGTTGCGTCGCCACGAAGGTGTGAGCCTCCCCTCGGCAGCCCCACTTGAGTGGTCTGACAGCTGATGTGGATGGCGCTTGTGGAAGCCAGCAGCTTAATTTGCGTTTGCCCCGAAAACCTAGGCCGCAAGTCATTGAAATTGATTGGTGCCCGAGGAGAGATTCGAACTCTCACGCCCGCTAGGACGGGGGATTTTGAATCCTTCGAAGAGCTATTGAACGCAAAGGACTTTTCTAGGGGAAATTTGGCAAATACCATTCAAAATAAAGCCTATTGTGTGTCTACTAGGATTTCAGTATCAGTTGAGTGCCAGCCATATATCAGGCTGGTTTGTCTACTGGTTGTCTACTGGAATCGAGAATGCCCACTGTCAGCATCACCCAGGCGCTCCGCGCCGATACTCCGCGCAAGGTATCCCTCCCCGAGGGCGCCGACACGCTTATCCTGTCCGATACGAGCCTGAGGGGGTTCCGCCTGCGGGTGAACCGTACAGGCTGCGCCTGGGCGTTCTACGGGCGCGTAAAAGGTGGGAAGCAGCGCTACATCACGATCGGCGATGCAGGCGTGATGCCCGCGAAGGCCGCTCGCATCCGCGCCGAGGAGCTGCGATCCCTGTTCCGTCAGGGGATCGACCCTGTCGCAGAGGAGGAGACGCGCAAGGCCCAGGAGGTAACGGTCGCCAAGATCGCCGACGAGTATCTCCGGCTGTTCGAGGCCGGCGGATTGTCAAAGCAGCGAAAGATCCCCCGTCCGGATTCCATCAAGAGCGAGAAGAAGGACGCGCGGCGGGCGATCGGGCTCCTGGGTGCCGATACGCCCATCTCGAGCATCACCCCCGTGACGATCCGCAAGGCGCACCTGAAACTGGCAGACCTGGCGCCCAGCTCCAGGAAGAAGATCCACGGAGTCATCCACCGGATGCTCCGGCTTGCTGTCACGCTGGGCCTGCTCGAGTCCAACCCCGCCGATGCCGTCGAGGCGCCACTTGGAAGCATCCAGCGTGAGCGGTTCCTCTCGCCCGAGGAGATCAAGGCAGTCTGGGAAACATGCGACCAGATGGGCCGCTACGGGCGCCTGGTGCGGTTCCTGATCGCGATGCCCGTTCGAACCTCCATCGCCCGTGAGTTGCATTACTCCAACGTCGATCTCGGCAAGCAGTTGATCCGCGTGGGCGCCGATGCACGCGGCAACAAGAGCCGCAGGCCCTGGGCCCTGCCACTCAACGACATCGCCTTCGGGGTGGTGGGCGAGGGCGAGGGCTACGTCTTCGACGGCGACCGAGGCCCGATGGTCAGCCTGTCATCAGCCGCCAAGGCGAAACTCGATCACCTCTCAGGTGTGACAGGCTGGCAGCTTCATGACTTGCGCCGCACCGCCTCGACGCTGACGGGCGAGGAGGTCGAGACGATCGACGAGGATGCCTTCGACCTGTGGCTGATGCACGTCCGGTCAGGGATCAAGGGCACATACCAGAGTTCTGCGCGGGTCGCTGCGATGCGGACTGCCGCGCGCCAATGGGGGCAGGTCCTGGGCGACATCATCGGGCACGAGACCGCCGACAATGTCGTGAGGCTCGCTCATGGATAGGATCGAGGCCAGCCGACGCGTCTGGGAAGCCTGCCGTCAGGACCCGCTCCTGCGCGACGCGATCAATATCCTGCTCGCCGAGGCGCGCGATGCCAGGACGGAACTGGACGCGATGGCCGCCCAATACCATGCCCGCGACCTGGGCAAGACGGGCGGGCGCCCACGCGTGATCGATTGGGCCCGCGTCTTCGCGCTCGACGCCACGCTCGACTCGGGCATCCACCGAAAGAGCGAACGGGCAGCCAGGATCCGCCGGAAGATGAAGGAAGAGGGCCTCTCACCCGTTCCAAGTCATGACGAACTGCAACGGCGCCTGCCCACCAGGCGCTGATTTTGCCGCGCGCGGCAAAGAACATACCATGAACAAAAAAGATTGGGGCTAAGGCTCCTTACTCCCAAAAAATTTGATTTATCCATGCCTCCATGACGATTCGGAGGCACGTACAATGACGACAACACGCCCCCTGCTGAAGCAGGACCAGGCCGCTGCCTATCTGCTCGAGACGTGGAATTTCGAGATGAAGGTCTCGACACTCCAGACCAAGCGAACCAGCGGCGAGGGCCCGCGTTACACACGCAATGGCCGCACCCCCCTCTACGATCCCGACGACCTTGATGCCTGGGTGAAAGCCCAGCCGAAATACGAGGCCGTCATTGATGAACCCTGGAGCGAGACGCAGAAGGCGGCCCGCGCAAACGAAGAAAGGAAAGCAGGATGACCCACCGCGTAGTCATAGTGCATCCGCACGTTGGGGACTCGTCCTGGCACGAAGGCGAGCGTGACGTGCTCAAGCTCAACGAGGAGGGAGCGGTCTATCTCCGCGATTTCGCGACCCAGGCGGAGGCCGACGCCTACCGCGCGGGCATCTATGATGGCAACGGCGGAGACGAGCCGTTCGAGGTCAATCCGGATGAGATGACCCACCTCGACCAGATCGTTGCAGCCCAGGACCTGTACCGAGAGTCTAACGCGTTGCAGGCCCGCGCATGGGCCATCCTGAAAGGCATGGATCCCGAAAGGTAGAACGCCGCCCACGAGGGGCGGCGGTCATGAGCCGTCGTCGGACCACTACCAATAGCCTGGACGCAGACCGTTTATACAACAGTTTGCGTCTGGCTCCAACATCGAGGGACAGACGCAATGGATGCGCAGGCGACCCACATAGGAGAATCAACCTTCCCGATAGGATTTGGTAGCGGCGACACGCACGCCACCACCCTCGGCGACGGGAGCAAGAACACCCGCGAGGCCGCCGGGACACCCTACGAGACCATCGGTTGGAGCGATATCGTCTGCTGGGCGATGGATCCTCCCTCGGTTCCGAAGATCAACGGTCCATGGATGCTATGTGGCTCCTACGCAGGTCCCGAGGCGCGCAACCATGCGACCCAGCGCGAGCAGGGAATGTTTGGCGTTTTGGCGGCGGACATCGACGCGGGGGACCCCCCGGTGGGGCGCGTCATCGCCGCGGCGCAGGCCTGCGTAGGGCGCGGCGTCGAGGCCCTCGTCTACGCCTCGCGCGGCGCGAAACCCACCGAGCGGAAGTGGCGGGTGCTGATCCCGCTGGCCCAGCCCCTCGACGGTGACACCTGGGCCAAGGCGCAGTGGAACTTCTTCGACAGGCTGATGGACAAGGGCCTGATAATCGACCCCGTCCTCGCAAGGCCAGGGCAGCTCTGCTTTTTGCCGAATAAGGGCGACTACTATCACTACGAGTGGATTTCGGGCGACTTCCTCACCCTCGACGAGGGGCACTCGCTCCTGAAGGAGCGCGAGGTCGAGGTCGAGGACACGAAGAAGTGGATCACGTCGCGTTCCGCCATCGTGATGATCGACATCTTCAATAGGCGGAACCCGATCGAGGACCTGCTGGCCAGGTATGGCTATGTACAGGAAGTCCGCAACGGCACCACTACGGACAACTGGCGCTCGCCGATGCAGACGAGCGAGTCCTTCGCGACGAGGAACTTCCACACACACTGGGTCAGCATGAGTTGGGCCGACCGCGACGCGAAGATCGGCGCGAAGCACAAGATCGACTACGTCTGGGGCGACAGCTTCGATTTGTTCGTGTTCTTCGAGCACAAGAACGAAATGGGCGCCGCGATGAAGGAGCTGCGGGCCCGCCAGCGGCTCACGAACCCAGCGCAAGCCCTCGACGTGGATGCGCTCCGCGCATTCCTTGCACGGAGGGAAGTGTGATGGAGTTCGATTACGACGAGGAGCTGGTGCAGATCGTGATCCAGCCCCGCCGGTTCTGGGAGCCGCTCGCGGCTGACCTGGCCCAGAAGAGCCGCGAGGCCGGGCACAGCCGATCGAAGGCCAGCGTCATGGGTGACTTGAAGCGGCTACACAAGCAGTCCAACGGGGGGATCCCCGACGATGGTCACAGGGTGGCGACAGCGACGCTGAGCGAGGTCTGGCAGAGCGACGAGCTGATGTTCTGCCACGACGGCCGTTTTTGGGAATGGAGCGGACGCGTCTGGATGACCAGGTCCTGGGAGCAGGTGGATTCGAGTATCTCTGCCGTCGCCGAGGGGATGCACGCTAGCCTCGACCTGGAGCGGTTCACCTTCGACTCCGTCGTCCAGCAGGCGAGCAAGCTTTTGCGGAAGATGGTCACCCAACACGGTGATCCCCTCGGGATCGATGCCAAGCCGCCGTCGGTGTTGAACCTGCTGAACGGCGAGTTGGACATGGAGACGATGGAGTTCCACGAGGGCCACCGGAAAGAGAGCTACATGACCCGTGCGGTGGATGTCGCCTTCGATCCGAAGGCGGAGGCACCAGTCTTCCAGCAGGCTCTCATAGAGATGATGGGCGGCGACCGGGAAATGGCGCGGCACTTGGAGGAGTTGCTCTCCATCGTGGTCTCCCCCCGGAAGCTCTTCCCAGCGTTCTTGTTGTTCGTCGGCGACGGGAGCAACGGGAAGACGAAGCTGTCGGAGATCATGATCAAGTTCCTTGGTTCGGCGGCCAGGTGCGCGCCGATATCGAGCCTGACAGTGAACCAGTTCAGCCTGGGTGTGCTCCTGGGAAAGATCGCCTTCGTTGATGACGATCTCGATCATGGCGCGCCTTTCCCCATCGCCACCGTCAAGAAGATTAGCGAGCCGAAGCGGCTTGGATCCGAGGCCAAGCGTGGGGCGCAGTTCGACTTCTGGTGCGAGGTCACGCCGATGGTTCTGGCCAACGACTTCCCCCCGGTCAGGGATACATCGTTCGGGTTTGAGCGCCGCGCGTATGTCGTGCGGTTCGACGAGACGTTCTACCTGCCCCACCAGATCGCCGAGGCGGCCGAGAAGCTGGATGTTGATCCGGCAACGTTGAGAGTCGCGGATGAGCAGCTACCCGCGAAGTTGGAAGCGGAAATGAGCGGGATCCTCAACGTCCTGATCGCAGCGCGCCAGCGGGTCGTCGATCGGGGCGGCCTGGACGAGCCCCTGCGAGGGAAGCTCGCGCGCCAGGAGTGGAGGGAAGCTGCGGACTCGGTCCTCGCCTTCGTGCGTTCGGAGATGGTCCAGAAGCCGGACGCCCGCATCAAGATGACGACGTTCCGGGAGCGGTACACGGACTGGTGCAAGGAGAACAAATACGAGCCCAAATCAACCAGGAAGATCACGGCCGCGCTCAGGCACGCTGGGTACAGGATCACCACCCCGCAAGGCAGCCAATACCTGAAAGGCTACCAGTTCAAGATCACGCTGGAGGCCGACAAAATGGAGGCCAGGAGGGCGCGAAACCGACGGGTGGTGGCCGATGCCGTCGCGCGGAAGGCAAATGGTTCGAAATCCACGAATAACCCCACTTAACCCCACCTATGTCCCACCTACTAAAGGTCAATAACATGCTGTTATTAATAGTGAAATTTTTAGTAGGTGGGATAGGTGGGCTTGTTCACTATTCAATTATTCTCACACCACCATCACACACCCTTATACCTGAAGTACAATGGGATACACGATTTCTAATAGGCTGTATATCACCCCCCAAAATGCCCACTTAGCCCACCTATTCCGGTTAGTCTTTTAATTTCAATTAGATAACAGGTTGGCCTACGGCCCGTCTGTAGCAGCCAAAAAACACGGAGGAAACGCCCCCCGCATAGGAGACCAGACACCAAACGGAGACCAAAATGAACGACCAGACTACCCGCCGCAGGCCGATTTTGACCCTGAAACTCCCCTCCACCACGACGGAGGCCAGGCTCCAGGAGGTCGCCCAACAAGCTGCCAGGCAGAAGCGCCTGGGCGCCTGGAAGGCAAGCCGTGACGACATCATGGCGGACCTGGCAGCCCGCTTCCCCGCCGCCTTCGGCAAGCGTTCCAAGATCCTACCGCTCGCGCGCGGCATCCATCGTGCCCTCGCCGAGGCCTGCCCGGATCTCGACCTCTGGACCATCAAACAAGCCTGCCAGCGCCGCACCACCTGGGCGCCCTACCTCGAGGCCCTCGCTGCTGACGGCTCCACCCGTTACCTCCTCGACGGATCCCCGGCTCCAGGCGACCGCGGAACCGTGACCGATGACGAGCGCCAGCACGCCCAGCGCCTCCTGAAGCGGAGGGTGAAGAAATGACCCTCCGCATCCTTTTTGCCTGCGAATATTCAGGCACCGTCGGCGATGCCTTCACCCGCGCAGGCCACGATGTACTGACGTGCGACGTCCTGCCGACCGAAAGCGCCATCACCCCGCATCACCAGGGTGACGTACTGCCATTCCTCCGCGAGCGCTGGGACCTCGTGATCGCCCACCCTCCATGCACCTATCTGGCCAACAGCGGCGTGCGGTGGCGGGTAGAGCGGCAAGAATGGGCCGAGGTCCGCGCGGGCGCGGAGTTCTTCACCGCCTGTCTCAACGCGAACGCGTACTGCGTGGCTGTCGAGAATCCGGTTCACCACAAATACGCGCGCGAGATCATCGGACGCGGGCCCGATTTCACCCTCCAGCCATGGCAGCATGGCGACGACGAGAGGAAGCGTACATGCTTCTGGCTCAGAGGCGGGCTGTCGCCTCTTGTGCCTACAAGCGATCTCGACGGCTCCACAGCGGAGGTCCGCGTGCATCGCATGCCGCCATCCGCCGACCGCCAGAAAGAGCGCTCGCGGTTCTTTCCGGGTGTTGCGGCAGCGATGGCCAACCAGTGGGCCGACCAGGCCCTGTTCCTGAAGGATCTGCGTTCATGAACCGCCCTCAAGACAACTTCCAGCTCCGCGAGGCGATGGCCCGTCGCTTCTCCAGCGACGTGCTCAGCCTGGTCCAGACATCGAGTAAGCGCGACCTCGACAAGATCTCGAAGGACATTGACAAGATGGGCAAGCGCCGGTCGCTCAAGGCGCTCCAGCGTTTTGCCCGACGGATCCGATCGGTGACAACCCTGGCCCTGGTATCCAGGTCTCGCAACTCGCTGTTGATCTATCAGTTGTCAGACGTTGGGGTTGATCACCTGGTAGGCCTGTCAGCCGCTGAACGATGACCAGCGGCGCCTGCTCGATCGGGCGAAAACAGACGGCCTTGTCGCAGCCTGGCTGGCCTATTTCGGAGTGCGGACGGATGACTGAAGACGACCTGAGGGGTTTGATGGAGCGGGAAGACCGCGCGATCGCTCGCCGTCACAAGGCCCACCGCAGGCGTGGCGAGGCCCTCGTCGAGGACGCGGTTCTCCTGCATCGCGGGAGCGTGGGACAGACGCGGGCGCGTCAGGCAACAATGCGACCTGTGCCACCGCCTGCACCCGTCCGCGAAACGCCAGAAAGAGCCCAACAAGTCCTGTTCTCCCCCTCCACCGGCAGTAGGGGCAAAGTCATTGATCGCAGGGGGGGTATTTCAGAAATGAGAGCTTGGGGACCCCAGCACCGCGCAGGGGTGCTTTCTACGCAGAAAACTTTCCAAATTATCACTCAAATTGTGCTATATAGCGAAAGAAACGGCGACTTGATGATAGATAATGGAAACTTACGATTGGAGTTGACCGCCGATGACCACTTCCAAACGCCGCAAGATCGCCGCTCTCCCGAGTTCTGGCTGGCCGGCCCCAACTGTCCGGCTCGACACCGAGGGCCTGAACTACCGCAACGCCCTTATCGCCACCCTGAGCGCCATGCGTTCGCTCCTCCCATCGGATTTCCGGGTTATAGACGCAACGGCGCGGATGGATCAGAACTATCGCATGTGGGAGGGCTTGATCGACGAGGCCCATCTGTTGTCGCTCTCAATTGCCGATCTAGCCAAGGCGCAACAGAAGGCCGAGAGCGCCAGCCGTGCTCACCGCGCCCATCTCGAATCCCTTGACCTGGCCGGCAAACGTATCGGCGTCCGGCGGGCTCAGCACGTCGCTTCGCAAGTCGGCGCAGCGGATCCTGAGGATGAATGGGACGCGATCCTCAACGCTGATGTCAGTGAATTTGGACCGGGCGGCCGCTTCCACGGCCACTAATCGCCGGCCACCGGCTTTCGGCCTTTCGCGCCGTCGCCGCCAAACTTCTGGTTCCGCTCGACAGCCAACTGCCGCCGCCCGATGGCGTAGCTTTCCGCCAGCATCAGGTCCCCGAGCCGCTCCTCCCAGCCTTTTCTCATCCATCCGATACGCATCGTTTGGCCAGAGTGGTCTGTAATCATCTCATCGGACCTTCTGGCTCATAACCTGAAGGTCGTAGGTTCAAACCCTACCCCCGCAACCAGAAATCCTACACGATATCAAATACTTGAATTCGGCTTCGCCCGATCAAGTTTTTGATGTCGCGTTTTACATCAACGCCACCTCAACGTTTGACGAGTCCACTATTCGGAACCGTAGGAATTGTCGCTTAGCAGGTGCAAATGTGCTGTTGCAGGCCTGTTCGGACGCCGATGCTATCACTTAAACGTTGGTAGGATGCTCGGCCCTTCGACCGACCGACTGGATCCCGTCCGAACGACTCGAAGCGGACTCCCGGGGCTACAGATCGCTCGGACAAAGTCCGTTTTGGTTGCGACGCGACCGGCCGAGGCTGTGTGGAAACTCAGGTCTTGTTGTTGGTTCTTGGGCGTGAGGTAGGAATTTTGGCCAATGATGCCGATTTGGCGGCTCTGACCTTTTGGAGCGACCTCTGACGGCTCCCGGTGGGCATTGTGTGCGGGTTTTCCTGCGAGATGGGAACCTATGGCCCCTCAGGTCGCCATCGCCTTCAATAGCTGGCCCACGCCGATCATGTTGATCACGCGCTTTATGTTGTAGGCGAGAACGTGGAGCGCCATTTCAGTGCGGACGTTCCTGAGCCTTCGCGTCTGGAAGTGGGTGGCACCCATCCAGGCCTTGATCGTGCCGAAGGGATGCTCGACGGTGCATCGCCGCTTTCTCATCAGGTCCGGTGTCTCGTCCATTCGGGCAAACATCGCCTCGATCAGATGCTCATGTTCCCACCGGGTGATCCGGCGCTCCTTGCCCGTCGTGCAGCGCTCTTTCAGCAGGCAATACTGGCAGTCGTTCTGCCAATAGCGGCGATACGAGAGCCCGTTTTCCTCACGGCTGTAGCGATAAGTCAGCGCCTTGCCTGCCGGGCAGATGTAGGTGTCGGTCGCAGTGTCGTAGGTGAAGTCCAGCTTCACGAACATGCCCTTCTTGCGGTTGCCGGAAGTCTCGGGACGCGGCACAGTCGGGGTGATCCCTTCTTCATGGCATGCGAGAAACTCGGCGCTGCTGAAGTAGCCACGGTCGGCGATGACATGGAGTTCATCGGCTTTCAGGGCCGTCTTGGTAACCTTCGCCATTGGGGTGAGCTGGGTTCGGTCGTGGACGACATTGGTCACTTCGTGAGCAACGATGATATGGGTCTCGGTGTCGACCGCGGTCTGGACGTTGTAGCCCACGACCCCGGTACCCTTGCCGTAGGTCGCCATCGACCGAGCATCTGGATCGGTCAGCGAGATCTGACCGTCCGGTGTCTCCTTGAGCCGCCTGGCGATCCCGTTCAGCCGCTGTACCTCCTGGCGGACCCGGGCCAGCTTCTCCTTCAGGCGATCGATCTTGCGAAGCGTCGACTCGGATTGCTCCTTCCGGTCGGTCCGTTTCATCTCCTCCAGATACCGCGACGCGCTCTGCTCGAGATGGCTGATCCGAAGCTTCACCTTTCCTGCCGTGAAGTTCCGGTCCCGGTGGTTGACCGCCTTCATCTTGCTGCCATCAATGGCGACAGTTCCGGCCGACAAAACGCCGATCCGCCGGCATAGCTCCACAAACTTGGCGCAAGTCTTGCGAATAGCTGGACCGTTGCCTTTCCGGAAGTCCGCAATCGTCTTGTGATCCGGCACCAGCCTGCCGGTCAGCCACATCACTTCCACGTTGCGCCCTGCTTCCCGTTCAAGACGCCGGCTCGACGCAACCCGGTTCATGTAGCCATAGACGAAGAGCTTCAGCAGAACCGAAGGATGATAGCCAGGACGGCCCGTCTGCGCCGGTACCATCCGTACAAAACCAGCTTCCACCAGATCCAACGCGTCGACAAATGCATCAATCACTCGAACCGGATGGTCGTCTCCGATCCAGTCCTCCAACCGCTCCGGGAAAAACGTCACCTGCTCGCGGTCAACGCCCTCAATATAGCCCGACATGCCCGCCTCCGATTGTTGAAGACGAGTATACCCAAGGTTCGGGTTTTCACACAGCCTCGGCCCAAT
>NZ_FNEK01000189.1 GCF_900099935.1 Aliiruegeria lutimaris | reverse complement strand
CGACCGCTCTATGACGCGACCATGGGTGCAAACGGTTTGGCCTTCCGCTACGACAACCAACCGTTCGGGATAAACGTGCAGGCTGACAGGGCGGTTCGCAAAGCTGGCCGGAACGCTGTAGCGATTGCGCTCGAAGGTGACCAAGCATGTCGGCGATACCCGTTTGCTATGCTCGACGAACCCATCGAAGGCCGGAGGCAGTGTCATCAGCGTCGGCTTCTCTGCTTCCCAGACATCAGCAATACTGCCGGGCAATTCCCGGTGCTTTGTCTCGGCCCAAAGGGCAATACAGCGATCCTCCAGCCACTGGTTCAGTTCGGCCAAATCGGTGAAGACAGGCATGACCTGCCACAGGCGATTGCGCGCATCTTGTACGTTCTTCTCGACCTGGCCTTTCTCCCAGCCTGCAGCAGGGTTGCAGAACTCCGGCTCAAAAACGTAGTGGCTGGCCATGGCCTTGAAACGGGCATTGACGTCTCGCTGCTTGCCGCGACCAACACGATCAACGGCGGTCTTCATGTTGTCGTAAATCCCGCGACCGGGAACACCGCCAAAGACACGGAAAGCATGCCAGTGGGCGTCAAACAGCATCTCGTGGGTCTGCAGCGGATAGGCCCGCACCAGAAACGCCCGGCTGTGCGACAGCTTGATGTGGGCCACCTGCAGCTTGACCCGCTCGCCGCCGATGTTGGCCCAGTCTTCGCTCCAGTCGAATTGGAACGCCTCGCCGGGCTGAAACACCAAAGGAACGTAGGTGCCGCGTCCCGTCGTTTGCGCAGCCCGGTGCCGGTCCGCGCGCCACGCGCGGGCAAAAGACGCCACGCGCCCGTAGGAGCCATCATAGCCAAGCTTCACCAGATCAGCATGCATCTGCTTCACAGTTCGGCGTTCCTTGCGCGGCTGGCGTGTCTGCGCAAGCAGCCAGGCCGAAAGACGATCCGTATAGGGATCAAGCTTGCTCGACCGCGATGGCGTCTTGAACTTCGGCTCAACCGCGCCCTCACGCAGATACTTTCTGATGGTGTTGCGAGACAGGCCCGTGCGCCGCGAAATCTCGCGGATTGGCATTTTGTCACGCAATGCCCAGCGTCGGATAACACTCAAAAATCCCATGTCGATCACTCCATATCTCCCCGACCGAAACCGTCAGGGCAACGTGTTCACATGGGTCAATTCTCAGTGAAAATTTGAGGGGCTAC
>NZ_FNEK01000093.1 GCF_900099935.1 Aliiruegeria lutimaris | reverse complement strand
CATCTGAGACCCCTATATCTGCCTCAACAGAAGGGAATCACATCACAACCAATCTGGGAAGCCTGAATCAGATAGGCCGCGAAACGCTCTAGGGGCTCCGCTGTAGATTCGAAGCCGGTTGTCACCCAACACGTCTCAAGATTTCTCTAACTTCGCCCTGTTGCGACGCATTTTAGGGATTTTGCGGGAACGAGGAGGTCGGCGCGATGGGGGCGCGAAAACCTGGCACCCCGGAGAATTGCGCCGAAAAGCGTTTGAGAACGTGCCATTGAAGTCGACACTGCCCCAGGTCAGCCTCCCTTCGATCAAGGATGGCATGAAGTTGTCCGCTCTTGTCGCAAAGCAGGGGACCGGGGACTTTCCAACGCTGCGCAAGTGGCAGCCAGACATTTGATAATGTCTGGCCAAGGTTGGCTTACGGGACCGAAACACCGATCGGGCGGACAGGCCGTTTCGGGTGAGGACCTGGGCATTCCGGAGCCGGATGCGTCACTTGAAGGCGCAGCCTTCCTTCAGGCCAAAGGCCTTGAAGATCATCGCGGCCGGGCAGAAGCCGGTAAAGGCCGACTGGATCATGTTCACGCCGATGAAGACGGTGAACCACACCCAGAGCGGGTGCACGAGAACGGTGAGCAGAACGCTCAGAAGGATCATCACTCCGGCAAAAGCCAGCACGGCACGGTCGAGCGTCATCTTTCAGGACTCCTTGGTCATATCGCGAGGTTCGTCGCGTTTCCTGCGCAACATGAGGGTTCTGGACGTAATATTCAAGTTTCTGAAATTGTCCTGTGACCCGCTTAGCGCCGCGCCGCCGACACCATCAGCGAGAGCAGGAAAAACACCGCCGCGACGCAGACAATCGAGGGGCCCGTGGGTGTGTCGGCCCGGTAGGAAAGCGCGAGCCCCCCGAGTGCCGAGAGGCTGCCCAGCACGCCGGCCAGCAGCGCCATCGTTTCGGGGCCTCGGGAGAGCGAGCGGGCCGTGGCGGCGGGGATGACGAGCAGGGCGGAGATCAACAACACGCCCACCACCTTGATCGCGATGGCGATGGTCAGGGCGAGGGCAAGGGTCAGGATCATCTGTTCCCGCCGCGGGTCTATCCCGCTGGAGGTGGCGAGATCCGGGCTGATGGTGGAAGTCAGAAGCGACGACCAGCGGCGCAGGACCAGCAACAGGATCGCCGCGGCCCCACCCCAGATGATGGCGAGATCCGGGACGCTGACAGCGAGGATGTCTCCGAAAAGGTAGCCCATCAGGTCTACCCGCACACCGCTGAGAAAGGACACGGCAACCAAGCCGAAGGCCAGCGCGGAATGGGCGAGCACCCCAAGCAGCGTGTCGGTGGCAAAGCCGCGACCGGAAAGCGAATGTACGATCAACCCCATGGCCAGCGCAGTGGCCAGCACGCCGCCGAAGACCGGGATCTGCAAGGCAAGCGCCAATGCCACGCCGAGGATGGCGGCATGGGCCGTGGCGTCACCGAAATAGGCCATTCGCCGCCAGACCACGAAACAACCCAGAGGTGCCGCGGCAATCGCCGTGCCGATCCCGGCCAGCGCGGCGCGGATCATGAAATCGTCCAGCATCAGATTGCGTGGTCCTCGTGGTGGTGATCCAGCTGTGGGTGGTCGTGGTCATGCGCGTGATCATGAGTGTGACGGTAGAGTGCCAACGCGCCCTTGGTGCCGGTTCCGAACAGCGCCCGGTATTCCGGCGCAGTGGCCACGATCTCGGGCGTGCCGGAACAGCAGACATGGCCATTCAGACAGATCACCCGGTCCGAGGCGCTCATGACGACGTGCAATTCGTGGCTGACCATGAGCACGGCACAGTTCAACTCGCGGCGTACCGCTTCGATCTGTCGATAGAATTCGGCCGAGCCGCGCTGGTCGAGCCCTTGCGTGGGCTCGTCCAGCATCAGGATATCGGGCTTTTCGAGCAGGGCGCGGGCCAGCAAGACTCGCTGGAACTGCCCGCCGGAGAGCACCGACATCTGTCGGTCATGCAAGTCGGGCAACCCCGCATATTCGAGCGCATCCTTGATGGCCTTCTTCGAATGCCGGGTCGGCAGCTTGAGAAACCGCGCAACCGTCAGCGGCAGGCCTGGCTCGACATGCAGGCTCTGCGGCACGTACCCGATGCGTAGCCCCGGCTTGCGCCGGATCGTGCCCGCGCTTGGCTGGATGGCACCTATCAGGGCACGCAGAAGGGTCGATTTTCCGGAACCGTTCGGTCCGACAATGGTCACGATCTCGCCGGGACGGATCGAGAAATCGACGTTCCGCAAGGCGACATGCGCGCCGCGCTTGACCTCCAGCCCTTCGGCTTCGATCAGAGGGGATGTATCTGTCATGGCTCGCGTTCTTCCTGGCAGTCGGCGCAGCAGCCTTCGGCCTCGATCAACATGCGTTCGATCCGGAACCCGGTCGCGCCGGCAACGATTTCCGGAATGCCTGCGCTTGGCAGCGCCGTGGTTTCGGCCACCTTTCGGCAGTTCCGGCAGATAAGAAAGGCCGGCACGTGGTTTTCACCGGGAAGGCTGCAGGCAACGAAGGCGTTCAGCCGTTCGATCCTGTGGGCAAACCCGTTCGCCACCAGGAAATCGAGTGCGCGATAGGCGGCTGGCGGCTGCGCGCCCAGCCCTTCGCTTTGCAGGCGTTCCAGCACCTCGTAGGCGCCCATCGCCTTATGTTCTTCCAGCAGGATCTCCAGCGCGCGCCGGCGTACCGCGGTGAAGCGCAGCCCCGCATCGGCGCAATGCCTCTCGGCGGCGCGGATCGCCGTCGCCACGCAACGGGCATGATCATGCCGAACGAAACCAAGGGTTTCTTCTGGATCTGCGGAAGATGACATCTGGATTCCGATTTCACTTGATGTGTTATAACATAACACATACGACATGTGCACCGAAAATGAAAGGTTTCCGGATGCGCCTGACTATCCTGACCGGCACGGCCGCTGCAATCGCGTTCTGTTCCAGTGCCCTTGCCGACGTGCCGAATGTTGCGACGGATATCGCTCCCGTACATTCCCTTGTGGCGCAGGTCATGGGAGACTTGGCCACGCCGGATCTGATATTGCCGCCGGGCGCCTCGCCGCATGGGTATTCCCTGCGCCCCTCCGAGGCGCGCGCGCTGGAACGGGCCGATATTGTCTTCTGGATTGGCGAACCGTTGACACCCTGGCTCGACGCGCCACTGGAAACGCTGGCCAGAGGGGCTCATATCGTCGAATTGCTGGCCGCGCCGGAGACCACCACCCTGCAGTTCCGGGAGGGAGCCGATCTGGGTGGTCACGACGCCCATGACGAGGCGCATTCGCAAACCGGTCAACCGGACCATCACGACGAAGACGCTGAGCACGATCACGATGGTGTCGATCCGCATGCCTGGCTGGACCCGCAGAACGCCATCGCGTGGACAGGGCTGATCGCACGGACCCTGGCCGAAACGGATCCGGAGAATGCCGCACAATATGCCGCGAATGCCGAGGCGGCCATTGCCGGGCTGGAAGCCCTCACGGAGGAGGTTTCCGAACGCCTTGAGCCGATGCACGGGGTTCCCTTCGTCGTCTTCCACGACGCCTACCAGTATTTCGAGCAGCGTTTCGACCTGCCGGCACTCGGGGCGATATCGCTTGGCGACGCGACAGATCCGGGTGCGGCACGGGTTGCCAGCATTCGCGACCTCGTGCGGGACAGCGGTGTATCCTGCATCGCGGCCGAACCGCAATTCAGCCCGTCTTTGATCAAAACCGTCGCCGGCGGTTCCGGGATCCGGACCACGGTGCTGGATCCGATGGGCTCGGCACTGGAACCGGGGGCAGATTTCTACCGCAGCCTGATCGCCGGGCTGGCCGAATCCCTTCTCGGTTGCCGCTAGGTAATCCTAGGGAATGAAAGAAGATTTCTTCACACCGCGATCTGGGTTGTGAAAGTTTCACGCCTTGCTTTTTTTGCCCGCTAGCCCTCTGACAAGAACCGCAAATTTACTGGGCAACCCTCGACAAGCTGGCGCTGAAACATGGGGCGTTTGATGAATCCAACAGCATTTTGACCATAAAAGGGCATTGCCAAGCCCCAAAACGCTTGTTTTAGTTCTGGTCAATAGGTGCGCGACCAACAAGCGCACCAACAGACCAACAGGAGCTGCCTTGACCGAGACAGCAGATGCAAACGTTGCCTCCTTCGTGGAGTTCCGCGGCGTCCAGAAGAGCTACGACGGCGAAACGCTGGTTGTAAAAGACCTCAACCTGAAGATGCCCAAGGGCGAGTTTCTGACGATGCTGGGCCCATCAGGCTCAGGCAAGACCACCTGCCTGATGATGCTGGCCGGGTTCGAGACCGCCACCCATGGCGAGATCCTGCTGGACGACCAACCGATCAACAACATCCCACCGCACAAACGCGGCATTGGCATGGTGTTCCAGAACTACGCGCTCTTCCCGCATATGACGGTGGGTGAGAACCTCTCCTTCCCGCTGGAAGTGCGTGGCATGGGCAAGTCCGAGCGCGAGGAGAAAGTCCGGCGCGCGCTCGACATGGTCCAGATGGGGTCCTTTGCCGCCCGCCGCCCGGCCCAACTCTCCGGTGGCCAGAAACAGCGGATCGCGCTGGCGCGCGCCCTTGTTTTCGAACCAAAGCTGGTGCTGATGGACGAACCGCTCGGGGCGCTGGACAAGCAGTTGCGCGAACACATGCAGTTCGAAATCAAGCATCTGCACGAAAGCCTCGGCATCACCGTCGTCTACGTAACCCACGACCAGTCCGAGGCGCTGACCATGTCGGACCGGGTGGCCGTGTTCAACGATGGCAGGATCCAGCAACTTGCCCCGCCAGACGAGCTTTACGAACGGCCACAGAACGCCTTCGTGGCCGGCTTCATCGGCGAGAACAACAAGCTTGAGGGCCGGATCGAGGAGATCCATGACAACAAGGCGCTTGTCCGCTTGAAGACGGGCGAACTGATCGACGCCACCCCGGTAAACGTGACCAAGGTCGGGCAGGAAACGCTGGTTTCCGTGCGTCCCGAACGGGTGGAGTTCAAGCCGGAATTCTTCGACAAGGGCGCCCACACGATCGAGGCCGAGGTGCTCGAATTCATCTACATGGGCGACACGTTCCGCACCCGGCTCCGTGTGGCCGGGCATGATGATTTCGTGATGAAGTGCCGGAACATGTTGGGCCAGCGGCGCCTGGAACCGGGCGAGAAAATCCCGATTTCCTGGCATATGCAGGACGCCCGCGCGCTGGAAAAAAACAGCGCCATCTGAACCGTTTTTAAGACTCGGAAAAGCGCGGAACAACTGCGCGTAAAAACCCAAGTGTCAGACAGGGAGAAAACCATGAAAAAGACACTCATCCTAACCACAGCCCTGGCGGGGTTTGCTTTCTCGGCAGCAGCCGAAGAAATCACCGTCATGAGCTGGGGAGGAGCCTATGGCAAATCTCAGATCGAGGCCTATCACAAGCCGTTCATGGAAAAGACCGGCATCAAGGTCATCTCGGTGGACGCCGACAACCCGGCGACCCCGATCAAGGCCCAGGTCGAGGCCGGCAACGTGACCGTCGACGTCGTCGACGTGGAGTATGCGGACGCCGTGCGTCTGTGCGACGAAGGCCTGCTGGAAGAGATCGATCCCTCGATCCTGCCGGCCGGTTCCGACGGAACGCCGGCCATGGACGACTTCCTGCCGGGTGCCGTGACCGACTGCCTCGTGACCACCATCGTGTTCTCGACCATGTACGCCTATGACATGGAAAAGTTCGCAGACATGGCGCCGACCACCATCGCCGATTTCTACGATCTGGAGAAATTCCCGGGCAAGCGCGGACTGCGCAAGTCCGCCAAGGCGAACCTTGAAATGGCACTGATGGCCGATGGCGTGCCTGCAGGCGAGGTTTATGACCTGCTGGAGACCGATGAGGGCGTCGACCGTGCCTTTGCCAAGCTCGACACCATAAAGGACAGTGTTGTCTGGTGGGAAGCCGGCGCCCAGCCGCCGCAGCTTCTGGCCGATGGCGAGGTCTCCATGACCACCGCCTATAATGGCCGGATCTTCAACGCCGCCGTTGGCGAGGGCCAGCCCTTCGGTTCCGTCTTCGACGGCCAGGTTTACGAGTATGACGGTTACGCCATTCCGAAAGGCGCGCCGAATCTCGAAAGGGCACTCGAGTTCCTTGTCTTCGCCACCGAGACCGAGCAGCTCGCCGAGCAGGCCAAGTGGATCTCCTACGGTCCGGCCCGGAAATCTTCCGGTCCGCTCGTCGGCCTCTACCAGGACGGCAAGACCGAGATGGGTCCGCATATGCCGACCTCGGCTGACAATCTCGTCAATGCCCTGCCCTCGAATTTCGAGTTCTGGGCCGACCGCAACACCGATTTGAACGAGCGCTTCAACGCCTGGCTCGCCAAGTAAATCGTACCCGGCTGCCCCGGTATCATGCCGGGGCAGCCCCGGGCGCGCCCCGCGCGCTGTAGCTCCTGCCGGAAAGACACCATGTCCGACGCCTCGCACGACTCCGTCCAGAGCGGCCCGCTGACCACAGCCGATGGCAAGCCGCTCAAGGCTGCGCTCGCCTCTGCCCAGGCACATCGCACGCGCCGCGCCTTCTATCTCGTGGCGCCGCTGCTATTTTTTGTTGTGATCACCTTTTTGATGCCCATCGGCCAGTTGCTGACGAAGTCGGTCAACAACCCGGCCTTCTATTCCTGGCAGGACCGGGACACTGGCGAAAAGATCCCGCTCATGGTCGATCTGCGCGCTTGGTTCGACGCCCACCCGGCCGGAACCGGGCCCGACGAAGCCGCCTATGCCGCACTGGTCACCGGGCTGGTCCATGCCAAGGAGGTCAAGGCGCAGGGACAGATCGGCACGCGGATCAACTACGAGGTCTCCGGCTCCCGTTCGCTCTTTACCAAGACGGCCCGCAAGGCGGACAAGCTCGAACCGCCCTACAAGGAGGCGGTGCTGGACGTCGACAAGGATTGGGACGACCCCAAGCTCTGGAACTCGATGCGCAATGCCTCCAAGGCCTTCACAATCGATTTCTATCTCTCCGCGCTCGACCGAACCCGAGACGATAGCGGCAATATCATCAAGGCCGACGAGGAACGCGCGGTCTACATTCTTCTCTTCGAACGCACGCTGGTCATGTCGGCGCTCATCACCTTCATAACATTCCTGCTGGGTTTTCCGATCGCCCATCTGCTGGCCACGCTGCCGCTCAGGCATTCCAACCTGCTGATGATCTTCGTGCTCCTGCCCTTCTGGACATCGCTACTGGTACGAACAACCTCCTGGATCGTGCTGCTGCAGAGCCAGGGCGTGGTGAACGACATCTGGGTCTCGGTCGGCCTAATCTCCGATGAAAACCGGCTGCAGATGATCTACAATCAGGCCGGCACGATCATCGCCATGACCCATATCCTGCTGCCCTTCATGGTGCTGCCGCTCTACTCGGTCATGCGCCCGATCGACCCGAGCTACGTCCGGGCCGCCCGTTCGCTCGGCGCCACATCCTGGACCGCTTTCCGCCGGATCTACATGCCGCAAACCATTCCTGGGATCGGCGCCGGCGGGCTTCTCGTCTTCATTCTCGCGGTCGGATATTACATCACGCCGGCCCTTGTCGGTGGTTCCACCGGCCAGCTGATCTCGAACCTGATCGCCTTCCACATGCAGAACTCGCTCAACTGGTCGCTTGCCGCTGCGCTGGCTTCGCTGCTGCTCTTCGCGGTCCTGCTGCTCTACTGGCTCTACGATCGCCTGATCGGCATCGACAACCTCAAGCTCGGATAAGGAACGCGCACATGGCCCTGCCGACATACGCCAGCCCGCTCGAGCGCCTCTGGTACTACGTCTACCGCGCAATCTGCGCGCTGATCTTTCTGTTCCTGATCGCGCCGATCCTGATCGTGATCCCACTCAGCTTCAACGCCGAGCCCTATTTCACCTTCACCGAGAAAATGCTCAGCTTCGACCCGACGGGCTATTCCACGCGTTGGTACGACCTCCTGCTGACATTCGGCATGGGAAAACCCGACGCCGTTCGGGATGCCGCCTGGTGGTCCGATGTCTGGCAAAATGCCGCCTGGGTGAACGCCGCCAAGAACTCTGTCATCATCGGTTTCTTCTCGACCCTGCTAGCTACTTTCCTTGGAACCCTCGCCGCGCTCGGCCTGTCGCGTCCGGAAATGCCGTTCCGGCGGGTCATCATGGCCATCCTGATCTCGCCGATGATCGTGCCGATCATCATCACCGCGACGGGGCTGTTCTTCTTCTACTCGGCCACAGGGCTTGCCAATACCTATCTCGGCATCATAATGGCACACGCGACGCTTGGTATTCCCTTCGTCATCATCACGGTCACGGCTACGCTGGTCGGATTCGACAAGACGCTCAACCAGGCCGCGGCCTCACTCGGCGCCAACCCCACGACCACGTTTTTCAAGATCACCATGCCGCTGATCCTGCCCGGCGTTATCTCGGGCGCGCTCTTCGCCTTCGTGACGTCTTTCGACGAGGTTGTAGTCGTCCTCTTCGTCGCCGCCTATGACCAACAGACCATTCCGCGGCAGATGTGGAACGGTATCCGCGAACAGATTTCACCGGCGATCCTGTCGGTCGCAACGATCCTCGTGATCGTCTCCATCGCGCTCCTGACAACGGTGGAACTGTTGCGGCGACGCTCGGAGCGTTTGCGCGGTATATCGCCGGGCTGACCGGAACGAACAGCTAGAGCATTCCAGTCCAGTCCGAATATGAGAACCAAATGGCGGCGTTGCCCCCCGTCTCGGCAAGCCGCGCCTCCCCCCAGGATTTTTCCCGAAAGAGGATGAACAAACTGAAATCCCGTCATCTTTCTTCAAATATCCTCGCCGAAGGCACGATCCAAAGGATCGTATCGCGCGCCAAGGGCGCGCGCCCTCGACCGGCCGCAACCTCAGGAAAGCCGCTAGGTCCCGCGTCCAGACGAGTCAAGAACTAGTGCAGCAAGGTCAGCCAGGCCCAACTCGTCACCAGTGACAGCGCGGTTCCAATCAGAACCGAGGAAGCCGCGACACGCCTTGCGACGCCGTAGATGTTGGCGAAAATATAGGCGTTCACACCCGGCGCCATCGCGGCCATGACCATGGAGGACCGGAAGGCACCTTCTTCGAGATGCAGGTTGGTTCCGATGAGCCAGGTCACCGCCGGATGCAGGACAAGGGAGGCGGTCACGACCCAGGCGATGGTCCGAAAATCACCCTCGGGGCGGTAATGGCAGAGCACACCGCCGAGGCCGAAGAGCGCTGCCGGCAGGGCCGCACGGGCCATCAGGTCGAGCGCTTCGGTGAAGAAACCCGGCAACGTCACCCCTGACAGGTTGACGGCAAGGCCGGCAATGATCCCGAGGATTAGGTTGTTGCGGAACATGCCCCGAAGCACCTTGCCGGGCAGTTCGCTCAGGCTGGCGCCGGTTTTGCGGGCAAGTGTGATCTCCATCAGCGTGATGCCGATTCCGTAGCAGTAGATCGAGTTCACCGAGATGATCGCGAAATTGGCCACGGTGGCGTCCCGGCCAAAGGCCTGCTGCGTCACCGGCACGCCGAGCAACAACCCGTTGGCGAACAGGCCGCAGAAACCGATGGCGATGCTGTCCTCCCATGGGCGCCGAAAGAAATACCGCGCGCCCAGAAGCGCCATGAAAAAGGAAGCGGTCGCGCCGCCATAATAGCTCAGGAACAGGTCCACGGAGAGTGTCGACAGGTCCAGCGTCGACATCGCCCGGAAAAGCAGTGCCGGCAGCGCAAAACCCTGTGCGAACAGCATCAGCCCATCGACGGCGCTGTCGGGAAAGAGCTTCTTGCGCACCGCCAGATAGCCGAAGCCGACCACGACAAAGACCGGCAGGATGGCGGTGAACAATCCGAGCATCGTCTAAACCTTGTAATTGATGGTCATGCCATCATAGGCGGGGGTGACATGCGCCGGGGTCTCCGCCTCGACCGTGGCGTAGTCCATGTCGATATGCAGGTTGGTGACGACCGCGCGGCGCGGGGCGGCACGAGCGATCCATTCCAGCGCCTGTGCCAGATGGGCGTGGCTCGGATGCGGCTTGTAGCGCAGCGCATCGATGATCCAGCAATCGAGCCCTTCCAGCTGAGGCCAAACGCTTTCCGGAATCTCATTCACATCCGGCATGTAGACAAGATCCGCGATGCGGAAGCCCAGGGCGCGGATATTGCCATGCTGGACTTCGAGAGGCGTCAGCGTGACCGCCCCCCCTGCCCCGTCGATCGTCACCGGTCCCTTGATCGTGTGCAGATCGAGGATCGGCGGGTAGTCCGACCCCTCGGGTTGCACGAACGCATAGCCGAAACGCCCGATCAGGCCTTTCTGCGTTGTCGGATTGGCCCAGACCGGTAGCCGCGCCTTGCGGACAAAGACGATCATCCGCAGATCGTCGATACCATGGGTGTGGTCGGCATGGTCATGGGTATAGACCACCGCATCGACCTCGCCCACGCCGGCAGTCAGCAGTTGGTTGCGCAGATCGGGCGAGGTGTCGATCAGCACCCGCGTCACATCCTCGCCGTCAAAACGCTCGACCAGCAGCGAACAGCGCTGGCGGCTGTTCTTGGGATTGTTCGGGTCGCATGCCCCCCACAAGCCGCCCACCCGCGGCACGCCGCCGGAGGAGCCGCAGCCGAGAATGGTGAAGCGCAGCTCGGCCATCAGGCGGCACTCGTCCAGGCGGCGGCCTTGGAAAAGAGCCGGTCGAAATTGGCGCTCGTCTGCCGAGCGAAGTCTTCGTACGCCATGTCGAAAACCTCGGCGCCGACACGTGCCGTGTGGGCCGTGTAGGCGGGCTCGTTGCGCTTGCCGCGATGGGGCGGCGGTGCGAGATAGGGCGAGTCCGTCTCGACCAGGATCCGCTCCACCGGGGCGGCGGCGAATATCTCGCGTAGTTCCTTGGAACGCGGGAAGGCGGCGATGCCGGACATCGAGAGGTAGAAGCCCAGCCCAAGCGCGACCTCGGCCAGCGCGGCAGTCGAGCTGAAGCAATGCATGACGCAAGCGTAAGCGCCTGCAGCGTGCTCTTCCGAAAGGATACGGGCCATGTCGTCATCGGCGTCGCGCGCGTGGATGATGAGCGGCAGGCCGGTCTGCCGCGCTGCCTCGACGTGGATGCGCAGGCTCTCTTGCTGCACCGATTTGCTTTCGGCCGTGTAGTGATAGTCGAGCCCCGTCTCGCCGATACCGACGAATTTCGGATGTACTGCGAGAGAAACAAGCTCCTCGACCGAGGCCAGCGGCTCTTCGGCAACGCTCATCGGATGTGTTCCGGCGGCGTAAAAGACAGGAGCATGGGCTTCGGCAAGGGCGCGGACCTGCGGTTCCTGCCGCAGCCGCGTGCAGATCGTCACCATGCGGGTCACGCCCGCTTCGGCGGCGCGGGCGACGATTTCGGCGTGCTGGCCATCGAAATCCGGAAAATCCAGGTGACAATGGCTGTCGACGATTTGGGGTAGGGACATCTGCTGCTCGGCTCAGGCTGGCGCGGGCACGACTCCTCCTGCCCCCGCATTTATCTTGAGCACGGTATCAAGCAGCAAGGCGGAAGGGTCAAGGTTGACCGCCAACCCATGACGACTGCGTTCGCCCAACGATTGATGAAGTGTCGCCCAATGGCGCGCGGCACTGACATTCGGGCAAAGTCTGGACAGGAGCGCCGCCTCGCCCCGGGCGGCTTCGGGCGCCGGCGGGCCAAGCGCACCGGTGCGCGCCAGACGGGTCAGGAACAGGTCGATCATGCCAAAGGCCTGTTCGGCGGTCCCTGCCCCGGCGCGCCCGCCGCATTTCTCGGCAAAGGCCAGCGCCATTTCCCGGTCCATGGTCGGTGCGGTCTCGAACAGGCGGACGAGCGCGGTGTAAAGCGCGAGCCCGTCATTGTTGAGCAGGCTGTGTGCGGCGCCGACCGAGCCATCGGCCAGAGCGGTCAGCGCGTCGGCACTTTCGGGAATCTCGGTGCCCGCCGCTTCCAGCGACTGTTGCAGCTCGGGCGGGGTGAGCGTTCGGCAGCGCAGGGTGCGGCAGCGGGAACGGATCGTCGGAAGCAGGCGCGAGGGCTGGTGGCTGACAAGAAAGAGCGTCGTGCGGGCGGGCGGCTCTTCGAGCAGCTTCAGCACCGCGTTAGCCGCCGAGGGGTTCATCTCGTCGGCCGAGTCGATGATCACCGCCCGGTGTCCGCCATCGGTCGCGGACATGGAGAAAAAGCCCTTCAGCTTGCGAGCCTCGTCGACAGTGATTTCCTTCTTGTGTCGCTTCGCCTTCTCGTCCCACGGCCGGCGGAGCAGGAACAGACCTGGCTCGGAGAGTGCAAGCGTACGGCGAAAGACGGGGTGCTCGGGCGCGATGTCGAGCGTGGCGGGCGGCGGCGGGGCGCCGAAAAGCCCGTCTTCTTCAGCTGGTGGCGTGGCAAGCAGGAAGCGCGCGAGCCGCCAGGCCAGCGTGGCCTTGCCGACACCCTTGGGTCCGGTGATGAGCCAGGCATGATGCAAGCGGCCGGAATTGAAAGCCTCGAGAAAGCCAGCCTCCGCCGCCTCTTGTCCAACCAGCCGCGCTGTCTCGCGCGGATGCGGCGCGCCTTCAAGGCGGTCAGCTTCGGGAATGTCGTCGGGCAGGCTCATTGCACCTCGACGGGCTGCCGGGCGCCGGCCTCCGAGAGGCGTTCCAGGGCCAGTCGCAGCACGTCGGCGGCAACCTCGTCCATCGCGCGCGCGCCATCGATGACAAGGAAACGTTCGGGATGCTCGGTGGCGAGGTCCAGAAAGCCCTGCCGCATCTGCCGTTGCAAACCTTCGCCGAAATCCTCGAAACGTTCCTCCGTGCCTTGCCGCCCCTTGGCGCGGGCAAGGCCGACGCCGGGATCCATGTCGATGACAAAGGTCACATCGGGTTCGGTGCCGATCATCATCGCGTGCAGGCCGTCCACCTGCTCTCGCAGATCGCCCCGGCTCAGCCCTTGATACATGCGGGTACTGTCGGCGAAACGGTCGGAGATAACGATCTTGCCCTCCTCCAGCGCCGGCCAGATCCGCTTTTCGAGGTGATCCCGGCGCGCGGCGGTAAAGAGCAGGATCTCCGTTTCCGGCGACCAGCGGTCCGGATCACCCTCCAGAACCAGCGAGCGGATCTGCTCCGCGCCCTCCGAGCCGCCGGGCTCGCGCGTCAGAACGACCTCGTGGCCAGCGTCCCGCAGCGCCTCCGCCAGCCGGCGCGCCTGCGTCGACTTCCCGGAGCCATCAATGCCTTCAAAGGTAATAAAGATCCCGCGTTCCGCCTTCATCAGAGCCCCGGGGCAGAGCCCGAGAATTTCTGGAACAGAACATACGCCGCAGTCCGAACACGCGGAATGAAACCGCCCCTGGATACGGCCTGCTCGGCGGTCAAGGGAAACTCCCGCGCTTCCAGATCCGGCAGGTTGACGAGAAGCGTCCCGATCTGCTGGCCCTCGGCGATGGGCGCGCGCAGCGGCGTTTCATAGCTGATTTCGGCTTCCACCTCGCCGCGCACCACGGCCGGCACGAGCAGTTCGAGATCCTCCGGCAGCACCATTCCAACCTGCTGCTGTGATCCCATCCAGACCGGCACGCTGGCCAGCCGGGTTCCCTTTTCCGCGACGGTTTTCTGCACAAACTGCCGGAAGGCCCAGTTGACGACGGCCTCGGCCTCCTCGGCGCGGGCCTTTTCGCTTTCGAGCCCGGTAATAACGAAAACGATCCTCCGGTCGCCCTGCACGGCCGAGCCGACCAACCCGTAGCCCGCCTCGGCGGTATGCCCCGTCTTGAGGCCATCGGCCCCGATGCCCAGCGTCAGAAGGGGGTTCCGGTTGCGATGGTTCGAGGGCACACGGCCGTCGAACTCGAAAACCGGCATGGCGAAGTAACCGTAATATTCGGGGAATTCCCGGATCAGCCTGCTGGCGAGGATCCCGAGATCCTCCATCGACATGCGATGGTTCGGATGCGGCCAGCCAGAGGCATTGGCAAAAACCGAGTTCCGCAGGCCGATGGCGAGCGCGCGTTCGTTCATCAGGCGGGCGAAGCCTTCCTCGCTCCCGGCGAGCCCTTCGGCGACGACGACGCAGGCGTCATTGCCGGACTGCACGATAATCCCCTTCACCAGTTCTTCGACCGTCGGGCGGTCTTTCGTGGTCAGGAACATCTTGGAGCCGCCCATGTTTTGGGCCTTGTCCGACACCGAAAAGCGGGTCTCCAGCGTGACACGCCCATCATGCAGCGCTTCAAACAGCATGTTCAGCGTCATCAGCTTGGACATGGAGGCCGGCGGCAGCGGCTTCTCGGCGTTTTTCGACAGCAACACCGTGCCCGTCGTCTGGTCCAGGATCCAGGCGGCGGAAGCACGGGTTTCGAAGGCGGCCTGCGCTGCGGAAGCGACAAAACAGACGGCCAGAATCAGGAGGGCGGTAAACTTTCGCATCATGGCCGTCTGTCTAACTTATCAACCACCGACAGGATAGGCATCAGCGAAGCCCATTCCCTTCACTTTCTTGAGCAGCGCAGTACGGTCCACCTTGGAATTCACCGGACCGGCGACAACCCGCCAAAAGGTCTTGCCGGAGCTTTCCTGCTTGTAGACCTGCGGCACGACGCCGTTCTGCCGCATCGCCGTGGCGGTGTTGTTCGCATTGTCCTCGACCGAGAAGATGCCGATCTGGACATAGGGCTTGTCCAGTTTCGAAATCGTCTGGCGTGTCTCGGGGGCTGCCGCAGCTTCATCGGCGATTGCCCGCGGCGTACCGTCGAGCGAGGACGCGGTGATTTCACCAGTTGCAAGCGCGGCGGTCCCGGTTGCCGAGGCCGGCATCACGGTCTCGCTGTTCTTGCGCTTGAAGGGGTTCCAACCGCGCTTCGTCTTGACCGGTGCGGCAACGACTTCGGCGGCCGTTTCGGTAACGGCTTCATTCGCCGCTTCGGTCACCCCGGCAACAGCGGTGCCGGTCTCGACCGTGTCGGCCACGCTGGCCACGGCATCTTCGGTTGCCGTTGTTTCGGCGGATTTGCGACGGAAGGGATTCCAGCCGCGCTTTTTCGGCTCGGCCTCGGCTGCCTGCGTTGCGGTTTCAGCCAGGTCCGCGCTCGCTCCATCGCCCTCTGCCGCCGCGATCGCGGCAGAGGCGCCTGCGATGGTTGCCTCGGTTGCAGCATCCTCTTTCGGAGCGGCTTCCACCTCGGCCGTCTTGTCTTCCTTGACCTCGGCAGTCGGCGCGGGCTCCTCGCGGCGCAGCGCCGTCACGTTCAGCGTCGTCGGCGCACCGGCCAGCATGTCGAGTGCGGCCGCCGCGTCGGAAGACACCTGGAGTTTCGGGCCGGGATTGTCACGCTCGCGCTTGAAAAGCGCGCCGATCACGAACTTTCCGTTCGCATCATTGCGGATGATCACCCGCTCCGGATCCGTCACGTCCGGATACGCTACCCAGACTCCACCGAGCGAAGGCCGCCCGTCCCAAAGGCCCTGGTCCGTTGTCTGGAAGACTTCCGGCGCTTCGACATCGCGCTCCACAAGCCGGCTGCTGGAAGGACGTTCCGAAAAGGCCGTGGCCTCGCCAGCCGCATCTCCGGCCTTGTCCGAACCTTCCATGCATCCCGACACGATCAATGTCAGAACCGACGCACCAATAAAGAGAACCTGCCTGTATCCGCCCATTTTCGCCCCTTTTCCGCGTGTATGTTCACGCTTGGATAGCCGATTGACTGCTCGTTTCCGGCTGCTTTGGATTGTTTATACAACTTTGAAGCCCTTCGGAAAAGTCCTGAGCGAATCATTGGCGACTTTCGGCACGTAAAGCGTGTCGAAAGGGTTTCAGAATCGCATTCAAGAGGCTATGCGGAGCACTCCGGACGGAGGTGTGGCAGAGTGGTCGAATGCACCGGTCTTGAAAACCGGCGTGCGTGAAAGCGTACCGTGGGTTCGAATCCCACCGCCTCCGCCACCAAATAACATATTGATTTTAAACGATTTTATGCCTTCAATATTGTGGCGGCATTCCCGCGACATGCGAGGCGATCTGCCCCTAGAGACTTGAAATCACAGGCGAAATGGCCGCACAGAATGGCGCGAGTCTCTGTTTGGCATTTGGCGCGATACGGTTTTCGGGCTGTGCGATAGTCGCTGGACTTGACTCCTGGTTTTTTCGAAGTCGGCGACATCGACTTCTGCGCAGGCTTATTCTCCGAGGCGGAAGGCGTCTTGGCCGGGCCTGTGGGTCTGCCTGATCGGAAAGAGTTTTCCGTCCCCAACGTGCTGCGGCCACCATTGCCAGCGGCTGGTGAGGATGCGGAGGTCGTCTCGCTCCTCCTTCCACTCCTCGCTGATATTGCCTATCCCCTCTGGAATATGGATCTGGAGGATCACCTCGGAGGGCTGGTCGTCGGGCGCCTGGGCGAAGCGGTCGCGTGACAAGTCGAACTTCTCGCTGCCCTGCGCGAGCTCGTAGGCCCTAAGGAGAGTCGATTTCCCAGAATTGTTCCGTCCAACTATGCAGACGACATGTAAGCGTCCGGCCTGACCGCCCCTACGATGCAGTTTTCCAAGGTAGCAGATCATCGACGCGATTGATCTTGTAGTCCGGGATACGGGCGAGTGTGTCGGCGAGCCATGCCTGCGGATCGACGCCATTCAGTTTGGCGGTTTCGATCAGTGTGTAGGCGATGGCGGCGGCCTTTCCGCCGGTCTGTGATCCGACGAACAGGTAGTTTTTGCGCCCAATTGCGACGGACCGCATGGCGCGTTCTGCGGTGTTGTTGTCCAGTTCCAGAATGCCGTGATCGAGGTAGGGCCGCAGCCGCACCATGCGCGTCAGGGCATA
>NZ_FNEK01000125.1 GCF_900099935.1 Aliiruegeria lutimaris | reverse complement strand
GTCGGCGATGCGCGCCTCAATCCAGCCGGTCACGCCGGCCAGTTTGCGGTGACCACCTCCGTTACCTTGCGGTCGTGGTGTCAGTGATCCGGTTTCCCGCCGCAGCTTGATCAGATCGTTCACAAATCTCGGCGAAACCCGGAAGTGCCGCGCCGCCTCGCGGTGCCCGTGACCTTCATCGACAAAAGCGACGACGCGCTCGCGTAGCTCTATTGGATGTGGTTTGCCCATCTGAGACCCCTATATCTGCCTCAACAGAAGGGAATCACATCACAACCAATCTGGGAAGCCTGAATCAGATAGGCCGCGACACGCTCTAGAGTAACGATTTTGAACAGCACGTAATACTTCCTCTTTCCAAAAATATCCCGGGGGGAGCGCTCATGGAGCGCGGGGGGCAGCGCCCCCCAGCTGCCGCGCCCATCACGAACGAGCCTTGTCTTCGATGCTTCCGAAATAGCCCAAGAAAAACCCGCCGCGGCTTGCGCCGGGCGGGTTTGAAATACTTGTCCTGTCAGACAGCGACGTCAGACAAGCGCCGTGCTCACCGCACTTTCGGGAAGCTCTTCGTCAAAGCAGCGCTGGTAGAACTCGGCCACCGTCTGGCGTTCCAACTCGTCGCATTTGTTGAGGAAGGTCAGCCGGAAAGCATAGCCAACCGAACGGAAGATCAGCGCGTTCTGGGCCCAGTTGATCACCGTACGCGGCGACATGACGGTCGACAATTCGCCGTTCATGAAGGCCGTGCGGGACAGGTCTGCCACTGTGACCATCCGGCTGACGGTCTTGCGGCCCTTCTCCGTGTTGTAGGTCGGCGCCTTGGATAGCACGATCTGCGTTTCTGCGTCATGGCTGAGATAGTTCAGCGTCGCGACGAGCGACCAGCGGTCCATCTGTGCCTGGTTGATCTGTTGCGTGCCGTGATAGAGGCCCGTCGTGTCACCCAGACCGACCGTGTTCGCCGTGGCAAACAGGCGGAAGGAGGGGTGCGGGGTGATGATCTCGTTCTGGTCGAGCAAGGTCAGCTTGCCGTCATGCTCCAGTACCCGCTGGATCACGAACATCACGTCGGCACGGCCGGCATCGTATTCGTCAAAGACGATGGCGACAGGGTTGCGCAGCGCCCAGGGCAGGATGCCCTCGTGAAACTCCGTGACCTGCTTGCCGTCGCGCAGCTTGATCGCATCCTTCCCGATAAGGTCGATCCGGGAGATGTGGCTGTCGAGGTTCACACGGGCCGCCGGCCAGTTCAGCCGCGCGGCGACCTGTTCGATATGGGTCGATTTGCCGGTGCCATGATAGCCTTGGATCATGACGCGGCGATTATGGCTGAAACCGGCGAGGATCGCGAGCGTCGTGTCCGGGTCGAACTTGTAGGTCGCGTCGATCTCCGGCACCCGGTCGCCACGCTCTGCGAAGCCCTTCACGATCATGTCCGTGTCGACGCCGAAGACATCGCGGACGGAGATTTCCTCTGTGGGCCGTGCGTTCGGGTCGATAGGTGTCGCTGCCATGATCCAGATCCTCGAAATAGTGGGGCGCCGCCATGGCGGTACCGTCGTCGGGGATGCACCATTCCGCGCGGGCGTGCAAGGGGGGGCTGGGCGCGCACGGACTCGAGAAGCGCTGTGCGGCCGGAATGTGCGCCCGGTGGTCCCGAGGGGCTGTATTTTTCTCCGTTGGCCCTGCACATTGGCTCCAAGGACATTCGGAGGGAGAAGAAATGAGCGGCCGCGCTGCAAGTGAAAAAAGTTCTGCCGGGCCGCGTCGGGTCGTGGCCCTGATGATGGCCCTGACGGGCGCGATGTTTCTTTTCTTCCTTCTGCGGGAGGATGTGCAGAATTTCACCGCACTGGAATGGAGCGATCTGCCCATGGCTCTCGTGCTGCGCTACCTCGTTGCCATGGCGCTCGGAGGAGCACTTTCGGGGTGGCTGCTGGCTGGCTTTTTCGGTCGCGCTGGCGTGTCGGGCTGGGCCCTGGCCGGCGTTGGCGGGGTCATCGCGACATTGCTGGCCTGTCTGGTGGGGTCTGCCTTCGGGCGTTTGCCGGAATTGCTGGCCGATGGTTGGCAGCTGGCAGACCTGATTCCCGTGATGGCCGGCCTGCTGGTCCCGGTTTTCGCGATGGCCGGGCAGCCCCTGATCGCGGCGGGCTGGGTCGTGATCGTCGTGCTGACCCATATCCTTGCAGGACGCGCCCGAGGCTAGCCGTCTTGCTGTCTACTGCGGGTAGGCGCATCGGCCGGAGATCCGGCCAGGACGCCGGCGCGGTTACTTGAAGTTCCGGCTTTCCTTGATCTGGTCCCAGGCCCAGACGACTTCCTGCAGGCGTTCTTCGTCCGACCGGTCGCCGCCATTCATGTCCGGGTGCAGGATCTTGATCAGGCTCTTGTAGGCCTTGCGTACTTCGGCCTTGGTCCAGTGATCCTTCGCATCGAGGATTTCCAGCGCCTTGCGCTCGGTCGGGGGCAGGCGGCGCCCGCCACCGGAGCCCTTGCCGGGGTTGCGCGTGGCGTTCTCGCCCAGCACCTGGTGGGCGTCGTCGATGCCGAGCCGGGCCCAGGCGCGTTCCTCGGCGGTCTGGCGGAAAGGCTTGGTCTCGCGTTCCCAGACGCGGTCCTTATCGACCTGGGCCTGCATCTCCTCTTCGGAGGTGCCGTCGAAGAAATTCCACTTCAGATTGTATTCGCGGACATGGTCCTTGCAGAACCAGAAATAGTCGTCGAGCGAGTCGGGCGATTTGGGGGCACGGTATTTCCCGGCCTCTTCACAGCCCGGATGGTCGCAGATTCGCTGCGATGTTTCGAAGGCACCGGACATACCCCGCTTGCCCCGCGAGCGCTTTTTCTTGTCGCTTTTTACGCGGATATCGAAGCCGAAGGGATCGGACTTTGCCATGAAACGGTATCCTTTCTCGAAACTGCTGCGCTCGATTCTGAGTTCTTTCCGACTCGGACGCAGGAGTTTAATCTGTCGGACGGGGATTAGAACAGGGGGTCAGGCAAAAAATGAGTGTTGCCGAGGAAATCGAGCGGAAACTTACAGAGGCCTTCTCGCCGAGCGAGATCGAGGTGATCGACGAAAGCGAGAACCATCGCGGCCATGCCGGCTACCGCGAGGAAGGGGAAAGCCACTTCCACGTGCGGCTGCGCGCGCCCGCATTCGCCGATATGAGCCGCATTTCGCGGCACAGGGCGGTTCATGCCGCGCTTGGAGCCGAGCTCGTTGGCCGGATCCACGCGCTTGCACTGGACTTGGCGCCCTGAGACGGGCTTTCGGAAATCAGTCCGGCTTTTGCGTACGACCCGTGGCTGGGCCGAGCTTCGGCGCGCCGCCCGAGGTCGATTCGCGATAGGCGGTCAGGGCGGCTGCCGCGGCGGCGGCGGCGGCCTGGTCGGTTGCGTCGCTGCCGCGCTCCGGGATGATCGAGGGGACGGCTTTATCGGGAGCCCGAGAAAGGGCCGTCTCGGCCGCTTTCGCGGCCTCGGGAGCCGGAAGAGCCTTGGGCTTTGCAACACTCTTCGTAACATACGTGGACAGCACGCGGCGGAACACGAGCATGTTCTGATAGGTGGTGGTCGAGCCGGTCAGACCGGAACGCTCCTCGCAGGGCAGCGTATCGGCGCGCAGATATTCCCAGCCCTCGGCGCCCAACTCGTTCATGACTGTCTGCAACGCGTTGGCAAACCGCTCGCGCGGGCCTTTGACGCCCTTGCCCTTGCGCCCTCTCTCGGGTGCAGGCACCACCTTGTATTCGTAAACCGCCATCATCTTCCCAATCTGCACCGCTTGCGACGCGGCCCCTTATAGGCAAGTGGCCCGGGCCTGCAAACTCTGTCCTTTGCGAGGCGGGGGCGAGCGTCGCCACCCCCGCTGCCTTGTCTAGATGAGCTTCTTGGCCACGATCTCGTTCACGGCCTTCGGGTTGGCCTTGCCGCCCGTGGCCTTCATCACCTGGCCGACGAACCAGCCGGCGAGCTTCGGGTTCACCTTGGCTTTCTCGACCTGGGACGGATTGGCCTCGATGATCTCGTCCACGACCTTTTCGATCGCGCCGGTATCAGTCACCTGCTTCATGCCGCGGCTTTCCACGATCTCGGCAGGGTCGCCGCCTTCGGTATAGACGATCTCGAACAGGTCCTTGGCGATCTTGCCGGAGATATCACCCTTGGAAATCAGGTCGATAATGCCGCCGAGCTGGGCCGCGGAGACCGGGCTTTCGGAGATGTCGTGATCTTCCTTCTTCAACCGACCGAAGAGCTCGTTGATCACCCAGTTGGCGGCGAGCTTGCCGTCGCGCCCGGTGGCGACCTCCTCGAAATAGGCGGCGGCCTCCGCCTCGGCGGTCAGCACCGAGGCATCGTACTCGGTCATGCCGAAATCGGTCACGAAACGGGCCTTCTTCTCGTCGGGCAACTCGGGCAGCGTTTCGGCGATGCCATCGACCCAGCCCTGTTCGATTTCCAGCGGCAGCAGGTCGGGGCAGGGGAAGTAGCGATAGTCATGCGCTTCTTCCTTGCTCCGCATCGAGCGGGTCTCGTTCTTGTCCGGATCGTAGAGGCGGGTTTCCTGCACCACCGCGCCACCATCCTCCAGGATGGCGATCTGGCGGCGCGCCTCGTAGTCGATGGCGGCCTGGATGAAGCGCATGGAGTTCATGTTCTTGATCTCGCAGCGGGTGCCGAGATGCGAGAAGTCCTGCGTTTGCTGGTACTTTTCGTACTGGCCGGGACGGCAGACGGAGACGTTCACGTCGGCCCGCAGGTTGCCGTTCTGCATGTTGCCGTCGCAGGTGCCGAGATAGCGCAGGATCTGGCGCAGCTTGACCACGTAAGCCGCGGCCTCTTCCGGCCCGCGAATGTCGGGGCGGGAGACGATCTCCATCAGCGCGACACCGGTGCGGTTGAGATCGACGAAGGACATGTGCGGGTCCATGTCATGGATCGACTTGCCGGCATCCTGTTCGAGGTGGATGCGCTCGATGCGCACCTTGCGGGCAATGCCGGGGCCCATGTCAACGAGCACTTCTCCCTCGCCCACGATCGGGTGATAGAGCTGGCTGATCTGGTAGCCCTGTGGCAGGTCCGGGTAGAAATAGTTCTTCCGGTCGAAGGCGGAGAACAGGTTGATCTCGGCCTTCAGGCCCAGCCCCGTGCGCACCGCCTGCTCGACGCAGAACTCGTTGATCACCGGTAGCATGCCCGGCATGCCGGCATCGATGAAGGAAACGTTGGAGTTCGGCTCGGCGCCAAACGTGGTCGAGGCACCCGAAAACAGCTTGGCCCGGGAGGAGACCTGGGCATGGACCTCCATGCCGATCACCAGTTCCCAGTCTTCCTTGGCACCGGAAATGACCTTTGGTTTCGGGGCTTCGTAGGTGAGGTCGAGCATTGCGCAGGTCCCTTTGGCTGATCGCAGCGGTCTTAGAACAGCGCGGGGTAAGGGGCAAGTCGTCTGGCGCGATCCATCGCCATTCCCGCGTGCCTGAAGCCGACGATACCGCCTAGGCAGGCGTTTGGAAGCAGGGAGGATTGGCCGGCCGGTCCCGGGTTTGCGAGAAATCGCCGATGTATTTTCGTCACCTTTGCCGCAGAACGCGAATTCGGGTATGAGAAGCTGCCTTGCGGTTTGAGGCGGTTAACGAGAGTTACAGATGTCCAATCTGATTGCGCGCATTGCCAAGGCTTCTGTCCTGGTTGGGGCGCTGACCCTTGCGGCTTGTGCCGATGTTCAACAGGCGCTTGGGCCCGATGGCGAGCCAACGGCGAGGGCTTCTACCAAGACGCCCGAGCTTGACTACGCGATGCGTTGGGATCACCAGCCGAATTCGGATGCGTGGACGGCGACTGCGGTGTCAGCGCTGCGCACGCATGGGGCGGTTCTGCCCCACATGGTTCCACGCGATATCGAGAAATGGTGCCCCGGCTATGTCAATGGCAGCCAGGAGGAGCGGGAAGCGTTCTGGGTCGGGCTGATCTCGGCACTGGCCAAGCATGAAAGCACTTGGAATCCAAAGGCCGTTGGCGGTGGCGGGGCCTGGTTCGGTCTTGTTCAGATCTCGCCGCAAACGGCGCGCGGTTACAATTGCGCGGCGCGCAGCGGTGAGGCGCTCAAAAACGGGGCGAGTAATGTCAGCTGTGCAATCCGGATCATGTCACGTACAGTGGCGCGCGATGGCGTGGTGAGCGAGGGCATGCGCGGCGTGGCGGCCGATTGGGGCCCGTTCCATTCGGCCAAGAAACGCTCGGACATGATCGAGTGGACGCGTTCGCAGCCCTTCTGCCAGGGCAAGACCGAGGCCAAGGGCCCTGCGGCGCTTCTGAAGGGGCTGACGAAGGGCTGAGTGAGCTTTGTCGATCATCCAGAGAATTGCTTGAACGGCCGGAATTATTCCGGCCGTTTTGATTCTGACTGCTGGATTGTGTGGTGATGCCTCGCTGTCTCCGTAAATTTGATTGATTTTTCGTGTTCTTTCCGGCATGCATTCGGAAATGGACGACATTGACCGGAAAATATGTGGCCTGTTGCAGGCCAACGCACGCGCTTCAAGCGCGGAGCTTGCCGAGACGGTCGGCCTGTCGGTTTCCTCCGCAAATGAGCGGGTGCGCCGGTTGGTGTCGCAAGGCGTGGTCGTCGGATGGCAGGCGCGGCTGGACCCGGATGTGGTCGGGGCGGGGCTTTGCGCGCTGGTTTTCATCGATATGGATTACGAGGGTGAACCGGAAGCCTGCGCTGCGCTCGTCGCGCGACCGGAGGTGATGGAGTTGCACCATGTGAGCGGTGCGCATTCCTACCTGATGAAGATCCGGGTGCGGGACAGCCGTGCGCTGCAAGCCTTTCTGCAGGAGGTGTTGAAACCGTTGCCTGCCGTGCGCCGGACGGAAACCCTGCTGTCGCTGGAAGCCCTGAAGGAGACGACGGCCATGCCGATCGCCGGTCTGGACTCGGGCGGGGACGATGCTTGAGGTTCTGCTCAAGGGAATCGGGATCGGTTTCGCCATTGCCGCCCCGGTCGGCCCAATCGGGCTGCTGTGTATTCGCCGGACGCTCATGGACGGGCGCGCGGCAGGGCTGGCGACCGGTCTCGGGGCCGCGACCGCGGATGGGGTCTACGGGCTGATGGTGGCGGCGGGCTTCGCGGCGACGGGCATGCTGGTCTCCTATGCCAATCCGCTGGCCATCGCGGGCGGGGTGCTGGTGGCTATCCTCGGGGGGATGTCTCTCAAGGGTGTCTTCACCACGCCAAATGCGTCGGAACTGCAACCGGCCGGCAATGGACGCCCCTATCGGGGTGTTGCGGTTGCCTGGGCGACGACCTTTTTCCTGACGCTCTCCAACCCGATGACGATCCTTGCCTTTGTCGGTATGGTGGCCGCGCTCGGCTCGGCGGCTTCGGGCAATCCTGCGGCGCCCTATTGGCTGGTCATGGGAGTCTTTACCGGCTCGGCGCTTTGGTGGCTGTTGCTGGTGCACCTTGCGCTTATCGCGGGCAGTCGGATGAACCCCAGCGCAACGCGCTGGCTCGATTTCGCCTCGGGAAGCGTGCTTCTCGTCTGGGGGCTCTGGATCGCAGGCGGGACCCTCATCAATTAGCTATCGGCAGGTCGATTTTCGCAAAGATTCCAGCTTTTGCTGACAAAGCGGATGAGGTGGATGGCTCCTGCTCCACCGGCATCGAACGTGCCAAAGTGCAGTTGTCATCGACTGCGAGGAAAGGAGCCATCCAATGACAGTAAAGACGGTGGGCCTGGATTTGGCCAAGGACGTTTTTCAGGTGCACTGCGTTTCGGCTACCGGGCGTAAGATCATCAACAAGAAAATCAAACGCGCGAAGCTGCTCGCCTTCTTCGAGACATTGCCACGCTGTGTGGTTGGAATGGAGGCTTGCGGTTCAGCCCATCACTGGGGTCGCGAACTGCGCAAGCTTGGCCATGATGTTCGGCTCATGCCGGCGGCCTATGTCAAACCTTATGTGAAGC
>NZ_FNEK01000065.1 GCF_900099935.1 Aliiruegeria lutimaris | reverse complement strand
AGTGACAACGGCCCAGAGTTCGTCGCCAAGGACGTTCGCGCCTGGATCGAGGCCGTCGGTGCCAAGACAGCGTTCATCGAACCGGGGTCACCCTGGGAGAACGGCTACGTCGAGAGCTTCAACGCCCGGATGCGGGACGAGCTGCTCAACCGCGAAATCTTCTATTCACTGAGGGAGGCCCAAATCATCATCGAAGGTTGGAGAAAGCACTACAACACCAAGCGACCTCACAGTGCATTGGGCTACAGGCCACCGGCACCGGAAACCATCATCCAGATGGAACCAAGGCCGGTCATGCACTAACAATCAAACTGGACCAGTCAGATCAGGCTACTCAGATTCTTGACCAAAACTGTAAAATCCACCGGGGAATCCAGTTTGGCCGGAATCCACCCCTTGGAATCCACTTCGTTAACCAGCACCACCGGACAAAAACGGACCATTTCCGGTCGTATCAGATCGGCTCGTTCGCGGCGTAGAAACGGATGTCTGCGATCGCGATGTCGGCTTCAAATTCGCGGCCGATGGCGACGATCCCGAGGCGCCGAAGGCGGGCAAGGTTCAGTGCCTGATCCGTGCGGTGCGGCGTGAACTTCGCGAAAGACAGGAACACGGTCGTCCATTCTGACGGGGCGCGGAAACTCTGGCGGTAGGATTCCCACGGACGGCGGATGTCGGAGGTTCGCAGATGCAGGTTGTAGGTCTGACTGTTGCCTAACACATCGAGCCGGATACCCTCCCATTGCCGCGCATCCACCTCGCCACCGGCCTCGCCCAAGTCCAGGGCGACCTGCAGGAAGCCGCCATTGTTCTCGAGGCTGACACCGCCCCGCATGCGGATGGCATCTCGACCGCCAACGATCTCACGGGACATCGTGCCCGACGAGACACCGCCCATCACCCGGTCCGAGATCAGTGTCCAGCCATTGCCTGTCACCGCCATCGGCGGGTCGAAACTCAGATCGTCGATCACTTCCGGGGCATCAATCATTTCGCGCGTCCCTCTTGCCGCTGGCCTAGATCTAAGCAACGCAGACTACGACGCAATCCCCTTCTGACATCGCTGGTCGGAAGCGTTTCTCGGTCTTGGCCACTATTGCCGGCGGTGAACGATCATCGCAGGCGTTGCGGTCAACTCGAGGAAAATCGGTAGACGCGACCGCGTCCCTCGGTCTTCTCAGAGATCACGTCGAGCCCGAGCTTCTTGCACAGCGTGCCCGAGATTGTACCGCGCACCGTGTGAGGCTGCCAACCCGTAGCCTCGGAGATCTCGGCGACGGTCGCGCCACCCGGTACGGAAAGCATCTCGATCAGCCGGGCCTGTTTGGATCCCGCACGCGGTGCGCTGGGTGTGGGCTCGGTGGCCACCGGGTAGCGCCGATCCAACCGGTTGCGGATCTCGGCCGGCGACAATCCGATGGCTGCCAGCCCGGCTTCGGTTGCGATCAGCGTTTTGCCATGCACGTCGCCGGTTTCTCGCCAGAGCGGCTCGTCTCGGGAGGCATTGGCGTCGACCTCCTCGAGAAAACCGTGGTCGACCATGCGGGCCACGGCCTTCTTTGCTGCAGCGCCGTGCAGGCCCTTGGGCAGTGGCATGGCCAGAGCATCGGCGCGGGCTGCGGCGAGTTCCAGGACACGGATCTGGGTATCGGTAAGGTTGGACATCGCGGTCTCCGCGGATGCGGGCCCGCAGTATGCAGGCCCTCCTACGAGGCCGGGGCCCGGTCAATGCGCCCAACTCGGGAGCGCTTGCCGGGCGTACAGGTTGAGGATTGCCACCACTCAGTCCGCGTAGTCACCCTCGCGGAAAACGCTGTCGCAGACCTCGCGCAACCGGGCGGCGGTGCTCTGCAGCGTGTCGACATCGCACCAGCTGACACTCGCGGGGTGGGTGTTGAAATGCTCGTCACTTAGAGCCTGCAGGCGCCGGACCATCTCGTCGATCTCGGCCTTGGTGGCGATGAATGCATTCAGGGCGTCTTTGTTGTTCTGATGGCGGCGGGTCCTAATGGCTGGCTCCCGATGCAGGTTTTTTCAGTTGCGATCAGGTTCGCTCTGGTGGCTGGAGCAATCAACGATTAACTCATTGATTTCATTCCGTTTTCAGATTTCCTGAACGCTCGTCAACGACAGCCCCCTCGGAGAATGCTCCAGAGTGAGGATACAAGAGATCAGCGACCACGAGCAGCACCACCATTGAAACAACCTGCGCGCCGCAGGGCTCCAGCTGGGAGCGCATTGGAACCACCTTCGGATCGATCGGATAGTGGATACCCCGCCGTCAGTCTGCCTTTGCCTCGCCCGTTGCCCTGCGTGTAGGCCGTTCGGTTCCGCGAGCCTCCGGCATAGCTTGGCCATCTTTCGCGATAGTCGAGATTGCCTCTGCAACGTCAGGCGCGGTCGCGGCGATGGCTCTCAGGCTGCCGCCCAGGCGCGGCGGCATCACGGCGACCCTACAATGCGTTGGGCTTCAGACCACCGGCACCGGAATCCATCATCCCGATGGAACCGAGGCCGATCATGCACTAACAATGAAACCGGACCAGTCAGATCAGGCTCCCCACCTCCGGTGAGCACGTCGTCGTCTCGCCGTTTGTCATGAGAATCGAACAGCGCATTCTCGATCTTGAAATTGCCGCCGTTCACCCGGTCAACCCCTGCGCCGCCGGCCACGGTGTCCTTGCCGGCATTGCCAAACAGCCGGTCGTCGCCGGTGCCGCCACTCAGGTAATCCCCGCCTTTGCCGCCGGAAAGCCCATCATTGCCGCTTCTGCCGTAGAGGCGGTCACCACCGCCGAGGCCGAAGAGCGAAAGAATCGCGTGTTTCGATCCGTGTCCAGACGGTCATGTTGTCCCTCAGCAAAACGCAGGTTCGCGCGACCGCCATTCGGAAGTGCCACGACCCGTGGCAGCACCACTACAACATCGCTACCGCGCCGGCGAACCGCTCAATCTCGTCTTCGGTGTTGAAATAGTGGACGGAGGCCCGGGCTAGGGAGTGCAGTCCGCGCGGCGCGAGGTCGAGGCGCGCATAGGGCAGCGTTGAGACAGAGATGTTGATTCCCCGATCTCGCAGACGGTCCGCGATGTCGGTGGCCTCCAGACCATCCTTGCGAAAGGTCACCAACCCGCAACGCGTTACTCCCTGATCGTGGACCGAGACGTCGTCAGTGACAGAGAGAGCGTCCCGCAACTTGGTTGCGAGGTTCGCCACTCGGGCCTCGATTGCCGGAAGGCCAATGCTTTGCGCATAGCGAACAGCGGTCATCAGTCCGACCCGGCCAGCGATGTTCGATTCCCAGGTCTCGAAACGGCGGGCGCCGGGGGCCAGTTCGTAGCTGTCCGGGCCTGTCCATGTGGCCGCGTGCAGGTCGATGAAGGGCGGGTCGATCCGGTCCAGAACGCTTTGACGGACATAGAGAAACCCGGTGCCGCGCGGGCCGCGCAGGTATTTTCGGCCGGTGCCCGAGAGGATGTCACAGCCGATCGCCTGCACGTCCGGGTCGATCTGGCCGACCGACTGACAGGCGTCGAGCAGGTAGAGCACTCCGTGCCGGCGGGCCACCGCGCCGACCGCAGCCGCCGGGTTCACCAGTCCGCCCTGGGTCGGGACATGGGTGATCGCAATCAGCTTCGTGGCGGGGGTGATCATGTCCTCCAGCGCAGCCACGTCGATCTGGCCAGACGCATCCGACGGGGCAACGTCAATATGGAACCCACGACGTCGGGCCTGGTGCAGCATGGCGAGGTAGTTGGAGGCATATTCCGACCCGTGCGTGATCACACGGTCGCCGGGCTTCAGGTCGAGCCCGTAAAAGGCCATGTCCCAGGCCCGGGTAGCGTTCTCGACATAGGCGATCTCGGTCGGGTCGGCGTTCAGCAACGCGGCAAACTCGGTGTAGAAGGCGGCAAGGTCGTCCGCGGCGCGGCGTTCGGCCTCGTAGCCGCCAAACGCGCGCTCGTCCTTCAGGACCCATTGCATCGCCTGCCAGACCGGATCGGGCATGAGCGACGCCCCGGCATTGTCGAAATGCAGAACGCTTTCACAGGCCGGCGTATCGGCGCGCACGTTGTCGATGTCGATCATCTCTGCTCCTTTCGAATTATCTCCTCCGGACACGGTGGCCTATCCTGCGACGTCCCTGAACATCAGCACCCAATCCTTCCCGTGCAACGGCAAGTCGCCCTTGACGATAGGCGCCCGGGCAACCTCGCGGAATCCGACCCGAGTGTAGAGGCGGCGGGCGGGATTGGCATCGCGCACGATGAGGCTGAGACGGGAATAGCCTTCAAGCGCCGCTCGCTTCTCGACCTCGGCAATCAGGGCGGTTGCGGCGCCTTGCCCCCGCGCCTCCGGATAGGTCGCCAGCAGGTTGATGTTCCAGGTCGATACGGCTTGTCGTTCCAGTTCGACCAGCGGGCGGAAGACCGCCGGCATGTTTGGAGCCGGGCTCGTCAGGTCCTCCGCCTCCAACGGAAAGGAGACAACTGCCGCGATCACACCGCGCCTGCCAAAGGCGATCTCCGCATTGTGGTGGGAAAACCCGTTGCCTCGCCTTACGGCCCGGCGGGTGCCGACATCGAGCACCGTCTCGCCGGGACGTCGCATGGCCTCCCAGGTGATGCCGGTGAGCCCGTCGCTGGCGATCAGCGCGAGTTTGGCGATATCCGCCGCCTCGGAGGTCGAGGCCGGGCAGATGGTGATCTGGGCTCTCGCTTGCATGAGCATGGAACGTCTCCCGATCGAGTCAGTTGAGGTTGGCGGAGTTCCCCGGGCCGCAGCCGGGCCCGGGGCATCGGGTTCACCCCCAGTTGCGCGCATTCTCGGCGTGGGTCTGCAGATAGGCACCCTTGTCGAAATGCGTGTCGTAGAAGCCGGTATCGAGCTTGTGGGCCTGCAGGTACATCAGGGTGAAGATCGCCGGCACGGTCGCCGGGAAGCGCCCGAAGGTCTCGTGGATGTAGTCCGCCATCGCCACCACGCAGTCGATCGCCTCCGGCCCGAAGGGCGCGGCATTGGCTCGCACCATCTCGGATTTCTTGTACGGGCCACCGGTGCCAGCGTTGAACGGGCCTCCAGTACCGAACTTGCGCTCGACCACCGACATCACCGCGGTGCGCATGTCGGGGAAATGCGGCGGCACATGGCCTTCGAAATGCCCTTCCAGACCTGTGACATGCGGCAGGATCGCGCCTTCGGGCATGTCGAACCGGAAGCCGAGGCCGGGCACCTCGGGGTCGCCGCTGGCACCAAGGACGCTGAACGGGTTGAGGCCTTCATACATCCAGCCGCCCAGCCCGAGCGCCTGAAGCATCAGCGCCCCGGCATAGCACGATGTCGATGTTTCCACCGTCACCTCCGTCAGCGCGAGTTGCTCGACATAGGACAGGGGGAACGGGTTCTCGACATCGACGATCGACCGGAAACTCTCCATCGCGGGGATCGGCTGACCATTGATGTCGTCGAACAGGCAGGCCCCGTTCTGCACCAGGTAACACAGCACCAGGATCATGTGTTGCGCGAGATCGGCAACCGGAATGATCAGCGTGCTGCCGGGCACGTTGGCGCACCATGCGTTGTGCATCTCCATGTGCTGAGGTGCCGCGGGAATGTGCATCCGGCCCTCGCCGAGCCTGACGATCCGGGCCTTGTGTGCGGCGAGATAGGCGGCCAGGTCGATGTCCTCGCCCGGCGCTGTGATCGGTGCCATGTCCCGCGTCGGCATCATGTAGGTGCCGGTGTCGTCGGTGAAGAAGATTTCCGAGGTGTGGAAGCCGGCCGCGGACGGGAAAGTCCGGCCGCCCGCCGCACCTGCGTAGTTCGGGATTTTCGGCGCATAGAACCGGTTATGCGGGATCAGGTTCGACCAACCGGTGTTGCCCGCGACCGTGGTCAGAAGCAGCATCTGCTCCAACCCGGTCAGGGACTCGGGCGGCTCTGTCGAGCTGTAGGCCAATGGCCCGTCCGGGATGGTCGCACCCTTGGCAAAGCGGCGCGACCGGCGGCCATGGATCGCCTCGATCAGCGGGAAATTCGCGGCCTCGACGAGGCCCTTCGGCGGGCCGGAATACCTGTCCAACATGATACGTCCCTTTCGTGTTGCGTCTTTGGCGACCGCGGGAAAGCCGGTCGCGCTCAGCACCACTCCGGCCCCGATCAGCGAGGCGCCGAGCAGCTTTCGGCGTGAGGTTTCAAACATCTTCGATAGGCTCCGTTCTGCCGGAGGAACCTTCCCTCCGGCGGTGTCGCTAGAAGCGGTGATTGGGCACGTGTTGCCGGTGCGCATAGGGGATATCCGCCCGCGTCAAACCGATGTCGCTCAGCAGGTGGTCATCGAGATGCTGCAACTTGGTGATGGACATGCGCCTTGCCTTTCTGGCGGTCGCGGCGCTGTGCCAGTTCTGGATATGTCTGATCATCTTGGGGTCCTTTCCTGGGTTTCGCCCGTCGGGGCGTCGTTTCTGGAAAGGGTGTGCCATGGTGGGCGGGAATAGCGTTAGAAGCAGAATTGACATAAAAAGGCCAAATATGACACTTTGCCTTATGCCTATCTCGCAGAATTCCCGCAAACTGTCGGTCGGACTTGTCGCCGTGCCGGAATCTTCGGCCGCTGTGACTTATGGCCTGCACGAAGTGTTTTCCTGCGTTGGAAACGTCTGGGAGAACCTCACCGGAGAGCCAGTGCGCAGCCGCGAGATGCAACCGCGAATCGTCGGCGTGACCACCGATCCCATTCGCACGACGCTCCGGGTTCCGCTGGTACCCGACAGCACGTTTGCCGACCGTGCTCAGATGGACGTGGTGATCGTGCCGGACCTGTTCCTCGAACCCGATCCCGATCTGACGGACCGATGGCCGGAGGCGACGGAGTGGCTGAAAGACCAGCGACGTCAGGGAGCGATCATCTGCTCGGTCTGCACCGGCGCGCTGATGCTGGCGCAGGCCGGATTTCTGGACGGTCGTGAGGCGACGACGCACTGGAGCGCCAGCGCTCTTTTCAAGACCCACTATCCGGGCGTCGATCTACGCTCGGAGCGGGTTCTGGTTCCATCCGGCCCTGAGCATGACATCGTCACTTCCGGCGGGTCGGCCTCCTGGACCGACCTGTCGCTATACCTGATCGCGCGCTTCTGCGGCGAAGAGGAAGCCCGGCACATCGCCAAGATCTTCATGTTCGGCGACCGCAGCCAGGGGCAACTGCCCTTTGCCACCATGGTGCGCCCGAGGCAGCACACTGACGCCGCAATTTCCGAATGCCAGCAATGGATTGCCGAGAACTACGAGGTTGCCAACCCGGTTGCCGAAATGACCGCGCGATCGGGCCTGACCGAGCGTACCTTCAAGCGGCGCTTTCGCACGTCGACCGGCTACACGCCCATCGACTATGTCCAGTCGCTGCGCGTGGAAGAAGCCAAGCATTTGCTGGAGACCACCAACACCCCCGTTGACGACATCTCCGAGCAGGTCGGCTACGAGGATAGCGGGTCTTTCCGCCGCCTGTTCAAGCGACAGGTCGGAGTCCCTCCGCAACAATATCGGCAGCGATACCAGGCTTGAGTGCCGATATCTCGAAGGTCCGTATCGGCTTGCTTGTACGTGAATGTGAGGCTTCAGATCGCTAGGTGCTCGCTCCACAACTGCTATACTCCCAGCAAAAGCCGCGCTGAAGGTTATTTCCGGCGCTCACCGGTCGAGGCTATCCGTGACAGTACCTGCATTGATCGTCAGTCTGGCGGCGTCATTCATCGATTTCGCCGTCCGCCATGGCGGGAACGCGGCCGCCCTTCTCCGGGCCCGTGGGATTTCCGAGGCAATCCTCCAATAATGGCGCTTCGGCATATCCCGCTGAATGCCTTGCGCCAGTGGCCAAACGTCGGAATCTCGCAGATAATCTGCTAGTATTGGTCTTATCGGCTGCGAAAGGGGCTGCGTTGAAGACCTACGAAGTCGCAGTAATTGGTGCCGGCTGGGCAGGATTGAGCGTCAGCGTCATGCTTGCGCAGAAAGGGCTTGGCCACATCGTTCTCGAGCGCGGCCGAGTTGGCGAGACTTGGCGCACGCAGCGTTGGGCGTCGTTCCATATGAACACGCCAAATGTACTGACCGTACTGCCCGGAGACCGCTACGAAGGGCCAGCGCCAGAAGGCTTCATGAGCGGTGAAGACTTTATTTCGATGCTTGAAAGCTACGTGAAACGCCACTCTCTTCCCGTGAGGGAGAACACGACAGTCGTCGACGTGTCCCCGGCGGACGGTTACTTCGAAATTCGGACTTACGACGACACCATGCGAGCCGACGCTCTCGTTGTAGCGACCGGAAACCTCAACATCCCGGTCCGGCCAGCCATATCTGAAAGGTTGCCGTCTTGGGTCCTTCAACTGGACGGCGCAGATTATCGAGACCCTGCGTCGGTGCCTGATGGCGCCATCCTGGTGGTAGGTTGCGGTGATACTGGCGGTCAGATTGCCGAAGAACTAGCGCTGGCGGGACGGCGGGTCTTTCTTTCCACAGGCCGCAATGGCCGGGTTCCTCGCCGGTTTCGTGGACGCGATATCTTTCTCTGGATGTCGGAAAGCCAGCTAAACCGAAGGCCGCGGCAACCTGGCGCCAGCCGTGCGCTTGTCGGACGAACCGGCACGCTCAGCCTTCAGTCACTGAGCGCCCTGGGCGTGACGCTTGTTGGCAGAGCGCGCAACGTGTCACCCAACGGGTCGATCCAGTTCGACGACTCGCTGGCCGAAAGCGCCGCATTCGCGGACGACCTGTCCCAAGGTTTGAAGAACGCGATCGACGAGTACATCCTTCGGGAGGGCATCGAGGCACCTGAGGCCGAACCGGACCCTGGCGAGACAGTTCCGGCTCGATTTCCAGACCCGCCGATCACCAAACTCGATCTCATCTCAGAAGGCATCCGTACCGTGATCTGGGCAACGGGGCTGACCGGGAACTTCTCGTGGCTCAATGTCCCTGGCGCAATCGACAACGAAGGCCGCCCGCTACAGGAACGTTCGTTGTCCGTTCCGGGCGTTTATTTCATAGGCCTCGATAATCCGGAGGCCCAGCGCTCGGGCACCGTTCTGGCAGCCGGACATGAAGCAGAGCGCATCGTCAACCACCTTGCATCCGCCCGGTAGCGCGACCGACCTGACCCGGTGGACGTTGGGCGATGCAACCCAGCTTCATGGCCCTTCTGGGTCCATCCGGCATCCATTCAGAAAGGCATGTCATGAAACGTTTGTTCTGAGTACAAACTCCTGTCTGAGGTCTGTCAAACGATCAGGGAATCCCGTCAAGAAACCGTCGGATCTCGGCGACAGCAGGCTCCGGAGCGTCGCGAAGCCCCATCACGTGATCATGGTGCTGCAACTCGACCCGTTTCGCCCAAGGATAGCGAGCCATGTTGTAGCTCACTGACTTACTCGTGAGCATCGAACCAGCCTCCGGATCTCCATCAAGAAACATCAGCGGAGCGCGATACTGTCCGGGCCAGCGCTGAAGTGCAGGCACACCGATCCAGCTTTCCAGCCCGTCGGCCCAGGGTGCAAACGTTTCTGGGTCGATTCCACTGAGATGAACCGCACGGGCGCGGATGTCTTCCCCACTCATCTCGTCCGCCCAGGTGCGACCGTCCGATGTCGGCACACCGCGCAGTTTCAAAGCCAGGTCATCGACTCCTGTGGCGACACGCATTGCCGTCAGCATCGTTTTTACCGAACTCGTGTCTGTGCCGTGAGCAATGATATGGTCATCCGGGTCCAGTGGCTGATCGATGCTGACAAAGGCACTGAATAGGTCTGGGAAATCATTAGCCGCGGCGAGGCCGAACCATGCGCCGGCAGAGTGCGCAACACCGTAGGACGACGGACCCACCACCTCGCGCAGAAAGGCCACGGTGTCCTCGATGTAGTCGGAGATCCTGTAAGGAGGCGACCATTGCGACTGGCCCTGTCCTCGCATGCTCAGCGCGAAGACATGGTAGTGCGGCTCGAGTTCCTCGAGCATTGGTTGATATTCGCTCCAGTACCTTGGGAATCCGGGAAGGAACACCAGACTCGATCCATTGGCGGCGCCTTCCCCATAGTTCAGGCGCACACCATTCAGATCGACAAACTTCGATCTCATTGCCGCTTCTCAAACCTTGTACGGATGTCCGATGCGGACTTCACGATCCTGGCGGCGTGTAGCTTGCCGACGCTTTTCCAGCCTCCCCGGCAAGCTTGGCGAACTCCGCAGTGCTCCAGACGCAGTGGGTGTTGAAGTCCGTCGCGATACCTGCGGCCCCCACGATCATCGCGGCCTTCGCGGGTACGTCGACACTGTCGGCGTCCAGGATGAGCATCACGTCCGCATCGCCGGTAATGAAGTAGTGCTCCACCAGCGTTCCACCCGCGGAACTCACGAGTTTCTCGAGCACGGGCTTGCGATCATCGCCCTTAGCGATGAACCCTTTGATCGCAGCCTGCGTCAGCTTGGCGGTCAATATATATCTCGGCACGACAATGTCCTCCCTTGTGCATCAACGTATGAGCAAGAACAGCATAGCATGACTCTGCGCGCTTCGGAGCCAATCAATTACCGGCCTATGACCTGTGACTGGGTCAAGGTTTTGAGGCCGTGGGGCGGCATTGAGTGCTTAGATCAAAGTCACTTTCGGAGCTCCGAGGAACCGTATTTCTGGTAAGGTGAGGCATGCGCCAAACCAAGCAGCAAGGAGTTCAAACACCAGTACCGGGGGCAAAATGGATACGCGTGTCACCGAAATTGCAGATGGAATCTTCCGTCTTTCGACCTTTGTTCCGGATATTGCGCCGCCCGCGGGCTTTACCTTCAATCAGTTCCTGATACTCGGGGATGAAGCTCTGATGTTTCATGCGGGATTCAGGAGTTTCTTTCCAGACAACCGTGATGCGATATCCCGGATCATGCCAGTCGAGCGATTGCGATGGATCGCTTTTGGCCATTTCGAGGCAGACGAGTGTGGTTCGATGAACGAATGGCTGGCGGCAGCTCCGCACGCGGTTCCGGCACATGGAGAAATAGGCTGCAGGGTTTCCCTTCGTGATTTCGCCGACCGGTCGCCTCGCGTGCTGGCCGATGGTGACGTCATCGATCTCGGCGCGGGCAAGCGCTTGCGCTTCGTCGACACACCTCACACGCCGCACGGCTGGGATGCGGGCGTTGTCTTCGAAGAAAGCACAGCGACCCTGATGTGCGGCGATCTATTCACTCAGTTTGGCGAGACTCCGATGTCGCACGACGGCGACATCCTCGGCCCAGCAATCGCCGCAGAGGATGCACTGCAATACTCCTGCCTTTCGCCGAATATGGGCAAGACCATTCGCGGCCTGTCGGCACTGGCGCCGCAAAGACTCGCGCTCATGCACGGTCCGACATTCACGGGTGACGCGACCTCCGCACTGCAGGCGCTCGCGGATGATTATGATCGGCGCATCCTTTCGGCTTTGTCTCCCTCGAGTGGCTGAAGGACCGGATTTTCCGTGTTGGCGTCGTCCTCGACCTCGTGCGCAACATTGCGTTTCAACCGCCGCCGGGCAGTCACCAAGGCTTTGCCCCCTGTGTGGCCCAGACATCGACGAAATTGTCGCGGTTCGGCATCTCCACCATGGGCAGGGTCTCTGCGGTCATTGCTGTGTCCGCATCGATCACGCCGTTCCGCTCCAGGATGAACGCGGCGAGAGCGTAGGCCTGGTCGTTGGATAGAGACTTCGGGTGGTCGAGTGGCATCGCGCGCCGGATGTAGTCGAAAAGCGTTGTTGCGTAGGGCCAGTAGGAGCCCGCGGGTTTTGCCCAAATTTCGTTGGGCCCAACTGGCGGCATAACAGGACCTTCGGTTCCAGTTATGCCATGGCATTCGGTGCACTGGGCGGCGAAAATCTCTGCGCCCTCTGCCGGCGTTCCACTTCCCTCCGGCAATCCGCGACCATCGGGCATCACATAAGTGGCGTAGAATGGAATCTCGTCTGATGTGAGAGGCTGGCCCAGGTCTGGGCCTTCTGCCAAAGCCACTTGGCTGCCAGCGGCAATCAGGATGATGGACAATGCCTTAGAGGTATACATTCTGGACCTCTCCTTCTGCCGTGACATTCCAGGGTTGGATTGCGTTGTAGTGCAGGAAGTTCGACGGATGGTATCGCGCCTTCCAGTCAGGCCGCGCAGGCTGGAGCGCGCCCGTGTCATCGTGCGCCCGGCTCATAAGTATGGTAGGAGACCCGTCCCACTGCCACGGCATGCGGAACCTGGTCAGAGCCCGGGGAAGCACCGGCTCGACCAATTCGGCATCGGCCCAACTCGCACCGCCATCGGCCGAGACTTCGACCCGCGCCACCTTTCCCACGCCGGACCAGGCAAGCCCCGATATCTCGTAGAAGCCGGGGCCGCTCATCGTCATGGTCGCCGAGGGATGGGTGATCAGTGATTTCACTCCGATCGCGAAGGTGAACTTCACCGAAGATCCGTCAGCCAGGATCTCCGTGTATTCGCCTGACTCGTGCTTGGTGTGCGCGGGCGCATCTGTGACCCAGAGGCTGGTCAGCCATTTGACGTTCATGTTGCCTTCGAACCCGGGCAGCAGAAGTCGCATTGGATAGCCCTGCTCGGGCCGGATCCGTTCTCCATTCTGGTAGAGCGCGAGGATCCCGTCTTCCATGATCTTCTCGATAGGGATCGACCGCGCCAAGGATGGGCCGTCGCTACCGACGGCGACAACCCACTTGCCTTCTGGCTGGACGCCTGCTTCGTCCATCAGCACCGACATCGGAACCCCCGACCACTCGCTGTTCGACAGCAACCCGTGAATTACGTCGCAGCCCGCTTGCAAGGGCTCGGGCATGACGGCATTGACCAGGCTGTTGCCGGCGCATTCCAGGAAGTGCGTGGCTGTGACCATCGGATAGCGTTCGAGTGAGTTGAGATCGAACTGAAGCGGTCGGTCGACGAGACCGTGGATCATCAGCCGATGCTGGTCCGGATCAACATCCGGGCGTCCGCCATGATGGACCTCGAAGTGCAACCCGCTCGGCGTGATGGTTCCCCGCAGGCGCTGCAACGGAGTGCCGGATAGACTGAACTCCGGAGCCACATCCTGCCAGGGTTCAATGATGGCGCGCTGGACCGGCGCCTCGGCCTCAGCAGGCATGCCATAGCCGCGTGCGCGGTGGCCTGCGACTGTCACCCATTCCGGGACAACGCCTTGCGCTCCTGCCCTGTGGGGCACCGCGAGGCCGGCAGCCATAGCGCCCCCGCTTGCGGCAATCGTACCAAGGAGCATGCGTCGACTCAGCAGACCGCCGCCGGCCGCGTAGTCCAACGCCGTTGGTTCATTAATATCGTTTGTCATTTGTCGCCCTTCCCATATTGCGGAAGCTTGCTGCTCGCATTGGGCCCCGGGCGCGGTTTTCCTGTCCGCGTGCTCAATCCATAGCACAAATCAAGCCAAAATTGGAGATTCGAGCATTTCTGGCTGTCTATTGCAGCGCAGCATTGAGCAAGGAAGGCGAGACCCTGCCATTGTCCGCGCTGTATCGCGTCGCTGTGCCCAACGCGGATAGCGGCCGTTCGCCCATCGAAAACTTCTGTGACCGAAGTTGCCCGGCCACCGTCACTACGGATCGCATTGCATTGTACGGAAGCGCGTTTCGATCAGGTGTCCTGCATCAACTTTGTTATGCATTTTGCCTCCAATCGAGTTGCCTTTGGCAAAGCTTAAGCTGGCGAAGTCCTATGAAGTGCGAGTGGCCATGGTGCCGGCCTTGTACGTCATGACCACGTTTATGATGCGATCAATCAAACGTCGTGGCGACCTCCGCTCCGCCTTCCCTACGGTCGCGCGCGGCCTGAGCGCGACACAGTTTTGGACCGAGGTGTCTCGAGCTTCGAATAGGCCCGATTGGCATAGACAAGCGGAGCACCGCCCCGCGCGCCCGATATCTCGGTCAGACTTCCGAAAATGACATCGTGGGTTCCGACGCATTGGCTGGACAGAACATTGCAGGCGAACCTGACAATTACACCCTTCAGGCCAGGGGAGCCATTGACCATCGGTTCCCACGTGACGGCGTCGAACCTGGCCGGTTGCTCGTGTTTGTGCCGCCCGGCGAACACGTTCGATATCCAAGCCTGATCTTCACCAAGCACGTTCACGCAGAACGTGCCATTTTTCAGGATCGCGTGGCCAAGGTTGCCGTTCTTGTGGAGACAGATCAGCAAAACCGGAGCCTGCCCGTCTGCGGACACCGAGGTCATCGCCGAAACGGTGGTGCCGACCCTGCCTGCGACGCCGTCCGTCGTCACGACACTGACGGTCGCAGCGACCCGGCTCATGGCGTCGAGGAAGGCGCTGCGCAGCGCCTTGCCGGTTTCGATGTGGTCAAAAGGCATGGTTTCTCTCCTATTCCGCGGCCTGCAGGACGGGTTCGGGCATTTCGACCGGCGGCAACCCGAGTTGCAGCCTACCGGTCAGAACCTGCTGGCGCTTTTCGGGCAGCGGGTGGTAACGGGCTCCATGGGCGTCTCGGAGGAAACGCTCGATCCCGGTCTTGCGCATGAAGGCCGCGCCGCCCGCCAGTTCCATGCTCTTTTCAACCGTGGCGATCACGTGATTTGCACAGATCGTCTTTCGGGTGAGGACCTCTGCGGCTAGTCCTTCAGTCGGTTGGAAGTCGAGGTTGTTGCACAGGCGGATCAGATCATTGCGGGCAATGCTGGCCGTGGTTAGAAGGTTGTTCATCTCACCGACAAGCAGTTGAACCGAGACGTCGTCCCGCCCGTTGTTCGCCTTTTCCAGGGCGATAGCGACGGCGGCCTCGGCGGTACCGAGATAGGCCGACATGATCAGCGGAAGCGCGACGGTGAGGATGACGGAGAAGGCGGGATGGAACCCGCCCCTGGGGCGTTTCATCGCGATCGCTGCATCCGGCACAAAGACATCCTCGAAGCGTACAGTCTGCGAGCCGGTCGCGCGCATGCCGAGGGTCTGCCAGTCGCCGAGCAGCGTGATGCCTTCGCTGTCCAACGGAACCGGGAAATGCAGCACTTGCGGCCCCTCAACCGGATCGTCAAAGGAAACCGACGTGACCATCACGTCCCCTTTGCCGACGCCGCTCGCAAAAGGCTTCATCGCTGATACACGGTAGCCGCCGTCGACTTTCTTCGCGGAGCCATTGGACTCCAGCCAATCGTTCGCGCCAGTGCTCACAAGGATCAGTTCGGCTGCAACGACCTTGTCGAGCAGCGCACGGCCGGGCCGCCCGGCGCGGTTGTTGGCAACAGCGGCGGATACGAGGTGCTGATGCATCGCGAGTGTCAGGGCCGTTGACGGGCAACTGCGCCCGAGACCACGGACGAATTCGCACATTTCGGCATGCGTGGCTCCGCCGCCGCCATAGTCCTGTGGTATCAGCGCCGAGAATACCCTGCGTTCCCGAAGCAGGTCGTAGTTCCGGCCGATGAAGCCCTCGCTCGCGTCGAGCCGTGCGGACTCGCTTTCGATGGCGGGGCCGACTTCCTGCAGAATGTGATCAAGATGAATGCTCTGTGACATGGTCTTATCCTTCTTAGGTTACGTCCGGTGCGCCATGCGCCTCCGGAGAAGATGAACCGAGATTAGAGAGACCTTGCGGACCGCGCTTGAGCAGGTCCTGAGCATTTCCTGAGGATTTCTTGGCCGATGCACAGAGCTGCAGTATCCTGAGGCATGATCCTCGCATTTGGAGATATCGAACTCGATACGGCTGCCGGAGAGTTGCGCCGCAATGGCGTGGCCATTTCCGTGGCACCCCAGATCCTGACGCTGGTCCATTTGCTGGCGAGCAATCCGGATCGGTTGGTTACCAAGGACGAACTGGTCGAACGGGTCTGGGACGCTCGTTTCATCTCCGACAGCGCGATCTCGACAGCGGTCAAGGAAGCCCGCAAGGCGGTGGGGGATGACGGCGCGCGGCAATCTATCATCCGAACAGTACATGGCCGCGGGTTCCGTTGCGTTGCCGAAGTTCGGGTTCGCAAAGACATTCCGGGCGAACACGACCTTGCCGCCGGTGATCCCGGCGGCTTCCAGGGACGTCCGTCGATAGCCGTACTGCCGTTCGTCAGCCTTGGGGCCGAAACGGAATACGCCCCGCTAGCCGATGCCTTGCCGGCCGAAATCATCTCAGCCATTTCCCGCCTGAGGTGGATTGCGGTCATCGCCCGAGGGTCCTCGTTCCGCTTCCGTGCCCAGACCCCGGATCCGTCAGCCATACGTTCGGCGCTAGGAGTGCGATACGTGCTCGCTGGTCTGATCGAGGTTGCGGCAAAAACCCTGTTCGTGAATGTCGAACTGTCCGAGACCGCATCAGACCGAGTGATCTGGAGCGAACGGTTCTCGGCGCCGATCGATGGCATTCACGAAATCCGGTCCCGGATCGTGGCGGAAATCGTGACGGCGCTGGAAATCCGGATACCCATGGCCGAAGCGAGCGCCGCCGAGATCCGGCCGCCAAGCAACCTCAATGCGTGGGCGGAGTTCCATCTTGGCCTTCGCCACCTCTACCGGTTCAACCGGATCGACAACGCCGCGGCGGAAGCCCGGTTCCGGAAGGCTGTCGAAAAAGAGCCGGGATTGGCCCGGGCCCATGCGGGCCTGTCGTTTACGGCCTTTCAGAGCGCTTTCATGCATTATGGCCAGGACGACGATGCCAGAAACCTCGCCCGGTCTGCCGCCGACAAAAGCCTGGAACTCGATTTTCTTGATCCGTTCGCGAACTATTGCATGGGCCGGGTGCAGTGGCTCAACGGCGATCTCGAACAAGCCATCGCCTGGATGAGTCGTAGCCTGGAAGTGTCGCCGAATTTCGCGCAGGGAAGCTACGCGAAAGCCCTGATGATGATGATGAATGGCGAAGGCGCCGCTGCGCGCGCCTTGAACAGCAACGCCATGGCATTGAGCCCGCTGGACCCCCTTCACTATGCCATGTTGGCCAACCAGGGAAACACGCATCTTTGCGAGGGAAATTTCGCGGAAGGTGCGAAATGGATCGATCGCGCGGCCAAGGCTCCGGGAACGCACTACCTGATCGCCATGCTGGCCGGCGCGGCGCATCATCTGGCGGGGAATGACGAAAAGGCCCGAATGTGGACAGACAGAGTTCGGCAACGCCGCCCCGACATTACGACCGAGGAGTATTTCAGGTCGTTTCCTTATGCCGAAGGCCTTCACAAAAGCCGGATGTGGAAGGCGTTCAGGGGTTTGGGGTTCTGAGTGAATTAACCGGTTCGAACTGGTGTGGTGGTGATTTCCGGACTTTGCGCTCGACCAAGCGTCCATTGAAACGGCTATCCCACGGTCCCGGCATCAAGCTTTGCAAAACCGCTGCTGTTCCCGTCCGTCCAGTCGAGCCAGTAGCTTGCCTTGGCGCGAAATCGCATTTGCCGGGAGAAAGATTTCTCTGGGCCGGACATTCGCAACAGAAACGGTCTTGCCGTTGGCTCAACGAACCGCACCTATCGTTCGCGCGAGCGGTTCGTCTCAGTCGCCGGAGGGTGCCCGCGCGCCCAGACCCCGAAGGGCAAATTCGAGCAAGGGATCGAGAGTGGGCTGAATGTCTTCTCCGGCACTCAACCGGCCCTCGACGATGACGGGATGGCAGGCCGAGATAAGGGCTGCCTGGAAACAATGCGATGCGGCCTCCGGATCGGCTACGCTGAACTCTCCGGCGTCGATCCCGTCGGAAATGATCTTGGCGATCATCTGGCGGATGCTTTCCTGGTGTTCCTGCACGACGCTCCAGTTGTTCTCGACCGCGGCATGGACCATTGCGTGGGTCCGCTTGTCAGCGATGCAGCGGTTCACGATCTCGTGGTGATTGGCAAGGACCAGTCGACGTAACCGCTCGCGGGCACCCAACAAAGGATCATCCGCGGCTTCGCGCATTTTCTCGCGAACGTCGGCTGCAAGCTTGCGCGCCACGTCCTCACAGATCGCTGCCTTGGAAGAGAAAAAGCGATAGACATTGGCCGGCGACATGTCGAGTTCGGCGGCGATGTCGGCAACGGTGGTCTTCTGGTAGCCAAATTGCCGGACCAGTTGCTCAGCCTTCTCCACGATTCGGTCGTGCATTGTGTCGGTGTCCGCCGATCTGGCGCTGCCAGTACGCATCCCCGACCTGCCTGAGGCGGGTGGGCCCGACGTCTCGATCTCATGCTCGGTCATGTTTCTTCCTTCGTTTCTACAAACATAGTGCGATGTCACCGCGACGTCTACCGTTTAACGTGTTACAATTGTTACATGACGTTTTTTGACATTCATCATCTTTTGGCTCACACTCTTTGAAAGTCATTAAGGAGCCCCCCATGCGACCCGGAGTATTGATCGCCTCGACCATTGCAGGACTCGGCCTGGCCGCCGGGTCCGCAGTTCTTCTTCCAGAGCACCTCTCACGGACCGGTGCCCGTGCAGCGGTGCCGCAACAGGAGGCAATTCAGCCCGTTGCCAGAACGGTGTTCGTCACCGCAGTCCAGATGTCCCGCGGCAGCTCGGTCCGGAGCTTTCCCGCCACGATTGCAGCGGAGACGGAATCGCAGCTCGCCTTTCGCGTCGCCGGCAAGGTGGGAGCGAAAATGGTTAGCGTTGGCGACAGGATCGCCGCCGGAGACGTGATCGCCAAATTGGACGACACCGATTTCCAATTGCAGCTCGAGTCCGCCGAGGCAGAGCTGTCGGCGGCCCGGATCGCGCTCGCGACGGAAACGGAGAACCTGACTCGGATCGAGTCCCTGAAATCCGGCGGCTGGGCGACCGACAGAGCCACGGATCTCGGCACGGCGGCGACCGAAGAAGCCCGTTCGCGCCTGCTGAGAGCAGAACGCAACGTGCAACTGGCAAGGAACCAGATCGGATACGCCACCCTTCGCGCCGCCGAAGATGGCGTGGTCACTCATGAGTTCGTCGAAGTCGGGCAAGTCGTCGCTGCTGGGCAGCCCATCGTGGAAGCTGCGAATGACGGCGAGCGCGAGGCTGTGATTGCCATTCCGGAAGCGCTGCTCTCCGACTCTCGCGATGCCGACGCAACGGTTGAACTATGGTCCAGCCCGGAAAAACGCCTCACCGCGGTTCTGACCGAACTGTCGCCGGTCGCGGACCCGGTCACCAGGACGTTTCAGGCCCGCTATCGCCTTGAAGACCCCACGGGCTCAGCGGCGTTGGGAATGAGCGCCACGGTGTGGTTGAGCAGAGACGGACAGGCTCGCCGTGCCGAATTGCCTTTAGCGGCACTGCATTACCGGGACAGCGGAGCGAGTGTCTGGGTTGTCGGCCCAAACGAACGGATTGAATCGCGCGACGTCACGATCGCCGGTTTTGGCGCCGACACCGTGCGGATCAGCGACGGTCTGAGCGAGAACGAGAAGGTCGTCGTGCTTGGCGCACACAAGCTTACGGACGGCGAGCCGGTTCGGCCCGTCCTCACGGGAGAAAGATCATGAAGGACTTCAACCTTTCCCGCTTCGCCGTCGGGCACCCTGCCCTCGTGTTGTTCCTGATCATCATGCTGGCACTGGCTGGCACGCTGTCCTACCTGCGCCTCGGGCGCGCGGAGGACCCCGATTTCACCATCAAGGTGGCGATCGTGTCGGCCCAATGGCCCGGCGCGACCGCCGCAGAAATGCGCGACCAGGTTGCCGATCCAATCGAAAAGAAGCTCCAGGAACTGCAGAATCTCGACAGGGTCGAGACCTACACCACCTCCGGATTCATGGCGGCGAATGTCGTGTTTCGAGACGATACGCGGCCTGCGGACGTGCCGGACCTGTTCTACGAGGTTCGCAAGAAGCTCGCCGACCTCGGCCCAAGCCTGCCGCATGGCGTAATTGGGCCGCAAGTCAACGATGAGTATGGCGACGTCTATTCCGTGGTCTACATGCTGACCGCCGACGGGTTGGATATCGGCCAGCTCAAGGATGCCGGCGAAGATATCCGTCAGCGCTTGCTGCGCGTGCAGGACGTCCGCAAGGTGGAACTGATCGGCACCCAGCCCGAACGCATCTTCGTAGAATTCAGCCACGTGAAGCTTGCGACGCTGGGCATCGAACCGCGCGCCATTTTCGACAGCCTCGCACGGCAGAACGCGCTGACGCCCGCGGGCCAGTTTGAAACCGATGCCAGCGCGATTCCGGTGCGCATGACCGGCGCGCTCAATGGCGTCGCGGCGATCGAGGCGGTGCCCGTCGCCGCGGGCGAGCGGGTTTTCCGGCTGGGCGATATTGCCACCGTTCGGCGCGGGTTCATCGATCCGCCGCGCAGCTTGCTGCGCCAGAACGGATTGCCGGCCATCGGGATCGGCGTGTCGATGGTGGAGAACGGCAACATTATCGCGCTTGGCGAGGCACTCGATGCGGAAATGGCCGAAATCCGCGAAGGTCTGCCGGTCGGGCTGAATGTCGAGCAGATCGCCGATCAACCAGAGGTTGTCGAGCATTCCATCGCCGAATTCGTGAAGGCGTTTGCCGAGGCGTTGGGTATCGTGCTGCTGGTTTCCTTCCTCTCGCTCGGACTGCGGACCGGCTTGATCGTGGCGCTGTCGGTGCCGTTGGTGTTGGCGATCGTGTTCCTGGTGATGGCTGTGATGGGAATTGACCTGAACCGGATTACGCTTGGCGCGCTGATCATCGCCCTCGGTCTTCTGGTCGACGATGCGATCATCGCCATCGAGATGATGATGGTGAAGATGGAACAGGGCTGGAGCCGCGCGGAAGCGGCTGCCGCCGCCTGGGACATTACCGCCTTCCCGATGCTGACCGGCACGCTCGTCACGGCAGCGGGCTTCATCCCGGTTGCCTTCGCGCGCTCTGCCGTTGCCGAATATTCCGGCGGCATCTTCTGGGTGGTGGCGATTTCACTGATCGTTTCCTGGTTCGTCGCGGTGATCTTCACGCCGTATCTCGGGATGAAGTTCTTGCCGAACGTGGCCAGGAGCCATGGCAACGGGACGCCCTACCAGGGCCGGGTCTATTGCGCCCTCCGCGCAGCGATCGACGCGAGTGTCCGGCACCGGATCAAGGTGGTGGCCGCAACTGCCGGGCTGTTCGTTGCCGCCATCCTTGGCTTCACAAACGTTCAGCAGCAGTTCTTTCCGCTCTCCGAGCGACCGGAATTGTTCCTGCAAATGCGCCTGCCGGAAGGGTCCTCGATCACGGCCACCACGAACATGGTCGAGGAGGCGGAAGAGCTACTGGCCGAGGATCCCGATGTCATCCACGCGACGAGCTATATCGGCCGGGGAAGCGTTCGCTTCTGGATCGCGCTGAATCCCGAGCTTCCGAACCCGGCATTTGCCGAAACGGTGATCCTGTCGAAGGACACCGAAGCGCGCGAACGGATCAAGACACGCCTTGAGGCCGCGATCGCCGATGGTGCCCTGTCCGGCGCGCGCGTTCGCGTGTCCCGCTTCAACTTCGGCCCGCCGGTCGGGCATCCTGTCCAGTTCCGCGTGATCGGCGACGACGCAACCGAGGTGCGCCGGATTGCGACGCAGGTGCGTGACGTGATGCAGACGAACCCGGATGTGCGGGACGCACACCTCCAGTGGAACGAGATGACGCCTGCGATCCGTCTGGTCATCGACCAGGACCGCGCACGCGCCCTGGGGTTGGCACCGCAAGACGTGGCCGAAAGCCTGCAGACGCTCGTCAACGGCCTGGACGTAACCCAGATGCGCGATGGCAATGACATCGTGACGGTCGTTGCCCGCGCCGTGGCAAGCGAACGTCTGGATGCCAGCGGTCTCGGCAACCTGACGGTTGTGAGCCGCAACGGTGTGCCGGTTCCGCTCTCGCAGGTCGCCCGAATCGAACCCTCGTTCGAAGAGCCGATCCTGTGGCGTCGCAACCGGGATCTTGTGATTTCCGTTCGCGCCGACATCGTTGACGGTGTTCAAGCCCCGCAGGTCTCAAGCCAGATCCTGCCGCTGCTCGAGCCGATCAAGGAGGCCCTTCCGGCCGGCTACCGCATCGAGACAGGGGGCACGATCGAGGAGAGCGAGAAAGGCAACGGGTCGATCTTTGCAATGTTCCCGATCATGCTGACGGCAACGCTGACGATCCTGATGATACAACTGCAAAGCTTCTCGCGGTTGGCGATCGTCCTGATCACGGCGCCTTTGGGACTCATCGGGGCATCTCTGGCTCTGAACCTCTTCAGTGCGCCCTTCGGCTTCGTGGCCCTTCTCGGCCAGATCGCGTTGGCGGGGATGATCATGCGCAACTCGGTGATCCTGGTCGACCAGATCGAGGCTGAGGTTCGGAGCGGTCGTGACCGGCGCAGCGCGATTGTCGAGGCGACAGTTCACCGTGCGCGGCCGGTGGTGCTGACAGCGCTGGCCGCAATCCTCGCGATGATCCCTTTGTCTCGTTCCGTCTTCTGGGGGCCGATGGCCATGGTCATCATGGGCGGTCTTCTGGTGGCGACCCTGCTGACCCTGTTCTTCCTGCCGGCCCTTTACGCTCTGTGGTACCGCGTACCGCGGAAGCAAACGGAACCAATGAAACAGGACACGGTCATCGAACTTGCCATCGCGGCAGAATAGAGGGAAAAGCATTGGAGCAACTACGGACATTCTTTGATCCGCGTTGCTCCAAGCCCTACCCAAAAAACGTGAAGGGCCGCATTTGCGGAAGCTGCGTTGCAGCAATCGGTTCCCGAGCCAATGTCGGGATCAGGCCGATCACTCGGTCGCCTGAGCCTCGTGGCGGGTCAAGGTGCGGCTCGCGACCGTGTGATCCGCAAGGCTCAGACCGCCGTGATCGAGCGCATCCGCGCCGACCCGGTCAGGGCGCGCAGCACAATCCGCACGACCAGTCATGTCGGCGAAGGTCTCGCCTGCGAGGTCACCCAGGGACCGTTCAGCGCGACGCTCGACCTCGGTAAGGGGACTGGTAGCGACGCTGCCGGATCCTCCCCGGGGTTCTTTGCCCGTGCGGCCATCGCCGGATGTGTCGCGATCGCAGTGAAGATGCTCGCGGCTAGGAATGGCGTGCGGTTCGACAACATCGACGTTGCCATCGAGACCGATTTCGACGATGCGGCGCTTTTCGGCATCGACGATGGCAACGCAGCCTCGGTTCGGACACGGGTGTCATAGACATCGACACTGATGCATCCGGCGATCTCGTGGAGAGCATCGTGGACCGCGCCCTGGCCATGGACCCCTGGTTCCTCGCCTTGCGCAACGCACAGGACGTATTGGCAAAGGTCTCTGTCGCGAAGAAACCATCCCCTTGAGAGCTGACACTCGAACACGGATTCAGTTTCGCTGAGCGAGTCTCAGCGCTATGCGTTACTGGCGTGTCGGCGAAAAAAGCATGGTGACATAGCTTCTAAGATGCAGGATCTGCTGTGCGAGGATCCTCGGATCATCATATGCCCGCGAAAGGATCAGGCCGCCCTCGACGACGCAGTTCACCATGTCTCCGAGTTCGTCATAGTCCACCGGTGTTTTCGGCGGATAGATCTCACCAATCTCCCGGAAATACCCCGCAAACCGTTGGCGCCAGGAGTGGAAAGAGGATCGAATGACATCGCGAACCTGGGCATCGAAGAGTTGGTCCTGGTAGCAGGTCGTCGCGACGAGACATCCGGGATGGGCAGAAGGCAAATCGCCCATCATCTCCGACAGCAACTTGAGACCGATGAGCATGGCGTGCAGCGGATCTTCGTGAAGCTCGCGGGACCGGTCGAAGAGCTCGTCGAACAATGCGTCTTCGCTTTCCACGTAGCGATCCAGCAAGGCCCGCGCCAAGGCGTTCTTGTCCTTGAAGTGATAGAAGAAACCGCTGCGCGTGACCTCGGCGGCCGCAACAATCTCGTCGATGGAGGTCGCGGCGAAACCCTTCGCGAGAACAGCGTCCTGCGCGACATCCATGATCCTTTGGCGAGTTTCTCCGGGCTTGGCCATGTTGCACCACAATCTAGAACTGCACCAAAGGTACAGTTTTTTGCATGGATGGTCACAGTGTTGTCTAAGGATGTATGGTAAACATCTGAAATAGCTTTGCAATCCAGATCCGCATTCGCAGCACCACGCTGTTTCTACCCCGAAAGCTGCCCATCCTGCAGAGTCTTCCCATCAAGAATGGAGGACGACAACATGCAAACGCTGACGAAACGGATCGATGATCTTTTCTCTGCCGAGGCGCCCTATTTGACCGATGGCGGCCTGGAGACGACCCTGATCTTTCACTACGGGCTGGATCTGCCCTGTTTCGCGGCCTTTCCGCTGCTGGATAGTGCGGAGGGTCGCGGACATCTCGAAACCTACTACGGCACCTACGCCGAAATTGCCCGCCGAGCCGAGACGGGGTTCGTACTGGATGTGCCCAGTTGGCGGGCGAGCCCGGACTGGGGAGCGGAACTGGGATATGGCGCCGACGATCTGGAACGGGTCAACCGGGAGGGGGCCGAATTCGCGCAATCGCTTCGCCGGAAATGGGAGACGGAGACCACCCCCATACTGGTGAACGGCGTGGTTGGCCCGCGCGGCGACGGCTACGTGCTGGACGTCGCCATGACCCGCGGCGAGGCGGAGACCTTTCATGCACCGCAGATCGCGGCACTGGTGTCCGGCGGGGTCGAGATGGTGACGGCCGTGACCATGACCTATGTCGACGAAGCCATCGGCGTCGCCCTTGCGGCCATCGCGCTTAGCGTTCCTGTTGTGATCTCTTTCACAGTGGAAACGGACGGGCGTCTTCCGTCTGGACAACCTTTGAGGGACGCGATCGCGGAAGTCGACGCGGCCACGGAAAGCGGCGTGCTCTACTTCATGATCAACTGCGCCCATCCGGATCACTTCAAAGGCGATGTCGCAGGCGATGGTGCATGGCGTTACCGGCTGGGCGGATTGCGGTCGAACGCCTCCCGGCTCAGCCACGAGGAGCTGGACAATGCCGAGGATCTCGACGCCGGAGATCCAGTGGAGTTCGGGCAGCTCAACCGGGCGCTGATGGCGGACCTGCCGAACATCCGGGTGCTGGGCGGCTGCTGCGGAACGGATGACAGGCATATTCACTGCATTGCCCATGGTGGTCATCGCAAGCACGACCACGCGGCCTGAAAGGAGAGACTCATGACATATGGTTCACGCGTCATTTCCTGTTCTCTTCCGGCGCAACCGGACCTCGCCGCGGAGGCAACGATCATGCATGATGCACTTTCGGCGCTTCATCTGTGTGGTGACATGGGAGCGGTCGACGCCGCCGGCGCCGAATGCGTGCGGCGGGATGGCATGTGCCTCAGCATCGCTGCGAAGCTTCCCGACACGGCAGTCGTGCTCAACCACGGATTTGTCGATGGCAGCGAGGACTCGTTCATGCTAGCCGCAGGGATCTATCGGCGTTCGGGCGTTCGGCGCTTTTTCCTAAGCACAGTCATCGCGCCAGAGGCGGTTGTTCTCGACCGTGCCGGGTTGGTCACAGCACGAGGATGGCGCAAATTCCGCCGCCCGGCAAAGGAGCCCCTACCGACCCTATCGAAGAACACCATCGTGCAAGAAGTTGAACCCGGCGCGGCGCAAGACTTCGCCCGGATTGTCTCGGACGCATTCGATCTTGGCCTATCCTCACGTCCTTGGCTGGCAACTCTGCCCGAGGCGCCGGGATGGCACGCATTTCAGGCATGGGAGGATGGTGAGGTTGCCGGCACCGGTGCGCTCTATATCCAGGATGGATATGCGTGGACCAATTTCGGCGCGACACGACCGGAGAGCCGGGGACGCGGCATTCAAGAAGCCATGCATGCGCACAGGATCCGTTTTGCGCGATCGCTGGGCTGTCACACCGTCCTCACCTGTACCGGAGAGGCGGTAGAGGGCGACGCCCAGATCTCCTATCGCAATATCCTGGCCGCAGGCTTTGCCGAGGCCGATCTGGTCCTGAACTTCGCACCGGCCTGACCCCGGTGCGCCTTTGCCGGATCACGCAGGCAGGCAGAACCGCTCAGGCTGCCTTCCGTTCCGCGGCAGCCGGGAACAGCAGTTCTAGGTATTCGCGGAACTGCTCGGACTCCCTGCTCGGTCTGGGCACTGAGGCCGGTGCGTCAAATCCATTTTCGGCGAAACTGAACGCCGCGCTCTGGACCGCGCTGGGCGCCGCCGAGGGCGGGACCGGCGATCTCTACTACACCATGAACAAGGAGGCGGCGGCGGACAACCTCGGGCCAACCCTGCAAACTGGCTACGTGACGAATGCTCTGCTAGGCCTGATTGGGTCCGATGACTTCCGGCTCGCGGTCTCGGACGATGGCAGTGCCTTCTTCGATGCGTTCATCGTGGACCGGCTGACCGGTATCATCGAGCAGCCGCGCCTTCCCCGTTTCAAGGGCTACACGAACTACGACAACTATGTCGGCGTCGATTCCTGGACGAAGATCGCGATCAACACTACCGACTACAATGACCAGAGCGCCTTCGACGCGGCCAACAACTACTTCGTCGCGCCTGTGGACGGCACGTACCTGTTTGGTGCAACGCTGCTCTTCAAGACGAACGGCAGCACATCCTCCCGGATGCGCGGGCGGCTGGTGCTCAACGGCACGACCGAGATCAGGGGGCTCCTTCGGCGAGATCTCCGGCGCGCATGTCTCCGAGGCCACCGCGCTCTGGCTGCAGACCATGGTGGCGCTCAGCGCAGGCGATACAGTCGAGCTGCAGGGGTACTTCCGGGCAGCGAACGGGTATTTCGCGGCAAATCACACGTCTTTCTGGAGCACGAAGATCGGGTGCGGTTAAGACGTATCCTTGGTTCTCGCGCCTCACGTCAGTGCAAGACCCGATTTTGATACCTGCGAAGCAACAGCGGTCATTTGCTGCAGCAGCCATCAGCGTCTCAGTTGCGGATGAAGCGGCCGTACGCTGGACTTCGGCACACAGTGGCGGGTTGGATATTCACTCAGCGGACAAAACGGAACTTGACGGGTCAGGCATGCGCGGTAGCGGCCGATGATGCCAAGCCGGAAGCGGGTGGCATGAGTACGCGTGATCAGAAGAAACAGCGAGACTTGCCTGAATTGCCGAACCATGAAATCGTCTGGTTATGGATGCCCATGCTCCAGTTCTTGCACCCGCGGTCCGGGAGTATCGCGGATCGACCACCGACCCGTTGCGTTGGGCGACGTGGGCTCCGAGAAAGGGTGACATCCTTGTGTGCACGCCGCCTAAATGTGGTACGACCTGGACACAAACTATGCTCGCTATGCTTGTGAACGGCAGTTCGCATCTGCAGGAAAAGATACCGGTATTATCTCCCTGGGTTGACGCGGACCTTGGGGTTCCCGCCGATGAGGTTGCCACGAGCCTGGCCAGACAAAAGGGGCGGCGGGTGGTAAAGACCCATACGCCGGCAGACGGGTTTCCGATCTGGGAAGGCGTAACAGTAATTGCTGTCTATCGACACCCGCTGGACATCTTCTTTTCCCTACGCAAACACGAAGCCAACAAAAAAGTGGTCACGCCGGATCATCCGATGAGTTTACCTGTCCCGGAATCCATCCTGCGGTTTATCGACGAACCAGTGGACCCGGAAGATTTTGACAAAGACACCTTGGCGTCTGTAACCCTCCACTATTCCAAGACTGTCCTTTCCGGACGCTATCCAAACCTCAACGTCTCTCACTATTCAGACATGTTGCGCGACGGTCACCGCACCGTACGACATCTGGCCAGGGCAGCTGGCATTGAAGCCGATGCAGAACTGATTGATCAGGTCGCAGAGGCCACCGCCTTTAGCGCCATGAAAGCCAGAGCAGTCGACTATGCCCCCGTGGGAGGTACCGGTTATTGGAAATCCGACGCCGGGTTTTTCGATTCCGGCAGTTCTGGCAAGTGGGAAGGCAAGCTCTCGCCAGCCGAGATCGACCTTTTCAACACCCGCTTAGCTGAACTTGTGCCTAACGAAAGGGCACGAACCTGGTTGTTAGCGGGCGACGGCTAGTCGGAAACAGCCGAAATGCCCACACCGAGCTTTGCCCGGTCGATGACCAGGTCGAGTGGATGCAGTCGTTCTTCACCGGTAGCAGCAATCATATGCCGGATGATACGTCGGCTCTCGGATCGACGTCGGCTCTTGCTGCAAATTGCACGAACGCCGGCTGCAATCAGACGCTGCCATTCATCGAAAGGCCCCCGAGCAGGCGCTCAGCGGGACAGAGTTGCCGCTCACTGGGGAGCAGCGGCGGTTATCCAGCTGTGCGACCACAAAGCGGGACAAACTACACACATCTTGGAAAGGCTGCCGTTCCTGGCCGAAGCCGCTCATTTATCCCGCTCTGCTTTGTTCGTGACCATCGAGTGCACCGGATAGACCGTCGGGCTGTTGATGGCGCCGCCGTCGGAGAGCGCATGGCCTTTGTAGACAGGGAAGCCCGCGGGAAAGACGGTGCCCTTCGGCGCCTCTTCGGCAAAAGTGTAGACCGTATTCTCGAGATTGCGTGCGAACCAGTTCGGATTGTCGAACGAGCCGCAGAAGACGCCGACCGCTTTGGAGAAGTTCTCCCAAGTCATGAACATGGTGCTGTGACAGGCCGGGCATGAGTTCAGCCACATCTTCTTGCCGCTGCCCTCGGAAACATTTTCATAGACGTCCGGCGTTCCCGAGAGCAGTTTGACGTTTTCCCTGAGGAACGGTGCCATTGTGTTTCCGGCCGCGGCCGTCATCCGCTGGCAGAACCGGCAGCTGCAGATGTAGAGCCGCAGCGGCTCGCTCGTGACGGCGAATCTGATGTCTCCGCACAAACATCCCCCTTCGTGTCGCGCATCCATCTGTTCCTCCAATGGCGCTCTGACTCGTCGTCTTAAGCGCCTCAAACCTGGTTGTATTCACGGACAACGCAGCGCCTCGCGCAGCCTGAGACGGGCGCCGGCGCAGGACAGCCTTTCGTACCCGACCCACTTCAAATCATGATGCCGGCCCCCGGTGCTCAGAACCTCGACGGGTAGACGTGCATCATGTTTTGGAAGTCCAGTTCGCTCTGGAAAGAGCAAGGATGTAACTCCATCATTTCAAGCAGGAAATCGCGGCGGTCTCGGCTTTCATCCTCGTTGTTCGATTTGTTCGCCGGCGTCCAGAGGACGCGTGCAATCAGGGACAGCAGATTTGCCATCGGCGAAAATCTCGGAGTGCTGGTGAAGGTTATCAGGCTCATGGGGCCACCTTTTCGCAATCTACCTGTCAGTGCGACCGTAGGGGGCGATCGGAAACGATGGTATCCTTCCAGATTTTGTGCTGCTCTAAAAAAATGAAGAGCGCGCCCGACAACTGGTCGAATATCAGAGCCTTCCTTGCTGTCGTCCGAACCGGCTCGACACTGGCGGCATCGCGGGAACTTGGCGTCACACAGCCAACAGTCGCCCGCAGGATCGACGAGTTTGAGCATGAGCTCGGACTGACCCTGTTCGATCGCGACACGCGGGGGTTTCACCCGACGCCCCAGGCCAGGAAACTGTTAGAAAACGCGGAGAATGTCGAGGTGGCGGTGCGTTCGTTCGGCACCTTGGCGGCCAAGTTGTCCGACGATGCATCGCAGGTAATCCGGTTTTCCGCACCGGTTGCGGCAATCTCCGACAGGATATACGACGTCATCGCCGAATTCCGCGCTGCTCACCCAGAGACACCGGTCGAAGTGACGCCGACCAATCGATTTGTGGATCTGATGGGCGGCGACGGTGACATCACCCTGCGCATCACGCCGCAGATCAGGGACGACAAACTCATCTGGAGTGCCCCGTCTGAACTGGTCCACCGTTATGTTTAGGGAACGGAGGACTGAGAATGGCGAACAAGCGGCACAAGCCGGAAGAGATAGTTCAGAAGTTACGGCAGGTTGATGTGCTTGTCGGGCAAGGAATTGCGCGTGTGGATGCGATCCGCGAGGTGCGCATAACGGAGCAGACCTACTATCGCTGGCGCAAGCAGTACGGCGGGATGGGAACCGACCAACTGAAGGAGCTCAAGCGGCTTCAGAAAGAGAACGAACGGCTTCGAAAAGCCGTGTCAGACCTGACGCTGGACAAGCTCATCCTGAAGGAAGCTGCACGGGGAAACTTCTGAGCCCCG
>NZ_FNEK01000113.1 GCF_900099935.1 Aliiruegeria lutimaris | reverse complement strand
GCATGTCAGCCTGACCCAGCTCAAGGTGATGTCGGCAATAGAAGCCTGCCGAACCGAGGCGCTCGGCGGGCACGTCGCCGCGTGTAGCAAGTGCGGCCACCAACATGTCGCGTACAACTCATGCAAGAACCGGCATTGCCCGAAGTGCCAGGGCCCCGCGGCGCGCGACTGGATGGCGGCGCGAGCGGAGGATCTGTTGCCCGTCGAATATTTCCACGTGGTCTTCACCCTGCCGGCCGAGATCGCCCGCATCGCGTGCTGGAACAAGCGGGCGGTCTACGGCCTGCTGTTCCGCGCCTCGGCGGAGACCGTGACAACCATCGCCGCCGATCCCCGGCATCTCGGCGCCCGCGTCGGCATCACCAGCGTGCTCCACACCTGGGGCTCCGCACTGACCCACCATCCCCACATCCACATGATCGTGCCCGGCGGCGGGCTGTCGCCGGATGGCTCCCGATGGATTGCCTGCCGCCCTGGGTTCTTCTTTCCTGTGAAGGTGCTGTCGCGCCTGTTCCGACGGCTCTTTCTGGAAGCGCTGACGGCGCTTCATCAGGCCGGCAAGCTCGACTTCCACGGCGACATGGAGGGATTGTCCGACGGTGAAGCCTTCGCCACCTGGCTGGCGCCGTTCCGCAAGGCCGAATGGGTGGTCTATGCCAAGCCACCCTTCGGTGGCCCGGAGGCCGTGCTGGCCTATCTGAGCCGCTATACCCACCGCGTCGCTATCTCCAATTCCCGCCTGATCAGCGCCGACGCCGACACTGTTGCCTTCCGCTGGAAGGACTATCGGATCAAATCAGGCGACCGGCAGCGGGTCATGCGGCTGCAGACTGGCGAGTTCATCCGCCGTTTCCTGCTCCATGTCCTTCCCGACGGCTTTCACCGCATCCGCCACTACGGGCTGTTGGCCAACGCCAGCAGAAAGGCCAACATCGCCAGAATCCGCAACCTCCTCGACGCCAAACCGCCCGAGCCGGAACCGCAGGACAGTACAGAGACCGCCCCGCTCACCTTGCGCGAGCCGTGCCCTTGCTGCGGCGGACCGATGCGGATCGTCGAGATCTTCCGGCGTGGGCGAATCCCGTTATCCCGTGCACCACCTTGGGAGCAGGCCGCATGACCAAATGTCCATTCCCTTCGAAAATTCCACTCTGGTCCGAGCCTGCGACCCGGATCGAAATCGGTGCGCCTTACACACAGATCAGCATGCAACCACTGTATCAACGCAAAGATCGTCAGTCTGAATGGAAGACCAAGAACGTAGAAACGCGGTGCAGGCGCCTCAACCTCAGACCATTGCGTGGTTCGAAGTCAGCCGCCCGAAGTACCGACTGCGCGCTTTCTCCATAGACAGCAACAAGACCCTCGCGGCTTCCACCCTGGGAGGATTTCCAACGCGGGCCGAGGTCGCGCAAAGCCAAAACTCACGCCGCGCCCCGCATCAGAAATCCTTCACCAATTCCGACATTTGAGCTGATCATGCCGGATGACGGCTATGAGAGACGGATTCCGAATGGGAACCGCTGGCGGTCGCGGATGTGTTGGTTCCCTCGGAATCTCAGCAAGCCGTTTTCTGCAGCAGGGCTCCATTCTGTCCGATAACAGGCAACGGAGTTTCCACACGCTCAAGGCACTTCTCGATCGCAGATCGCGTGCGCACTATTGCGACCACATCGGACCTTGGTCAGCGCCTGCCACTTCTTCCAAAGCGGAGGTGATTTCCAAGGCGTGATCCGGATCTCGGAAAAGAGATAGAAACAGCGCTTCGATCGGGAAATCGGGCCAGGCTTTCTGCATGAGCGCGAACATTTCGGCTGCCGCCTCGGTTTCGCCAAGACGCTCTTGCGCTGCGGTGAGGTATGCCAGGCTGATCGCGCTGATCGGGTCACCCTCACGGGCCGCCGTGTTGTACCATTTGATCGCTTCTGCATAGTGCCCAAGGTGGAACTTGGCCGACGCGATGACGTTTCGGTGGGGAAACCTGTTGCCGGGATTGGCTTGCCGGCCAACGGCATCTGCCGACTGGATCGCGCGCTCGAATTCGCCGCTGAATAGGGCAATCAGGGCGTCGAGGTTTCGAAGCCAGACATCTTCCGGCGACAGCGTCAGGGCCCGGGACGATTGCGCCAGTGCCGCATTGTAATCCCTCTGAACCATCGACACGACGGCCGCCACCGAATGGCTCCAACCTTCGGCGGGTGCGAGTTCCAGCGCGCGAGCCGCGCGTTCAGCGGCTTGCACCTCCAATTCACTCCGGGACGGACCGGGGGGAGATGTGATTGCCAGCGTTGCCAGCGCCTGAGCGCTCCCGGCATATCCGCCGAAATAATCCGGATCGAGTTCGATTGCCCGTTCGAACAGCGCCTGCACCAGCGTCAACCGCTCCGGGTCCTAAACAGGAAACAGCAAGGCCCGCGACTGTTCGGCCAGGTTCGCCGCCTGGAGCTTTGCCGGTGATGTGTTGAACAGGGCTTCGCGCCCGTTGTCCGCCCGACGCTCCTCTTCCGTGAGGCGCGCGAAATATCGGGGCGGGTCGAGTGCGACCCACCCGATTGCGACAAGCGCCGCGATCCCGCCCAGCAGCACCAGGACGCGACGCAATTGCATGCCGGCCGAGGGCGGAAAGGCGGGCTGCGGGTCCGGTTCAGACGGAGCGCATTGCTCGAAGTGGGGCGCGTAGCCGCCCGCATCGATATGGATCTGCAGCGCCGCCTCCGAGCCCGAGCCGGCGTAATAGCCACTCAGACGGCGCCGCAAACGCCCGGCATCAACGCGAACGACCGCCATCGGATCGCGCCCTTCTCCCGGCGACCGGCCGTAGACATCCTCGACAATCGTCTTGGCGCGGATGAGGTCTCCGCGCCCGGCCAGAGCTTCTTCGACCACATAGGTCAGAAACGCCTGCAACCGTTCGGCGCCCTGAAATTCCGGGCTGGCGATAACTCTGGCCAATGCGTCACGGATTGCTTCGGAAGCGATTCCCGCAACTGACTCGGAGCCGTTTGCCGGCTTGGTGTTCGTGTCTTCTGACACGGCTTTCCTCCGCAAAGCGACAACCGCAAGTCTATGAAACGAAACCGTGTTACGGCGTAACATACCTCAAGATACCTACACGGCCTCAAAATCTCCAACGATACTTGTCCCCTAAGCAAACAGGACACGGCGCGCCCCGACGCGCCGGATAACGAGCGAGCGATGGACGCTTCGGCACGCAGGTTTCCTGACCACGTCGACGAGATAGGGCAGCTGAGACTCCGCGACCCCGAGTTTGCCGAAATCTGCAGGGATCTGGAGGTCCTGATGGGACTGCTGCCGTGCGCGGCCGATGACCCCACCTTACCGGATATCCGCGACAGCCTCTCGGGACTCGAAAAGGAAATCAGAAGCTACCTTGGCCGGTCCGCCAACAGACAGGCGACCGCGCCCCCTCGGGAGCCTGGCCAACCGCAAGGGTCTGAGACATGATTGGATATCTTCTGTTCTATGCCGGCCTGCTGATCTCTCTGATCATCGGTCTGCTGTATTTCCGCGATCTCGGGGATATCCCGCAATTGGTCATCAAGACCAAGCGGGTCAATGTCGATCTGTTCATCCGCAACGAGTACCAGTTTCTGGCAATCGGCGGCGGTGCCTGGCTGGTGTCGGCGATTGTGCATCTCGGCTTCGGTGTGGGCCCTAGTTGGCTGTTCTGGATAGCAACGATCTGGACCGGGGCACTGGTCGCCTTCGTCTGGGTCTACGTGCACAAGGGGCTTCGCAACCAGAAAGAGTTGATCCACTACTCATGAGAAGCGGCGCCGGAACCAGCAGACGCTGACGACCACCCAGCCGCTTTCATCATAGCGATCACGTTCTTAGCATCTGCTGGATCCTGAAAAATCTGCTGCAACAAAAGATGCACCCGGCTTTCAGGCCACGTATCGTTGAATCCCTGCACCATACTGGCCGCAAGCTCTGTCTTGCCGCTCGCCTGCAGTGCAGCAATCAGATGCGACGAGTTGATTTCGCTCACTGGCTCTCCCAGAGCCGCCGCTTCTTTAAGGTAGCGGATGGATAGCTCGTAATTTCCCAAGTGGTAATGAGCGTTTCCAAGGGCGTTCCGCCACGGAAAACGCGAGCCGTTGCGGTTAATGTGCTTTTCTGGTGCGGCGTTTTTTGCGGCGCGCTCGAAGTCACCAGAAAACAGAGCAATGATAGCGTCCATTTCGAGAGCCTGGAGGTCGTCGGGGTCAAGTTCGATTGCGCGAAGCGAAAGGCGGTTGGCCTCGTCAAACTCTCGTTCCACTAACTTCAGGAATGCGAGAGCAGACTGGCTCCACGCCTCAGTAGGTGCCAGCTCGATCGCCTTCGCGGCAAGTGAACGCCCTTTATCAAGCATCGCATCGCGTTCCGGTCCTGGAGGGCTGACGCCCGCGATCATTGCCGCGGCCTGAGCGCCGCCCGCATAGCCTCCGAAGTAGCTTGGGTCCAGTGTGATGGCGCCGTCATAGAGAACTTGTGCCGCCCGGACCCGCCAGGGTTCCGTTGCCGGAAACATCATGGTCCGCGCTTCGGCGGCCGCATTTCTCGCCTTGAGCGTGGCTGTTGATTGCTCGAAAAGTACCTCCCGTTCCTTGATGCTGGCAAGGTCAGGAAGTTCAGGCATTTCGACTTCCACTGGTGGGTGGGAAGGACGAAGCGACAGAAGCCCGCCGCCGATTGCTGCAGCAATCAGCAATAACAGAACCCAGTATGGCAAGGTCACGCCCTTGCTCCTTGGTTCGCCTTCCGGCCGGAGACGTGGCTCGGGGTTAGGGGTCTGTTCGAGCGCCCGGTGCGCTTCGAATCGCGGCGCATATCCTCCCTTGTCGATGTAGATCCGCAATGGTTCGCGCGACCCTGTCCCGGCATAATAGACATCCAACCGTCTCCGAAGGCGGCTGGCATCCACCCGAACAACTCCAGTGGAATCTCTGGTGGAAATACCAGCCAGATCATAGACATCTTCGGCGATCCGTTTGCCGCGAATGTCGTTTCCGCGTCCCTCCAAGGTTTCCTCTACGACATATGACAGAAACTCCCGCAAACGGCCCGCGCCTTCGAACTCAGGGCTGGTCAGCGCTCTTTTCAACCCCAGTTCGACGGTGTGACGATCGGGTAGTTCTTGTGTAGCCTTTTCCATTCTATGCGCAGTCGCCGCGAAGTTTTCCATGCATAACAAAATTTTAGAGACGCTGTAACGGTTAAAATCGGTAAGTAGCGTTTATTCCGAGAATGCAAAGCGTGCAGTGTCAGGGAACCTGTTACTGCCACGTAAGAACGCCTCATGCCAATCCCAGCAACCGACCTTGCGCGCCTGTTCGAGAAGGATCTCGATCGAATCCTGCGGCTCTATGCAGAAGATGAAGTCTTTGCCGAAATCTGCCGGGACTACGTATCGGTCGCTCGGTTGAAGTCCGAAGGTTCCCCGGCGCTTCCGGACATCTTGGACAGCTTGAGGGGATTGGAGGAGGAAATCCGGCAGCGCCTTGATGCGGAGGCCGGAAACACTTCCCCAATGCCGCTCCCTCGTCGCGAAACCTGACGCAAACCCAACCAGCATAAAGCAACCCCAAGGACGACACCATGGAACAGACTGCCACAATCTGGACTGTCCTTTATTGGGCCAGTCTCGCCGCCTCTGGATATATCGGCTTCATCTATTTTCGCGATCTCGGCGACGTTACTCAGATGGTGCTGAAGGTGAAGCGCAAGAACATGCTCTGGTTCATTCGCAACGAGTACAAGATTATCTTTCCCGGCATCGCGGCTGGCCTGTTTGCCGCTGTTTTGCACCTTGCAACCGGTGCGGGCGGTTCATCCGTCTTGTTCTGGATTCTTATGGCCGTGCTGGTGATTTTCTACGGTTTCACCTGGGTATGGGTGCATATCGGGCTGCGCCATCAACAGGACAAGGCGACCTACTATTCGATCGCCGAGGCCAAGCGATATGTCGCCCCCGAGGACAGCGTGATCGTCATCGAGAACAAAGGCCATGCCCGCGCGCACCCGGATTACGAGATCTGGCGCCCGCATCTGGCTGGCAATCATCAGGGGCTCGGAGGCGAGAATGTCATCATCACCTATTGCTCGATGACCCATCTTGGCCATGGCTACAAACCCGAGATTGACGGCGAGAAGCTCAATCTCGAAGTGCTGGCCCAGCATGGCAACAACCTGATCATGCGCGACAACAACACAGGCGAGCCGATCCAGCAAATGTATGGTAATCGGGAACGGGATGCGCGCGACGGCCCGAGGATGCAGGAATGGCCGACCTTCCGGATGACCTTCCGAGGCTTCGAGAAAGCCTATCCCGAAGGAGAGGTTTTCCTGAACCGACCCTCGAAAAACCCGCTGGTTTGGCTCGTGGACTTCATCGTCAACTCCGCCTTTGTCGTCGGGCTCGCCAAGCAATACCGCCGCGAAGAGCCGGTGATGGACAATGTCGAGCATATTGACCGCCGGTTGCCGCTGAAGACCTTCGTTTGGGGTTTCAATGTGGGCGATGACTACACCTGCTACACGGAAGACTTCGTGAAATCGGCCGGTGTGCCGATCAACTCCCAGGTCGGCGGTCGGGGTATCGTCGCGCAGTATGACAACACTTTCGAGAGCCTCGGTATCTGGTACAACGACAGCGGCGAGCCAGTGTCGCAGATCGATTTCTTCGGCAACAGCGACAAGGGCAAACTGGAACGCGTCGAGACTGTGAAGGCAGGCTCTTTCTGGCATGTCTGGGCGAATTTCTTCCCAACGACAGACATCAACCGTCCCAACAGCGTCGGGCATTCAAACGAAGGCGCGGAGGTCGCATGAGCCAGCCCGGACGGCAGTACCTCTCCGCCCAGGAGGTGCTGCCAAAGATGCACGCAGAGAGCGGGTTCTTTCTGTCGCGCACACCGGCACAGATATTGGTGCTGGCGATGACGGGAGGCACCTTTGTCACGCTTGGAGCCCTGTTTTCGATCCTGCTCTCCAACGGAGTGTCTGCTGCCGGACCGCAGATCCTGCTTCAGGGTTTGGGGTTCTCGGTCGGTTTCTTCATGGTGATCCTAAGCCGGGCCGCGCTGTTCACTGAAGCCAATGTTCTGCTCCCGGCGAGCGCTCTGCAGCGCACACCCATGGGCTTACCCGCCGTGGCGATCCGCTTCTGGGTTCTGGCCTGGCTCGGCAACATGCTTGGCGCGTTTGTCGCGGGGGCGGTGATCTCCTTTGCGCAGGTCTATCCCGAGAGCGTGACTGAGCTGCTGGCCATCACCGTAGGCAAGAAAATGGCTTACTTAACGGATGGCGGAACGGCGCTCGACTGGGGCCGGATCGTGGTTTCAGGTATGCTCGGCAACGGTCTGATAGGCATGGCCGCCTTCTTCGCGATCATGGCCAATACGCTGGTTGGGAAATATGTCCCGATCTTTCTTGTCGTATCGCTCTTCGTTGCCGGGAACCTGCAACACAGCCCGGCGAATATGGGGTATTTTTCGCTCTCGATGGCGCATGGTGGCGGACCGGGCTGGGTGGATGCGTTCCTGTGGAATGTGATTCCTGCCGGTATTGGAAACATCCTTGGTGGATCACTGCTCGTGGTGTTGCCCTTCTGGTTCGCGTTCCAGCATCGCATGAAGTGAGAGTAATTCGAACCTGCTACGCGCCCTTTCCTGGGCGCGCCGCGAACAACGATAATCAACAGGGGAAGACGGATGCAAAAAACACTCACGGCAATGGCAGCGCTGCTGATGGCAGGCGCCGCCGCGGCACAGGATGCGCCAATCATCCATGATGCAGAATTCTACATCCTCCAAGCCCAGCACGCCGAAGCCTGGGCCGAAGACGACGCGGCCGTGGATGCGAAGCTGGCGGAAGCACGGGATGCTAATGGTGGCAAGCCCCCCAACATCATTAGCATTCTGATCGACGACCTTGGTTTCGGCGACATGGGCATTCCGGAACTAAACGCGGTTCGCGGCTACCAGACGCCAAATATCAACGCCTTCTCCGACGAGGCGATGCGCATGGTGCGGATGTATACCGAACCGTCGTGCACGCCCACGCGCGTGGCCCAGATGACGGGACGCCTTCCGGTGCGGATGGGCATGGGCGATACCACGGTCGATATCGCGGGCTTCGGCCTGCCGGGCGAGGAGGTGACACTGGCCGAGGTCTTGAAGACGGCCGGCTATGCCACAAGCCATGTCGGCAAATGGCACATGGGCGACATCCCGGAAAGCTGGGCGATGAACCAGGGGTTCGACTACGCCCAGCACGCCATCCACCAGCAGGGCCAGTTGACGATCTTCCACGATGACGCGATCCGCGAGCAGGTGTCTGTTGGGATCGCCGATTTCGAGGCGGCCTATACGCTCGACAACATGTTCCGCCCGGATGCCTCGGCGATGGCGACGGTGATCGAGGGTGAGGCCGGCGGACCGATCCGGGAAATCCGAATGGAGCCGGGCGAGCGTTGGAACACCGCCAAATACGACGAGATGAACCAAGCATTCCAGTACAAGACGCTTGAAGAACTCCAACGGCTCTCTGCGGGCGATGCGCCGTTCTTTCTGCAATACTGGCCGATGATCCCGTTGCACAACACGCGCACCGGGCGCTCGGGCCCGGAAAGTCCCAATGGCGGGCTCTATGTCGATAAGATGCAGCAACTCGATGGTTGGCTCGGGGAGCTGTTCGACGAGATGGACAGACTTGGCGTGACCGAAAACACCGTCGTCGTCCTGATGGGCGACAATGGGCATTTCACCAAGTACTCGCCGCAGTCGGGCTTCACGCCGATGATCTTCCGCGGCGGCAAAGGCGACACGACCGAGGGCGGTATCCGCGTGGACGCATTTATCCGCTGGCCGGGGATGATCCCCGCAGATTCTCTGGTGAACAATATCATCCACGTCTCCGACCTCTACACGACGTTGTCACGGTTGGGCGGGGCGAGCGATGCGATCCCGCGCGACAGGCTAGTCGATGGGGTCGATCAATCGGCGGCGCTCCTTATGAAAGATGAGACCAAGGGGCGTCGCGATCATGTGATCGTCTATTCCGTCGCCGTGCCGAAAGCGGTGATCAAGGACAAGCTCAAGTTGAACCTGCCCGGAGCCGGTGAAAACGCGATCGGCGCAGATTTCTTCGATCTCTTCCGGGACACACATGAAAAATACCCAATCTCCACCGAGATCGGCGCCTGGGGAGGGCAGGAATTCGTCCGCATTCTCGGCCGCCACATGGCGCGTAAGGAGAAATACCCCGATAGCGGTCCGGCACGGGGCCTTCCTTACGAGGGCATCGAGAACTTACGCCCCGAGACCCAGGCGGCGGTGAAGAACTTCCTGCTGAAACAGCAGGCTGTCTCGAAGTAATGCGGTGACGTGCCCTGTCAAAGGGGCGCGCCAAGCCGTTCCGAACGGAGTTCGCTGGATGAACTTTTTGGTTGCGCTCAAAGGCAATTGGTATCCGTGCCCAATCTCGGCTGCTTTCTTGATTTCCATAGCATTATCCGCCTCGGGACAGGAAACCATCGAGCCGGATCAGGATACCGGGTTGTCGTGGCGCTACACGGGTAAGGTTGAAGCGGCGCCAGGTGTCCTGCCGCAGCTCGGCGTCCTGCTGCGCGTGCCGGACAATTTGCAGTTGCGCGACCCGTCGGCCTCGAAAGTACCTGATGAACCGATCAGGTACGACAGGCTCTTTCCACTTCTGGGCGAGGAAGCAATCAACCGTGGCTATGCGCTGCCACTTCCCATCGGACTGACCTTGCTGGGTGTGGATAATGTCCAAGAACAAAACCTCTCCAACCTTTCCGTGACACTCGGCAAAGGGTTCGAGCCATCCAAGGATGACCTCAAAGAAACGCCCTTCGTCTCTTTCGAAAATGTCCGTAGCTCGACCCGCTCCAAGCAGCTCAAGGCTGATGTCTGGGTCCTGCCCTTTCTGAACTTGTTCGCCACAGTCGGACAGCTCGATGGCGAAGTCGGTCTCGACGTGCTTCTCGACCTTGCCGATATCGGCCCGCTTCCGCCGGGAGCCGGGCTTCCCGACAACCTGCGGCTCAACTTCACCGCCAATATCGATGCTGTGACTACGACTGTCGGGGCGATCGGGGTCTACGGGATTGGCAATTGGTGGGGCTCGCTGAACGCCGCGCACACGATCACCGTCTCCTCCAATTCCGAGACTGATATCCGCTCGACCACCGCTGGTCTGCGTGTCGGTCGACGGTTCGAGTTCGGCAACGGGCATATGGCGTCGCCCTATCTCGGCGCCAGCTATCTCGATGTCGATACGGTGATTGAGGGCGTCTATAAGGTGGAAGACGCCTTTGATGACGGGGACGACCTCAATATCCGCTACAAGGTGCGGCAGGAGAACGTTAACAAGTACTCAGCCGTCCTAGGGCTGAATTTGGGGTTCCGGAACGGGACGTCCGTTCAGGCGGAATTTAACCGAAACGGCGGGGGAGATGAGCGGGTTGTTTTGTCGGCGACGTACAGATTCTGACAGATAAATACGCTCCGCGCGAGCGGTATTGGCAAACACAGCGGCAATTTCCGCTAGGGCAGCTAGATGGTGCGCTATTGACCGCAGACATCATGAAAATGGGTTGGTGCCAAGGCTGTCGCGGCAACGCCGAGACTCCTTCCGACTTGGACTAGAGCGTGTCGCGGCCTATCCGATTCAGGATTCCCAGATTGGTTGTGATGTGTTTCCCTTCTGTTGAGGCAGATATAGGGGTCGCAGGTGGGCAGACCACATCCAATAGAGTTACGCGAGCGCGTCGTCGCTTTTGTCGATGAAGGTCACGGGCACCGCGAGGCGGCGCGGCACTTCCGGGTCTCGCCGAGATTTGTGAACGATCTGATCAAGCTGCGGCGGGAAACCGGATCACTGACACCGCGGCCGCAAGGTAACGGAGGTGGCCACCGCAAACTGGCCGGCGTGACCGGCTGGATTGTGGCGCGCATCGCCGACAAGGGAGA
>NZ_FNEK01000140.1 GCF_900099935.1 Aliiruegeria lutimaris | reverse complement strand
GGGTCAAGTCCGCCGATGAAATCCTCGCATCGGTCAAGCGGTTCTGCCAGCGAACCCAAACCCTATGCGGCGAACTTTAGATTCGGGTGACTAGTTTTGATAGTTTGCTCGGTCAACTGGCCCGAAATATCACCTGACAGGTCTGCCACGCCGGAAGTAATTACTGCTTGGGCAGCCAAACCCAAACCGACGACGGCAGCTGTGAGTACAACCCAATCGACGGTGACCGCGCCGTCCTCGTTCTTCTGGAAGGATTCGATCAGATTATAGCGTCTCATGTCTACCTCCAGGATTCAGGGGCTGGACTTTTGACATATCGCCCAAGCGGCGTGACCGTAAGCTCGTTGCAATCAGTTTCACGACCACGCTGCAGGCGGATTGAGTCATTAATCTGACGGAAGTTTGGTTTTTTCGGGGCTCTGTTGCAGAAATCGGTTGATGAGCGCACTGCCCCTTTCCGCGGACGGACCTATCCCGCAGCCTCAGTGACAGGTATACCAAGCGCGGTGTGGCCGTTAAGAACGGCGATGCGGACGTGGAGCTCTGCGACCTGTCGGTCAAAGTCCCGCGCCATGAGACGCTGGCCCAGAGGTTTCACGCAATGCATCTTGGTTTCGACGCGGCTTCGGCGGTGGTATCCGGCCCATCGTCGCCAGATGGCTCGACCCAAGTATTTCGATGCACGTAGCGCCTCGTTACGCGCCACCGCCCCGACGGTTGCGGGTTTCCAGAACCGGGCGTTCTTGCGAGGTGGAATGACGGCATCAGCGCCGCGATCCGCGATGGCGTCGTGGCACTTTCGGGTGTCACATGCTCCGTCCGCAATGACGCTGCCGATCTCCTGATCAGGAGGGATCTGATCGAGCAGCTCCGGCAGCATGGGCGCATCGCCCACGTTGCTGCCAGTGACTTCGACGGCTCGGGCTTCCAGCGTTTCCTCGTCAATTCCAAGGTGGATTTTGGGCCAGATGCGGCGTTTGGGGCCACCGTGTTTGCGGGCGTTCCACTCAACCCAAAGCTGGCACGCGGTGGCGGCGGTGAAACTGTTTCTGGGCCAGAGCATTGTGGATGAGGCCCCGACAGGATGGATCTCGCCCGAAGAATTCGAAAGGTTCTTTGTCGATGAAATGACCCGGCTCTACAAGTCGTAAAGGTTTCTGGACAACCGCACACCCACCTCGTGGAGCGCATCGATAACCTTCCTTTCACAGTCGATGCGAGGGCGGCCACCAAGAGTGTCAATCGGCACCGAACTCCAACCCCTCGGCTTCTGATTGATTTGGATCATCTCCCAGTTCTCACTAATGTCCATCTTTGAGTGAGTTTAAGGAAGGCATCATGAACACGCGATTCTTCACAGACACCATCGGATGCGCAACCGTGGTCGCGTTTTGGGTCTTCGGGGGGCTACAGGCCATGGCCGAACCGCAGTCACAACGTGAGCGCGCGATAGAGGAGGCTCTGGCCGCAGGAGATGGGAGGCAGGCAATAGAGTTAGCAGAGGCGATATTGAACGAGGTCTGGGACGCAGCACCTCTTGGCTTGAACATGGTTTCCCTGGTCGAGGGCAATCCGAGCGGCTATGGCATTTTCACCCCCCGAGAGACGAACCGCTATGCTCCGAGTGAGCCGATCGTAATTTACGCCGAACCTTATGGTTTCGGCTATGGCGAGCTTCAAGAGGGCATCCATCGCATCGCTTTCGATGTCGATTTGGTTGTGAAGGCTAGCGACGGGACGGTCTTGACAGACCTTCCCGATATCATGGAACTCGCGTTGAATACGCGTAGGCCGAACAAAGAATTCTTCGCTGACATAACCTACAAACTGACGGGCGCATCAGTGGGACAATACATCCTCGAGACTACACTCAGGGATCAGAATTCGGAGAGCAGCGTCAGCTTTGAGTTGCTCATTGAAATTGCCGAGTGACGGGCCAAGGCGGACCTGGAACGGATATTTGGGTGCCGACCGCTTCTCCGGCCGGCAGCCGAACAATTTGCCGTTTTTCCCAGACGCACAGGAATGCGAACAAGGTAGATAGGAGAGGTGCAATGACCCGGAATTGGTTGGTCGTCGCCGGGTTCGTCGCTGGGTTGGCCGGTTGCAGCCCCAGCAAATATCCCACTGCAGCGACCGAAGGTGTTTCTGGATCCCCCATCTCTATCTCCGGCACCGCTGTTACGGGCGTGGTCGGCGGTTCGGGACAATCTACGCGTATGCTTTCAGGGATAAAGGATTTGGAAATGTCTTTTGGGCTGACGCTGGGAGGCCGCTGATCTTTTGGCATGGCGTTCGTTCACGATGTATTGCCTAACGGCGGCTCGTTCCCCTTACCCGCGCGTTGATTAAAACTGGGCATTGATGATGTGACCGCCCACCGCAAAAACGGGTCTGGAATAAGCTATGAGACCAGATTGGCGGGTCTCGAGAGAGCATGATCGGTGGAGATCCAACGAGACAAGAGGAGCGGTGCGGTCATTGCCATTCACGTCCGTGCGTCCAGCACCCCGAGTTCCTCCCACATCCACCGGAAGTCATACTCTGCCATCGGAGACTCCATGTTGCGCGCGCTCGAGTTTTCGATGTGCTTCAGCCAGGCAATCACCTTCGTGCGACCATCGGCACTGCGAGCGGCTTGACGCGGGGTCTTTCCGCCGAGAGCCGGTATCGGCTGGTCCAACGTGTCCCGATAGTGTCGGTCAAGATGCTCGTGAACAATTTGCCGAGCAATATCCAGGGGGATCTCGTCGGCAGGCGCTTCTTCGCGCTCTTCCAGTTCCTGCTCGACGGTTCGGATTGAAGTCAGCGAGGGCTTCACCAGGTCGCCGAGGGTGTCCGTCAGCATCACACGCCCCCGCCCAGCGCGTTCGGCCGAATTGACGGACAGGGTAAGTACCTTCCCTTTCAGTTCGAGGTAACCAAGAACTGTCTGGCCGCCCATCGAGGTATCAAGGGTCATGCCACCCCCTTGTGCGCTGCGTGTTTCCGGCGCCGCGGTGATCCAGCTCCAGGCCTTTTGTCCCTCAGGTACGAGGTCCGACCGTTTCGAGAGACGACTCAGCACATCCTTCTGCAGGACGCCCGTCGAAAGGGCAAACCGCAGGTCGTGGAACTCCAAGAGATCACCGCTGCTGTTTGTCAGCGTTGGCATCTCCGGATCGAGTATCTTTGGCAGTTGGGTAAAGAGCCAGGCATTGGCGAAGAGCGGTGCGCAGCAGCGGCGTACGTCTTCATCAAGACGGAGTTCGGATTCCGGGTCGAGGTCCAACGTCTGCCGCAAGCCGTCGAGTAGGAACTCGGCGGCCTCTGCCGGGAAATGTAGCAGCGCGCCGGATATTACATAATCTTTTCCCTGTGGAACCACGCGCACGGCGATGCGGTCCCAAGGCTTCAGGATGCGAGTTGCACTCTTCTCCCGCACAGTGACGGGATCGGCGTCGCTGAGCAGATCACGAAGCTCCATCGACTTCCCCGGGACAATCTGGCTCACCTCATAAAGGCTGGGGGCGGTCGCCCGCAAACTGGCAAGGTATGCACGGTCCTCCGCGCTCTCATTCCAGCCGCGCCTGCCAAGGTAGACGTCGACCACGTTTGTTTCGCCTGCGCCATAAGTGCGGCCCAGCAGGTCCTCGAACGCGCAGCCCCAAAGGGTCATCGGCCAGGGATCACCGAGCAACTCATCCAGATCCCCGAATTCAAGGTCGAACTCCTCAAGGGCTGGCCCAATGTGCTCGTCAATCACCTGTAGCAGGCGCTCTCTCCAGGTATTGTCCTTTCCGATGAACCCGATGAGGCCATCGACACCATTCGCTCTTGCCATGCGGCGGCCCTCCGACAAATTTCGGTCCCTAGGGATAGTCGGACCGCCGGCGCCGGTCCATCCGGATTCTGAAACCAGCTTCCATGTCCAGTGACACGAGCGCTCACCAATTTTGCCAGTGTACCTTTGGGTCCGCGTTGTCAGGCCGACAGCTTCTTTGCCTTCTGCCAGGCAACGAGCGCCCTGGCTTTCTGCCGTTCGGCTTGCCGCACATATCGGTTGATCGTCTCCAGTTTGCCGACGAGCCTCGGGATCCGATTGGTGTTGGACGCCAACAGAATTTTCAGCCCTCCCAATGTGAACGCGTCATGCTGCCCTTTCAGCATGGCAGTCAGGACGGCCGGGTCGTCCATGTCTTCGAAATCCAGCTTTAGGAGATCCGTCTCCTGGTGGCTCTTCGCATATCTGGCAAGTTTTGCCGCCGCCTCTCTTTCGGCGGAAGTGGCGCGCTCATGCTGGGCTTCTGCCTCCGCGAGCCTCAATGTTGCGTGGCTGAACGGATCGTCTCCGAGCGTATCCAAAGAGAGGTCTGCGGTGTTCAGGATAATTTTCATCCATTGCAAAACCTCGTCCTGCGGTGGCGGCATTGTCAGCCCATGCTTGATCGCGTTTCTTGCTGAGGCGTTCTTGCCTTTCTTCGTCTTTGGGCCCGTACTCTTTACCGCATTTGCCTGGTTGGCCGCGATTTGCCTGTCGGTTGCCATGGCTCAGAGAATCTCGGCATCCGGAACGTGATCCAACTGGTTGGATGCCTTGAGCGCTGCATATTCCCTCATCAATGCACGCCGCCGCTCGTCGTCGCGCCACGGCCGGCGTTCCAGCGCCTCGATCGCCTGGAAATGCTCGAGGTAGGCCTGGGCACGGATCTGCTCCTCGGTAATACCTTTCCCGGCAAGCTCGTTCAGCGCCGTTGCACGAAGGGCCTTGTCAGATCCCAGTATGTCGTCGGCGAGACGCATCGTCTTGTCGTCCGGAAAAATAACTCCAGGTTGTTCGTTCAGCAGTTCCAGAGCCGCCTTTCGACAAGCCGACATAAAAACATCCTGGGAGAGTTGTTCGCTCCGCCATTGTTCCCAATGTGCCGCTGCGATGCGCCGCGCGAGAACATGCTCATGCGGCGTTGAAGGGACCAGATGCGTGACGACCGCGTCCTGCAGGGCCTCGTACTGGGCTGAATCCTCCCAAGGATAAACCTTCGGCGATGGCAGGAACTCCATCACCCTTGAATCTTGTGGCTTTGTGCCTTTCAACGGCACTTTCTTTGGTGCTGCCACCGGCTTTCTCCTCTATGGATAGAGTCAAACCAGAGGCTGGGCACAATATATGGTTGAGTCAAGAGGTCTCAGAGAAAGCGACCGGTAGAGGGGCTCCCAGGCGACTTGCCATGAAATCCGAGACAGATCAAAATACCGATATGGGTGGTTCAATTCGCGGAACCGCTCCGTCGCCGGTTGAGGATCCGGATGGGATTGGCTGTCTTCAAAATCCACAACCGAAGTGATAATCCGATTGCGACGCCCATCAACGCGCCGATGGCATCGGCAGTGACATCCGCGAATTCTCGTTGTCGGCCGAAATGTGGCTGAAGAACTTCGATGAGGCCCCCGTACGCGACGGCTATCGGAAACACCCAGAACAACAAGCGAGGCCGAAGAAAGGCCGTCGGGAATGTCAGGGCTGCAAAAGCCAGCGGGTGATGGTATTTGTCCGTTCCCGGGACGCTCGGCAAGGTCCCGGCCGGGGCAAGCGTGGCTACAGCAATCATGAGGCCAATGAGTGCGGTTGCGACAAGGGCATACCAATGCAAGCGATGCTCAGGGTTTTCCGGTTGTAGCAATTTGGATCCTTTCTGGCGCGACCGGTAGCCTCAGATCTTCTGTGTCAGCCGCAATCAAGAGCTATCTGGTGATTGTGGCGCCTGGAAGACCAGGCGGGACGGAACCTTGGAGGTCACCATTCGCCGATCGAAGGCGGATCCGTTCGGAATGGGCCGGTCGGCACGTTCCTCACCTGGGACCGCCTGGCTGGTACGGGACTGGCTGGACAGGCGGGGGCTGGATATCTCGCCGCTCTTCTGTCCGATCTACCAATCGGTCCCGATCGATCGCCCTCTAAGCACGACCACTGTAAAGAGGTTGGTGAAGAAACCTGCCGGGAAGGTTGGTATTCCTTAACCAGAAATCGACGCCTTTAGAGCGTGTCGCGGCCTATCCGATTCAGGATTCCCAGATTGGTTGTGATGTGTTTCCCTTCTGTTGAGGCAGATATAGGGGTCGCAGGTGGGC
>NZ_FNEK01000091.1 GCF_900099935.1 Aliiruegeria lutimaris | reverse complement strand
CATCATCCTCAGACACAGGGCAAGATCGAGCGCTGGCACCAGACCATGAAGAACCGAGTTCTGCTGGAAAACTACTACATGCCCGGAGATCTCGAACGGCAGATCGAAGCCTTCGTTGAGCACTACAACAACCACCGATACCACGAGAGCCTGGGCAACCTGACACCCGCTGACGTCTACTTCGGCAGGGGCGCTCAGATCCTGTCCATGAGAGAGGAGATCAAGAAACAGACCATCCGGAAACGCCGCTTGCAGCACGACAGCGCTGCCGCATAACCTCAAACAGAAAGCAAACCGGAGCCCTCGTTACGAAATCGCCTCACCCTCTCTGGAAAACTCTGACGACGGACACAGAATCTCTTAAGTCGTTCTGGGCGGAACAGTGGTGCCGAAGAGCTTCGATGGCGCGATAGCAATAAAAGGGCGTGTCGTCGGCGTTTTGCATCGCCAAGTTGAGATCTGTGAAGCAGCGGTTGATGTACACGCCGTTTTCTCCAGACCTAGGTGCACGGAGCTTTTCCATCGCCGGTGCGAGTTCGGTCGTGGCTCGTGACTCTGAGATACAAGGCACGTCGATACCGAAAACAAAGTCGATCTGTCGAGAGGTGTGACCGTCGCGCTACTGGAAAAGGGCATTGCCTAGAAACGGCGGTTCACCCCGGCGACCCCGATTCCCCCGAGTAACCAGCCGCTACAAGCCTCTCACCACTCCTCCAGGGTTCACCCCGGTCCAAACTGCCCCAGGCTCACTCGTCCGCAGTCCTCGTTTTGCCCCAGAAAGTGCCCCAGTTTAGCCAGTGGGTCAGGGAACCTGATGGGGAGCATCGGCTTACAGGGAATCCATCTCGGATAGAAAAAACAACGGAATCAAGCCCCTTCCAGGGCGCCGATTTCGACTTCCGCCCGTCACGCGGCGCGCGCCAGATCATATCCTTGTTGACCCAGATCAGCAGGGACCCCCGCTTCCGCAGCGATGCGTTTTAGCTGGACCAGTTCGTCGTGCGATAGCTGGCGGGAGATGGTTTTCTCATTCAGTGCGTCTAACGAAATGGACTCACAAAGGGAATCTTCCGTCGTCAGATTTGTGCAACAACGCCCTTACACGACCCGCATTTCCGGATCTTTCGCCGATACCATCATGGGCAAGATCATCGAAGCCTGGACGATCGAAAAAGCGGTCATCATGCGCATGAAAGTCTGGGTGATGCTGGCAACGGAAGCCGGTCTGGACGGCCACGGCTCAGCCGGTACAGATCGGCGCAGAGCGTTCCGGCGAACCGTTTTCGCAACGTGCGGTACGTCGCACCGCTGACACCGACACAGCGGCAAGTTTCCCAGCTGACCCACAAATCACGAAAAGCGCTCTTTCGGATCTCCGCTGGCGCCCTGTCCCTGCTCCGATGAAGTCAGGCTACGCTCCGGGCTCCGCGTTCACTCAACCTTGTAGAAGGCGATCTCGACGGAGGACGCCCGGCGGATACCCGCGCCTGCAAAGAGGGTGTGATTGACCCAGCCATATCGTTCGTCACCCGTTTCAAGCCGGGCCGCGGTCCGCATGTAGTAGCTGGCCGGATCGACATCCTCTCCGGCGGCAAGGCGAGCAATCACCTCGGGAGATCCGTGCCGTGCGCCGACATTGACCACTTCAATGACCGCGCCGTCCTCCGTTTCCAGTGCATAGCGGGTGTCGAGATGGACGGCGCCGTCGGCAAACACGGTTTGCCAGTCCGCCCCAAGGTTCAGGACCTTGCCGACAATGTCGGGCCCAAGGGCCGCTCCGCCAATGATCGGGATGATGCGCCGCTGTCCGGCACGACCGGCACCCATTTCGATCGGCGCGGCAAGGTCCACCCGCAACGTGAAGGAATAGGTCAGCACCGGCACTGGAATCTGCATGTCCGAGTCTTCCGCATAGCTGTCAGGTAAGAGATGAACGGGCGACACATGCCGCCCGCCACCTGGTTCGGCAGTCTCAGCCGCCGTTCTTCTTGATCAACGCTTTCGCGTCCGAGATCAGCTGTTTTCCGTCGATGCCGGCCTCTTCCATTTCGGCGACCCAGCGGTCGATCACCGGTTGCGCCTTCTCCTTGAACCGCGCGACCTCCTCTTCGGGCAACTGGATGATGTTGTTGCCTGCCTTCTCGGCAATGGCACGCCCCGGTGCATCAAATTCCCACATGACCTCGGCCGCAAATTTCGACAGGTTCAGGCCGGATTCTGCGTCGATTGCCGCGCGGATGTCATCCGGCAGGCTCTCGTATTTCGCCTTGTTCATCACGAGGACGATGGTCGCCGTGTAAAGCGCTTCTTCTCCGGTGAACTCGGTGTGGTTGGTGACGAGTTCGGTGAGCTTGATCGCCGGCGTGACCTCCCAAGGGATCACGGTGCCGGACACCACGTTCTTGGAAAGAGCTTCGGGAATCGCGGGCAGCGGCAAGCCGACAGGTGTCGCACCGAGTTCATTGAGCAGGTCGTTGATCACCCGTGTCGGGCCGCGCACCTTCAGCCCCTCCATGTCTTCGACGGTCTCGATGGGCCGGCTGGCATGGATCACGCCGGGTCCATGCACCCAGGCGCCGAGGACCTTCACGTCCTTGTATTCGTTCGCTTGCAGGTCGGCCTCGACCATCTCCTGGTAGGCCATCGAGGTGGCCACCGGATCGGTCATCATGAATGGCAGCTCGAACACCTCGGTACGAGGGAAGCGGCCGGGTGTGTAACCCACAACCGTCATGATGATATCGGCCACACCGTCGATGGCCTGATCCATCAGCTCCGGTGGCTTGCCGCCAAGCGACATCGCATCGAAATGCTCGATCTTCACCTTGCCGCCCGAGGCCTCCTCGACCCGGCTCGCCCAGGGTTTCAGGATGTGTTTCGGCACCGTCGCCGGTGGCGGCAGGAACTGGTGCAGGCGGAGCGTGACCTCCTGTGCGGCGGCCAGCCCCGGCAGGAGACTGGTGGCCAGCGCAACGGCCGTGGCGGATGCAATCAGGCTGCGTCGGATCATGTGTTTTTTCCTCCCATTCGCTCAGTTATTCTTCTTGTTCGTTGTTCAGTTCAGCGTGACCGGCAGGCTGAGCGGCCCGCGGAAGCCAAAACCCCAGAACTTCACCTGTGACGGATCCGGCAAGCTCATGTTCGGAAACCGGTCGAACAGCATCGGCAGGACGATACCCGCAAGCATCCGCCGCGCGATATGCGTGCCCTGGCAGAAGTGCGGGCCGTTTCCGAAGGCCTGGTGCGGTGTCTTCGGCCGGAAAATGTTGTAGTCTTCCGGACTGTCGTACAGCTCCTCGTCGTGGCAGGCCGAGGCCTGCACCGTCATCACCACTTCGCCCATGGCAATCGCGTGGCCTCGGATTTCGGTATCTTCCGTGACAAGGCGCGAGCTGGCCTGGATCGGCGCCACCCAGCGGACACCCTCCTCGAACGCGGCCGTCCACATCGCGTCGGCCTTACAGGCCTCGAGCTGATCGGGATTGGTGAAAAGCCCGTAGAGGATGGTCAGCAAGGCATCGCGCGGTTCGTTGATGCCGCCCCCGATGGCAATCTTCACATTGGCATAGATCTGGCAGGTCTCAATCGGATCGTCCACATTGACCATGGCAGAGAGGGCAGACAAATCGGGGGCCGCACGCACCCGTTCGACGCATTTGTCGAACAGCGCGTTCATCTCGGCATTGGCTTTGTCAGAGCGTTCGTAGAGTTCCGGCACATTGCCGAAATTCCCCGCCCCGTCGATCAGCGTCTGCGACCAGCGGATCATCTCGTCATCTGTCGCCTCTGGAATACCCAGAAGATGGGTCAGGCAGCGCGCGGCATAGGGCGCGGCCAGCGCTGTGAAAAGGTCCACCGTCTCGCCGCGCGGCAGGCGCCCGACATACTCCTCCGCGACCCTGGTGTAGATCTCCTGCCAACAGCCCTTGATATTGCGCGGCGAAAAGGCCGGCGCCATGGCGTCGCGTTCCCGCTTATGCGCCGCGCCGTCCTTGCGCATCAGCGTATGGGCCTGAAAGGCGCGTTTCATCGGGGTGCGCGGGTCGTCGGAGCTGAATTTCTGCCAGTTATCCTTGACGTATTTCGTATCGGCAGCCTTGGTCAGCAGGATCCGGTTGACGCTCGGAACCCGCAGGACCGGCGCCTCGGCCCGCAGGCGCCGATAGATCGTATAGGGGGCCTCGGTGAGTTGCGGGATCGTGATGCTGCCGTCGACGGGAACGTCCGACAAGGTGGCTTCGTGCATCCATCTCCTCCTTCAGATGCGTCGAAAGACCGTAGCCATGTCCTCTTCATTGAACAATCCGATGGAGTTGATAATATGAATCGAAAAATTCGATAGGTTAACGCGTGCCCTTCGAACTGCCCAATCTCGATTTCGCGGCCCTTCGGACCTTGCGGCTCGTCCATGCATTGGGCAGCTTCTCCCGGGCTGCCGAAACGCTCGGCCTGGCCCAGTCGACGGTCAGCTACACGCTGGCGCGTCTGCGCGAGGCCTTTGACGATCCGCTTTTCGTGCGGCAGGGCCAGGGCATCGTGCCGACGACGCGCTGTTCCGAGATCGTCGCGCAGGCGGGCGAGTTGTTGGATCGGTTCGAGGAGCTTGCCGCGCCGCGGGACTTCGAACCGGCGGTCGCCTCGTTGGAAATCGGCATCAGTTGCAACTATTACGAGCGGGTCACCATCCTTCCACAGATCGTCCGTGTGCTTCGGTGCGAGGCACCCGGCATCAGGCTGAAGGTGATTTCCTCGACAGTTCAAGGCAAGGGGCAGCTCACGCGATCGCAGAGTGACATCCTGCTCGGGGCAGTCCAGATCCAGGAAGCAGGCTATTTCAGGCGGTCCCTATTCAAGGAAGACTATGTTTGCATCATGGACCCGCAGAACCCGCTGGCGCAGGTCCCTCTCGATCTGGAAAGCTTTGTCAGGGCACCGCAGGTCATCGTCAATTACGGTGACGGGTATCGGGCGCGCTTTCTGGTGGCGATGGAAACTGCGGGCTACCGGCCCAACACGGCGATGGAGGTTCCAAGCCCGGCGAGCATGGACCGGATATTGCTGGGAACCGACCTGATCGCAACGGTGCCAAGGCGCATCGCGCAGACGTTCCGAGGCGAGGTGGCCTCGGTCGCCTGTCCCGTTTCGGCCGAGATTCCCATCGACATGTTCTGGACCGCCCGGACGCATAGCTCGGCGCCGCATGTCTGGCTGCGGTCGCTCATCGCCACGGTGTCCGGCAGAGAGGCGGAGAGCCTGCAGGACGCAAGGTCCAGCGAAACCGAAGACACGCACGCCTTTCCGGATCAGTCCTTTTAGTCCACGCAGGCGCCTGCGGGAATCGTCGGCGATGACGCGTTCAGTTTCTCGATGGCGAAGCCAGCCGCGGCCTTGTAGGCGGCCATGAATTCCGCCCGTTCGTCCGGTGGAACGACATCATCGATATGCTCGAATTCGCCGCCGCATCGTTCATCGACAATATTCAGCAACCCGAACGGCCCGGCGCCCCGGTTGCGCAGGATCAGTTCGGACACCGGCCCGCAAAGCTCGGAATCATAGGCGGCCAGCGCGTCCTGCGTCACGCCATGCGCAACCATCTTTGCCCCCAGAACGCGCGCATCGATGATCGCCTGGCTGGCACCGTTCGATCCGGTCGGATACATGGCATGGGCCGCGTCCCCGAGGAGCGCGACACTACCGTCGTGCCATGTCGGCACCGGATCCCGGTCGATCATCGGGTTCTCATAGGCGAGGTCGGCATTTCGCAGGAGTTCGGGAACGTCGAGCCAGTCCCATTTCCACCCTTCGAAATGGCCGATGAAGTCGTCGACCTCGACGGGCTTGAACCAACCGCTCTCGCGCTCCGGCCGGTCGTCATAGGTGACTTCGGCGATCCAGTTGATGACCGCAGTCCCATCCGCGTCCGGATGCGAGATCGGATAGATGACCATCCGGTGCCGATGCGTTCCAAGCCCGACGAAGGATGAACCGGTCCGGATCGCAGGGGCTCGGGTCGTGCCCCGCCACATTACCGCGCCACCCCAGTGAATCGGCGGCTGGCCGGGATGCATCTGGGCGCGGATCGCAGAGTGAATGCCGTCCGCCCCAATCAGCAGTTCGCCATGTTCCTCGGTCCGGCTGCCATCTGCCAGCGTGATCAGACAGGTGACCGTCCCGTCCAGATTGTTGCGATAGCCCGCTACCCGGGAACCGAGACGCACCGCATCGTCCCCGCAGCGCTCAATCAGCTTGCGATGCAGCAGCATGTGGAAGCGGCCCCGATGCACGGCGTATTGCGGCCAGTTATACCCGGCTTCGAGGCCACGTAGCTCGGAATAAATGTCGTTCCCGTTGAGCCCGACAAGCGCCCATTCCTGCGCGGGCACGCCGACGCCGTCCAGTTCTTCGAGTGAAATACCGAGATCCAGAAGCTCCCGAACGGCATTGGGCTGAATATTGATGCCCACACCCAGCGGCTTCAGTTCCGGGACCGCTTCGAACACGACCGGCCGGACACCGATCTGTTCAAGCGTCAGCGCCAGCGAAAGGCCACCGATCCCGCCCCCCGCAATCAAAACCACCGGTTTTCCCATCTTCTGTGCGTCCTCCCTACCGTGCTGCGCGTATGATCCGGGCATCCAATTCCGAAGGCTAATGCACCCCCGCGTAGCTTGCGATCTTTCAGTCTATTGCGCTTCCGAGCGGAAATGAACTGCTGAACCACCGCCATTGGCCCGCTCCTCCGGATGGACACCTTCCGAGGATCGCCTTCACCGCGGACGCCGATCATCCTGCCTTCCCATGTGGTTCCGGAGCATCCGCTTTGCCTGCGGCGGAGAACCGGAAGACGTCCTGATGCCTTTGGGTCGCCGCGCGGATGAATCTGTCCGCCAATATCGCAAGGTCCAGGAGCGCGACCTCTGCTGACCGGGGACCGCGAGGTTCGTCAGCTTCGCGAAATGCCCCGGCTCATTTCTCGCCAAGCGCACGGGCTACAGCCAGTGTGGCCATGCACGGCAAGGCCAGGTCATCGCGAACGGCGTCGACACGGGCGTCGGTATAATGATGTTCCTCGTGCAGGATATTCATCGTGGCAACGAGAGACCCGCCGAGGACAATCGGCAGGTTCACGACGGAGCCGCATCCAAGCCCGCCGATCACCGCATGATCCGGGAACACGTCCGCGATTTCCACCAGTGTGTTGGCGACAAAGCATTCGCCGCGACCATGGACAATTTCGAACCAGGAATTGTGCTGGATCGGCTTGGTGCCGGAGGTGGGATAGCTGACCGGATCATTGGTGTAATTGCGACGGGCGAGCCCGGCTGCCATATCGACGCTCATGATGGTGAACAGCTTTGCCCCGACGGTCGCCTGCACCAGCGCACACAGGGCATCGAATGCGGCCTCTGGTTTCGTCGCTGCGGCCAGGGCTGAGCGAAAAGTCTCGAGGTGGCTGGAAGTGTCGGTCATTGTCCGTCCTTTGGTGCGATCTCGTCACCGCCGCTGGCAGCGTAGAGATGCCGGGCATAGGGGTCGGAGAAGTCGCCGGTTCGAAGCGCCGATGACGGCGCGGTCTCCACGACCCGGCCGGCATTCATCACCGCCATGCGGTCACACATGAACGCCACGACCGGCAGGTTGTGCGTTACCATCAGATAGGTCAGTCCCTGATCGCGCCGCAGCCGTTTCAACAGGTTCAGGATCTCGGCCTGCACCGACACGTCGAGCGCGCTTGTCGGCTCGTCCAGCAACATGATCCGGGGCTTGAGCATCAATGCCCGCGCGATTGCCACGCGCTGACGTTGACCGCCGGACAATTGATGCGGGAAACGGAACCGGAATTCCTGCCCGAGGCCGACCATCTCGAGCGCTTCGGACACCCGGCCCGATCGCTCGGAGATACCATGCACGACGAGTGGCTCGCTCAGGACCGAATCCACTGTCTTGCGTGGGTGGAGCGATCCATACGGGTCCTGAAACACCATCTGGCAGGTGCGGGCAAAGGCGCGGTCCGGCCCATGGCCCCGTGGCGCACCAAGCACGCTGATCTCGCCGGACCATTCCGGCGCAAGGCCGGCAATCGCGCGCAATACCGTCGATTTTCCGGACCCGCTCTCGCCGACAAGCGCGAAGCTCTCGCCGTCGCCGATCTCCAGCGACACGTCATGCACGGCGGGGATGCCGCCATAGGAAATTGTCAGCGACTTCAGGGAGATCGCGGTCATGTTCCGCTCCAGGCGCTGCGATCCAGAACCGGCAGCACGTCCCGGGTCTCGTTGATCTTGGGGATCGCTGCCAATAGCCCGCGCGTGTAGGGATGCGTGGCTGCGTGCAGATCCGCCGCGGCGCAGCTTTCGACCACCTCGCCGGAATTCATCACCAGGATGCGGTCACAGTAACGGGCGACGAGGTTCAGGTCATGGCTGATCAGGAGCAGGCCCATGCCGTTATTGACGATCAGCTCGTCGATCAGGTCCAGAACCTGGGCCTGAACCGAAACATCGAGCGCGCTGGTCGGTTCGTCCGCAATCAGCAGGTCTGGCCTGGGGATCAGCATCATGGCGATCATCACCCGTTGCCCCATCCCGCCGGAGACCTCGTGCGGATACATGCGCGCAACCCGGTCCGGATCGTTGATACGCACAGCTTCCAGCATTTCACGCACCCGGTTGGCCAGCGCGCGCCGTGGCACGGTTTCGTGCGCGCGCACGGCTTCGGCGATCTGCGCGCCGACGGTCATCACCGGGTTGAGCGAAAACTTGGGGTCTTGCATGATCATCGACATGCGCGCCCCGCGAAGTGGTCGCATGGCGCGTTCGCTGCGACTGAGCAGGTCCGTGCCGTCGAACATCATCCGCTCGGCCGTCACCTCGCCGGGCGACCGGATCAGCCGCAGGATCGCGCGCCCCGTCATCGACTTTCCCGAGCCACTTTCGCCAACGATGCCAAGCCGTTCGCGCCCGAGGGTGAAACTCACGCCCTTCACCACCTCGATACGGCCTTGGGTTGTCGGAAAGCTGACGCGCAGGTTGTCGATTTCGAGCAGCGGGGTCATGACTTGCCCGCCTGTTTGGGGTCCAGCACGTCGCGCAACCCGTCACCGAGGAAACAGAAGCCGAGGGAGACGAGAATGATGGCGAAACCCGGCATCGTGGCGACCCACCACTGATCGAGGATGAACACGCGCCCGCGCGAGATCATGGCGCCCCATTCCGGCAACGGCGGCTGCGCCCCCAGGCCGAGAAAGCCAAGCCCAGCCGCGGTCAGGATGATCCCGGCCATGTCGAGCGTGACCCGGACGATCATCGAGGACATGCAGAGCGGAACGACATGCAGCCCGATGATTCGCGCATCCGAAGCACCGACCAGTTTGACCGCCGAGATGAACTCGGAACTGCGGAAGGTGATTGTCTCGGCCCGCGCGATGCGGGCATAGGCCGGCCAGGCGGTGATCGCGATGGCGATGATGGCGTTTTCGATGCCCGGCCCGAGCGCGGCGACGAAGGCCAGCGCGAGGATGAGCTTGGGCATCGACAGGAAGATATCCGTGAAGCCCATCAGCAGCTTGTCGACCCAGCCGCCAAAATATCCGGCGACCGCGCCGATGATCAGCCCGAGGGGTGCTGCGATGATCGCCACCAGGGCCACGATCATCAGGGTGATCCGCGCGCCATAGACCACGCGGGAGAAGATGTCCCGCCCGAGCTCGTCCGTGCCCATCCAGTTGGCGGATGATGGTGGCAGAAGCCTGCGGTCGAGCATCTGGCCGACCGGGCTTTCGGGCGCAATCCAGGGGGCGAACACCGCCGTTGCGATCAGCAACAGGATGATCAGCGCACCGAGCACCGCCAGCGGGTTGCGCAGTAGGGCCAGCCCCATGCGATAGAACCGACCGGCATTGGCCTGCATGCGGGAATTGGGGGACTCGTCGAGGAGCCAGTCGCGGGCGCTCATCATGTGCTCCTTGGGTCGAGGACGCGGTAGAGCACGTCGGAGGTCTTGTTGATGCCGATGAACACCGCGCCGATGATCAGCGTGGCGCCAAGAACCGCGTTCATATCCGCGTTCAGCAGCGCAACGGTCAGGTAATTGCCGATCCCCGGCCAGCTGAAGACGGTTTCGATCATCACCGACCCCTCCAGCAGCCCGGCATAGGACAGGCCAATGACCGTGATCAGCGGCACCCGGATCGGCGCGAAGGCATGGACCCAGATCACCCGCCATTCCGAGACGCCCTTGACCCGCGCGGTGGTGATATATTCCTGCCCAAGCTGGTCGAGCATGAAAGATCGCGTCATCCGCGCGATATAGGCGAGGCTGAAGAAACCGAGGATCGCCGCAGGCAGCACGAGGTGGCTGAGCGCGTTCCGGAACACTTCCCAGTCGCGGGCAAGGATGCTGTCGACCAGCAGCAGCCCGGTGACCGGATCGACCACGCCGTCATAGAAGATGTCCACCCGTCCCGGCCCGGAGACCCAGCCGAGGCTGGCATAGAAAAGCGCCAGCCCGACAAGTCCCAGCCAGAATGCCGGGACGGAATAGCCGAGCAGCGCAAGCACGCGAATGCCCTGGTCCAGCCAGGTGCCCTGGTTTGCCGCCGCCGTGACGCCCATGGGCACACCGAGCCCGACACCGATGATGATGCCGATCGTGGCCATTTCGAGGGTCGCGGGGAACACCCGGGCGAGATCCTCGGCCACAAGGCGGTTGGTCGAGACCGAGCGCCCGAGATCGCCCTGAATCACGTCGCCGACATAGGAGACGAACTGAAGGATCAACGGACGGTCCAGACCCATGGCGATCTTCATCGCATCATATTGTTCCTGAGTCGCCCGATCACCCACAACCGCAAGCACCGGATCGATCGGAACCACCCTGCCAATAAAAAATGTGATCGCCAGAAGCCCCAGGAATGTCAGCGCAATCGTCAAAGCGAAGCCAGTCAAGACCCTGACAAATCGTAATATTCCGTCTCTGCTTCGGAAGTCTATCGGCACGTCGGCGGGGCCTTTTGGGTTGAAGCGACTGCTCCACGGGTAAATTTTTTTCTTGGGTAAAGCAAAAGTTTTTGCCTTAATCAAAAAAATTTTTCTGACTGCGCCCTGCGAGGAGACCAAAAACCATGGCACGTGCTGGGCAGAAACCGGAGCCGCATCTCGGTCCGTTGATCCGAAACCGGCGCAAGAAACTCGGCCTTACCTTGCAGGCGGCGGGAGATCTCGCAGGCGTTTCCGTTGGATATCTTTCCCAGGTGGAACGGGACAACGCGACCCCGTCCCTGGGGACACTGGCCCAGATCGCACAGGCGCTCGATGTTGGCCTGGAATATTTCGTGGCGACCCCGAAACCGGCGGACAGCCTGACCCGCGCCGAACGGCGCCCGCAATTCGCGATTACCGAGAACGGGATAGCCTACGAGTCGCTTGCAGCAGAGTTTCCGGGCGTCGAGCTATCCTCCTACATTCTGCATACCCCGCCGGGCTTTGTCTCCGAACTGTCCCAGCATGAGGGCGAAGAGATCATCTATATCCTCGAAGGCGAGATCGAACAGATGCTGGGCGGCGAGGTCTTTACAATGCGCCAGGGCGACAGCCTGCATTACAGCGGCGCCACCCCGCATTCCTGGAAAAACCTGACCGACAGACCAGCCCGCATCCTGTGGGTTGGAACGCTGGCGGTCTTGCAGAGCGCCGGCCAACGACGCCTCCCGACAATTATGCCTGTTCCGCAAGACAACAAACAACTCTGAGATACCTGAAGGAGAGATTCATGTCCTTGTTGCGATCGACCCTGCTGGCCACCGCCCTGGTGTTGCCACTCACCGCCCCGGCTGTCTGGGCCGAGACACCGGACGGCATTCTGGTGGTTGCGCAGAACATCGACGACATTGTCGCGATCGACCCTGCGCAAGCCTATGAGTTCACCTCTGGCGAGCTGGTCACCAACATCTACGACCGGCTGGTCCAGTATGACGCCGAAGATCCGACGGTGATGGCGGCCGGCCTGGCGACCGAATGGGCCATCGATGCCGATGCCAAGACCATCACCTTCACCCTGCGTGACGGCGTAAGCTTCCACTCCGGAAACCCGGTCACCACGGCGGATGTCGTCGGTTCGCTGGCGCGCGTAATCAAGCTGAACCTGACCCCGGCCTTTATCCTCACGCAGCTCGGCTGGACCCCGGAAAATGTCGAGCAGATGGTCACCGCAGACGACACGACGGTGACGATCAAATATGACGGCGAGTTCTCGCCCGCCTTCGTGATGAACGTTTTGGCGTCGCGGCCGGCTTCCATTGTCGACATGAAGACGGTGATGGAGAATGAAGTCGATGGCGACATGGGCAATGCCTGGCTGAACGAAAACTCCGCCGGAACCGGTCCGTTCTCGCTGCAATCCTACCGCCCGGCGGAGCTGGTCCGGCTGAACGCGAACCCGGACTATTTCAAGGGCGCGCCCAAGGTCAAAAGCGTCATCGTGCAGCATGTTGCCGAGGCCGCGACGCAGCAATTGCTGCTGGAATCCGGTGATGTCGACATGGCGAAGAACCTGACGCCGGACCAGATTGCCGGAATGAGCGGCGACGCGCTCAAGGTCGAGACCTTCCCGCAAGCCGCGGTGCATTTCCTGTCCTTCAACCAGAAGACCGAGAGCCTGACTCCGCCCGCCATCTGGGAAGCGTCGCGCTACCTAGTCGATTACGAAGGCATGACCAGCACCATCATCGCCGGTCAGATGGAAGTGCATCAGGCGTTCTGGCCCAAGGGCTTCCCCGGCTCCTATGACGAGACGCCGTTCAGCTACGATCCCGAAAAGGCCAAGGCCATCCTGGCCGAGGCCGGCATCGAGACTCCGATCACCGTCACGCTGGACGTGATCAACGCAGCTCCGTTCACCGATATGGCGCAGTCTCTTCAGGCGAGCTTTGCCGATGCAGGGATCAACTTCGAGATCCTGCCGGGCACCGGCGCGCAGGTGATCACCAAGTACCGCGACCGGACACACCAGGCGATGCTGCTCTACTGGGGCCCGGACTTCATGGACCCGCATTCCAACGCCAAGGCCTTTGCCTACAATTCCGACAACTCGGACGGCAACTATGCGGCCACCACGACCTGGCGGAATGCTTGGGCAGTGCCGGATGAGCTGAACGAGTTGACCAAATCCGCGCTCACCGAAGCGGACCCGGAAAAGCGTCTCGCGATGTACCAGGACCTGCAACAGAAGGTGCAGGAGACCTCGCCGATCATCATCATGTTCCAGGCCTCCTACCAGGTCGCCATGGACAGCGGAGTGACCGGCTACGTGAACGGTGCCACCTCGGATTTCGTGTTCTATCGCCTCGTCGAAAAGAACTGATCTCGTAGAAATCTCGGGCCGCCGGTGCAATCCGGCGGCCCATTTCCTTTCCGGCAGTTGGCGATCCGAAGGATCCTGCCCTTCGCCGGCGGTCTCCTTGCGGAAACCGCTTCGCGGGCCGGTCACCATGGCCTCGGCCGGTCGCTTAGGCAGAAGCCTTGGTACCACAGCGGGTCGAGACCGATGCGACCAACCCTCGTGGATCCTCAGACCGTGCAGTCGGATGACCCCGGGCAAGTCCAGATTGGCCTTGCCGATTTCCCACGGTGCGGCCAGCCAAGGCACGGCCCTCTGGGCAATCCAGTGCGAAGCGGCTTGATTTCGGCCGGAGCAGGCTCCAACCTGCGGCGACTCTTTGGAAAAAAGGCGCTTTCTCCACACCCCAGACCCTCCTGTGTTTCGGTGACAGCAACACGCATGGCACCCTGCCGATCACGTCGCCGAATGTCCGCGCGCGGTATGATGCGGCGACCCGCTGGCCACGTGTTACCCTCGCCCGGCTCGGGCCGGATTGGGACCTGGTCGAAGAAGGGCTGCCGGGACGAACCGCACAGTTCGAAGACCCGGTGATGGGCGCGTTCATGGACGGCCGGCCGGGCCTACGGATTGCCTTGCAGAGCCATGGGCCGATTGACATCATGACGCTGATGCTCGGCACAAATGACGTGAAAACCCGGTTTGGCGCGACGGCCAGAAAGGTGACGGCGGGCATTGCGGGACTGCTCGACATCGCGCTTGGCGACGAGATGCAGGCGCGGCATGGCGGCTTCAAGGTTCTGCTGATCTGCCCGCCACCGGTGAAGGAAGTCGGACTTCTTGCCGGGGAGTTCTTTGGCGCCCGCGCGGTGTCCCTCGCTCTGCCTGCGCTCTACGCCGAACTGGCGGCGGCGCGCCGCGTCGGGTTTCTTGATGCCGGGCAACTTATCGAGGTCAGCGAGACGGATGGCGTCCACTACGAGGAAAATGCGCACGCCGCTCTTGGAAAGGCTGTAGCCGAGGCGCTCGCAACCCTCTGAAATAAAATGCTTGCGCGTCGCGTTGCAGGTTATTCCTGCGGCGCAAGTCCGGAGACGAAATTGCTCGCCTCGCAATCAATCCGCAGCCGCGTGGCCAGCCCGACCAGTTCGGCGGTGGAACGGATTTCCAGTTTCTCCAGAATGCGCGCCCGGTGATGGTCGATCGTGCGCGGGCTTATGCCAAGATGACGCCCGATCTCCTTGCTGCTGATCTCCGCCGGGCAGGCGACGATGCGGGAGACAATCTCGGCCTCTCGGGCTGTCAGACGTTCGAAACGCTGGCGCAGTTCCACGCATTTCTCCCGCATTTCAAGCCGTTCGCGCAGAAGCGCGAAGGCCGCTTCGATCCGTTCGACCAGCGCGGCCGAGCGAAAGGGTTTCTCGATGAAATCCATCGCGCCCCCTTTCATCGCCTGCACCGATTCCCGCACCCCACCATGGCCGGAAATGAAGATCATGGGCAGGAACTGCCCCTCCGCGCCGAGACGTTCCTGCAACTCCAGACCCGACATCTCCGGCATGCGCAGGTCGATTACCAGGCACCCCGGTTGCGTGCCGTCATATTGTGTCAGGAAGTCCGGCGCTGAAGCGAACACGTCCACCTCGAAGCCGCGCTTTCGTAGCGCTCGTGGCAGGGAATTCCGCATCGCCGGGTCGTCATCGACCACGAAAACCTTCAACGGCGTATCAGACATTCGTATTCTCTCCTGCCGCGTCACCCCCGGCCCCGCCATCGGCCGGTAGGGTGAAACAGAACCGCGCGCCGTTGGTGTAGCTATCGTCGTGCCAGACCTTGCCACCATTGGCCTCTACAAGCGAGCGGCTGATCGATAGGCCGAGCCCCATTCCAGTCGGTTTCGTGGTCTCGAAATCGGAAAACAGCTTCACATTCGGGTCCGGTCCCGGCCCCGTATCCTCGACACAAATCGTCACCATCCCGTTTTCGCGTGAAGCGGTGACGATCACCTGGTGAGGGCCTTTTCCACCATTGCAGGACATCGCCTCGATGGAATTGCGCAGCAGGTTCATGATCACCTGCGCGATCTGGAGCCGGTTGCAAAAGACCATTGCGTTCCCGCCCATCCGGGTTTCGAGCTGGGCATCGATCTCTCCGGCTTCGGCCTGCAGCAATCGCCAGGACTGTTCGAGCAGAATCCCGAAATCGAATATGGTCCGGTCGCCCTCGTCGCGGATGATGAAGCTGCGCAGGGCGCGAATGATCTCGCCGGCCCGAATCGCCTGCTCTTCGATCTCTCCGAGTACCTGTTGCAGCTCGGGATCCGACGCATTCATCTGCTCCACGGTCAGCAGGGCGCAATCGACATTCTGGGCGATCGCCGCCAAGGGCTGGTTCAGCTCATGCGCGAGCCCGGCGGCGAGCTGGGACATGGTGCTGGCACGCGCCAGATGCGACAGGTCCCGCTGTAGTTGCTGTATCTGCTTGTCCTGGTCCCGCGTGCGGGTCAGGTCTTCGACCGAGACCACGATATGCAACGGCGTCCCGGACTGGTCACGCACGACGATTCCGTTGAACTGCAGCCAGATCGGCTGACCATCCTTGCGCCGGCAGCCGATCTCGTGATGGAGCGGCAGGTCGAAATTGCTCAGGTCCTTCGCCAGAGCGGCGCGGGCGGGATCGAACGGGTCGACCAGCTGGACAACCCGCATCTGTAGCAGTTCCTCCACCGAATAGCCCGTTACCTCGCTGAATTGCTCGTTCACCCGCAGGAAACGCCCGCTTTCGGGAGCAATCTGCGCCATACCGCGCGAGGCCATCTCGAAGGTCTGGCCGTATTCGCGCTCTGCCTTACGCCGCGCGGCGATCTGTTCGACAAGCGCTTCGTTGGCCTTTTCCAGCTCGCCATAGGTGCTCGGCAAGGGTTCCGACGGATCCAGCTCGCCTTGCGCTACGAGCGCCGAACGCACCGCGAAGGCGCGGACCGGACGGTAGACCACATTGGCCAGAACCAGCCCCACCGTACCGGTGGCCAGGGCCAGTGCCGCGGCGATCCACAGGTTGACCCGCCGGTTCTGTTCGATCTCGGCGGTAAAGTCGCTCTTCGGCGCATAGACCGCGATCGTCCAGGGCAGGATATCGCTGCCCACCGGCATCACCTGCGAAACGAAAGTCTCGTCGCGGTAATGGAAATCGCTCGCGGTGGCCAGAACCGGCTGCGGCGCCCCCTCCCGGAAAAGCGGTCCGAAAGCAGCCCGCGCGATCGGGTCGTCCAATTCGTTAATGGTGACGAAACGATACGTGCCATCGGCATTTCCGGTGGTGATCAATTCCTGGTCGGGGTGGGCAATGACATCGCCATTCTCGTTGATGATCAACGCCCGCCCGCGATCGCCAACCTGCTGGCGGGACAGGAAATCGGAAATCGACGAGATCTCGATATCGACCCCCATCACCCCAAGCAGGCTGCGGTCCGCGTCGAATACCGGCGCGGCGAGCGTGATTCCCGGTCGCTGCGAGGTAAAGAAGATGTAGGGATCGGTCCAGACGGAGCGCAGTTCCTGCTGTGTCTTCTGATACCAGGGACGCGCGCGGGGATCGTATTTGTCCGTCGGATCGATCCGCTCCAACTGGATGCCGAATTCCATGTCACGCCAGATCAGCCTGGTGTGTCTTTCGTCTTCGGGAAAGGTGACGATCTTCGAGCGGATCAGGCCCGTCTTGTCGTCTCGCATCACGTAGAAGAATTCGCCCTCCCGGGTGCCGTAGAAAATGCCCGCGAATTGCGGCACCAGCAGCAATTGCTGAAACAGGAGTTTCTCCAACTCGTCGGGATCGTCGCGCGCGACCACGTCGCTCTGTGCCAGACGCGCGGCCAGAACCGCCGCGCCATGAGCCGGGTTCAGAAAACCGCGCGCATGTTCGGTAGTGTTCGAGCCGACATCGAACAGGATCGCGCGGGCATGGCCCAGAAGCGCCTTCTCAGAGGAAAGGTAGGAAGAAAACGTCACCAACAGTACGGCGAGAAACTGGATACCGGCGAAGCCGAGCACCATGAGCGTACCGAGCGAGCGCTTCACTCTTGCTCCCTCCACGGGCAGGCTTCAAAGCTGCGCACGCTGGCCCCCAAGACCGGGGACCGGACTGGGCGACACAGCTTTCGTCCCTTCACGACACCAAACTCCAAGCATCCGTTTAATTGTTACGGCGAACCCGAACGCTGCCGCTTCACGGGTAACGATACCGCGGGGGGGAAACAAGCGAATAAAGCGTTTCGAGATTAGTTTGAGGCATACCCTGCAGCCCTGAAGTAGTTCCAACACTCCGTCGGGTCATAGAGATTGCAGATTTCACCGATGGCATCGAAGACTGCCGTGAAGGAGCGCGCTCCGACCCGGCGGAGGTGAGCTTTGAGCTTGGAGAACGCCTGCTCGATCGGGTTCAGGTCGGGTGAGTATGGCGGCAAGTATAGGAACCAGCAGCCATGGGCCTTGAGAGCCGCTGCGGCGTCCTTGTTCCTGTGGGTGGCGAGATTGTCGAGGATGACCGCTGTGCCGGGTGCGATCTCTGGGATCAGGACCTTGCT
>NZ_FNEK01000022.1 GCF_900099935.1 Aliiruegeria lutimaris | reverse complement strand
TGAGAGCCAGTCACGTCAAGGACAGAATGGCTGGTGTTCCTTATGCCGCGCCAAGCTGGCGGCACTCGGCAAGAGAAGCGGCGCGGTCGAGCTTGAAATTCCGCCGTGGGCAGAGATGACGCTCCTGATTGAAATGGTTGAAGACCGAGGCGTGGACGGAGATGAATGTCTGCAAACCTCGCATCCGCCGGCAGCGCCGCATCGCCCGTTCTCGTCGTCGGAACGGCAGATGATCCTTCTCCGCCCGATTGTTCAGCCATTGGCCTGTTTCTTTTAAGTGTTCGGCGCCGATCTCCTTCAAGAATTTCGTTGCTGCTCTCTTGTCCCTCGCCTTTGAGACGAAACTTTCCAGGACTTCCCCCTTGTGATCAACAGCCCGCCAAAGGTAGCCGCGTTTGCCATTGATCTTCACAAACACCTCATCCAAATGCCAACGTCGTGGCCGCTCGGAACGCAGACCCTCGGCGGCGAACGTCGGACCGAGCCGGCTTCACCAGAACCGGACGAATATGGCCGATGTCGATGCCGCGCTCGTGCAGCAGGTCCTCGGCATTGCGGAGCGACAGCGGAAATCGCACGGACATCAGAACCGCCAGCCGGATGATCTCCAGTTCGACCGAAAGAACTTGAAAGGTGCGTCTTTACTCATTCCGATACGCGAACAGACGACCCTGCCCCGCCCAACCGGATTCACGCCCACACTGCCCGCATCATTCCTCGAGCAGTGATTTCAGATACTGGCCATAGGCGGTCTTCTTGAACAGCTCCGCTCGGGCGGCCAAGGCATCGTCGTCGATCCAGCCCTGCGACCAGGAGATCTCGTCCGGGCTTCCAGACTGCATTCCCTGCCGTTCGGTGAGGGTACGGACGAAATTGCCGGCATCGAGCAGCGAGCCGTGGGTGCCGGTGTCGAGCCATGCGAATCCGCGCCCCATGGTCTCCACGTCGAGCAGTTCGTCTTCGAGATACATCTCCAGGAGCGAGGTGATCTCCAGCTCGCCACGCGGCGAGGGCTGAACTTCGCGGGCGCGCGCCGGGGCGTCACCGTCAAGGAAGTAGAGTCCGGTGACGGCGTAGCGCGAGGGCGGAACTTCCGGCTTCTCGATAATGTGGCGGACCTTCTTGCCCTCGAAGGCGACCACGCCGTAGCGCTCCGGATCGGCGACGCGATAGGCAAAGACGGTGCCGCCCTTCTGCTTCTTGTCGGCCGAGGCCAGCAGGCCCGGCAGTCCGTGACCAAAGAAGATGTTGTCGCCCAGGATCATCGCCGAGGGCGCGCCGGCGAGGAAATCCTCGGCCAGCGTATAGGCCTGCGCCAGCCCGTCCGGCGAGTCCTGCACGATCCAGGTCAGCGCCAGCCCGAATTGGCTGCCATCGCCAAGCAGGCGCTGGAATTGCTCCTGGTCCTGCGGGGTGGTGATGATCGCGATCTCGCGGATACCCGACAGCATCAGCACGCTGAGCGGGTAATAGATCATCGGCTTGTCATAGAGCGGAAGAAGCTGTTTGGAGACGGCCATCGTGATCGGGTAAAGCCGCGTACCGGAGCCGCCTGCGAGAATGATGCCCTTGCGTTGCATAAAAAACTTTCCTTTTAATTCGGTTTCGTCGCGCCCAACTCGGCCAGAACCTCGGCCAGCGCCGCATTCCAGTCGGGCGGCTCGATTCCGTGGGTGCGCGTCAGCCGCGAACAGTCCAGCCGCGAGTTCAGCGGACGTGCGGCGGGCGTGGGATAGGCCGAGGTCGGAATGTCCTCGACCGCGCAGTCCACCCCTGCCTGCGCAAAGATCTCGCGGGCGAAATCGGCCCAGCTCGCATCCGGCACGCCTGCAAAGTGGAACAACCCGCCTTCGGCTTCGGGACCGGCCTTGGCAATCGTCAGCAACGCCTCGGCGATATCGGCAGCGGCGGTCGGCCCGCCGACCTGATCGGCAACGATAGTGAGCTTGTCGCGTTCGGCGCCGAGCCGCAGCATCGTTTTCACGAAATTGCCGCCATGGGCGGAAAAAACCCAACTGGTGCGGAGGATCGCGTGCCAGCCGCCGGCTTCGGCCACCTGCCGCTCTCCATCGAGCTTGGTAGCGCCATAGACGCCCAGCGGCCCGGTCGGATCCTCGGTGGAGAAGCGCCCCTCGCCGGAGCCGTCAAACACGTAATCGGTCGAAATATGCAGGAAGGGAATACCCTTCTCCGCCGCGACCTTCGCTACCGCGCCCGGCCCGTCGGCATTGATCAGCTGGGCGAGCTTCTCCTCGCTCTCGGCCTTGTCGACGGCGGTATAGGCGGCGGCGTTGATGATGATATCGCATTCCTTGGCACGGACCAGCGCGGCGGCACCTTCAGGATCGGTGAAATCCAGCTCGGGCACTTCCAGCGCCTCGACCTTGATGCCATACGCGCCAGCGCGGCGCAGGATTTCGGTGGCTACCTGTCCGTCGCGGCCCAGCAGAAGCGCCTTCATTTCGACACCCCCAGACGCTCGCCGACACCCTGGCGGGCTCGAAGCTTCTTCCACCAGTCCTCGTTGTCGAGATACCACTGGACGGTCTGTTCAAGGCCGGTTTCCGGCGTGTGCGACGGGCGCCAGTTCAACTCCTTGCGGATGCGGCTTGGGTCGATCGCGTAGCGGCGGTCATGGCCCGGACGGTCGGTGACGAAGGTGATCAGCTCGGCATAGGGCCGCGCGCCCGGGCGCAGCATGTCGAGCACGGAGCAGAGCATCTTGACCAGGGCGAGATTGGTCATCTCGTTCTCGCCGCCGATATTGTAGCTGCGGCCCAACTCGCCCTTTTCCAGCACCAGCAGAAGCGCCTCGGCGTGGTCCTCGACGTGGAGCCAGTCGCGGATATTTTCGCCCTTGCCATAGATCGGTATCGGCTGGCCGGAGAGCGCCTTGAGGATCACCACGGGGATGAGTTTTTCCGGGAACTGGAAGGGGCCGTAATTGTTGGAGCAATTGGTCAGCACCACCGGCAGGCCGTAGGTCTCGGCCCAGGCGCGCACGAGGTGGTCGGAGCTGGCCTTGGACGCCGAGTAGGGCGAGTTCGGCTGGTAGGGGCTGTCCTCGGTGAAGAAGCCGGTCTCGCCCAGCGAGCCGAAAACCTCGTCGGTCGAGATGTGGTGGAAGCGGAAGCCTTCCGGCTTGCCCCGGGCCATCCAATAGGCACGGGCGGCTTCCAGCAGGACATAGGTGCCGGTGATATTGGTGTCGATGAAGGCGGCGGGGCCATCGATGGAGCGGTCCACGTGGCTTTCGGCGGCCAGGTGCATGATCGTATCGGGCTCATGCTTGTCGAGCACGGCGGCCATGGCCTCCGCATCGCGGATATCGGCCTGTTCAAAGGAATAACCCGGCGAGCCGGCCACGCAAGCAACATTGTCCAGGCAGGCGGCATAGGTCAGAACATCGACATTGACCACGGAATGGCCGTCAGCGATGGCCCGCCGAATGACAGCGGAGCCGATGAAACCGGCGCCGCCGGTAACCAGGATCTTCATGCGTTTTCCTCAAATGTGAAGGGGCTGTCCAACTCGCGCAAAAGAGGCGCGACGGCGTCCTTGCCCGAAAGCTGCGGCTCAGTCGCATCCAGCGGCCAGTCTATTCCAATGTCCGGGTCGTCCCAGCGGATCGCGCCCTCGGTCTCAGGCGCATAGGTATCCGAGCATTTGTAAATGATCTCGGTGCCCGGTTCAAGCGTGACGAAGCCATGCGCGAAGCCCGCGGGCACCAGCAGCATCAGGCCGTTCTCGAAGCTGAGTTCCTCGCCCACCCAATGGCCGAAGGTCGGCGAACCCTTGCGGATATCCACCGCCACGTCGAAGAGCCGGCCCTTGCCGCAACGCACGAGCTTGTCCTGCGCCCTTGGCGGGCCCTGGAAATGCAGCCCCCGGATCGTGCCGACGGTTTCGGACAGCGAATGATTGTCCTGAACGAAGGTCATATCCATGCCCTCGGCTGCAAAGACGTCCCGATTGTAGGTCTCGGAGAAAAAGCCCCGGTGATCACCGAAACGCTGCGGCGCGATCAGCTTGACCGAGGGAATGGCAAGGGGGGTAACGTCTATGCCCATAAAATATCTTCCGGCTTTGGGCCCGTTTTTCAGGGCACGAATTTAGGTCGCCTGCAAATGGCAATACCTCACCCTAGCTGTCAACCGACAAAGGGGTATTGGGCAAGTCCTTGCGGAAGGCAGGCCATAGATGCGCTTTCAAACTGCACCTTTACGCCGAAAACTCCCCTCCGGCCGGACCGCGCCTTGACAATCCGACCGCGTCACTGGCGTATTCGCGCAAAATAACGGCATGCGTTCCTTCCTGACGCCATACTGGCTGGGAGGGGGCGTCAGTGTCATTGAAGCAGCTCGGACAATCCAGACAGATGAACCCGAACCAGAATACCAGCGACGTCGACAACTACACGATTGCCAAGCGCCTGATCCGCGAGTCGATCCCGCCACGCTGGAAGATCTACGTCCTTTCGTTGATCCTCATGGCCGGTGTCGCTACCTTCACCGCCGCACTGGCCTGGTCGACCAAGTTGATCGTGAACGAAGTCTTCGTGGCCGGCAGCCTGACCAAGGCCTGGTCGGTGGCAGCTCTCGTTGTCGGCGTCTCGGCGGCGCTCAGCCTGTGCCAATATGGCAATGACGTGATCGCCAAGGTGCTCAACCGCTCGATCTCGTCCATGTACCAGCGCAAGCTGTTCAACGCGCTGATCGACAAGGACCTCTCCTTCTTCGCCGCGGGCCACCCGGCCTCGACCATGCAGCAGGTCTTTATTTCGGGTCGCATGGGCGCAAGTGTCGTGGTCAAGCTCTGCAACAACATGCTGACGGACGTGCTGACGCTGATCGGCCTTGTAACTGTCATGGTGTGGCAGGACCCTGTCATGTCTCTGACCGCGGTCGTGATGTTCCCGCTGATCTTCTTCCTGATCACAACGCTTTCGAAGCGGATCAAGGCAATCGCCAAATCCGAGGCCACGTTGCTCGGCAAGGTCCATTCCGTTGGTGTTGAGGCTTTCCAGGGCATCAAGACGGTCAAGAGCTACCAACTCGAACCCGGCACCAAGGGCCGCTTCTCTGATGCGGTGCAGGCGTTGGAGGACCGGATCCTGAACATCGCCCGCATCACCGCCGCCACCATGCCATTCATGCAAATGCTGGGCGGGCTCGTGCTGGGCCTCTACGTGCTCTATGCCTCCTGGCAGACGGTGGCCAACGGCAAGACCCCGGGCGAATTCACCGCCTTCATCTCGGCCTTCCTGCTGGCCTACCAGCCGGCCGAACGCGTCTCCAAGGGGCTGGTCGATATTCAGAACGCCATCGTGCTCTCCGACATCATGTTCAAGATGATGGAGGTCCCGGTGAAGCTGAAGGCGACCGGTACCACGACGCTTGAAGGCCGCCCCGCTTCGCTCGATTTCGACAATGTCTCCTTCAACTACGAGGGCCGGATCCCGGCGCTCAACAATGTCAGCTTCCATCTCGATGCCGGACAGAACGTGGCCATCGTCGGCCGGTCGGGCGCTGGCAAGACCACGCTGATCGACCTCGTTCAACGCTTCTACGACCCGACGCATGGCGCGGTGAAGATCGGCGGCGAAGATCTGCGCTCGCTGTCGCATGACGCGCTGCGCAACTCGACGGCTCTGATCTCGCAGGAAGTCTTCCTGTTCGAGGGAACGATTCGGGAAAACATTCTCGACGGACGCCGGGATGCCACCGAAGAGGAGATCATGGAGGTCGTCCGCGAGGCACAGCTCGCCGAGGTGATCGCCGAGATGCCGATGGGGCTCGACACCCAGGTCGGCGCCAACGGCAATGCGCTTTCAGGTGGCCAGAAACAGCGTGTCGGCATCGCCCGCGCCCTGCTCAAGGATGCCAAGATCATCATCTTCGACGAGGCGACCAGCGCGCTCGACGGCGAGAGCGAACGGGAGATCCTCGGCCGCGTCGTCGAGTCCAACCCGGACAAGACCCTGCTCTTTGTCAGCCACCGCCCGGCCATCCTGCAATGGGTGGACAAGGTCATGCTCATGGATGGTGGCCACTTGATGGCGATGGACAGCCACGAGAACCTGATGGCGACAAACCCCATCTATCGCAGCCTCTTCAACCTAGAGGCCGAGGAAGGCCCCGAAAACGGATCCGAGGCCGCCGACGGCACAATCGGCTGACACCGCACCGCGGCCCCCACCGGGCAGCGGACGTCTCCTCGCGCGGTCACCGCTTCTTCTGACCGGAAATATCCCCGGCGGAGCCATGATCCGAAGGATCATTCACGCGGGAAACCTGTCGGGTCGCACGAAGCGCCCCAAGATGGAAGCACCCCGCGAAACAGGGTTTGAACCGGGGTCAACGCCAGCATTTCCGCCGGCATCTTTGCGGCGACGAGCCGCGTTTCTTCAATGGGTTCCACGGTTCCGGGTTGAGTTCGGCCGCAGCTTCCATCACATTTGGCCTGCCGAGCGGCGCGCTGTATTATGCGCCTCCCGCCGTGAGTCCAGCTCGGAGGTTCTTGGATCCTATGCCTGATTTCAGCACCGAAACAATTGGGATCGTTCTGCCGCGTGCTGCAACGCCCACGCTGTTCCGCAGGGCGCTCCAAAGCATCCGCGCGCAGAGCGTCGGTGACTGGAAACTCGTCATCGCTCAGGCGCCCGAGGCAACGGACGACATGCGCCGGGTGGCTGATATCGTGCTCGCGGAGCCGGACCCGCGCGTCTCGTTCCTGCCCGATCTGGACACCGAGACCGAGGCGGAGGCAATCAACCGCGCCCTGGAAAGCCTCGATACCGAACTCGCGGTGATCCACGCGGAATGCGATAGCTGGTCGCCCGATTTCCTTGCCGTCATGACACGGACCTATGACACGAAACGGGCGCTTCTACCCGGGCTGAAGGGCATCGTATCGGGCGTGGCGGCGGTCGAAGAAACCGTGAGCGGCGCGCATATCACCATCGATTCCGTCACCGACTGGCACCCGCCGGGATGCATCGACGACCTGCATGACGGTGTACTCGACATCCGCCGAATCGTCGTCGGCAACCCTTTCCCGGCCATCGCTTTCCTGTTCGACCGTCACGAAGCGCGCGAAATCGGCTTCTACGACACGACGCTCCCCCTTCTGACAGAATGGGAGTTTCACCAGAGATTCTGCCTGCGCAACGATGTCTGGGTGCATACGGAACGGCTGGCCTTCCACCATGTCGCCACCGACCGGACGGACCCGCTCGACCAGGCAGCTTATGGCGCGCTGCTGACAAATCGCTGGGTGCGCCGGGAAGGCGAGGCCGGGCTCGGAACGCTCCGGATCCTTCAGGCGCTCTCCGCGTTGTCCAGCCCTCCCGCGATCCCGAAGCCGCCCCGGAAGGATGACAAGGAAACGCCGAAGCCGCACGCGCCAGCAAAGAAGCAGAAGGGAAAGATCGGCACGGCGCTGTCCAGGCTCAACCGCGCGAGGAAGCGCTGGATATGAGGGTCTGGAGCGAGCTGACGGACCATGTTCAGGTCGTCACATTCGACATCTTCGACACCCTTCTCCACCGCAAGATCCGTGCGCCCGTGGATCTGTTCGAACTGGTGCGCCTGAAGGTTTTCGAAACGGATTTCGCCTTGCGCCACCACGACTTCCTCCACGGTTATGCCGGTTTCCGGCGCGCGGCCGAACAGGATGCCCGCAAGGCGCAACTGCAACATTCCGAGGAGGGCGAAATCTGTCTGGACGAAATTTTCGAACAGCTTCGCAGCGACCATGCCCTGCCCGGTCCGCTTGTCGATTACCTGAAGGCGACCGAGCTTGAACTGGAAGACACCGTGCTCTTTGCCAGCCCGGACGGGATGCGCCGCTACAATGCTGCCCGCGGAAAGGGCCTGCAGATCGGCTTTATCAGCGACATGTACCTTCCCGGTGACTGGCTTTCGCAGAAACTCGAACGCGAGGGCTTCGAGGGCGCCGCGCAATGGCCGCTCTATGTCTCAGGCGAACACCGCGTCACGAAACGTTCGGGTGCGCTCTACCACAAGGTCGGAACCGAGCAGGGCTGGCCGCTGAACGAACGCTGGCTGCATGTGGGCGACAACCGAGCGGCGGATATCGATCGGGCCGAAGCGCTCGGTCTGCGCACGACCTATGCCGACTGGGCCGACGTGATCAACCGCCCGTTGCCGGAGGAGGCCGAGTTCGGGGCGAACGCCATCACGGCCATCACCGGCTTTATCGACAAGCGCCCCTCGATGACGTTCCAACCCGAGGGCATGCTCGAGCGGATTGGCTACCGCGTCTTCGGCCCGCTCATGTTCGGCTTCACGCTGTGGCTCTTGCATCAAAGCCAGCAGCAGGACCTGAAGAAACTCCTGTTCATCGCCCGGGACGGCAAACTGGCGATGCGGCTCTTCAACCGTCTCAAGGCGCGGGCGGGTCTCGCCGACATCGGGACCGAGTATTTCTACATGTCTCGCAAGGTCGGCTACCTGACCGGCATGCGGGAATGGGACAGCGAGCAGACACGACGCATTACCATTGGCCGCCGGGCCAAGAGCGCACGGCGGTCCTTCGACGCGGTCGGGCTGGATGCGGAGGCGTATCGCGAGGAGTTGAGCCGTTTCGGCGTCGAGGATATCGACATTCCGGTCGCCCCGGAGGAAGCTTGGCGTGTGATGAAGGCAATCGACACCGCCTTTGCGGATGTACTGCGCCGCAACGCCGAAGCCCGCGCCGCGCTCCAGCCCTATTATCTGCAGGCCATGGAAGGCGCGGACCGGATCGGGTTCGTCGATATCGGCTGGGTCGGTAATATTCAGCGGCTCTTTGCCAACTCGCTGCCCGACGCCAATGCGCGCGACCGTCTCGTCGGGCTTTACCTCGGCCAACTTCCCAGCAGCAGCTTCAACGAGGCGCGCGGCATTCGCATGCACAGCTTCCTGACTCAGGGCGCGTACAAGCAACCGGTCCAGAAGGCGTTGCACCAGGGTGGAATCGAACTGCTCGAGTTCGCCATGACCGCTGATCACGGAACGACGATCGACCTGTCACGCGACGCGGAGGGCCATATCGCGCCAGTGCTGGAAACACCCAGCGCCGAGGAGACCGATTATGCCCGCAAGGCCGTGAGGGTTCAGGATGGCATGGAGTACTTCCTGGACGAGCACGCCTACCTGCTGGATCATTTCAAGCTGGAGACCCTGGCGACGCCGCATTGGGCATTGCCACTTCTCAAGCTCGTGGACGACCCGACACCGGAACAGATCGGGGCGCTGGCCGACCTGACCCATTCCGACGCGCTTGGCAGCAATGCCGAGCGGTTACCGCTCGTCTCTCCGCTCTCGGGCTGGAAGCGTTACAGCCCGTCCCACCGCCGCAAGGCGCGCAGGAGTTCCTATTGGAAAGGCGCGTTCGACCAGCTCCTGCGCCGCCCCTGAATCCGGATCCAACACCCGGTCAGCGCGCAAGAATCCGGCGCATTCGCCCCATGATCCCGGTGGAAGCATCGGCGGAACGACGCCGTGGTGCGCGGGCCGCAGCCCGGTCCAGATCGCGGCAGAACGCATCGAAATCGCCCTTCCGTGCGGCTTGCAGCAGGTTCGCCGTCCGCTTGCCGATGGCCGCCCGTGTCTGCGGCGAGTCCAGCTCCGCTTCCGCATGCAGCGCGACCACGGCCTGAATGGCTTCAAACAGCTCCTGCCGCAACTCGGGCGGGCATTTTCGTCCGATCCAGGAAAGCTGCCGCGAGGCCCAGGACAGCAGGTCGCCGCTGAACTCGGCATCCTGGCCGTTCTCCTCCAGCCAGCGCTTGATGATCCCGTGATGGCGGAACATCTTCAGCAGTTTGCTGTCGACGGTGGCCGTGGTCTGCCCGATCCGGTTCACCCGGTGGCGGCACAGCCGTTCATCGACAAAGGCAACGCGGTTCGCCGAGAGCGTGTTGAACCAGTGGAACGGGTTGTCCTCGAAGAAGAAATCCCCCACCGGGAAGCGCAGCCCCTGCTCCTTCAGCAGCGAAGCGCGATAGATCTTGCGCCAGGGCACCGCGTTGAGCGGCAGGAGCCGATGACGGCCGGTCGCGTCGAGCTCCAGTACGGACAAGGGCGCCAGTTCGTTCCAGCGCTCCTCGTCGGGCGGCATGGCCGTCTGGCCTGTCACCGCGTCCCAGTTGAGATAGCTGCACATTGCCAGGTCCGCGTCATGCGCCTCAGCGGCGGCAAGCAGTTTCGCGAACATCTCGGGCTCGTAGCGATCGTCCCCGTCGGCAAAGCCGATATAGGCACCGCGCGCCTGCTCGATGCCCGCATTCGCCGCTGTCGCAACCCCGCCGATGGTGTTTTCTTCCAGAAGCACCGGAACGATGCGGTCGTCACAGGACGCGAACTCGGCGATTTTCCCGGCTGTTCCATCCGATGAGCCGTCATCGACCACGATGATCTCGATATCGTCGAGGGTCTGGCCGCAGATATCCGCCAGGCATTCGCCGATGAAGGCTTCGATATTGTAGGATGTCACGACAACCGACAGTCTTGGCATGGATCTAGCGCCCCTGTTTCGCGCCGACAGTTTAGACCATTCGGAGGGTCGCGGCCATGGCTCGAGGGCAGCATGCGCCGATTTGCAGCCCGTCGCGCCGGGAGCCGGGAAAATCCCAAAAGTTTCGTTTAAAATTATAGTTTTATTGAAATCTCTTTGCGCTCCGAGCGCCCCATTCGCGCCACAATTGGAACCAGAATGTAGTCCCCGCGTATAGCTGCGCCCAGCGCGGCGAATCCCATGGCGGAGAAGGAAGCAGAGCGATGACCGAATTCCCGCATGTCCTGGCGGCTCCGCCAGACAGCCTGCCACCGGGCACGGAGCTTCTGCGCGGGCAATTCCGGGTGGAGTCCTTTCTGAATGCCGGCGGTTTCGGGATCACGTACCTGGCCCGCAACAGCCTCGAACGGCGGGTCGTGCTGAAGGAGTGCTATACCCCAGCTCCATGTGTTGTCGCGCCGATCACGAGGTCCGCGCGCGCACCCGCAGCCAGCAGGTGGAGTTCGATACCGTCGTGCGCCTGTTCGTCGAGGAGGCACGCCGGCTCGCAAAGCTGGACCATCCAAATATCGTCGGCGTGCATGATGTCTTCGAGGATAACGGTACGGCCTACATGGCGCTCGATTATGTCGAGGGGCGGGATCTGCTCGACGTGATCGAGGCCGAGCCGACGCGCCTCGGCCCTCCGGAGATCCGCAAGATCACCCACAGGCTTCTGGACGCGGTCATCCATGTGCACGATCTGGATATCCTGCACCGGGACATCTCGCCGGACAACGTGCTGCTGGACCGGAACAACGAGCCGATCCTGATCGATTTCGGGGCGGCACGGGACACGGCGCGGCGGGCAAGCCGCGTCCTGTCGGCTCTGCAGGTGGTCAAGGACGGTTACTCGCCACAGGAATTCTATCTCGCCGGAAGCCCGCAGAGCCCGGCCGGCGACCTCTATTCCCTCGGCGCCACGCTGCATCACCTGCTGACGGGGGCGGCGCCCGCGAACAGCCATATGCGGCTGGCCGCGCTGGCCGAACAAAGGCCGGACCCCTACAAGCCGCTGAAAAGCCGTATGCCCGGCTATGACGACAGGTTTCTTCTGGCCATCGACCGGGCCCTGAATGTCTTTGCCAAAGACCGGGTCCAGACGGCCCGCCAGTGGCGGGACATGATCGACGGAACAGCGACGGGGCCCGTCTCCGCACCGCTCATGGGCGAGAAAGAGGTCGCGGCCCGCATCCAGCGGCTGGTGGCAGATACCAATGCCGCGGTGAAGGTGGAGATGGAGCGTGCGGAAAGGGAGCGGCGGGAACGCGAGGCCCGCGAAGCGCAGGATCGCGAGGCGCGCGAGCAGAAACGTATCAGGCTGAAGCAGCAGGCCATGCGTGAAGCCGAGGAGGCCGCGAACGCCATCACGACGGCCCGCATGGCCACCGAGCAGGAGCCGGAGGACGACAAAACCCATGATCCCGAAAACCATTCCGAAACCTTGTGCGCGCATAGAGGAAACACCGCCCGGCCGCGGTTGCTCGACCGAATATGGCGCGGGTTTCGCCGTCAGGGCGAAACGGATCAGGTTGGCCAGATGGAGGGCTACGGGGCATGAAATTCTTTCGTAGAAAGCACTCTGCATCGGCGGCGGCCAGCGCCTCGAACGGGCCCGTTGCGGCCGAGGAGCCGTCCGAGCTTCCCCCGGACATGCTGGTTGGCGAATCGTATGAGGATCCGGGCCTGTCCGAACGGGAGTACGATGCTCAGTTCAGGTCCCTGTCGATGGATAGCCATGGCAGCATTGCTCGGCCAAGGGTCGAGGGCAGTGAAACAGACACCACGCTCCCTGCGCCCCGTGCCGAAATATCAACCGTTGACGCTCCGGCCCGGCGTCGAATCTGGGACATCGAGGCAGAGCGGCAGGTCGCCCTCGCCCGGGCACGAATCGCCCAGTTTTCGCAAGCCGGCCTGGCGCCCGCAGGGACCGCGCCCAGCGGCCAACGCGCCAAGACTCGCCTGCTCGGCTTCCAGGCCGCCGATCTTGCACAGACGGACCCGTTTTCCGCCGCCGCCCGGCCCGGCCCTCGCGCCGAACGGTGTTTTCCGGTCGGTTGGCTCGTGGTCGTGGAGGGGCCGGGACGTGGCGCCTGCTTCACGCTGACAAACGGCGTCTCCAGCATTGGTCGCGGCGAAGACCAGTCCGTCTGCCTCGATTTCGGCGATGGTTCCATCTCGCGCAGCAACCATGCAGCCATCGCCTATGATGACGATACGAATTGTTTTTTCCTGGGTCAGGGAGGCAAGTCCAATATCGTGCGGCTGAATGGCCGGCCCGTTCTGTCAACCGAAGACCTTTCGCATGGCGACCGGATCAAGATCGGGGAGACCAGCCTGCAATTCGTTGCTTTCTGTGGAGAATCTTTTTCCTGGTCCGTGACGCAAGAAGGCGCGGAGGGCAAAAATGCCGTCCACCGGTGAGCTCTGTCTGGATGCTGCCACCGGGTTGAGCCTTGGCGCGCGCGAGGCGCAGGAGGACGCCGTCCTCTGCGATGTTCCGCAGGGTGGGGCAAGCGGGATCATTGTGCTCGCCGACGGGTTGGGTGGGCATGTCGCCGGCGCCCTGGCCAGCCGCATTGCCGTGACGACCGCGCTGGACGAGTTGGCAGCCCAGCGTAACGCGCAAGGACGGCTCGCTACCGACATACCCGGCCGTCTGGTCAAAGCGGCCCGGGCCGCCAATCGCGCAATCCTTGCCCATGCATGCTCCAATCCGGAAACGCGTGGAATGGGCGCAACGCTCTTGCTCGTCATCGTCGACGGCGGACGCCTTTTCTGGCTGTCGGTCGGCGACAGCCCGCTTTTCCTGCTTCGGGGTGGAGCGATCCGCCAACTCAACGAAGTGCACTCCCTCGCCCCACAATTCGACCCTCTGGCCCGCGCCGGCGAGATGGATCCAGGGATCGCTGCGATCCATCCGGATCGCAGTTGCCTGACCTCAGCGCTCGGTTTCGATCCGTTGCGGCGGATCGATTGCCCGCAAGACGCGTTCGAACTCGCGCCGGGGGACCTCCTTGTCGCGGCCAGCGACGGCATTCTTACCTTGTCGCCGGAAACAATGGCCACGACTTTGTCCCAACCCGACAAAGGCTCCGCGACCGATCTGGTCGACCGGCTTTTGCGCAAGGTCGAGGCCTGCGGGGCGCGCGAACAGGATAATCTGTCGATCTCCATCTTGCGGATCTTTCCAGACACAGAGCGTATCGCGAAACCACGGCAACGCTGGGCGCGACGGTTGTTTCCACGGGTTTGCCTCCTCTCGCGCGAACCATCCCTGCGGGGGCGCGCGCTCTGCCAGGATCAGTCTGCATCCACCAGCGTTGAGGGTTCGGTATGACTTTGGATCAAACCGGGCAACGCCTGGTCGTACAATTGTCCACCGCAAACGCCTCGGACGCGCTGCCGAGGAATACGCGCATCTGGGCAGAACGCGTGCTGGCGCGCCTGTCCGCGCCGGTGCGGGTAGGTATCCTGGGTCGCGAAGACCGCAACTTGCCGTCGTTGGCCAATGCCCTGCTGGGCGAGGGCATCGTGCCTGACGGCGCGGGAATGCCCCCCATGCTGGTGCGTCACGGCACCGGAGACAGCATCACCACGGTTGCGACTTCCGGCGCGCGCCACGAGATCCGGCCAGAGGAATTCCGAAAGCTGGATCCTTGGAGCCTCGCGATGGCGGAATTCTCGGCTCCGCTTGCGCTTCTCGATCACTTTTCCCTCCTCATTGTACCGCTGGAAGGCGGGGAGCGGGACATGGAGGGTGCAATCAACTGGGCCGGGCAACGGTGTGATATGGCTGTCTTCTGCGCGCGGTCAGCCGACGAACCTGCAGGAGCGCTCTGGAACCGTCTTCCACGGCCCTTTCTGGACCACGGCTTTCTTTGCCTTTTGGATGAGGATTCCGCAGCACGAACCAATCGACTCGATCATCCTTTCCGGTCGCTCTTCCGCGTCGGCACGCTCGCTGGAGATGCCGCACAGATCCACCGCTTGACCACCGCACTTCTGGACCATGTCGCATCCGCGCGGCGCGAAGACCTGGAATGGGCGCTGCTGCTTCTGGAGCGATATTGCCCCCCGGATCGCAAGTATGGGCTGCGCGAAGTCGAACCTCTACAGAACGAGCGGGATGAACCCGATTTCGCCGCGCTTCTGGATCCCCTTCCGCAGGGAATCGCGCAACACGGGGATCATGCGGATACGTCCGCGCCTACCGCCGAGATTATCTCTTTCCTCGCGGCCCAAGCCGACGAGCTTGCCTGTCTGTGCGAGACGGCGGAGCCTGCAGGGCCTCGCCGGGCCAGTTCGAAGGTACTGGCGCTTTGCACGGAGTCGATCGAGGCCTGCGCGGAAATGGCAATGCAGGGCGAGCCGGAGGTGATGGAGCTATTCGCCGAAGCCACGGACCTTGTCGTGTTGATGCAGATCGAGTCGACCACGGAGGCCATGACTGATGCAATCGCGCTCATGCTGCAACTCCGGCACGAATGCGAAAGCCGGCTATGCGCATGAAGCAGGACCCGCACCAATTGCACGGATATGCCATGTTTTCGCCATGTTATTGCCACGCCCGAAGCGGTCCGGACGCGCAGCGTGCAAAGAGACCTCGCGAAAGGAGGGATCATGCTGGGTAAGACCGCCACTCTCGATGACGGACCGGCCACCGGCCGGATCGAAGCCTTTCCCTCGCATGGCTGCGAAACGGCGGAAGCCGACCCGCTCGTTCGGATGTGCCTCGAAGGGCTGTCCCCCTTACTGGCCCAAAGGGGCGAGGTATCGTCGGTTCTTGAAACGCTTTGCGCGACCGCCGACAGAAAAACGGCCGAGGCGGTGGAGCGCCTCCGGCACAGCCTTTTTTCGCTTGAACCTGCTGTGACCTTCATCGGGCAGGTGAAGGCTGGGAAGACATCGCTGGTGAACGCCATGATCGGCGAGCCGGGGTTGCTTCCGGCAGATGTGAACCCTTGGACCTCGGTCGTGACCTCCCTCCATTTGGGCCCCTCCGCCGAGGCGGCGCCCTACGCGGCTCGCTTTGCCTTTTTCGATACTGAGGATTGGGACAGGTTGACCCGCAGAGGCGGACGCTTAGGCGAACTGGCCGGACGTTCCGGCGCCGAGGAGGAAGCGGAAAAGGTTCGTCTTCAGATCGAGGCGATGCGCGACAAGACGCGCCGCCGTCTTGGCCGGAAATTCGAGCTGCTGCTCGGCACCAGCCACAATTACGCGACCCTGACGCGCGGGCTTGTTGAACGCTATGTTTGCCTTGGCGACGATTTCGAAGAGCAGTCGCCTCTTCCGGGAGCGGAGGCGCAAGGGCGTTTCGCCGATATCACCAAGGCGGCGGATCTGCAGATTGCCCGTCCCGGCTGGCCGATGAACCTGTGCCTGCGGGACACGCCGGGCGTGAATGACACGTTCATGATGCGCGAGCAGATCACGATCGGGGCGATCCGCGACAGTCGCCTCTGCTTGGTCGTCCTGTCTGCGCACCAGGCGCTCAGCACCGTGGACATGGCGTTGATCCGCCTGATCTCGAACGTGCAATCCCGCGAGGTGGTTATCTTCGTGAACCGGATCGACGAACTCGCGGACCCCGTGCGCCAGATCGTGGAGATCCGCGACAGTATCCGGGCAACACTGGAATCCCATCACGGCCCAAAGGACGCCAAGATCGTTTTTGGAATTGCCCACTGGGCGACGCTGGCATTGAAGGGAGACCTTTCGGCCCTGGACGAGGTGGCCAGCGCGGTCTTGCTCGGCTATGCCGAACATGTCGCCGACAGCATGGAGCGCGAACTCGGCCCGCTGGAGTTGATCTGGTGGCTTTCCGGCGTACCGGAGTTGTACAGCACGATCTGGAACCGGGTGACGGAAGGCGCGGCCCGTGAACGTATCTGTTTCGTTGCGCGTGACTCGATGAACCTGGCCGTGGGACTCTCGGCCGCGATCGCAAACAATCCCGCGCATCTCGCCTCCGAGCATGGCAAACCGATCGACGTCAACGGAATGCAGATTGCCCTGTCGGCGCTGGAGGCGCGACTCCTGCCGGAACTCGACAGGGCGCTGACCACCGCGCTTGAGAGCGCCTCCCAGCGGCTCGAACGCTCGCATCGCAGCTTCCTGAACCGTGCGACCATGGCGCTGGTGCAGCACCTGGAAAGCTACGGCGAACTCGCACCCTGGAAATACGACCCGACCGGGCTCCGCCTGCTTCTCAGATCGGGTTTCCAGGTTTTCTCCCGGCAGGTGAAGGACGCAGGAACGCAGGCTGCCGAACTGGCCGCCGAAGAAATCTCCGGTATCTACGCTGCCGCCCTTCAACGCCCAGCCTCGGATTTCACAATCCAGCCGCCGGACATGCCGCGGATCGCACCGCCGGTCCTGATCGGCCAGACGATCGCGCTCGACCTCAAGGGAAACTGGTGGCGGCGCTGGTGGAGCCGCCGGCGCGGCTACAAGGCCTTCGCGCCGGAGTTTCATGCCATGATCGACGCCGAAACCCGCCCGATCCTCGACGGGTTGCTCAACGCTCATTGTCAGCCGTGCATTGTCGAAGTTCGCTGCGTTCTTAAAGACTTACTTGACGAACAGAGGGCTATCCTCGCCACGCTCGAATCCCACGGATCCGAGTTCACAGGGGCCTCGGAGCAGGTCGGCCCCACACCGGAAGTGGTGGCTGATGCAGTTACGCGGCTCGGCCCTTTCGTCGTCTGAGAGAAAAGGAACCGCAATGTTTCACAATCCGCAACTGAAGGTTGGAACACCCCGTTTGCCGGAAAGTCCTGCAGCGATTCCCGGCCGTGCGGAGGAAATTGTCAAGCGTCGCCCGCGCATTGCGGTTATGGGCGAGTTCAGCGCCGGCAAGAGCACCCTGACCAATCTCCTGATCGGCTCGAACGCGCTGCCGGTAAAGGTCACCGCCACCCAACTTCCGCCGGTCTGGCTCTGTCATGGAAGCGGTGCGCCACACGGGGTGGACCGGAACGGTGACCGTTTCAATGTCGATCTCGCACGCATTGGCGATATCCCGCTGGAAAGGACGCAATATCTGCGCGTCGAGCGCCATTCCAATGTTCTGGAACTTTGCGACATCATCGACTTTCCGGGAATCTCGGACCCGAACATGCCAGCAGAGCTCTGGCAGCAGGTCATTTCCGAGGCGGATGCGGTCTTGTGGTGCAGCCATGCCGTTCAAGCCTGGCGCCAGAGCGAGGCGGCGGCCTGGGAGGAGTTGCCCGCGCATTTGCAGGAACGTAGCCTGCTCTTGCTTACAGGGATCGACAAGCTCGTCGAGGAACGGGATCGGCAGCGTGTCCTGTCGCGCATACGGCGCGAGACCGATGGCCTTTTTGCAGATGTCTTCCCGATCTCGCTCACCCGGGCGCTTGCAGCCGGCGAGGATCGCGATGCCTGGGAGGCAAGTGGGGCCGAGCGTTTCATGACCGCCCTGCTCGAATTGATCATGTCTTTCTCCCCTGGTGCGGAGCAGCCAGCCGTTTCCCCGAAAGCGGCCATCGCGGCAGATGCGCCTTCGATTGAAGCTTTGCCTTTCGCAATGGCGGAAACTGTACCTTTGCCGTCCCATCAAACGGAGACGTCCCCAAATTCGGAGCCCCTCCCCGCAACCGATCAATCCCCCCGGATCGTGCCGCGGCGCGTGAGCCTGAAGGGTCCTTCGCGCCGGATTGCCCAGGCCAGGCCTCGACCGGAAAATGCACGGGATCGTGCGCCCGGAACCTGAACAGGTCAATCGTCGGTAGGGTTCCCGAAAGGTTTCTGCGGCATATCTGGAGAGACTTCAGACCGAATCCACTCCGGCGAGACCGCCTCCAATGAGCATTGTCGAGCAACTGAACAGATTATACCGGGAGATCCCCGGATGCCTGGCGGTTGTCTTTGGTGATATGCAGACGAAAACCGTATTTCGGTCTTTTGCGAAGGACAATCTCTGCCAGGAAGATCATGATCGGCTTCTGGAAATGGCGGCTCTCTGGCTGACCCCACCTGCGGAAAACTCGTCTGACCACCCGGCCGGGCTCAACCTGCCGATGCAAGTCTCGCTTCAGGGGCGACGGTCGATCCGCGTTTTTGCCCGCCTGCTTCCGGAGGCTTCCGATGTGCTGTGCATCCTTGCCGTGGCCGAGGCTCCCCTGGCAGATCTGCATCGATCCATACGCGCCATGGTGATGGCGGATGACTGAACATACGTGCATAGCCCAGGTTCCGGAGGACGACATGTTTCGTCGGGCCAGCCTGTCACGCATGATCGAACGGTTGGGCGCCGCCAGGGGTGACATTATCCGGGATGGCCGGCGACCATTGCCGCCCGGCCTCTCCGGTATCCTTGATGAAATCGACGAGACCGTCATGGCCCGCCGGCTGGTCTTTCACAATGACCGGGGCGAAGAGATGACGCTCGAAATTCGAAGCCGTCGCCTTTTCTGGGCGGGGCTCGGGCAGCTTGCCGGGGGTACCCGGCAAGCTGGTTCCGGCCTCGTTCTAAGCCAGGCGGCATCGGAGGAGATTTCGGCGTTGGTCGACACCCTGCGGCGATTCGGCATGGCGGGTACGCTTTCCGTCGAAAGCGGGCCGCCCATGTATCAGCCCGCGCTGGATGAAGCGGGCCTCCCAGCCACTGTGCTTTATCGCCTCTCGGGGCAGGGAAGCGCTCCCCTCGAAGCCGATTGCGCCACGGATCCTGAACCTTCTCTCGAAGATTTCGCTGCAACGTGTCATCCCCTGAGCCTGGCTCTCGTGCTACGCGGGCCTGACGGTAATTGGTGTGATTCCGGCGATACAGCGCTGGTTGCCGAGCTCGTGGAGGCATTGGAAAATTTCATGTCTTTCCAGCCGGGTGACTTCAATGAAATGCCCCTTGGGGCAACGCTTTCCCGTCCAGGGACGCCCGATGCCAGTCTCGCTCTCTTTGCCGATGGGCAGGGTCACCTGGCCGCTTATGTGGCGCCAGAACAGGAAGCCGCGCTCCAGGCCGCATGGGCGGATTGGTTGGCAAGACAATCGGGACCGTAAGCATTCCACGCCTTTGGACCGGGGTACCTGGCACTGCCGAAATACGACTCCCAACAGGAATAAAACATGAATATACAGTTGGGAGAGAGGCGCGCCGCCAGACCGGTCGCATCGCCGCTCACGCGCAACGCCTCGACGGCCTTCCTGCAGAAGGTGGAGGCCCAACCGGAGACCGTCACATGGGCTTCGTGGAGCTCTCGGCGACATCGAATTTTACCTTCCTGACCGGGGCATCGCATCCGGAAGAACTGATGGAGCGCGCCGCGTTGATCGGGCTGCGCGGGCTGGTCGTCGCCGACCAGAACTCGGTCGCCGGGATCGTGCGGGCACATGTGCAGGCGCGCGAGATCGCCCGGACCGTGGCGGAACGGGAAGCCAGCGAGGCGCGCACGGGCCTGATCGGTCCGCCCGCACCAGAGGGCTACCCTGCCAGCCCCGACACCCGCAACACCCCGCGCCTGATCCCCGGCGCTCGCATCGTCACTCGTGACGGCTTCACCGTGACCGCGCTCCCCCGCGACCGGACCGGCTGGGGGCGCCTCTGCCGGCTGATTTCCTTGGGGCGATTGCGCGCCGGAAAGGGCGATTGCCTGCTCGAACTGGAAGATATCCTCGAATGGGGAGAGGGGATGGAATTGCTGCTCCACCCCGAACACCCTTCCCCGTTCCCACAGGCGCCCAACTCGAAGCGCGGCGCGGGCGGGTGGCGGCCACAGGCACAACGGCTGACGCGCCGCTTTGGTGCATCCGTACACCTGCTCCTGGCCCCGCGTTATGACGGGCAGGATAGCGAGCGCTTCCAACGCCTCTCGCGGCTTGCGCGCGAACTTGGCATCGCTCCCGTTGCCTCGGCTGCCCCGCGCATGCATCTCGGCCGCCGCCGGAAGCTGGCCGATGTGCTGACCGCCATCCGCAGCGGCTGCCGGATCGAGGATCTTGGCCGCGCCGCCATGAGCAATGGCGAGCAGCGCCTGCGCAGCGAGGCCGAGATGCGCCGCATCTTTGCCGAACATCCCGAGGCCGTGACGCGCAGTGCCGAGATCGCCGCGCGCTGTCGTTTCTCGCTCGACGAGTTGCGCTACGAGTACCCCTCCGAGGTCACTGGCGGCGAGAGCGCTGCCGAGCGGCTGGCGCGGCTCGCCCATGCCGGGCTGCGCTGGCGCTACCCTTCCGGCGCGCCGGAAAACGTCCGCAAGCAACTCGCGCATGAGCTCGCCCTGATCGGCAAGCTGGAATACGAGCCCTACTTCCTCACCGTGCACGATATCGTCGCCTTCGCCCGCGCCCAGGACATCCTCTGCCAAGGCCGCGGATCGGCGGCCAATTCCGTGGTCTGCTATGCCTTGGGTGTCACCTCCGTCTCGCCCGAGATCGGCACCATGGTCTTCGAGCGTTTCGTCTCCGAGGCCCGCGGCGAGCCGCCCGATATCGACGTCGATTTCGAGCATGAGCGCCGCGAGGAAGTGATCCAGCATATCTACGAGCGCTACGGACGCCACCGCGCCGGGCTCTGCGCCACCGTGATCCACTATCGCGGCAAGCGCGCCGTGCGCGAGGTCGGCCGCGCGATGGGGTTGAGCGAGGATACCGTCGCCGCGCTGTCCAGCCAGATCTGGGGCTGGGGCTCGCTCAAGGGCACGGAAGCGCAGCGGATGCGCGAGATCGGGCTGGACCCGACAGACCGCCGCCTGAAGCAGACCATGGAGCTAATCCAGGAGATCCAGGGCTTCCCGCGCCACCTCTCCCAGCATGTCGGCGGCTTCATCGTCACCGAGGGCCGGCTGGACGAGCTTTGCCCAGTCGAAAACGCCACCATGGAGGACCGCACCGTCATCCCCTGGGACAAGGACGATATCGACGCGCTCGGCATCCTCAAGATCGATATCCTCGCCCTCGGCATGCTCACCGTCATCCGCAAGGCCTTCGAGATGATCTCGCGCCACCATGGCACCGGTTACACGCTGGCCACGCTCCCGCCCGAGGACCCGGCCGTCTATGATATGCTCTGCAAGGCGGATTCCCTCGGCGTCTTCCAGGTCGAGAGCCGGGCACAGATGAACTTCCTGCCCCGGATGCGGCCACGCAGCTTCTATGACCTCGTCATCGAGGTCGCGATCATCCGCCCCGGCCCGATCCAGGGCGACATGGTCCACCCCTATCTGCGCCGCCGCAATGGCGAGGAGGAGGTGGTTTTCCCCTCCGACGAACTTGGCGCGGTGCTGGCGAAAACTCTCGGCGTCCCACTCTTCCAGGAACAGGCGATGCAGATCGCCATCGTCGGGGCCGGCTTCACGCCCGAGGAGGCGGACCGCCTGCGGCGGTCGCTAGCGACCTTCAAGAAACACGGCAATGTCAGCGAGTTCCACGACCGTTTCATGTCCGGGATGCGCCGCAACGGCTATGACGAGGAATTTTCCGCCCGCTGCTTCAGCCAGATCGAGGGCTTCGGCTCCTATGGCTTCCCCGAGAGCCACGCCGCGAGCTTTGCGCTGCTGGTCTATGCCTCCGCCTGGCTCAAGCGCCACCACCCCGGCATCTTCGCCTGCGCGCTGCTGAACTCCCAGCCGATGGGCTTCTACGCCCCCGCACAGATCGTGCGCGACGCCCGCGAGCACGGGGTGGAAGTGCGCCCGGTGGACATCAACCTCTCCTATTGGGACAACGTGATGGAGCCGAACCAGAAGGGCGGGCTGGCCCTGCGGCTCGGCTTCCGGCAGATCCGCTCCATGCGCGAGGAGGAGGCGCATTGGCTCGTCGCGGCGCGCGGCAACGGCTATCCGGGCGTCGAGGATGTCTGGCGGCGGGCAGGCATCTCCCCGGCCATGCTGGAATCGCTGGCCGAGGCGGATGCCTTCGCCTCGCTGTCGCTCTCGCGTCGGCAGGCGCTCTGGGACGCCCGCGCGCTGCGCGCCACCCGCCCGCTGCCGCTCTTTGCGCGCGACATGGAAGGCGAGGGCATCGAGGAGCCCGCCGCCAATCTTCCCGCCATGACGCCCTCGGAGGAAGTCGTGGAGGATTATGTCTCGCTGCGACTGACCCTGCGCGCCCACCCGCTGGCCCTGCTGCGCCGAAAGCTCACGCCGGAGGCATCGCCGCAAAACAGAACCGCCGCCAGCACGAGGCTGGCAGCGGCAAGATCAGCATCCGGTCCTGAAGGACCTAGGCTTTCGGGACCGACAGCAGGGCGATCTGCATGAAATTGCCGTCCGAGGTGAACGACACCGAATGCCCGGACGAGTCCGCCGCAAAAGCCCGATCCCCCGCGCCGGAGCCGAAATTGTCACCATAATTCGTCCAGCCAAGCCGCGTGTCGATCCCGCTCCACTCCATGCTCTGGCTGGCCGGGTTGATCGAGATCCCGGCCCCGAGCACAACGCCCTCGGCCGTGGCATCGACGCTCGCCGTGGCGGAGGAGGCCAGAGCCGCGAGCGCCGCTGCGGGATCCGCATTCTTGAGCACCCAGACATGCACGCCTGCCCGCATCTGCCAGCTCTCGTGCTGCAGCTCAATATCCACAAGCCCCGCCGGCACACCCGTCACATAGCCGAAGCGCAGATAGTTCCCCAGGTATTCCCCCCGCTCGAACAAAGTCGCCGCCTGTCCACCGATCATGATCCCGGACAGGCCCTTATCGGTTGTGCTGTTGCGCGAGGCGCCGGCAACGATCACCGTACCGCCCACACCGACGTCGACATCCTCGAACAGATGCGACACCCCGTCATCCGTGGTCGCCGCAAAGGCGGTCGTCAGCACGCTGGCTGCGCCTGCCTCCGGCACCGCGCTCACAGCATCAGAATACGGGCTCGCTCCGACCTCGTTCACGGCGGCCAGTCGGTAGAAATAGGTCGTCCCATTGACCAACCCGGTATCGGTGAAACCGGTCGAGGCAGAGACCCCATCTGCGATCTCGGTCCAGTCCGCCCAGTCCAGCGATCGTTCGATGACATAGTCGGTGACGGCCAGCCCCCCATTGGCCGGCGCGGTCCAGCTCAGGCCGATCTGTTCGTTGCCAGCCAGCGCCGCGAGGTCAGAGACGGCCTCCGGAACCGTCGGCTTGTGCGCCGCCGCCACCGACAGGGCTTCAAAATACCGGCTGCCAAGCACCCGCAGCGAAGCTGCATCGAAATGCAGATCATCGCCAAGATCGTCCAGCGGGCTCGGCACTTGCGAACTCGCCACGGCGGTATGGAAATGCCGGTTCGGCGTATCGGCAATCGCATCGTTCAACGCGCCGTTGCCCGTGCTGGCATTGATGAAATCCGGAACCAACTCGCCCAGGACAAAGGGCGTCGTGTCATTTGCGGCCGAAATATCACCGCGCAACCCGTCGATGATCGCGTCGAGATCGTCCTTGAAGGCAGCATAACCGGTATCGGCCTCCCCCTGGTGCCAGAGGATCCCGCCCAGGCGGAAGGAAGGGTTGGCGATGAACAGGGCATTCGCCCGGGACACGAGGTCGGCATAAAGCGTTCCCCCGACGATCCAATCTCCGCTCGAGAACCCGGTGGCTCCCTTGGCGGCCGGAAGGAACACAAGCTGTTCGTTGGGGAACGCCGCCTTGAAGTCGATCGCGAACTGAACATCCAGGCCCATGTCGCCGGTAATGGCGTCGTGGTGGTCTAGCGGAATGGTGGCCGCGGTCAGCGTACCATCCATTCCGAACTGCATCACGCCATCGGGAAGGCCCTGACCGCAATCGAAATCCGCGCGCCCGATCATGTTGCTTTGTCCTGCCAGGATGAACACCCGGGTTACCGTTTCGAACCCTGCCATCGGGCGAGCAATTCCGCTGACAAGCGGCCGAACAATGGAAATCGCGTTGGTCATGGGAAGGTCTCCTTTTCAAGGCGATTTTCGCGAAAAGGATTAACGAAGCAGAAACGGGCCGCGCGCTACAACCACGGCAGAGGCCCCCCTGAAGGGTCCGGAACTACATGCGGAAAGGAAGGATCAAGGCGGAAATGAAATTACATTCGCCCGCGACGGGCTGTTGCGCCGCGGGCATGGCACTCCCTCGCTCCGGGAGGCCAAGTCATAGCGGTGATGGTTCTTCCCGACCTCAACGCCGTGGAAAATCTTGATCGTCAGCGATCAAAAGGCCGAAAAGGCTTCACGTTGTTACCTGTTCGCAACCGCTGCCTTCGCCAGCGCATCCGCGCTGTTGGATTCTCTTTGGGCACGGATTGATTCCTGTTTTCCGGAAAGTGGCAGCCACATTCCAGCCCAGCAGTCATCACCCTTGATGAGAAGAGCACCCATAAGGTTCGAGTTCCGCAAGATGTCAGAAATCGACCTAGCCATTACCAGTCCCCTTTCGCCCCAGTTTACGCTACTGGCCCGGATACTCCTAACAAATGGTTAACCCAACGTCGTAGCAACGTTCGCAAATCAACCATTTGCGCAACATCGGCGAGAATCCCCGGCAACTTTTTCCACCTACCGGCAAGCAGCCTGACAAACTCGTCTTCCCACTAAGTAAATGACGCTAGGGAATTATAAAGACATTTTTGTACATTCATCATGGCGAGGACATGTCACGAGATGGTCATTCACCATGCCGGTGGCCTGCATGAAGGCATAGACGATCGTTGGTCCACAAAAACGAAATCCTTCGGCTTTCAGATCGCGGGAGATCTCGACGGATAGCGGAGTTTGCGCCGGAACCTCGGCAAGAGTCTGCCAGTGATTCTGTATCGGCTGTCCATGAATCCGGTCCCACAGAAAGGCCGAGAAGCCTTCCCGTTGCTCGATTTCAAGCCAGGCCTTCGCGTTCCCGATGGTCGCCTCGATCTTGCCGCGGTGGCGCACTATTCCGCTGTCCTGCAACAGCCGAGCAACCTCTGCTTCGCCCCATGTCGCGATCAATTCGGGGTCGAAACCATGAAAGGCCGAGCGGAAATTTTCCCGTTTTTTCAATATCGTGATCCAGGACAGCCCCGCCTGGAAACCATCAAGCACGAGCTTTTCCCATAGCGTGCGGCCATCGAATTCCGGCACGCCCCATTCTTCGTCATGATAAGCGACATAAATGTCTTCCTGCCCGACCCAACCACATCTGTCGCTCATTGTTTTCCCCTGATCCGTTTCGACTTTCGGAGAATGCCGCTGTTTACCGTTCCTTCAACCCTTGGTGCGCAACTAAGGCAAGCCAGTTGCGGAGAAGGCAATGCAATCCGGATTCGACGAGTATGCTTCGATGAATGTCGAACGCGCAGCAAACCCACTGGATGCAGCCATCGCAGAACGAGACGCTGACATCCTTTCGATGGTTCGCCGCTCGCTAGACCGAAAAGATGTGTTGCTGGCCTTTCAGCCCGTCGTTGCCTGCAGGAATCCGGAGCACATTGCCTTTTTCGAGGGGTTGATTCGCGTACTCGACGATACCGGCAGGATCATTCCCGCTGCCGAGTTCATCAATGCTTGCGAGAATACCGAGACCGGCCGCATCATCGACTGCCTGGCTTTGGAGCTTGGGCTGGAGACGCTTGCCCGGGCGCCGGAGCTACGGCTTGCAATCAACATGTCCGCGCGCTCGATCGGCTACTCTCGGTGGACGAAGACATTGCACGCCGGGCTGGATGGCCGACCGACGGTCGCGGAGCGCCTCATTATCGAGATCACGGAATCCTCGACCATCGCCATGCCGGACATCACCAAGGCCTTCATGGAGGAAATGCAGCTGATCGGCGTGAGCTTTGCACTGGATGATTTCGGAGCCGGCTACACCGCTTTCCGCCATCTGCGCGACTTCGATTTCGACATCATAAAGATCGCCGGAGAGTTCATCCGGGGCATTCATTCCGATCCCGACAACCGGGTTCTGACCCAGGCGCTCGTTTCCATCTCCAAGCAGTTCGACATGTTCACGGTCGCCGAAGCCGTCGAATGCGAGGAGGACGCGAAACTCCTGATCGAAATGGGCGCCGATTGCATGCAAGGCTACTATTTCGGCGTTCCGACGACGCGCCCCTCCTGGCCCGATTTCCCGCGGGAGATTTTGCGGGCCGGATAGGTAACAGTCGGAGCCGTCCTTTGCAAAAGCCGGTGCCGGACACTGTTTCGAACACGACCCCAACCCTCCCGAATCTCCTTTCGATATCCCAGTATCCGGGCGTCACGGCAATTCAAACGATTGCAAAAACGATTTGCGTCACCACGTCCAAACCGCTTGCAAAAGCGCTGTTTTTCGCCAATTTGCGAAGGCTGAGCTAAAATTTCATGCTCTAACGGGGGTGGGACACCCTGTCCGTTGCCAGAGTCCCCCCCGCCCCCTAACCAAGATACGGACTGGAGGGGGAAATGAGGGTGGTCGCCATGACGGCGGCAAACCCCTCCTGCGAGATTTGATGAGGAGCCATCATGACCAACGTCGTTATCGCGTCGGCCGGCCGGACCGCCGTAGGATCTTTCCTGGGATCATTTGCCAATACTCCGGCTCATGATCTCGGCGCCGCCGTTCTCAAGGCGGTTGTCGAACGCGCCGGAATCGACCCGTCGGAAGTTTCGGAAACCATTCTCGGGCAGGTGCTGACCGCCGCCCAGGGCCAGAACCCCGCGCGTCAGGCCCATATCAATGCCGGCTTCCCGCAGGAATCCGCCGCCTGGAGCATAAATCAAGTCTGTGGATCCGGCTTGCGCACCGTCGCGCTCGCCGCCCAGCACATCCAACTCGGCGATGCGTCCATTGTCGCCGCTGGCGGCCAGGAGAGCATGTCGCTCAGCCCCCATGCCGCCGCGCTGCGTGCCGGTCAGAAGATGGGCGATATGAAATACATCGACACGATGATCAAGGATGGCCTCTGGGATGCCTTCAACGGCTACCACATGGGTCAGACCGCCGAGAACGTGGCCGCCAAGTGGCAAATCTCCCGCGAGCAACAGGACGAGTTCGCGCTGGCCTCGCAGAACAAGGCCGAAGCGGCACAGAAGGCCGGTAAGTTCGTTGACGAGATCGTTCCGTTCACAATCAAGACCCGCAAGGGCGAGACGGTAATGGACGCGGACGAATACATCCGTCACGGCGCCACGATCGAGAATATGCAGAAGCTGCGCCCGGCCTTCATCAAGGACGGCACCGTGACCGCGGCCAACGCCTCGGGCATCAATGACGGCGCCGCCGCCGTGCTGTGCATGTCCGCCGAGGAAGCCGAGAAGCGTGGTATCGAGCCGCTCGCCCGCATCGCCTCCTACGCCACGGCCGGCCTCGACCCGTCGATCATGGGTGTCGGCCCGATCTACGCCTCGCGCAAAGCGTTGGAAAAAGCCGGCTGGTCGGTTTCCGATCTCGACCTGGTCGAAGCCAACGAAGCCTTCGCCGCGCAGGCCTGCGCCGTGAACAAGGACATGGGCTGGGATCCGTCGATCGTGAACGTGAACGGCGGCGCCATCGCCATCGGCCACCCGATCGGCGCCTCGGGCTGCCGCGTTCTCAACACGCTGCTGTTCGAGATGAAGCGCCGCGACGCCAAGAAAGGTCTCGCTACGCTCTGCATCGGTGGCGGCATGGGTGTTGCACTCTGCGTCGAACGTCCCTGACGCTCGCGCCCTGCGGAATAATCACCAAGGGGCGCCGGACAAGGCGCCTCTTTTTTTACGAAACGACACTGTTACTTGCTGCGTCATCCTGCCGAAGCAATATTGTTGCGAAAGATACCCCAAGTGTTTTAACAGTGTTACCAAAGAATTACGCCACAGTGGAGGGAAACCATGGCAAGAGTTGCAGTCGTCACCGGAGGTACCCGCGGCATCGGGGCCGCCATTTCGGTCGGTCTCAAGGAAGCTGGTTACGAGGTCGCCGCGAACTTCGGTGGAAACGAGGAGGCTGCCGCCAAGTTCTCCGAGGCCACCGGGATCAAGACGTACAAATGGTCTGTCGCCGATTACGAAGGCTGTGAGGCAGGCATCAAGCAGGTCGAGGCCGATCTCGGCCCGGTCGACATCCTCGTCAACAACGCCGGCATCACCCGCGATGCCATGTTCCACCGCATGACCGTCCAGCAGTGGAATGACGTTATCGACACCAACCTGCACGGCGTGTTCAACATGACCCATCCGGTCTATCCGGGCATGCGCGAGCGCAAATGGGGCCGCATCATCAACATCTCGTCGATCAACGGCCAGAAGGGCCAGGCCGGCCAGACCAACTACTCGGCCTCCAAGGCCGGCGACCTGGGCTTCACCAAGGCTCTGGCGCAGGAAGGCGCGCGTTTCGGCGTCACCGTCAACGCCATCTGCCCGGGCTATATCGCCACCGAGATGGTCAAGGCGATCGACGAGCAGGTCCTGAACACCAAGATCATCCCGCAGATTCCCGCCGGCCGCCTTGGCGAGCCGGAAGAAATCGCGCGCTGCGTGGTCTTCCTCGCCTCCGAGGATGCCGGCTTCATCACCGGTTCCACGCTTTCGGCCAATGGCGGTCAGTTCTTCGTCTGATCGCGATCGCATGGAAAATTCGGCCTCCGCGGAGACAATCCGCGGGGGCTTTTTCATGTCTGGACAGACAATGTCACGAGCCAGCCATACGGGGTTGGAAAACATCTGCGCGCGGGCCTATACCGTTTTCCAAGGACCAGAAAACAGGAGGGCGCCATGGCCAACCCGACAGCCGCAATGCTGGTGATCGGAGACGAGATCCTTTCGGGCCGGACCCGCGATTCCAACATGCATCACCTTGCGGGCGCGCTTACCAATCAAGGTATCCGCCTCACCGAGGTGCGCATGGTGGCCGACAAACCCGAGGCGATCATCACCGCGGTGCGGGCGCTCTCAGAGGCCTATGACCATGTCTTCACCTCCGGCGGCATCGGGCCGACACATGACGATATCACGGCCGAATGCATCGCCGCCGCCTTCGACACGCCGATCGGAATCCGTAACGATGCGCGCGCGCTGCTTCAGGCCCATTACGACGCGACAGATCAGGAATTGAACGAGGCCCGCCTGCGCATGGCGCGCATCCCCGACGGCGCGACGCTGATCGACAACCCGATCTCGGCCGCGCCCGGCTTCATTCTGGGAAATGTGCACGTCATGGCGGGCGTTCCCGTCATCTTTGAATCCATGGTCGCCTCGGTCCTGTCGAAGCTCACGGGTGGCGACCCGATCCTGTCGCAATCGCTCCGGATCAACCATGGCGAGGGCGAGATCGCTGGCTCGCTCACCATCTTGGCGGAAGACTTTCAGGATCTTTCCATCGGCTCCTATCCCTTCATGAAAGACGGGATCTACGGCACCCATGTCGTCATCCGCGGAACCGATGCGGCAAGGATCGACGCAGCGATGACACGCCTGGCCCGCTCCTTACCGGAGGACGACATGTGACAACGCCGGATCTGGCGGCGCTCTTCGCTGCGACTGAGACGACATGGCCGGCACGCCGGGTCATCGAGCTTCCCGGTTGGCATGTACGCGAAGGGGCCGGGGGCGGCCAGCGCGTGTCCAGCGCCTCTGCCACAACGCGCTCCCCTTCCATCCCGGCGATGGAGGGCGCACAAGCCGCATTGCATCAAGTTCCACTCGCCATGATCCGCCCCGGAGAGGAGGCGCTGGATGCGGCCCTCGAAGCGGCGGGTTATTGGATCAAGGACCCAGTGACACTCTACCTGTCGGAGATCGGGACGCTTGCCGTGCAGCCACCGCCGGTCGCGGCCTTCCACGTTTCCTGGCCGCCAATGCGCGTTCAGGAGGAGATCTGGCGCGAAGCTGGCATCGGCCCGGACCGCCTTGCCGTGATGGACAGAGTTGAGACACAGAAATGCGCCATACTCGGCCGCAACAGCGACAGGCCCGCTGGCACTGCCTTCGTGGCGCTGGACGGGCAGATCGCCGTGCTGCACGCATTGGAGGTCTCGCCGGGGCTTCGCCGGAAAGGCGCAGCCGTCCACATGATGCGGGGCGCCGCCATCTGGGCACGCGATTTCGGTGCGAAATGGTTCTGCGTTCTGGTCACGAAGGCCAACACACCAGCCAATGCGCTCTACTCTTCTCTGGGAATGCGCCCAACGGGCGGCTATCACTACAGGATCAAAACGCCCGACAGAGGCTGATCAAGGAAGGTAAAAGCATGGGTGACGACGCGCCAACGGCCCTCGACCTGCCTCCGGTGGATCGGCTGCCGGAGCACACGCAGGCCTATTTCGACCTCTGCGCCGAAAAGATCGGGATGGTGCCCAATGTTCTGCGCGCCTACACCTTCGATATCTCGAAACTCGATGCGTTCTCGGCGATGTACAACGAGTTGATGCTTGCCGACAGCGGCCTGAGCAAGCTGGAGCGCGAGATGATCGCCGTTGTCGTCTCCTCCGAGAACCGCTGCTATTACTGCCAGGCCGCACATGGCCAGGCGGTTCGGGAATTGTCGGGCGATCCGGAGCTTGGCGAACAGATGGTCATGAATTACCGCGCTGCCGATCTGTCGGACCGGCAGCGGAGGATGCTCGATTTCTCCGTGCTGCTGACCCGCGAAAGCGCAAGCGTGTCCGAAAGCCACCGGGAAGCGCTGCGGGCGGTCGGGTTTTCCGATCGGGACATCTGGGACATCGCCTCCGTCGCTGGATTTTTCAACATGACCAATCGATTGGCCTCTGCGACGGATATGCGCCCCAACAGGGAATATCACAGCCGGAACCGATGAAACCTCGCGCCCTCGCCCCTTGCCTTCTGCTTTGCCTCGCCTGCTCCGCAGCCAGCGCCCAGCTGTCCGGTCTCCCGGCGGGGGCAAGACTGGAAGAGGAGCAGAGCGCAGCGCTGGAAGACCTGCGCCTGCCGGTCGCGCCACTGGCGGGAAATGCGCTGGAAACCAAATCCGTGCAAGGTGCGGTGACCCGCCAGGCCTGGCAAGTTCCTGGCACGGACCTGTCGACGTTCCAGATCCTGTCCCCTCTGAAGGAAGGTCTGGCTGAAGGCGGATTCGAGCCTCTGCTTGAATGCAAGGATCGCGACTGCGGCGGTTTCGGTTTCCGTTACGCGATGGACCTGCTTCCGGAACCCGCGATGCATGTGGATCTGGGCGACTTCCGCTACTTCCTCGCAAAGCGGGAAACGGAGCAGGGCCTTGAATATGTGGCCCTTGTCGTCAGCCGGTCCTCCGATCGTGGCTTCATACATTTCACGGGCGTCGGGCAAGCCGAGCCCCGCCTGGCGACACGGTCTCGCGACATTGACGGATCGTCCGAGGATTCCCTTCGCCCCATGCCACGCGCTGACACATATTCCGACACCCCCGCTCTCCCGCTTCCGTCCGGGAATGGCTCCACGCTGGTCGGAACACTCGTGCAAACGGGCCGGGCCGTGCTCGAAGGGTTGAATTTCGAAACCGGCTCCTCCCGGTTGACCGAAGATGACTTCGAATCCCTGCAACAGCTTGCGGACTGGATGAACCAAAACCCTGAAATACGGATCGTTCTTGTGGGCCACACGGACACCGAGGGCGCGCTGGCGAGCAATATCGAGCTGTCCCGTGCCCGCGCCAAGGCCGTTCGGGATCGCCTCGCACAGCAATACGGGATTTCCGGCACCCGGATGGTTGCGGAAGGGGTGGGGTATCTGTCGCCAATTTCCTCGAATGCCGGCGAAAGTGGCCGGACCCAGAATCGCCGGGTCGAAGTTGTCCTGTCGGGTCCGCAATAGGCCATTCTCAGGAGCACAGGCCGGATCTGCGGGGTGTCGGGACGACAGACAAAAAACGACCGGAGCATTGCCCCGGCCAGGTTTCTCACATCGAGGGTCGTTCGATTACCAGATCTTCGGACCTTTCTCCGAAAAGCTGCGCACCAGGAAATCGATAAATGCCCGTACCTTCGGCTGCGTGAAGCGCCCCGGCGGATAGACGGCATAGATCCCAAGCGATTCATGCGGGAGGTCCGGGATCGCTTCCTCCACCAACCCGTCCTTCATTGCATCGGCATAAAGGAAGCTCGGGAGATAGGCGATGCCGAGCCCGGACACGGCGGCGTTGAGCAGCGATTGCCCGTCATTGACGGTTAACCAGCCTGCGGTGCGAACCTGACGCTTTTCGCCCGAAGGCGCGGTCAGCTTCCAGACATTGCCCGAGGACTGGTTTGAATAGTGCAACAGTTTGTGTTCGTTAAGATCATCGATCTTCTCCGGGCGGCCGTACTGGGCGAAATAGGCCGGGCTGGCGATCATCCGCTTGCTGGTTTCGGTCAGCTTGCGGGCGCGCAGCGTCGAGTCTTCCAACTCGCCGATCCGGATAGCCATGTCGAAGCCTTCGCTGATCAATTCTACATAGCGATTGTTGAGGATCATGTTCACGGTGATGTCGGGAAACTCCGACAGGAAATCCCCGAGAATCGGCGAAAGATGATTCACACCGAAATCGGTCGCGACCGAAATCCGCAAGAGACCGGACGGTGCCGATTGCATGGAGGTCACCAGCGCATCGGCTTCCCCGGCATCGTTGAGTACCCGTCGGGCGCGGTCGTAATAGGCAAGGCCAATCTCGGTGGGCGAAACGCGGCGTGTCGTGCGGTTGAGCAACCGTGCCCCGAGCCGAGCCTCCAGCGAGGAGACGTGTTTCGATACGGCCGACTTGGAGATACCCATCTTCTTTGCGGCGTCCGTAAAACCACCCTGATCCACCACGGTGGCAAAGGCTTCCATTTCGGTCAGGCGATCCATAGGGCGGTCCTCATGAACTCAGTGCTGTGCACATTCTCTGCATTACCAGCGTTTATCTCCCCGAAATCCGGCGGGATTGGGGCAAACTACAGACAATGTCGCGATTTGATCGGGCATCGTCGTGTCTGAGGAAACATTTGACCATTCACCTCTGTGAATGGGAGTCGCGTGTTTACGGGACGCACCCGCGGGAACGAGCAACCTCCCGAGCGCCGGAAAAGCCCCGGAGCGTAGGAAGGGACCGAAGGTTAGAGCGCGGCTGAAAGGCGGACGCCCTGGTTGATCGCCCGTTTCGCGTCGAGTTCCGCGGCGACATCGGCGCCGCCGATCACATGCACCTTGCACCCCGCCGCTTCGAGCGTGTTGGCCAGGCTGCGTTCGGAAACCTGCCCTGCGCACAGCACGATCGTATCGGCTTCGATCAGGGTCGGATTTTCGTGCCCTTCGCCCGAACTGACGAGGATTCCCCCCGCCTCGATGCGCTCGTAATTCACTCCGCCGCGCATCTCGACGCCCAGCATCTTCAGCTCGGCGCGGTGAATCCAGCCTGTCGTCTTGCCCAGACGCTTGCCCAACTTTTCGGATTTTCGCTGCAGAAGCGTGACCTTCCGTGCGGCCTGCTCCGGCTGCGGCCCCTCGGGCACCAGCCCGCCGCGATCCTCGGACGGATCGCCGACGCCCCAGATTTCCCGCCAGGCCTCCGGGTTCTCGGTCGGGCTCTCGCCGGCATGGGCGAGGAACTGCGCGACGTCGAAGCCGATACCCCCCGCGCCAACAATCGCGACCGATTTGCCAACGTCGGCACCGTCGCGGAGGACATCGATGTAGCTCAGCACATTCGCGCCGTCCTGACCGGGGATCTCCGGATCGCGCGGACGGACGCCCGTGGCCAGGATAACCTCGTCGAACCCGCCGAGGTCCTCGGCCGTCGCTTCCTCGCCGAGACGCAGCTCGATTGTCGAACGCTCGACCATGGTGCGGAACCAATCCACCAGCCCGTGAAACTCCTCCTTGCCCGGAACCCGCTTGGCCATGTTGAGCTGGCCGCCCAACGCCTTGGCCTTGTCGAACAGCACGACCTTGTGGCCGCGCTCCGCCGCCGTCAGCGCAGCCGACAATCCCGCCGGACCGGCGCCGACCACGGCAATCGATTTGACCTCAACGGCAGGTTCAATCTTCAATTCCGTCTCGTGACAGGCGCGTGGATTGACGAGGCAACTCGTGAGCTTGCCGCTGAAAGTGTGATCGAGACAGGCCTGGTTACAGGCGATGCACGGCGCGATCTCGTCGCCCCGGCCCTCGGCGGCCTTTCTCACGAAATCCGCATCGGCCAGAAAAGGACGCGCCATGGACACCATGTCGGCGCAACCCTCGGCCAGAACATCCTCTGCCACCTCGGGTGTGTTGATACGGTTCGAGGTGATGACCGGTATCGACACCTCGCCAATCAGCTTCTTCGTCACCCAGGTGAAAGCGCGGCGCGGCACAGAGGTGGCGATGGTCGGAATCCGCGCTTCGTGCCAGCCGATGCCGGTATTGATGATCGTGGCGCCCGCCGCCTCGATCGCCTTGGCAAGCTGGACAACCTCCTCCCAGGTCGAGCCATTCGGCACCAGGTCGATCATCGAAAGGCGGTAGATGATGATAAAGTCAGGCCCAACCGCCTCACGGCAGCGCCGCACCACCTCGACCGGCAGACGCATCCGGTTCTCGTAAGGCCCGCCCCAGCGATCCGTGCGCTTGTTAGTGTGGGTGACGAGGAACTGGTTGAGGAAGTAACCTTCGGACCCCATTACCTCGACACCGTCGTAACCTGCCTGCTTCGCCCGCGCGGCGGCAGTGACGATGTCGGAGATCTGTTTCTCGATCCCTTCTTCGTCCAGCTCCTTTGGCGGGAAGGGCGAGATTGGCGACTTGACTGGCGAGGCCGAAACACATTCGGGCGAATAGGCATAGCGGCCCGCATGAAGGATCTGCATCGCGATCTTGCCGCCGTTTTCGTGCACCCGGTCGGTCACAATACGGTGGTTGGCGATGTCCTGTTCGGTGAACAGCCCCGCCGCGCCGGGAAATACCCCGCCCTCGCGGTTCGGCGCCATGCCCCCCGTCACGATCAGCGCCACATCACCCGCCGCGCGCTCGCCGTAAAACGTCGCAACCCGCTCCCAATCCCGGGTCTCCTCCAGACCGGTATGCATCGAGCCCATCAGCACGCGGTTTTTCAGCGTGGTAAAGCCGAGATCCAGCGGCGCCAGAAAATGTGGGTACGCGGTCATGAAATCCTCCCTGTTTGCGCCGAAGAATACGGGGCGTTTCGGGGAAGTCACGTGCAACGCGGCGTCATAGATTTACGTTCACGTCAAGCGTGCATCAGCCCTCGGCCACTTCGACGCAATGACGGCGAAAGGCCCGTTTCAACAGGTCCAGTTCGGCCCGCAACAGGTCCAGCTCTGCAAGCACATCCTCCCGAAGCGGCTCGCCCGCCGCGATGGAGAAGCGCGCAAGCGTCTCGCCCTGCGAGGCCTCGCGAACCAGGAATGTTTGCACGCCATCCGAAATCAGCCTCGACGGGATGGGGACAGACAGGGTCCAGACATTCGCCATTTCCCGGTCCGCCTCCAGCTCGACACCATCCAGCGGTGTCGCCAGATGAATGACCTCGATCTGCGGCGGCGCGGTGCGCTCCTGCGAGGCGACGAGAAGCCCCTTCCAAACACCTTCGCGCAAACGCGCGTTGCTCACGCTCAGCTTCGGCATTCCCGGCTCCTAGATTTCCGTGCGGTGGCGACGATACATCGTCAGGTCCCGAATCTCGATCTGGCTCATCTGCGGCGCCTCGAAGATGAGATCGAGCCAGGCGCTTTCGATCCGTTTCTCGTTCAGTTCCGAATAGGCCAGGTCGAATTCCACGTTCCGTTCCTTAGACCCCTTGGCGATTTCCAGCACGAGCTGATCGGTATTCGGGCCGTTGCGGATGTTCAGCCGGGCGAATATCTCCAACGGCCGCTCGAAACGGAATGCCGCGTGCAGCCCGATCAGGTGGCGGCGCGTCAGGCCGGCCACCGCTTCCCGGGGCAGATCCACCGCCAGCGACAGGAAAGAGCCCTCGAAGCGGAAGACATCCATGTTCAACCCGAAGGGGGCAAGATCCGTCGCGCCACGATTGCGCAACTGGCGAAAGGTGATTTCCTGTAACGGGCAATCGTGGAACATCGCCACGCCCGGCCCGACGACCGTTCCGGATGCAACGCCGGCCACGCCCGGCGGGTCCGCGGCGATCCGCCAGAAGTCCGGCCTCCAGGACCAGTCCGCATTGGCGGGCGCTTCCACCACGGAACCGGCCGGCCCGACCTCCGCCATCCTGCCATCGGCGGCCCGGCACAGGCGGTCGATTTCCCGGCGCAGGTCGTTTGCCCGGGCGCGTGCGGATTTCAACTCGGAGAAGTCCAGATTGCCGGCAATATCCGCAAGCCGGGTCCAGCGTTGAAGGACCCTGCGATCCGCAACGCGTCCAATCAGATTTGAGACACCCATAGACATTGCAAGATCCCGTGTAACCCACGGAACATCCTTACGGCAAAACCTTTCGGAGCTGCAAATATCAGTGGCGAGAAAATGCGCCCGGTTCGGATTCCGTGGAGTTCGGGTTGGCCGAGAGGATGGCATCGACAAGCTCTTCGACGATCCGGAACCCTTCGGAGTCCTTGATCGGTTGCCCGACGAGGTCACGCAAGGTGGCCGTCACCATGTGGCCCTTGAGTTCGAAAACCGCGCGCCAGCTTGCACCGCCCAAGGCGGGGTCTTCACCACGTTCATCGGCCCGAAGGAAGAGCACGCCGCTGCGACTGAACATAGCGCCAAGCTCCATCGCCTCCGCGTTGCCCGAGCGCGACAAGGCGGCGCGTCCCGTGGCCGATCCAAAAAAGCGGCTCAGGTCACCTTGCGAGGGAAACGGCCCGACATGCCCGTCGACGCTGGTCGTCAGCAGGCCCTGGATTTCCGGGCGCGCGGCGCGCAGGTCGCCGGTCACGGAACGGCAGGACGCCATCAGAACGAACGCGGCCCGATGCCCGCTCAGCGATGCGAGCGGATCGATGCAATAGCCGCGCGGCGCCGAGATCACGAGCGACTCGTCCAGCACCGGCAGGTGCGTCCAGCCGGTCAACGGGCTATCTTCACGCCCGAACGTGGCCGCTTGGGCAAGGGACACGGACAGCAGCAGCGCCGCCCCGAAAAGGGTCGCCATCCAAAGCTCCGGACTGGAAATCCAAGTTGTCATGCTGCCTGTGCATATGCCGCGCCAAAATCGCGCAGACCCTAATCTCCATTGGGACCGGGAGCAATCCAATCGCGCGCCAATGAGCGACTTCCGGCCAATCGCGCGCGGACCGGGCCAAAGTCGCTCCCGGCGTTGCAAGCTGGCCCGCTTCAGCCTAGGCATTTGGTCGAGAGGGAACGCAATGCGCTACGAACAACACCGGTATTTCGTAGCCCCGGCCAAGGGGACGGCGGAGCTTTGGCGCACCGGCGTGGGAACCTTTCTGACTTTCCTCGCCGGCCTGGCGCTCTACCAACTGGTCTTCGCGCTGACCTCGAACCTGATCGGCCCGGAAACGACGCAGCTTCTGGTCGACAACACGACCTTCGACAAGGACAGCGCCTTCGCCACGCTCTATATCCTGACCACTTTCGGCTTTTTCGGCATTGGCCTGGCCATGGTCACAAGCTCGATTCACCGCCGCAGCCCGGCAACGCTCTTCGGCCCCGCCGCGGCGGTGGTCTCGGATGCGATCCGGGTGACGCTGAGTGTCGGAGCGCTCTTTATCGTGCTCTCCGTCATCCTGCCCAAGGATATCGAACTGGTCCGGAACACCGCATTGACGACACGGAACTGGATCGCGCTTCTTCCCATCTCGTTGGCCGCGATCCTGATACAGGCTGGAACCGAAGAACTTATCTTTCGCGGCTACCTGCAACAGCAACTTGCCGCCCGCTTTCCGAAAATGCCGCTTTGGATCATCGTGCCTTCGGCGGTTTTCGGCCTCGCCCATCTCTCGCCGGAAACGGCCGGCGCAAACGCCCCCTACTACGCCCTCTGGGCCACGTTCTTTGCGATTGCCGCGGCCGACCTGACAGCGCGAACAGGCTCCATCGGGGCGGCTCTCGGATTTCACGTGGCGAATAACATCGCTGCTATCCTTTTCACGTCCCTGCTCGGCCCCGGTTCCGGGCTGGCGCTTTTCCACATTCCCATGGAGGCCAACGACCCAAGGCTCGCGGCACAGATGCTGCCCGAGTTCGTGATGCTCTTCTGCGGCTGGCTTGCTGCCAGGGTGGCACTCAAGGTCTGAAACCCGCGATTGCGCCGATGCGGCGCGCAGTCTACCAATTTCCCGAACCAACCGAGGATTTCATGCGCACCGGAGAATTCGAAGCCTCCCTGGAAGAAGCCCGGCTCTACCCGCAACTCTGGCGGCTCCTGCTTGGCCTGTTGTTGATCACCTTCATCTTCGCCACCGGCGCGGCGATGCTGATGGGCGCCTTCGTCGCCGTCGTCAACCAGATCGACTCGATGAACGCTGTTCACACGGGGGCAGCGCTCAACCGGTTGCGCGCGGCGGCACAGGGCTATGGCGGGATCGACACGCCGCTGGCGGTGTTCCTGCTGCTGATCACCTTCATTGCGCTCTTCATCGGCCCGATGCTTTCGGCCGCGGCATTCCATTTCCGCGGCCCCGGCTCGCTTTTCGGCCCGCCGGCGGACTGGTTTCGCGGTTTCGGAACCGCGCTGGCCGTGCTCGTTCCGATCTATCTCGCCCTGGTCGGGTTGAGTTTCGTGCTGGAGTCGCCGGTGCCGAACCTGCCCTTCGGACAATGGCTAGGCTACCTGCCCTTCGCCATCCCGCTCATCTTCATTCAGACCGCCGCCGAAGAACTCGTGTTCCGCGGCTACCTGCAACAGCAACTCGCCGCCCGTTTCTCCTCCCGCTGGATCTGGATGGTCCTTCCATCGCTGGTCTTTGCCGGGCTTCACTGGTCACAGGCGTCGGGGGATACGCTGCCTTTCGTGCTGCTCTCGGCATTTGTTTTCGGCCTGATAGCCGCCGACATCACGGAGCAGACCGGCAATCTCGGCGCCACCATGGGTATCCATTTCGGCAACAACCTCTTCGGGATGCTCGGCGTCGCCCTCGGCGAAAGCGTATCTGGCCTCGCCCTTTTTGTTTCGATCACGCCGGAAGGCGTCTCCACCTCCCTGGTCGCGGGGTTGCTCTTCTCGCTCGCAATGCTGGTCGTGGTCTGGTGGATAACGCGGCGCCTGCTGACCCGGTGATCGGGGCATCAGAGCGTTTGCATTTGACGCGATACGGGCCTATCTGAGGGGCGCAACTGGCGCTGAAGGACCCCGATGAACTGGATATCCAACTACGTTCGCCCGAAGATCAACTCGCTGTTTTCGCGCCGCGAGGTTCCCGAGAACCTTTGGACCAAGTGTCCCGAATGCGGCACCATGCTGTTCCACCGCGAGTTGAAGGACAATCTCAACGTCTGCACCACTTGCGATCACCACATGGCGATCACCCCGCGGGAGCGTTTTGCGGACCTCTTTGACGGTGGCATCTTCGCCGAAGTCAAGGTGCCCGAGCCGCTGGCCGACCCGCTGCATTTCCGCGACCAGAAGAAATATCCCGAACGGATGAAATCGGCCCAGAAGAAGACCGGCGAGGCAGAGGCCATGCTGGTGGCCGAAGGCGAGATGGGCCGTACGCCGATCGTCGCCGCCTGCCAGGATTTCACGTTCATGGGCGGCTCCATGGGTATGTATGTCGGTAACGCGATCATCGCCGCCGCCGAGCGTGCCGTTGAGCTTCGCCGCCCGCTGATCCTGTTTTCCGCCGCCGGTGGCGCGCGCATGCAGGAGGGCATTCTCTCGCTCATGCAGATGCCGCGCACGACCGTCGCCGTCGAGATGCTGCGCGAGGCGGGCCTGCCATACATCGTCGTTCTCACCCATCCGACAACGGGCGGAGTGACGGCCTCCTACGCCATGCTCGGGGACATCCAGATCGCCGAGCCGAACGCTCTGATCTGCTTCGCCGGCCCGCGCGTCATCGAACAGACGATCCGCGAGAAACTCCCCGAGGGCTTCCAGCGGGCCGAGTACCTGCTCGATCATGGCATGCTGGACCGCGTGACCCATCGCAAGGAACTGCGCGAGGAACTGATCACGATCACCCGGCTGATGCTGAGCCTGCCGCCCGCGGTGAAAGGCGAGCTTCCGGCGCCCGACGAGGCAACCGCCCCTGCCCTCGAAGCCCCCGCGCCCGAAGCCCCCAAAAAGCCGGAAAAGACTGCGTGAGCCAGCGCCCGAGCGCCGATCTTCTGGCGCAAATGATGGCGCTGCATCCGAGCGAGATCGACCTCTCGCTCGACCGCACATATCGTCTTCTCGACGCGCTCGGACGTCCGCAGCACAGGCTACCTCCCGTCATTCACATCGCCGGAACCAATGGCAAGGGCTCGACGCTGGCCATGATCCGCGCCGGTCTGGAGGCCGCGGGAAAGCGCGTGCACTGCTACACCTCCCCGCATCTCGTCCATTTTCACGAACGTATCGTTCTGGCTGGCGCCGAGATCAGGGAACAGGCTCTGAGCGACCTGCTTGCCCGCACTCTCGCCGCCAATGACGGCGCTCCTATCACCTTCTTCGAAGCCACGACCTGCGCCGCGTTTGCGGCCTTCGCGGATGTGCCCGCCGACTACCTCCTGCTGGAAGTCGGAATGGGCGGCAGGATGGACACGACCAACGTGATCGACGATCCGCTGCTGACTGTCATCACTCCGATCGCGCTGGACCACCAGGCCTTTCTCGGCAACACGCTCGCCGTGATCGCCGGCGAAAAGGCCGGCATCCTGAAACGCCACGTCCCCTGCATTGTCGGCCGCCAGGAGGACGACGCGCTGGAGGTGATCGAATCCCGCGCCGCGCGCCTCGGCGCTCCCGTGATCGCCCAGGGCCAGCACTGGCACAGCTGGGAAGAACGCAGCCGCCTCGTCTTCCAGGACGAGATCGGCTTGCTGGACCTGCCCCTTCCGGCACTGGCCGGCCCACACCAGATCGACAATGCCGGCACCGCACTGGCCGTACTTCGCCAGCTCGGCTCCGGCGAAGACGTCTGTGAAGCTGCCATGACCAACGCGCGCTGGCCTGCACGCATGCAGCGCCTCACAATGGGGCCATTGAAGCAGACCGCTCCGGAGGCCGAGCTCTGGCTCGATGGCGGACACAACGCCCACGCCGCCCGCGCCATCGCCGCCACACTCGACCAGCTTCCGCCACGCCCGACCCATATCGTCTTCGCGCTTCTGAACAGCCGCGCCCCGGGCGACGTGCTCAAACCGATTGCAGGACATACAAAGAGCCTCACCGCAATCCCGATCCCGGACGAACCCAATTCATCCGACCCAGAGACGCTTGCCGATGCCGCCAGATCTCTTGGCATTGAAGCACGAACTGCCGACAACGCTCAAAGCGCCATTTCCGCTATCGTCGCAGAAGATCCACATGCCCGCATCCTGATCTGCGGCTCGCTCTACCAGGCCGGTGTCATCCTGCGCGACAACAAGTGAAGGACGGTGACCAAGACCGTTTGTCGGCGCGCCCCTGGACTGCGCGAACGATCCTTCGGATCGTGCCTCCGGCGGGGATATTTCTGGTCAGAAGAAGACGATGCAGAGGCATGAACTTCTTCTGACCAGAAATATCCCGGGGGTTTGGGGGCAGCGCCCCCAAGATCCGCCAACGGCTCACCCCGGACCAGCGAACAGGGCGGTTCGCGCCAATCAATTTCTTCTGTCATTTGCAGGAATTCCGGATGCATCGCTCTGCCGAACCGTCAGCCCGCCAACCACTCCGCCGATTGCATTTCCCGCAAACGGCTGGCCGTGCGTTCGAATTCGAACGTCCCCTCGCCTTCGAGATAGAGCATCTCCGGTGCGGCCGCTGCTGAACAGATCAGTTTCACCTTCGCCTCGTACAGGGCGTCGATCAACGTCACGAACCGCTTCGCCTCGTTGAAGTTCGACCGCCCGAGGCAGGGAATATCCGTCAGCACCAGCACCTTTGCCACCTCGGCGATCGCGAGGTAGTCGGCCGGACCCAGCGGGTGGCCACACAGATCGAAGAATCCCGCGCGCGCGACCCCGTTGCGAAAGGCCGGTATCTCCACCGGACGCGCTTTCACCGTCAAGATGAGGGGCGGCGCGTCGCCGCCCGAAAAGTCGTCCCAGACCGACTGGATCATCTTCCGTGCCGCGTGATCGTTCGGCGTGAAATAGACCGGCGAGCCGGACAGCCGGTCCTGCCGGTAGTCCTTTTCCGATATCAATTCATGCACGACCATCCGTGTCTTGATCATCTCGATGAAGGGCAGGAAGAGTTGCCGGTTCAACCCGTCCTTGTAGAGATCGTCCGGAACCCGGTTCGATGTCGTCACCACCACCACGCCGGCTGCAAACAGCCGCTCGAACAGGCGTCCCACGATCATCGCGTCTGTAATATCGCTGATCTGCATCTCGTCGAAGCAGAGCAGGTCCACATGGGTAATCACTTCATCGGCCACCGGCAGGATCGCGTCCTCCACGCCCCGCTTGCGCGCCTCGTGCAGCCCGGCATGAACCTCTTGCATGAAGGCATGGAAATGCACCCTCCGCTTCCGCTCCGTCCGCGCCGCCTCGAAGAACATGTCCATCAACATGGACTTGCCGCGCCCGACGCCGCCCCACAGATACAGACCCCGCACCGGATCCGGTTCCGCCGGTTTCGAGAACAGCCCCCGGAGCCCGCTTCTCGGCTTCGCAATGGGCCGATGGGCAAGTTCATGGCGGACCCGTTCCAGCTCCGGTAGGGCGGCGGCCTGTGCCGCGTCAGGTGTCAGCAGCCCCTCGGCCGCACGGGCGTTATAGATTTCGATCAATGTCTCGGTCATCGCAGACCGTTTAGGCGGCTCGGCTCCGATTGGAAAGCCGCCTTCCGTCGCATCCCACGCATGATTGACGATGGATTCGAGATCGTGGATGGATGCCGAAATGGAAAAGCACACGCCCCTTGTAACGCCCGTCCTCGTAGCTGGCTGTTTCATCATTCTGATCAGTTTCGCCATCCGGGCGTCCTTCGGGGTCTTCCAGATCCCAATTGCCGAGGAGTTCGGCTGGATGCGCGCGGATTTCTCCCTCGCCATCGCCATCCAGAACCTCGCCTGGGGGTTCGGGCAGCCGATCTTCGGTGCCCTTGCGGAACGGTTTGGCGACCGGCGCGCGATCTTCCTGGGCGCCATTGTCTATGCGGCCGGCCTCTTGCTGTCCTCGCTCGCCGTTACGCCCGCCCAACACCAATGGCTTGAGATCCTCGTGGGCTTCGGCATTGCCGGCACCGGAATGGGGCTGATCATTGCCGTTGTCGGACGCGCGGCCAGCGATGAGCACCGCTCCATGGCCCTGGCCATCGCCACCGCCGCCGGATCGGGCGGGCAGATATTCGGGCCGCCGCTGGCCGAATGGATGCTCGGCTTCATGCCATGGCAGACCGTCTTCGTGGCCTTCGCCGCAGCAATTCTGGCGGTGATGGTGCTCCTGCCGTTCCTGCGCAGCGATACCGACGGCACCAGCGCCATGACCGATGAAAGCATGGGCGAGATCCTACGCGCGGCGCTGCGCGATCCATCCTACACGCTGATCTTCCTTGGCTTTTTCAGCTGCGGCTACCAGCTTTCCTTTGTTACCGCCCATTTTCCCGCCTTCGTCACCGAGATGTGCGGTCCGATCCAGACCGGCGGGCTGCTGGACGGGCTGGGCATCCGGACGACATCTGCGCTCGGCGCCGTGGCGATCAGCCTGATCGGACTTGCCAATATCGGCGGCACCCTGCTCGCCGGCTGGCTCGGAAAGCACTATTCCAAGAAATACCTGCTGGCGACGATCTATGCCCTGAGAACACTCGTCGCCGCCGCCTTCATCATGACCCCGATCACGCCCGCGACGGTCGTGCTGTTCTCGCTGGCCATGGGGTCGCTCTGGCTGGCGACCATCCCGCTCACCAGCGGCCTCGTCGCCCAGATCTACGGGTTGCGCTACATGGGGACCCTCTACGGGATCGTGTTCTTCTCGCACCAACTCGGATCGTTTGTCGGCGTCTGGCTCGGCGGGCGCCTCTACGACATCACCGGCGACTACACGATGGTCTGGTGGGTTGGCGTTGGCGTCGGCGCTTTCTCGGCCCTTGTTCACCTGCCGGTCAACGAACGGCCGCTGGGCGCCCGTCTCGCCTGACCTGTGAGCGGCAAACGCGCGCGAAGCGCGCGCCGCCCCAATCGGCGGGCGGTGCGCCAGCGCCAGAGCCGGAGGGGATGCCGCCCTGTCAGCCCTTCCATGCTTCGAGAATGTAGCGGCTTGTCATCAGGTCCAGATGCGCGCCCCCGCCATTCTTGAACAGCGTGATGTCCTCCGGCGCGCGTTCGAAAGCCGCCAACTCGTAATAATCCGCCACCACATCGGCCTTGCCTATCGCCCCGCTCAGCAGCGGTTCGATCAGCTCCCCGATATGCTCGATCGTTGTATCGTAGCTATCCACGAAGATCCGCGCGCGCACCATCGCCGCATCGTCGGCTTCGCGCATATCGGGCCGATAGGCGCCGATCAGGTCCACATGCTGACCGGGCCGCAGCCACTCGCCATGCAGGATCGGCGTGGTCGACATGGTGGCCGAGGTTACGATATCGGCGCGCCCGACAGCTTCCGGCAGGTCCTCCGCAACTGACGCCCCATAGCGCTCGGCCAGCGCGACTGCCTTTTCCGGCGTCCGGTTCCAGATCTCGAAACGCGCCGCCGGAAATGCCGCGCCATAGGCCTCGATCAGCGAGGCCGCCACGGTTCCCGCCCCCAGCACAAGGATCCTGCGGCTGTCGGGTCGCGCCAGCCGTCGCGCCGCCAGCAGGCTGTCGCCCGCCGTCTTCCACTTCGTCACCAGGTGGAAATCCAGCAGCGCCTCGGCCACGCCCGTCTTGTCCGAATAGAGCGTCACCCCGCCATTCACCGCTGGCAACCCATGCTCCGCATTGCCCGGAAAGATCGTCGCCGTTTTCACCAGGCTGCCCAGCCCGTCAATCCAGGCCGCGCGGTTCAGAAGCGTGTCTTTCCCACGATAGAGAAAGCTGTCGGTCACCGCCGCCTTGGGCAGGTCATGCGCGCGGGCCAGCGCGTCGGTCAGCGCGATCCAGTCGAGATCGCGCTCTGCTTCGAAGGGAACAAATGGCGTGCTCATTCCGCTTCCTCGACAGACAACAGCCCTTCGGCCACGAGACGATCCGCCCAGCCCCGCGGATGCTCGAACAGGTGGCCCTGCCAGCCGCGCGCCTCGGCCACGGCGATATTATCGACCCGGTCATCCACGAAAAGAATGGTTTCGGGCGCGAAACCGCAGCTTTCCTCGACCATTTCATAGATGCGCGGTTCCGGCTTGATCACCTGCATGTGCCCGGAGATGTGGCGCTTGTCGAATTCCTTCAGGAAGGGGTAATGCGCCTCGCCGACCTCGAAGCTGCCGATGCCGAAATTGGTCAGCGCCTGCACCGGAAAACCCTTTGCCCGAAGCGCCCGCAGAAGGCGGACGGAATGATCGATGGCCGGTTGCGCCAGTTCGATCCAGTTGTCATGCCACATCCGGATCTCGTTGCGCCATTCCGGGTAGCGTTCGGCGGTTTCATAGATCGTGGCGCGGAAATCGGCGCCGCGATCCACCTGATCGTTCATCCCATGCAGATCCACCTCCGCGAACATCGCCTCGCGGCGGTCGCGGCCAATGGCGGCGTCGTAATATCGTTCGGGATTCCACTCGATCAGCACATTGCCGATGTCGAAAATAACAAGTTCCACGGACATGAAAGGCACTCCGGTTTGAGGTCGCGCCTACCCTCGCCGAATGGCCGCCAGTGTCAACGCCCGCGCACCAGAACCCGGTCCAGCGCCTGCGAGAACCGCGCCCGGTCCGCCTTGGAAAACGGTCGGCCACCGCCGCCCGCGCCCAGAGGATCGGCACTGCGCAGCTCCGTCATCAGGTTCCGCGCGGCCAGCACATTGGCGATGTTGCGTTGGGTCAGCGTCTCGCCGTCATGCTTTAGCACCAGCGCCCCCGCTTCGATGCAGTCCGCTGCCAGCGGGATGTCGGCGGTCACGACAACATCCCCTGGCCCCGCCTGTTCCGCGATCCAGCGGTCGGCCGCGTCCAGCCCCTGATCGACATAGACCACGCGCACCAGCGGGTTGTCCGGCGCACGAATTCCGCCATTGCAGACCAGCACCATCTCCACCTTGTGGCGTGTGGCGACCCGCTCGGCCTCGGCTTTCACCGGGCAGGCATCGGCATCGATATAGATTGTCACGAAAGCCCCAGTGCTCTTGCGTGGAAGGCAACATGATCGCCCATGAAGGAGGAGACGAAAAAGTAGGAGTGGTCGTACCCTTTCTGCATCCGGAAGCTGCCCTCCTGCCGACGGGCCGCCATGGCCTCGGCCAGCACCTGCGGCTTCAGCAGGTCGAGGAACTGGTCCTCGCTGCCCTGGTCCACAAGCACCGGGCCGTCAAAGCCCTTCGTCCGCATGAGTATGGTCGAGTCGTGATCCGCCCAGACGCTCTCATCCGGTCCGAGATAGGCTGCCAATTGCTTGCGCCCCCAATCCGAGGCGGAAGGGTTGGCGATGGGGGCGAAGGCAGAGGCGGAAGCGAACCGCCCCGGTAGCCCCATTGCCAGTGTCAACGCGCCATGCCCGCCCATGGAATGCCCGGTGATCGTCTGTCGCGCGGCATCGACCGGGAAATGCGCTTCGAGCAGGAGCGGCAACTCATTGGCCACGTAATCCCACATCGAGAAATTCGGCGCCCAGGGTTCCTGCGTGGCGTTCACGTAGAATCCCGCACCCTGCCCGAGGTCATAGGCCTCGTCATCTGTCACGCCATCGCCGCGCGGCGAGGTGTCCGGAAAGACGACCGCCATGCCATGAGCGGCGGCATGGGCCTGTACCCCGGCCTTCACCATGGCGTTCTCATGCGTGCAGGTCAGCCCGGAGAGATACCACAGGATCGGAACCGGACCCAACGCGGCTTGCGGCGGCAGATAGAGGCCGAAGGTCATGTCGCACTCGCAGGCATTCGAGCCGTGCTTGTAGACCCCTTGCATGCCGCCGAAGCAGCGGTTCTCGGACAACGTTTGCATGGCAAGCTCCTCCTGCGTTTCGCTAGGCGTAGCCTGCGGTGGCGCGCCGGACAACCCTGTCAACCGACCCAGGCGATCACGGTCGAAACCGTCAGCACGGATGCGGCGGTGGAGACCAGGATCGCGGTGGAGACCCGTTGAGGCGCCACGCCATAGTGGCGGGCGAGGATATAGACATTGCCCGCGACGGGCAGCGACGCGCAGGCAATCATCACACCCGCCGCGTAAGGTTCGACCGGGAAGACCAGCAACGCCATGACAGCGATCATCGCCGGGTGCAGAAGAAGCTTGGCCGAGGAGAGCCACACAGCCACCGACAGCCGCTCGGCATTCTTGGATGCGAGCGAAGCGCCAATGGCAAAAAGCGCGCAGGGCGTCGCCGCCGCGCCCATCAGGTCGAGGAACTCGTTCATCGGCACCGGGATCGGCAATTGCAGCGCCGACCAGGCAAAACCCGCACCGATGGAAACGATCATCGGGTTGCGCGTCAGCCCGCGCCCCACCGAGATCAGCACTCCGGGCGCGATCCGTCCGTCGCGCGATCCGGTAATGACGATGACGATCATCGAACTGAAAACCAACAGGTCCACCGCCAGCACCATCATGACTGGCCCGATGGCTTCCGGGCCCAGCAGCAGCGTCAGCATCGGCACGCCGAGAAAGCCCGCATTGCCGATCACCGCGCATTGCGCCTCCACCGCACATTCGTCCCAGGCCAGCCCGCGCAAACGCGCAATGAGAATGGCGAATGCGTAGAGCATCGAAGTGCCGCTCAGATAGGCCCAGATATAGGGCCAGCTTATCACTTCCGACAGCGACAGGTTTGCCGAGAATCGAAAGAGCATCGCCGAGAGCGCGAAGTAGAACACGAATTTGGTCAGATATGCGGTTGCCTCGTCGGTAAAGAACCGCGTGCGGCCGGCAAGATAACCGGTCGCGATCAGGCCGAAGAAGGGCAGGGTCTTGATAAGGACAGACAACATTCTTCGCGCCTAGCACGAGCTTTCGGCGGCGTCATTCGGAAAACTTGCATGAACTGAACTGTATGGTTTACATATGCAGAAGGAGGAATCCAAATGAATGCCGAACCCGGACTGATCAAGCGTGGGCGCAAATTCGACCAAGTGCTCGAAGGGGCGCAACAGGTGTTCATGCGCGACGGGTTCGAAGGCGCGAGCGTCGATGATATCGCGCGTGCGGCAGGTGTCTCCAAGGCGACGCTCTATAGCTATTTCTCCGACAAACGGCTGCTTTTCATGGAAGTGGCGACCGGCCAGTGCCAGCGGCAGGCCGAGGAATGCATCCAGAGCATCAACCCCGATTTGCCGCCAGAGGAGGTCCTGCGCGGCGCGGCCAAACGGATGATGGGCTTCTACCTGTCGGAATTCGGGCGGGCGGTCTTCCGCATCGTCGTGGCCGAGTCCGAACGCTTTCCCGATCTGGGCCGCGAATTCTGGGAAGGCGGGCCGGCCAAGTCGCGCGCGGTGCTGATCGAGTATTTCCGCGAGGCGAATGCCCGCGGAACCTTGCGTATCGAGGACCCCGAGCTTGCCGCCGACCAGTTCACCGAACTGTGCAAGGTAGACCTTCATCCCAAGCTTCTGATGGGGCTTTGCCGGGACGTCACCGAAGCCGAGAAGGCGCGGGTCGCGAATGGCGCGGTGGCGATGTTCCTGGCGCGCTACGGGGTGTGAGGCTGACCGCTTTTCGCAGATACATAAAGAGACGCGACTTGCCGAGACAGGCTCTGAAAGAACCGACATTCGAAGGCACGCGCCCAGAGCGCGAAAGCGATCCGATGGATCGCGCCTCCGGCGGGGATATTTTCTGTCAGAAGAAGTCTGTCTTGTTACCTCTCTTCTTCTGACCGGAAATATCCCGGGGTTTTGGGGGCAGCGCCCCCAATCTTCACCCAAGAAACTGATCGGATGTCCGCTGGCTCGGCAATTCCGTCTGCTCCCCGTCCCATCAACTAGTCCAGCCGGCGCACCTGGAGCTGATTGGAGGGGCTGCGGCGGGTCTCGAATATCTTGATCGCCTGGACCAACTCGGAGAGTTTTTTCTTGCCATAGGTTCGGGTGTCGAAATCGGGATTGGCAGCGGTCATGAACTGGCCAAGCTGGCCAAGCGTATACCAGTCGTCATCCTGATCGATCCCGTCCATCGCCTTGAGAATGAGATCACGTGCCTCGGTGAGCGGATGCGACTTTGCGGGCGCTGACCGGGACGTTTTCTCGGCCGTATCCGGTTCGGAACCGGAGATATTTTCGATAAAGATAAAACGCTTGCAGGCCTGACGGAAAGCTTGTGGCGTCTTTTGCCGGCCGATGCCGTAGACATCGAGCCCTTGTTCGCGGATGCGGCTGGCCAGCCGGGTGAAGTCGCTATCGGAGGAAACGAGGACGAAGCCATCGAACCGGCCCGTATGCAGCAGGTCCATCGCGTCGATGACCAGCGCGATGTCGGAGGCGTTCTTGCCAACGGTGTTGGCAGGCTGGTGGAAGGGAACGAGGCCGTACTCCGCCTGGACCTTGGACCAGCCTTTCATCTGAGGCGAGGAAAAATCGCCATAGACGCGGCGGACGGAGGCTTCGCCATAGGCGGCGATCTCGTCGAAGATTGCTTTCGCGTTCTGGGGGGAGGTGTTGTCGGCGTCGATGAGGATGGCGAGGAGAGGGCGTTGATCGGGCATGTGGGCTCCGGTTGGTAGCGGAGGACCGAGGGCTGAGTGCCCCCGGACCCCCGGGATACTTCTAGTCAGTAGACGACGACGGAGCGGATGCTCTCGCCGGCATGCATCAGATCGAACCCCTTGTTGATTTCGTCAAGGCTCAGCATGTGGGTGATCATCGGGTCGATCTCGATCTTGCCCTGCATGTACCAGTCGACGATCTTCGGCACGTCCGTCCGACCACGCGCACCTCCGAAGGCCGTACCGCGCCAGACGCGGCCGGTTACGAGTTGGAAGGGACGCGTGGAGATTTCGGCACCGGCGGGAGCAACGCCGATGATGATCGATTCGCCCCAGCCCTTATGCGCCGATTCGAGCGCGGCGCGCATGACATTCACGTTGCCGGTGGCATCGAAGGTGTAATCGGCACCGCCGCCCGTGAGATTGACGAGATAGGGGACGAGGTCGCCTTCAACTTCGGCCGGGTTGACGAAATCGGTCATGCCGAAGCGCGTGGCCATCTCGACTTTCGAAGGATTGATGTCAACGCCGACAATCTGGTCGGCCCCGGCCAGACGAAGCCCCTGGATGACGTTCAGGCCGATGCCGCCCAAGCCGAATACGATAGCCCGGCAACCGATTTCGGCCTTTGCCGTGTTGATTACCGCCCCGATGCCGGTGGTCACGCCGCAGCCAATATAGCAGATCTTGTCGAAAGGCGCGTCCGGGTTGACCTTGGCCAGCGCGATCTCCGGCAGGACGGTGTGGTTCGAGAAGGTCGAGCAACCCATGTAATGCAGGATCGGATCGCCATCGAGGGTGGAGAAACGCGAGGTGCCGTCGGGCATCAGTCCCTGGCCCTGGGTCGCGCGGATTGACTGGCAGAGATTGGTCTTGGGGTTGAGGCAGTACTCGCATTCCCGGCATTCGGGCGTGTAAAGCGGGATCACGTGGTCGCCGGGTTTGAGCGAGGTCACCCCGGGGCCGCATTCGAGAACCACGCCCGCGCCTTCATGGCCGAGAATCGCCGGAAACAGGCCTTCCGGATCGGCCCCTGACAAGGTGAATTCGTCCGTGTGGCAAATGCCCGTGGCCTTGATTTCCACCAAAACCTCGCCGGTTTTTGGCCCTTCCAGGTTGACTTCCATGATTTCGAGGGGTTTTCCCGCTTCAATTGCCACAGCGGCGCGCGTTTTCATTGCCGTTTCCTCTCGTTAGACTGCGACCAAACCGTGGGCGATGCGCCTTCGATTTGCAACTGCGAGGAAGTTATGAAGACGAGAATTCTGGTCATGGCAATTTCGCTGGCGGCGCTGGCAGGTTGCGAAAGCAGCACGAACGATCCGATCAGCGAAGACATGTTCATGTCCGATCCCGTGACGGCGACACCGCTCAACGAAAGCGCGACGAGCCCGACCTTCGGTGCCGGAGTCGAGGCGATCGAGGAAGATCCCTACGATCAGACTATCGAAGGTGGCGCCGATGGGCTGACCGAGCGGCTGCCCGATACCTGCAAGCTGGAGAACTACCAGCAATATCGCGGGCTGACCGCGACCGATGTTTCGGCGGCCGGCCTGTCGGTGCCCCACCGGGTCGTCGCGATAACCGATATCGTTACGCAGGAATACAACCCCATGCGGGTGAATTTCTACACGGACGGGAATGGCCGGATCACGCAGATCTCCTGCGGCTGAACCAGCTCAGCCAGCATTGCGCTCCTGACCGAGTGCGCGGGCCCGGTCGAGGGTCATCGAGGGCGAGAGGGCCTGCGGGTCGAGACGCAGGTCTAGAATGGCGAGCGTGCCGGCGGCCTGCGCCTCGGCGAAGGCTTCGGGGAATTCCTCGTTGCGGGTCAACGTGGCGCCCCAGCCGCCATAGGCCCGCGCCAATGCCGGAAGCTCAGGCACGAACAACTCCGTCCCGCTGACCCGGCCGGGATATTTGCGCTCCTGATGGGCGCGGATCGTTCCGTAACGGCCATTGTTGAACGCGAGCACGATCACCGCCGCGCCATATTGGGCCGCCGTGGACAGCTCATTGACCGTCATTTGCAGGCAGCCATCGCCCGCCATGCAGATGACGGTGCGGTCAGGGTGTTCCAGCTTGGCCGAGATCGCCGCCGGCAGCCCGTAGCCCATGGAACCGGAAGTGGGGGCGAGTTGGGTTCCGAACCGCTTGAAGCGGAAATAGCGATGCAGCCAGGCGGCGTAGTTGCCGGCACCATTGGTCAGGATCGCATTCGGGGGAAGGTTCGCGGACAGCCAGGAGACGATGTGTTCCTGTTGCAACGCGCCGGGGCTTGGCTGCGGCTTCTGCCAGATCTCATAGTCGGCGCGAGCCTCGGACGTCCAGATACGGCTATTGGCAAGCGGCACCGCATTGGCGGCCAGGTGTTCCAAGACATCGGCGACCGGCGCCGCCAGAACCATATCGGCGCGGTGTACCCGGCCTAGCTCGTCGGGGTCCGGGTGGACATGGATCAGGCGCTGGCGCGGGCTGGGAGATACCGGGTCGAGCAGGGTATAGCCCGCCGTCGCGGTTTCGCTGAGGCGGGTTCCCAGGGCCAGGACCAGATCGGCATTCTTCAACCGCTGCCCGAGCGCCGGGTTCATGCCCACGCCGAGATCGCCCACGTAATTGTCATGCCGGTTGTCCATGTAATCCTGCCGGCGGAAGGTGGCGGCGACGGGCAGGTCCGCGGTCTCGGCGAAGGTCAGAAGATCCTGCGCGGCCTGCCGCGACCAGCCGGAGCCGCCCACCACGACCAGCGGCCGGAGCGCCCCGCGCAGGCGCTTGAGAACGGTTTCGGCAAACGCGGTGTAGTCGGCGCGCGGCGCGGGTTGCGGCGGCGCAAGGTCCGGCACCTCGGCAGACGCGGAGAGCATGTCCTCGGGCAGGCTCAGCACCACCGGGCCGGGACGCCCCGAACAGGCAACGTTCCACGCGCGGGCGATATATTCCGGCAGGCGTTCGGTATCCCGGATCTCCGCCGCCCATTTGACCAGCGGCGAGAAGAAGGCCGGGAAATCGACTTCCTGGAAGGCTTCGCGATCCTTGTGTCCGCGCGCGATCTGGCCAATGAAAGCAATCATCGGTGTCGAGTCCTGCTGCGCGACGTGCAGACCGGCGGAGGCGTTCGTAGCGCCCGGGCCGCGGGTCGCAAAGAGGATCCCGGGCGTGCCGGTCATCTTTCCATGCGCCTCGGCCATCATCGCAGCGCCGCCCTCGTGCCGGCAGACGATGTTCTCGATCCCGCTCTCATGCAGCCCGTCCAGTGCGGCAAGAAAACTCTCACCCGGCACGGAGAACACGCGGCGCACACCGCGCAGCTTGAGCTGGTCGATCAGGATCTGTCCGCCATGACGCATCGTTGCCATCTTCCACCTCCTCTGGCCGCCGGTCCGAACATGGACCCAATGGCGCGATTCCAACAGGTTCCGCCGTGCCGCAGGGTGCCCGTCACCGCGCGGAAAACGCATCCGCGAAACGCCTGACGATCTCCTTCAGACCATCATGTTTGAGATGCTGCAAGGCTTCTTCGGGCGAGACCCAGAGGCGGCTGCGATGGCTTTCCTCCCACGTCTCCTGATCGAATATTTCCGTCACGCGCATCGGGTAGACGGACACCCGGCAGACCCCGCCCCATTTTTCCACCGTGAATTCCCCCAGCGGCGCCTCGCCGACCTCGCCCAAAACGCCCGCTTCTTCCTCGGCCTCATGCGCGGCGGAAGCCTGCGCGCTCAGGCCGGGCTCGTGGATACCCTTGGGCACGACCCAATGACTGCGCTTGCTCGACGTGATGACGAGAATCCGCAGCGCGTCCCCTTCCAGCCTCCACGGGATCACGGCCGATTGCCGATAGTAATAGGCCGGCCTGTCGCGCCATTCCGGACCACCCGGCCCGGGAAAGGGAAACCGTTCGGGCAGGCTCTCGGGGTGCAGCAGTTCCAGGATCTCGGCACATCCGGCCGGAAGCGACGTCCAGTCGTCGGGCAGGGCCAGCCGCAGCAGCGTTCCGGTTGGCAGACACAGGCGCGCATCGCCGCTCAGGTGGCGGGCGAGCCGCTCCAGCAGCTTCCGATGCGCCACGATCATCGGACGCCTTGCCTCCACCGGAATATCGGCGAGGCAGGCAAGCACATCCGTGAGCGCACGGCTCTTCAGGCGGGCGTCCTTTGCGATGATCCCCGCGCTGGCCCCACCCGCCTTGAGAGCCTTCTGTGCCGAAACCTTCGCGCGCTCACTCGGGGCCGCACGGACATGATCCGGCAACAACCCCTGCGACTGCAGCCAGACGCCCACGCGCTGAACCTGCCGCTTGCCGCCATCCTTTAGCTCACGGGGTGGGGTGGCCTCGGCCTTTCCGTTTCGCAGCAGCAGGAGTTCACGGGTCATCGGCAGCCCCCGGGGTCAGCACAGCGAAATCAGTGCATCACAGAGCCGGACCGGATCGTAGCGATCGGCCCGCTCTTCCTGCGCCAGATCGGCGGCGATGCAGGGCACCCCGTGACGGGCCTCGATCTCCTGCGCTTCCTGCGCTCCAAGCCGGCCTCGATCGCAGATCACCGCGCTCATCAACCGCTCCGATGGGCAATCAGCCCCGGCATCGGCCCGCAATGCGGACAGCAACACCCCCACCTGATCGCCGAGGCCCGAGCCGTTGCATTCCGGGTCCACACCGAGGCTGGGAACATAGATCTTGGGCACGCCACGCGCGGCCACGGCCTGCCCGACACCGGCCGGCAGCAGGTTGGCGATGACGCTGGAATATAGACTGCCCGGAGGATAGCAGATCAGATCTGCCCGCTCGATCAGCAGACGGTTCCGCTCGGGCAGGCGCACGGCCTCGGCGGGAAGTTCGTTCCTGCCATCGGAGAGGAACATCCGGCGGATGGGCTGGCTGAGAGGCGCGGCTTCCTTCCCGGTGAGTTCCTTCTGGCCGATAATCCTGCCTCCGTCCTGTAACTCGGCGCCGATATGCAGGTTCACATCCGCCACCGCCTGCACGGTTCCGAGTGCGTGGACCATTTTCGACATCAAGAACAGCGCCGGTTCCAGCTCGCGCCCGGAGGAGAAATACCCGCCCGCCAGGATCAGGTTGCCGATACTGGCGCGGCGAAAGTCGAAATCGCCGGTCGCGTGTTCGACGAAGCTCTCCAACTGCTGCAGGATCAGCGTCTGCATCGGCAGCGAGATCGCCTGCATGAGCGGATGTTCAGCCCGCAGGATCGCCTCGAATTCTGCGGCCGCCTGTTGTCGCGGCACGTCGACCGGCAAGCGGTGTGAGAAGAGCGCGAAGATATCGGGCTGGCCCAGATCGGTCTCATCCGCCAGCGCCATGAGGCGCGAACGCAGATCGCCGACCGCCGGCATGTCGAAGGCGTCGCGCAGAACCCGCGAGGAACCGCCGGAGTCGAACGGTGTGATCAGGTGCACCGAATTATGAGTATAGCGCTTGAGGCTGCGGGAGATGTCGTTGAGCGCGCTGCCCCCGGTAAAGAACAGCAGCCGCGGGCCGAGATTGGGCGAGGCCTTCGCGCGGGCAATGCGCAACGGGTCCGGGAATTCGGCATTGCGAGAAATGGTCAGGTCTGACACTGTCGGTCCCCGCGGCTGTTAAGCTCTGTCATGAAGCTGTTCGGTTACATTTATATGGACGAATGATGATGACATCGACCGTCTTTCTTCCCCCGATCCGGGCAACCGTCCGCGCCGTGATCTTCCGCCAGGGCAAACTGCTGGTGCAGGTCAAACGCCACCCCGGCAAGCCGGATTTCCTGACCCTGCCGGGCGGTGCGCAGGAAATGGGCGAAACGATGCCGCAGGGTATTGCCCGCGAGTGTTTCGAGGAGATCGGCGCCGAGGTGACTGTCGGGCCGCTGCTGCACATGGCCGAAGTCTACAAACCCACGCAAGGCGGGCTGCGCCACCAGATCGAGGCGCTGTTCTCCTGTGAACTGCCGGCCGATTACACGCCCCGGCTCGGCCCCAAGCCGGACCGCTCGCAGATAGACACGGTCTGGGCCGATCCGATCGAACAGGCGGAACTGTTCCGGCCGAGTTTCGCCTCCTACCTGCTCGACCCGGACGCGCCCTTCTATCTCGGGAGCTTCCATGGCTGAGCTTCCGCGGGCGATCCGCGAGAACCTGCATTTCCTGTGCGCCGAGCTCAATGGGCAGCTCTCGGCGGTGCAGGACTATTTCCAACGCCCCGACGCGGCCAGCGCACAGAAGGTCATGCTGCGCGCGGGCTATGCCGACAACCTGCGCACCCGGGTGCATAGCGCGTCCCAGAAGGGGCTTGGCGCGCGCAAGCTGGGGCCGTCGCAGCGGCTGCTGCTGCAGAACATGGACATGGTCGCGCGCAACCTGGAGCTGTTGAGCCGGCTTGCCCGGCGCAGCCTGTTTCACGCCGAGCAGGTGCGTCGCAAGTCTCTGCTGCGCCCCGAGGCCTATCCCAAGATGATCAAGCGGGTGCGTGGCGGCGTCTCGGACGTACCCGATGCGATCGACGCGCGCGACAGCCGGCAGGCCATCGCCATCGGTCAGATCAAGACCCGCCTGGACGATCATTACGACCAGATGTTCCGCACTTATACGCGCGACATGCGCGGCTCCAAACATACCGAGGATCTCTCCAACAGCCTGCTGGCCGCCAACGAGATCCACCGCATGGGTGATGCGCTGCAAGCGGTGAGCGAGGCGATCCTGTCGGTCAATATCGGACAGTCGGTGCAGTTCGAACGCTATTTCACCCTGCGTTCGATCCTGTCGGGCAATGATGCGCGGGAGGAAGCAGTCGAGCTGGAACCGCTGGCCGAGACACGCTCCGGCAGCGCCATTTCCTCGGTGCGCTCGCGCGATGGCGATGTCGACGCCGTTTTCAAGGATGGCGCGTTGAGCAAGGTCCGGGAAGAGCGCGCCGGGGTGAAATCCTGGCATTCGATCTATCCTGGCCTCGCGCCGCGGATCCTGTCCTACGAGAAGCGCGGGCAGTCGGCGGCGCTTCTGATCGAACATCTCTCGGGCCAGACCTTCGAGCAGATCCTGCTGGGCGAAAGCGAAACGCGGCTTGCCGAGGCGCAGAAAGCGCTGGCGAAAACCCTGCGCGATATCTGGAAGAGCACCCGCACGGACGAGCCGGCCGAGATGGCCTCCATGCGCCAACTTGCCGGCCGCTTGCACGATGTGCGCCGCGTGCATCCCGATTTCGCAACCCACCCCGTGCGGCTCGGCGGGCTCTCCCTGCCCGGCTTCGATGCGTTGGTGCGGCAAGCCGCCGCGCGGGAAAAGGCACTGCCCGCGCCGTTCTCGGTCTATATCCATGGCGATTTCAACATCGACAACGTGATCTACGACCCCGCGGAACAGAGAATCCGCTTCATCGACCTGCACCGCTCCCGCTATACCGATTACGTTCAGGACGTGTCGGTCTTCATGGTTTCGAACTACCGGCTGCAGATCCAGGACGGGCCGGTTCGCGACCGCATCACCCGCGTGGCAGAGGATTTTCACGCCATAGCGGCAAGATTCGCGCGCAGCCAGAAAGATACGAGCTTCGAATTTCGCCTGGCGCTTGGGCTGGCCCGCAGTTTCGTGACCTCTACACGCTTCATTTACGACAAGGCCCATGCAAGACGGATGTTCCTGCGTGGGCGTTTCCTTCTGGAACGGGTATTGAGCTGTCCAGAAGGCAAGGAAAACAGATTCAAATTGCCGATCAGGGAGTTGTTCAGTGACTGATTTGAGAATCGGGGTCGTAGGTATCCCCGGAAAATGGTCGACCGAGGCGCTTGCCGACGCGGTCGAGGAACGCACCGGTTTCCGGCTGGTGATCGACATGGGCCATGTCACGCTGGACCTCGAGCGGGGCACGATGCTCTACGACAATATCGACCTGTGCAAGCTCGACGGGCTGATCATCAAGAAGATTTCCGAGATCTACAAACCGGACGTGCTCGACCGGATGGAGATCCTGCGATACGCGCAGGCCCGGGGCGTGCAGGTCTTCAGCGATCCGGAGGCCATCATCCGCCTGATCGACCGGTTGGCCTGCACCGTCACGCTCGCCGCGACCGGCGTGCCGATCCCGCCGACGGTGATCACCGAGGACCCGGAGGTCGCCCTTGAAACAGCGGCCGAATTCGGCACCGCCGTGTTCAAGCCGCTCTTCTCGACCAAAGCGCGCGGAATGGCGCTGATCGAGGGAGACTCCTTCCGCGCCATCAACCAGATCGCCTCTTTCGCCTCGAACAACCCGGTGATGTATATCCAGAAGAAGCTGGACTTGTCGGGCAAGGATCTGGGCCTGATCTTCCTGGACGGGGAGTACCTGGGCACCTATGCGCGGGCTTCTCAGGGCAACACCTGGAACACGACCATCGACTCGGGCGGCAAATACGAGCCCTTCGAGCCGGATGCGGAGCTGATCGAGATGGCCCGCAAGGCACAAGAGCCGTTTGGCCTAACCTTTACCACGGTGGATATCGCCCTTACCCCGCAGGGGCCAATCGTCTTCGAGGTCTCCGCCTTCGGAGGCTATGGCGGCGCGAAATATGCCTGCGGCATCGACGCGCCCGGACTGGTGGCCGATCACGTGATCGGAAAGATCCGCGGATGAGGACGGACGAGGTTCTGGACCGGCTGGACTTTTCCGCGCTGGACGGTTCCGAGCCGATCCACCTCGCGGTGGGACATCTGCGGCTGGCGCTCATCTGCGCCGAACCGCTGCGCAGTATACTGGCGGATTATTTCTCCGACGCACTCGACGCGCCGGGGAATCCGGATGCCACTGTCGAGGTGCTTGACGGCCAGACCCTCACCCCGGCGCCCGATTGGGTCGACTGGGCGCGCGAACCGGGCAAGACCGGGCGCAAGGACGCGATCTTCGATCTTGAAGACGGGCGGTTGGTCCACAAGGTCCGCACCGGGGTGAGCTTCGTGCAATCCCCGGAGCGGCTGGTCGCCTTCGGCCCGGCCGCCGAGCACCCCAACCAGGTGATCAACTTCGTCAACACGCAGTTTCTCAATATTTGCCAGCGGCAGGGCTGGCAGATCTGCCATGCCGCAGCCCTCGGCAATGGCCGCCGCTCGCTGGGCATTGCCGGGCTGTCGGGCGGCGGAAAATCGACCTCGGTGCTGCGGCTGATGGATATAGACGGGCTTGCCTATATCACCGGCGACAGGCTGCTGGTGCGCAAGGGCACCCCGCCCGATGCGCTCGGCATTCCCAAGCTGCCGAGGATCAACCCCGGCACGATCCACGGCAATCCACGACTGCACGGCATGCTGGACAATGTCCGGCGGGCCGAACTGGCGGCCATGCCGGGGGAAGCATTGTGGAAACTGGAAGAGAAGCACGACCTGCATGTCGGGCAGGTCTACGGCACCGGACGGGTGTGTTTCGAAGGGCCTCTCACCCATTTCTGGGTGCTCAACTGGCATCGCGACTCCGATACGCCGATGGCGGTCGAACCGGTCATGCTTGCCGACCGGCCGGACCTGCTCGCCGCGATCATGAAAAGCCCCGGCCCGTTCTATCAGAAACCAACGGGCGCCTTTCTGACCGATGGCGAGCGGCCCGACCCGCAGGGCTATCTCGATGCGCTGGAAGGCGTGGACATCTTCGAGATCCGGGGCAAGCTCGATTTCGACGCGCTCTTCGACGCCGGACAGGCCCTTTTCGCCGAGACATGACGGTGACGCAGATCGAGGCCGATGCGACGCCCGACCGCGTCTCGCGACGGCGCGCGGGGTTGACGGTGGTGGGATGTGGCGCGACGCTTGTCTTTCCGGGCGGGGATGTGGTCGGGCTGCGTTCGGACGATGCGAAGGCCAGGCACTTCTATCCCGAGCGCCACGACTGGGAGGCGGAGATCGCATGAAGACAGATGGCAAGTTTCGCCACGACTCCTTGCAGACACGCAAGACCGTGAAGGCCCTGCTCGAAGCGCTGACCAAGGGGATCGGCAAGGGCGAGCTGGTTCTGAGCGACGAGGATGGCGAGATTGCCCTGGAGCCGGACGGGCTGTTGAACCTGCGCATTCGAGCCGAACGGGCCGATGGCTCCAACCGTGTGGACCTGCGCATCACCTGGAACGACGAGTCGAGGCCCGTGGAGAGCAAGAACGCCCCGAAGATAGGTTAGCTCCTTCGCATCCTGTCCAGCAGGTCCAGCGTGGCGAACCCGTCGGCGGGCAGCGCATGGACACGCTGATAGGCGCGGATCGCCGCCGCCGTATTGGGGCCGGCCAGACCATCGGCACCCTGCGTATCGAACCCCATCCCGGTCAGAAGGCGCTGCAGCTCGGCAAGCTGCGCCCGGTCGGGCAAGCGCAGCCCGCGCGGCCATTCCCGATGCAAGGCGCCACGGCCCGCAAGACGGTCCGCCAGCAAGGAAACGGCCAGCGCATAGGCATCCGATGCATTGTAACGGCGCAGAACCTCGAAATTCCGGGACAGGCAGAAGGCCGGGCCGGCATGGCCGGCAGGCAGCAAGAGCGCCGCCGGTTCGGTTTGTGCCAGCGCGCCGGTTTCGAATATCGCCACGCCAAGTGCCTGCCATTCCCGCACGGGCTTCCATGTCTGCCGGCCGGTCAGGGACAGGTCGAACCCATCCGGCAATCGAACCTCCGCGCCCCAACGCAGACTATCGGCCCAACCCGATTTCGACAGGTAGGACGCCGCGGAGGCAAGCGCGTCGCTCGGGTCGTCTCCCCAGATGTCCCGGCGCCCGTCCTCGTCAAAATCCACGGCATGTTGCAGATAGGTCGAGGGCATGAATTGCGTGTGGCCCATGGCCCCGGCCCAGCTTCCCAGCATCCTTTCAGAGCCGACATCTCCGGCCTGAAGGATCTCCAGCGCAGCCAGCAATTCACTTTCGAAAAACGCCGCCCGACGCCCTTCCCAAGCCAATGTCGCCAGCGCCGGAAGGACCGGTTCCGCCCCCCGTATCGCTCCGAAACGCGTCTCGACACCCCATATCGCGGCGACGATCTCCGAAGGGACGGCAAAACGCGCCTTGATTCCGGCGAACAGCGCGGCATTAGCTGTCATCGCCACCCGACCGGTACAAACCCGATCCGCCGAAACGGCCATGTCGAGATAATCCCAAACCGGGCGCGTGAATTCGGCCTGGTTGCTGTCCTTCTCGATTGCCGAAGCGTTCGGTTCCAGTCCGGCCAAGGCGCTGTCGAGCACGTCTTCCAAGAGCCCGGCCCGAAGAGCCCGCTGTCGAAACTCGGCGATCCAGGCATCGAATGCAGGACGGGTCATGGAGTTGCCCTGCCTTCGCTCAACGCCGCTTGCGGGTCACCTTACGGCGATCGGACTTGGACTTCGCCGCCGCGCTCGCCCGCGCCTTGCCCTGCTTGCGGCGCACGGGCTTACTCCCCCCGCGTCCGCCGCCAGCGCCACGGCCAGAACCGCCGCCCGCCTTTTCGCCCTCGATTTCAAGCAGCTCGAGCATCAAGCCGCCTGTGACCGGAACCGCCTCCGTCAACCGCGCGACAACGCGTTGGCCGAGCCCGATCACACGGCCCGAATCCGCGCCCATCAGCGTCTGCGCGTCCTTGTCGTAATGAAAGAACTCGTTGCCGAGCGAGCGGATCGGCACCAGCCCGTCGGCACCGGTTTCGTCCAGCTTCACGAACAACCCGAACCGCGCGATCCCGGCGATCCGACCCGTGAACTCGTTGCCCACCCGCTCCGACAGATACGCCGCGAGGTAGCGATCGGTGGTGTCCCGCTCGGCCGCCATGGAGCGCCGCTCGGTCTCCGAGATATGCTCCGCCGTGGGTGCAAGCCGATCGATATCGTCGGGCGACAGCCCGTCCTTGCCCCATTTATGCGCCGAGATGAGGCCGCGATGCACGACCAGGTCGGAATAGCGGCGGATCGGCGATGTGAAATGGGCGTAGGTTTTCAACGCCAGACCGAAATGGCCGAAATTCTCGGGCGAGTAATAGGCCTGCGTCATCGAACGCAGCGTGGCCATGTTGATCAGCTCAGAGAGCTCGCTGCCGGCGCTGTCATGCAGGAGCTTGTTGAGATGGCTCGTATGCAGCACTTGCCCCTTGGCCAGCGTGAAGCCGCTCGCCTGCGCCGTCTCGCGCAGCGCCTCCATCTTTTCCGGCGTCGGTTCCTCGTGCACGCGGAAGAGCAGCGGGGTCCGCTTCACTGTCAGCGTCTCACCGGCACAGACATTAGCAAGCACCATGAATTCCTCGATCAGCCGGTGCGCCTCCAGCCGCTCCTTGAAATTCACCGATTTCACCTCGCCCTTGTCGGAGAGCATGATCCGGCGCTCGGGAATATCGAGATCCAGCGGCTGGCGGATGTCGCGCGCATGAGCGGCGGCGAGATAGGCGGCCTGGAGCGGCTTGAGAACCTCCTCCAGCAGCGGGCCGCATTTGTCATTCGGCGCGCCGTCGAGCGCCTGCTGAACTTCCTCGTAATTCAGCGAGGCTTCCGAGCGCATCAGGCCCCGGTGGAAGGAATGGTCGATCTTCTGGCCGCTGGCGTTGAGCCGCATGCGCACGGCGATACAGGCGCGCGGGACGCCCTCGTGCAGCGAGCACAGATCGCCCGACAGGCGGTCCGGCAGCATCGGCACGACACGGTCCGGGAAATAGGTGGAATTGCCGCGCGTACGCGCCTCGGCGTCGAGCGCGGAGCCGGGGGTGACGTAATGGGCCACGTCGGCAATGGCGACCCAGACGACATGACCGCCCTCGTTCTTCGGGTCATCATCGGCGTGTGCATAAACCGCGTCGTCGTGATCACGCGCGTCCGACGGGTCGATGGTGATGAGCGGCAGGTCACGGAGATCCTCGCGGCCCGAAAGGCCAGAGGGTTTCATGTGGTCCGCTTCCTCGATCACCTTGTCCGGGAAATCGTCGGGAATACCATGCTGGTGAATGGCAATCAATGAGACCGCCTTGGGCGCGGACGGGTCTCCCAGCCGCTCGATGATCCGTGCTGTCGGCAAGCCGAGCTTGCCGCGCGGGCTGGACTGTTCCGCTTCGACCAGTTCGCCATCCTTGGCGCCATGTGTGGCGCCGGCAGGCACCTGCCATTCGCGGTCAGCGCCCTTGTCGATGGGCGTGATGCGGCCGCCCTCCGTGCGTTTGCGATAGACGCCGAGGATCTTTATCGGGTTGTGCCCAATCCGGCGGATAAGCCGGGCCTCGTACTGGTAATCGTCGGTGCGGATCTCGGTCAGCCGTCCGAGAATGCGGTCGCCCTCGCCCAGCGCCGGGTCGCTCTCGCGCGGAATGTAGAGCACCCGCGGTTCGGGGCCCTCGCCATGCCATTCCAGAGGCTTGGCGTAGAGGTCCCCGTTGGCATCGGGCGCAAGGATGTTGAGCACGCTCACCGGTGGCAGCTTGTCGGGGTCGCGGTAATGCCGCCGGGCTTTCTGCAAGTGACCTTCGGCTTCAAGTTCCTTGAGCACACGCTTGAGATCTATCCGCGCGGCGCCCTTGACCCCGAAGGCCTTGGCGATGTCACGCTTGGAGTTCTGCGTCGGGTTGTCGGCGATCCAGTCGAGAAGCTGGGCCTTGGTGGGAAGCTCTGCCATAAGCGCGGCGTAGCATGGGGGCCGTGGGCTGTCACCTGTGGAAAGAGGGGCTGCCGGTGGCCGAGTGGCGGCGGTGGCGCTGCACGGCCCTTCATGGCTCGAAACCCCTCTGGTTCGAGAAGCGGACGAGGCTGTCATTCGCCTCCGCGCATGTACGATCCTACGGATCGTGCCTCCGGCGGGGATATTTTCAGTCAGAAGAAAATGTCAGGGTCGCTCTGTCTTCTTCTGACTGGAAATATCCCGGGGGCTTGGGGGCAGCGCCCCCAATCTCCGCATCAAGCTCCCAATGAACCGGCAGGGTGCGGCGACACACTCTTCCGCAAGCGGCGTATTTCCTTAGCCGTGCTTTTCCGACTTCAGATCAGCTTCTGTATCGATATCCGCGAGCGTATCTACGCGGGCCAAGCGCGCAGAACCGAATGCAGACATGGTATCGGCGAGCGCATATTCGCTCGACCAGCGCACTTGCTTGAATAATCCGGGCGGCTGTGCCGAGGACCGTTTCAGACCGACCGCCCAGTAGCCGCCATCCGGCGCCGGTCCAAACACGGCGTCATGCGCCCCCAAAGCACGAAAACCGCGGGCAATATGAGTTTTCCCGATCCCAGGAATATCGGCGCCGATGATCAGGACCGGCCCGGGCAGCGCGCTGCGGAAGATCCGTGCCATTCTGTCGCCGAGATCGCCAGCGCCCTGTGGAACACGATGCAGATGCTCTGGCCAGACGCGCGACGACAAACCTTCGGTATCCGGGGAAACCGCGAGTGTCAGTTGCCAACGCGGGTCTTCGAGTCGCCGGATCAGGCGAGCGCTTTGATGACGAAACCACCAGGCGGCCGGAACCATGCCGATGTCACGGCCAAGGCGGGTCTTGACCCGGCCCGGGCGCGGCTCCTTGAGCATGATGAAGAGTTGCCGGTGCATGTCTCAGGCGAAGTAATTCTTCAGGATCCGCGAATATATCGCCTTGAGCAGATGGATCTGCTCGACGGAAACATGCTCGTCGACCTGGTGCATGCTCTTGCCGACAAGGCCGAACTCCACGACCGGGCAATGTTCGCGGATGAAACGGGCGTCCGAGGTTCCACCCGAGGTCGATAGCGCCGGCTTCAACCCGGTTTCGGCCTCGACCGCCGTCGCGATACTTTCGGAAAATGCCCCCGGCGGGGTCAGGAACGCCTCTCCCGAGCTGCGCGTCTCGGTGGAGATGGTGACCCCGGTCTGTGCCGCAATCGCCGCCGCCTCGCCCCGCATCCAGTCTGACAGGCTTGCACCTGTATGCAAATCGTTGAAGCGGATATTGACCGTGGCGCGACACGTCGTCGGGATGACATTGGTCGCGGGGTTCCCGGTGTCGATCGTCGTCACCGCCAGCGTCGAGGGGTCGAAATGCGACGTACCTTCGTCCAGCGGACTGGCCGAGAGCCGGGCGATAAGAGTGGCGATAGCTGCAACCGGGTTCTTCGCGCGATGCGGATAGGCGACATGGCCTTGCACCCCCGTCGCGGTGAAGAAGGCCGATACCGAGCCACGGCGTCCGATCTTGATCATGTCGCCCATCTGCTCCGGGCAGGTCGGCTCGCCCACGAGACAGACCGACATCGCCTCGCCCTTCTCAGCCATCCAATCCAGCAAAGCCGTGGTTCCATCTGTCGCCGGGCCTTCCTCGTCGCCGGTCACGGTGATGAGGATCGCGCCATCGGGCGGCGTGTCCCGGACGAGATCCACCGCCGCTGCCACGAAGGCCGCCACCCCGGATTTCATGTCGGTCGCGCCGCGGCCCCAGAGAAAGCCGTCCTTCTGCTCGGCGCCGAAGGGGTCGACGCTCCAATCTGCCGGATCACCCACCGGCACCACGTCCGTATGGCCATTGAAACCGAAGCTCTTCGCGTGCCCCTTCGCGCCCCAGCGGGCAAAAAGGTTCGGCGTACCGTTGCGATCGACGCGCGCGCAGTCGAACCCGGCCTCGGACAAAATCTGCTCCAGCAGCGCGAGGGCACCGCCCTCCGCGGGCGTCACGGAGGGGCAGCGGACAAGATCGGCGGTGAGCGCGACGGGATCGGTCATGTGAACTCCTGGCGAAAGGCCCCGATGGCCTAGCCGCTTTGTCCTCAGGCCGCAATCCTGGTGTCAGGGGCGTCGTCCTGCATCGGCGGCCAGGGACGCGCGGCTTCTGCGTCGATCCAGGCGCGAACCCAGTCGGGCAACTCCGGACTCTTTCCGTCATGTCCGAAGGCTTCGGCCACCCGCGCTGTCTCGACCAGCCCCTTCGCATCGGTGATCGCCATGCGAAGAAGCCCGTGTGAGGTGCACTCGCCCTTTCGCCACATCGACTGTTCCGCATAGAAAAAACGTTCGTCCCATCCGAGCATACGCGTGCGCAACTCGTAGCGATCGAATGCCCGAACCCGCTTCCGATAACGGAAGGAGGACCCGGCGATGGTGCCCGCCCAGCGGTTCGCCTTCATCACCGACACGATCCCGGCGCGCAGAAACAGCCCGACCCGGCCCATATCGTAAAGCGTCAGCGTGCGGCCGTTGTTCAGCTCCATCCAGGGGTCGATATCCCAGGGCCAGCAGATATGGCTCGCGACATGCATGCCCAGAAGCGGCAGCGGCGCGGTCTTGCGGTTTCGGGCAACCTCCCGGATCAGGCGAAAGAATGGGTACATAGGCGGGTCCTTTCAAACTCCCCTCAATCTAATCTTTACCTTTGCATCAATATCAACCTCACGGCACGAACGGTTGCACGCGCCCCCCGCGCAGCTTACATCCTGTGCCGAATTGCCTATGACGGAGACCGATGATGATGGCGATCTATCAAATTCTGCAACTGCTCCTCGACGTCGCCTTTTTCATCATGATAGTGCATATCATCATGAGCTGGCTGCTAAATTTTGGCGTGCTAAATTACGGCCAACCGACGGTTCGCGGTATCTGGGACGGGCTGAACCGCTTGCTGGAGCCGGTTTACACCCCGGTGCGGCGGATCCTGCCGGACACACGGCCGCTCGACCTTGCGCCGCTGGCTGTCTTCATCTGCATCATCATCCTGCGCGACATCCTGCTGCCGACGCTGTTCGGTTTCCGGTAAGCCGGGCCTCGCGGCCTTGTTAACCGATTCTTGGTGTGGGATGCTGCATCCAACAAAGAGCAGCTAACCAAACACAGGCAGGATCGGCGATGGCCGCGCCCTCCCCGACAGACCTTCTGTCCTCCGTTTTCGGATTCGATGCCTTTCGGCCCGGACAGGCCGAAATCGTGGAAGCCGTGACGGCAGGCGAAAACACGCTGGCGATCATGCCGACGGGCGGGGGCAAGTCGCTTTGCTTCCAGCTTCCAGCACTCTGCCGCGAGGGGGTGACGGTGGTCATCTCGCCGCTCATAGCGCTGATGCGTGACCAGGTGCGGGCGCTGCGCGAGGCCGGCGTTGCCGCCGGGGCGCTCACTTCGGGCAACACGCTTGAGGAAAACGATGCCGTCTTCGACGCGCTCCATCGCGGCGAATTGAAGCTGCTCTACATGGCCCCCGAGAGGCTGGCCTCGGGAGCGGCGGCGAACATGTTGCGGCAAGCCGGCGTGTCGCTCATCGCCGTGGACGAAGCCCATTGCGTGAGCCAATGGGGGCATGATTTCCGGCCCGACTACCTGCGCATAGGCGAATTGCGCCGGGCGTTGCAGGTGCCGCTGGCCGCCTTCACCGCAACGGCGGACGAGGAAACCCGCGAAGAAATCGTCACCCGGCTCTTCGACGGGGTGCCGCCGCGCAGCTTCCTGCACGGGTTCGACCGGCCCAACCTGCACCTTGCCTTCGAGGCAAAGAATTCCCCGCGCAGCCAGATCCTGAACTTCGCCGCCGCGCGCAAGGGCCGCTCCGGCATCGTCTATTGCGGCACCCGGGCCAAGACCGAGAGCCTGTCCCACGCTCTGCGAGAGGCGCGTCACGCGGCCTGCCATTACCACGGCGGCATGGACGCGGAGGCGCGCCGCGACGTGGAACACCGCTTCCAGACGGAGGACGGCCTGATCGTCGTTGCGACGGTCGCCTTCGGCATGGGCGTGGACAAACCCGATATCCGCTGGGTGGCCCATGCAGATTTGCCGAAATCCATCGAGGCCTATTACCAGGAGATCGGGCGGGCGGGCCGCGACGGGGCGCCGGCGGAAACGCTGACGCTCTATGGCCCGGAAGACATTCGCCTGCGCCGGTCACAGATCGACGAGGGGCTGGCGCCGCCCGAACGCAAATCGGCGGATCACGCGCGGCTCAACGCGCTGCTGGGACTTGCGGAATCCCTTGGCTGCCGGCGGCAGCTCCTGCTGGGCTACTTCGGTGAAACGGCGGAACCTTGCGGGCATTGCGACCTCTGCGAACGCCCGCCGGAAACCTTCGACGGCACGACTGCAGTGCGCAAGGCGCTCTCGGCAATCCTGCGCACCGGCGAGAGCTTCGGCAGCGGACACCTGATCGACATCCTGCGCGGCGAAGAGACGGACAAGATACGCCAGCGCGGGCATGAAAGCCTGCCGACCTTCGGTGTGGGTATCGAATACGGGCGCAAGGAATGGCAGGCGATCTTTCGCCAGATGATGGGCCACGACCTCGTCCGTCCGGACCCGGAACGCCACGGCGCGCTGCGCATGACAGACCCGGCGCGGCCAATCCTGCGTGGCGAGCAGGAGATCACGCTGCGCAAGGACACCATCGTCAAGGCCAAGGACCGGCCAAAGGTCCGCGAGCTGGTGAGCGAGGAAGACGCACCGCTGCTCTCGGCACTCAAGGCGAAGCGGCGCGCGCTGGCGGAGGCGGCGGGCGTGCCGCCCTATATCGTCTTCACCGACCGGACGCTGATCGAGATGGCCGAGACCCGGCCCCTGACGCTGGATGAAATGGCCCGGGTCGGCGGCGTCGGCGCGATCAAGCTGGAGCGCTACGGGGCGGGCTTCCTTGCGGTGATAACCGGCGCTGTCGAGCAGATGCACCCCGCCCGACGGCAACTCGCCGGGCGCGAAAGCGGCGATGTGTTCGACCGGTTGCAGGAGATCCAGATCGACTTGGCTCGCGGCGAGGATGGCTCCGGCAAGTACCTCTCCTGCCCCCATTCGACGCTGAAGAAAATCGCGGAACGGCGGCCGGACTCGCTCGACGACATGGCCCGCGTTCCCGGCATGGGCGCGCAGAAGGTGGAGCGTTTCGGCCATGCCTTCCTCAAGGTTCTGGGCGAGGCCTCCTGACTGCCCCTTGCCTGCCGGCGGCGGTGGCATAGATAGCTCTCGTAGTGTATCCAACCGTTTCGCGCGGAACGCGCTCCAAACCACACCAGTCCACCGGGAGAAGAACGTATGCTGATCTTGCTGTCGCCCGCCAAGAGCCTGAACGAAGACAGGGCACGCGGCCATGCCAGCACGACGCCGCGCTTTCTCGACGAGGCCGAACAGCTCGTTTCCGTCGCGCGCGGCTGGTCGGACGCGGAGATTGCCGAGATCATGAAAGTCTCCGCCGCGATTGCAAAGCTGAATGGCGGGCGCTTCGCGGATTGGACGCGAGAGGCCGGGCCGGCTTTCGCGGCGGGCGAGCTTTTCGACGGCGATGTCTACCGGGAGCTGGAATTCGCGACGCTGGACGAGGCTGCACGGACCGAGGCGGCGCGTCGGCTACGCATCCTTTCGGGACTCTACGGGCTGCTGCGGCCCACAGATGCCATTCGTCCCTACCGGCTCGAAATGGGCCGCCGGATTCCCGGCCATTCCGCTGGAAATCTCTATCGCTTCTGGGGTAGCCGGATCGCGGAAGCCGTCACGGAGGACGCTGCGGCGCTCGGCACCGATACCGTTCTGAACCTCGCCTCCGAGGAATATGGCAAGGCTGTCGACCGTGCCGCGCTGATGAGCTTGCGTCTCGTCAGCCCGCGCTTCGAGGAAGAACGCGGCGGTTTGCGCCGGGTGATCGCGGTGGCCGCCAAGCGGGCGCGGGGCGCCATGGCCCGCTGGGTGCTGGAGACCGGCGCTTCACAGCCCGAGGACCTCACGGAGTTCCGCACCGGCGGCTACATGTTCGACGCCGCCGCATCCACCGAGGAACGGCCGGTTTTCCTGCGCACGCAATAGGCCCGAGCCTCGCGCGCGCAGGGAAAAGGCGCGTTAGCGGCGTTGCCGAACTTTCCAGACCACGTAGGCGAGCGCCACTACACCGATAGCTGTGAGGGCCGCGATATCGGGACCATGCGGGTGCAGATGCGCAATCGGCCCGGTCTCATGCGCATGCGCCGGAAGCGCCGCCATGAAGGGCAGCAGTGCGGTGAGTTTTTTCATTTGGAAAGCTCCTGTCTTTTGTCTGCGAGGAAATCCTTGATGTCGGTGGAGGTTTTCTCGTCTATCGACACGTAAATCAACGCCATATTGGTCCGTTCGCTGACCATACTGCCCGGATAGGGCAGATAGCTCAACTCGCGCGAGCCGAAAGAGGGCGAGGCGGTGCCAACCTGCCATTCGGTCTTCAGCTCCACATCGACCAGCTTCAGTGCGGTCGCGCCCCCCACCCCGGTTTTTTCGAACGGAACACCGGCGAGCCGGAGATAGGCGGATTTGTCCGCCGCCTTCACGAAACCGTCGATGAACTGGGTGGTAAGCACCTGAAGATCCGCCGCCGCATCCTCGTCATGCATGTGCGAATGCAGGTGGTCGGCCTGGGCGTGGTTGTGCCCCGCCCCGTGGGGGGTGTGGTCATGGTGGTGGTGATGGTGCGGGTGATCATGTGGCATTGGACCACCTCTTGCCTACGAACTCGCCATGCGGGATTGCGACCGGCCTGTCGATATGGCGCTTGTGCTTGCCCAGCGTGCCGTTGGAGACCATCGCGCCGAACACGTCCACAATCACGCGGGTTCCCATGAGGGCGGTGATGTCCGAGGTGTCATAAGGCGGAGAGACCTCGACCAACTCCATGCCACAGATCCCTTGCGCGGCGACCTTCGAGGCCAGCGCCAGCGCCTCACGCGGCAGGAAACCGCCCGGTTCCGGCCAGCCGGTGCCAGGGACGAAGCCGCAATCGATGCTGTCGATGTCGAAGGACATGTAGACCATGTCCACCCCTTCCCAGGCCATCTCCAGCGCCATCTCGGCGGTCTTGTCGACGCCCATGCGCTCCATGTCGGACATGGTGATGATGTTGGTCTGCCGCTCGCGGGCGACCTTCACCGCCTCGCGCGGGACCTGCCAGCCGCCGATGCCGACCTGCACGAGGTTCTTGGCCGGTACATTGGGAAGGTTGGTGGAGTGGAACCACGGCGTTGTGTGCATCCGCTCGTCGAGATCCTTTTCCTGGATGTCGGCATGGCGGTCGAAATGCACGATGCCGATCTTCTTGGAGGTGCATTCGGCGATGCCGCGCACGCAGGGGAAGCCGATGGAATGGTCGCCGCCGATCATGATCGGGAGCGAACCGGAGGAGAAGACGTGGGAGACAGCGCGGCTGATCTGGTCGAAGCTCTTTTCGATATTGGCCGGGATGGTGAAGACATCGCCCGCGTCGCAGAGTGTCATCTGCTCGCGCAGGTCCACCCCGATCTCGTAATTGTAGGGCGTGTAGAGCGCCGAGATCTTGCGCACGCCCTGCGGGCCGAAACGGGTTCCCGGGCGGTAAGTGGTGCCGCCATCGAATGGGATGCCGAGCACGGTGGCATCGTAGTTGGCCACTTCCAGCACGTCTTCGGCATAGGGCGCCTTTAGAAAGGTGTTGATGCCGGCGTAATGCGGCAGCTCTCCACGGGCAAAGGTGGGGATGGACTTGTCCTCGATGCTGTCGGCTCCGGTCAGGCCCATGCGCAGCGCCCAACGGCGCTCCTCGTCCCAGCGGCCTTCGGGCAGCTCGCCCTCCTTCTGCATCGCCTTCCAGCCGAGGAGCTTGGTCAGGTCCGGGTGGTGGAAGCGCTTCTCCTCGCGGCGCATGTGCCGCGGGTTGTGCGGGCGCGAACGGTCACGCGGTGATGGGAACATGGGTTTCCTCCGTCAATCTCTGGTAGGGGATGCCGCCATCGCGGGCATCGAAATCGTAGGTGATGGTGGCGCCGAAGGCCTCTGGGTCGGTCGGATCCCAGCGTGGCTTGTCAAAGACGAGCACCCGGTCGCCGAGCTTGAAGCCCTCGGTCAGGTCATGGGTGACCATGAAGACGGTCATATTGGTCTCCGCGCGCAGCTCCATCAGGAAGTCGTGCATCTGCAAACGCGTGCCCGGGTCGAGGGCGCCGAAGGGCTCGTCGAGCAGCAGGATGCGCGGCTTGGCGGTGAGCGCCTGTCCGATGGCGAGGCGTTGCTGCATGCCGCCCGAAAGGGTCGCCGGGTATTGGTCGGCGACATGGGCAAGGCCGATGCGTTCCAGCACAGTGTCGGCGCGTTCCCGGGCCGCGCGCTGCGCCTTGCCGAAGAAGCGGCCAAATGGCTGGGCGAGGCTCTCGCCGGCGATGATGTTCTGCCGGATCGTCATATGCGGGAAGACCGAGTAGCGCTGGAAGACCACACCGCGCTCGGGGTTGGGCTCCACGGCGGGCGGGTTGCCGTCGATGGAGATCGTGCCACGGGTCGGGGTCTCCTGCGCAAGCAGCAGGCGCAGGAAGGTGGATTTGCCACAGCCGGAAGCGCCGACAATGGAGATGAACTCTCCCTGCTCCACGTCGACATTGACACGTTCGAGGATCGGGCGACGCCCGTAGGATTGGAAGACATCGCGAACGGAGACGAAACTCATTCCGTATCCCCCCGATTGGAGAACGGCGCTTCGAAGCAGAGCCCGGCCCGGCGTTGTCTTACATGCACGGCTCGGATGTTTCCGTTTTCCATCTTCACAGCCCTTCCTCCATCCATGGAAAGGCGCGCTTCGACAGCTTCTTCAGCAGGAAATCGATCACGAAGGCGAGGAAGGTGATCCAGATCACGTAGGTCAGGATCACGTCCATCGCCAGGTAGCGGCGCACGAGGAAGATGCGGTAGCCGAGGCCGAGATCGGAGGCGATGGCCTCGGCCGCGATCAGGAAGAGCCAGGCCGGTCCGAGGGAGAGGCGGACCGCCTGGATCAACCGTGGCAAGACCTGAGGAAGTGCCACGCGTAACGCGATCACGCCGGAGCCAGCACCCAGCGTCTCGGCTTTCACAATCTGCTCGCGCGGGATCTCGATGACACGCTGCGACAGGTCGCGGATCAGGAAGGGCGTGATTCCGATGATTATCAACACGACCTTGGACAATTCTCCGAGCCCGAAGGTGATGAAGAGGATCGGCAGCAGCGCCAGTGGCGGCACCATGGAGACAACAGCGATGAAGCCCGCCAGCCCCGCGCGCACATGCGGGAACAGCCCGATCAGCAGCCCAGCGCCGAGGCCGATGGAGGCCGAGATGGCCACGCCGATGCCCAACCGCTGAAGGCTGATCGCGGTGTCATGCCAGAGCAGGATCCGGCCCGTGCGCTTGTCCGGCTGGGTGAAAAGTCGCTCGGCGGTATCGGCGATACTCGAGAGCGCGGGCAGGAGCTTGTCGGCCGGGTTCTCGGCCAGCCGGATCTCGGAGCCGATCACATAGGCCACAAGCACCAGCACGAAAGGCAGGAGCGCGAGGAAGGTGGCCAGCACGGGGCCGGGCGTTCGGTTTATCAAGCGCATGGGAGATCCCGGATTGGCCCCGCGCGGGAAACGCGGAGCCTGATGGAGGTCACAGGCTGCCGTCGGCCGCCATTTTCATGTAGGTCGTGTCGTAGCGGAAGGTGGCGTTGTTCGCGTCGCCCGTGGTCGATCCGTCGGGATAGGCGACACCGACGAAATCCGCCGAGGGCGCGCCTTCACCGAGGATGCCCTTGTCGAACAGGAATTCGGCCACGTTCACCATGGTCTTGGGCAGCTCGGCGCTCTCGGTAAAGGCGACCGCGTCAGCCGGGTCATAGAACATCTCGGTGGAGGCCAACTGCGACTTGTAGCCCGCCAGGTCGGTGCCGGACTCCTCGGCCATCGCGGTCAGCGCCTCTTCGTCGCCCGCCGCCATCAGCGCCATCAGCTCGTACCACGCCCCCGTAAGCGCCTTGCCGAAGGCCGGGTTGTCGGCCAGCGTCTCGGTGTTCACGAACATTATGTCGATGATCTCGCCGGGAATGTCCGAGCTGTCGAAGAGCTTGTTGGCGCCGGGCTCTTCCATGATGGTCGAGACCAGCGGGTTCCAGGTGACGACCGCTTCCACGTCATCGGTGGCGAAAGCGGCGATCATGTCGGCATCGGAGGTGTTGATCACCCCGCCGAGATCGGCCTCGGACAGTCCCACGCTGTCGAGCCCGCGCGCCAGAAGGTAGTGCGAGACCGAGAGTTCGACGAGGTTCACCGGCTTGCCCTTTAGGCTCATCAGGTCACCTTCGCCCTTCAAGATCACCGCATCATTGCCGTTGGAATAGTCGCCCACGATCAGCGCCGTAGTGTCCACGCCACCACCGGCGGGGATGGAAAGCGTGTCCATATTGGTCGCCGAAACGCCATCGAAGGCACCGGCAGTGTATTGGTTGATCGACTCGATGTAGTCGTTGATCTGCACGATCTCGACATCGATGCCGTATTTCTCGGCCCATTTGTCCATGATGCCGGAGGTCTCCAGATACCCCCAGGGCATCCAGCCCACATAGATCGACCAGGCGACCTTGAACTCGGTTTTTTCCTCGGCCATCGCGGCGGGCGCACCAAGCGCGGCGGCAAGTATCGTTGCAGACAGAATCGTCGACTTCAGCATGTTTCAGCTCCCTGTCGTTCCGCCGATGTTAAGGTTTGCCGGTGCGCTGGCGGAACAAGGAGGTGAGGCGCGGGCGAACCGACGCAGTACTCTCCCGGGATTTTGGCCCGCCGTGTACCACGGGAAAATTTGCCCCCGCGGCGGCACTTCTCGGACCAGGCCTCGGTGAAAACCGAACGGAACCCTAAGTACCCTGCCCCTCAAGGTCACACTCTGAGACGGATTCGAAACAAGCGTCCCGAGCCTTTTTGAGCCGACGAATACGGGGATGCCGACGAATTGGTCGGCATTCGGCGCCATCTGCTGCATGGTTGAGCTTCGAATTCACCGATGGCTGATCCGACCGGTCGAATTCTGGCCACCGACGGGCACGCTTCGCGTCTCCTGGAGCAAGCCGAAGGCCCGGCTCACCCGGACGTGTATCGCAGCCAACGAGTTGCTGCTCTGCGGCGTTAACGCTATCGGTCACATTTGATATCAGCCATCTTTTGCATGTTACTTCTTGTCGCAGGAGATATTGTCATGGAAAAAACACTCACCGAGATTGAACACGAAGCCTATCGGCTGCGGAACGAATTGATCCGCGAAACCGCGCGGGATTTCTCTAGCTATCTGAAGCGCAAGATCGGGACTCTCGTATCCCTTGGCGCCAGCCCGTCCGCCGCGCAGGCCAAGTGATATGTCTCTCGATCTGATCAAGGACCTGCAAGAGCGCAACGTCGTGCTTTCGCCGAGCATGAAAGCGGAAATTATTCAGGCCGAGCGAACAGCCAACGCGATCCTCTCCATCATGGATGGAATTGCGCTGGCGGCGAACGCGTTGACCTCCGCGGGGAAGACTCTGCTGAAGGCCACCCCCAAACCCAGCGAAAGCTGACCCGGTCGGCTGGCCGGCCATTCAAGGCCGGCCAGCCCGCGTTTCGAAACCGGTACTGTTTTTAGATAGAAAAACGAACGATTCTACCGCGGCTGGATGCTCGCCTTCCGACGGACGCGTTTCAGGGCCGCTGTGCGATAGGGTGCGTTCCGGGCACCGTAGCCATCGTACCCGCCGCGCCGTTCCACGATCTCGAAGAACATCCCGTCGCCATAGGGCTGCGAGTAGAACTGGAAGTAGCTCCCACCGGCCCCGTCTTCGTCATAGAAGATGTTCGCGCGCTTCAGCGCGGCGATCATCTCCTCGGGCAGGCTGAAGCGGGAGCGGATCTCAAAGAAATAATCCTCGGGGATGGGCAGGCTGTCAAAGCCGTTGGCAGCGAGGCTTTCGGCTGTCGCGAAGATGTCGTCGGTCGCAAAGGCGAGGTGCTGGACCGAGGAGCCGTAACTGTCGGAGACAAAGCGCCCGGCAAAAGTGTGGTGCGTATCCACCCCGTTGAGCGTCAGGCGAACAGCGCCGTCGCTGCTCTGCAATGCACGGGAATGCACGATGCCACTGGGATCGGCCACGTCCACTTCCGGTTGCGCCGCGATGTCGAACACAGAGGTGTAGAACAGCGTCCAGGTCAGCATTTCGTCGTGCTTCATGACCTGCGCGATATGGTCGATACGGCTCAGGCCCGCCGAAGCGACACCGGTCTCGCCCTCCAACGGCTGGAACTCGCGCTCCCAAACCTCGCCAAGCTCGGAATGGCGGTCGAGGAAATGGAGAACGGTGCCGCCGACGCCGCGAACGGCGGGGATCTTCAACTCACCCGCGCCAATCTTCTGCGAGAACAGGTTCGCGCCCAGAACACGCGCACGCTCGACCGTGGCGCTGGCATCTTCGACCAGCAGGCCGATGTCGCAGACCGAGGTTCCGTGCATCACATAGGCCGAATGGGCGAAGCCCTCCTGTTCGGTATTCACGACGATGTTGATATCGCCCTGCCGCCAAAGAGTCACCGCCTTGGAAATGTGCCGAGCAACCCGCGAGAAACCGAGCGCGGACAGCATACCGCCCAGTATCTTCGCCTCGGATTCGTTGGCGGTGAATTCGACGAACTCGATGCCTTCCATCCGGCCTCTCTCCGGCATCTCCGGCAGATCCAGCGACAGGTCCGGTTCGGCCCGACGCAACTGGTCGGCGAGGTAAATCAGCGAGCGACGTCCGTCCAGCGCGGCGATCCGCGCGGCCCCGCCACGCAACTGATCGTTGAGGATCTCAAGGCTGAAGGCGTCATCATAGCCGGTGGCGGCAACGGAACGCATGAAATCCAGCAGCGGCAGGTCGCCTTCGCCCGGCATCCGCCGGAAATGGCGCGACATGTATTCGAGATCCATTTCGATGAGTGGCGCATCGGCGAGCTGAACATGGAAGATGCGGTCGCCGGGAATGGATCGGATGGCTTCCGGGCTGACCTTCTTGGCCAGGGTGTGGAAACTGTCGAGGATCAGGCCGACATTCGGGTGGTTCGCGCGGCGCACGACCTCCCAAGCGTCGCGATAATCGGAGACATGCCGGCCCCAGGCGCGAGCCTCGTAGCCGATGCGCAAACCCCGCGCGGCCGCACGGGCGCCCAGTTCGGCGAAATCCGCAGCCATGCGGTCGATACCGCCAAGGCTTGCGGGATGTGTGCCGGAACTGACCAGCAACAGGTCGGTTCCCAGTTGCTCCATCAGGTCGAAGCGCCGCTCCACCCGGTCGAAAGCCTTGCGGCGCAGGGGCTCCGGCAGGCCTTCGACATCCCGCACCGGTTGCATCAGGTCGATCCGCAATCCGTGGTCCCGCACCATCTCGCCGATCTCCGCCGGCGTGCCGCTATGGGCGATGAAGTCCTGCTCGAAGATCTCGATCCCATCGAACCCGGCGCCGGCAATGGCCGCCAGCTTGTCCCGCAATTCTCCGGCGATGGACACGGTGGCAATGGAGGTCCGCATCGTTTCGTCCTTTCCAAGTGGAATTGGACGGCGCCCCTGGGGCGCCGCCCGTTGCGGTCAATCCGTCGACACGTGCCCGACGTTACCGTCGGGGGAATAGATGTCGAGGATGTTCCAATGCCCGGAGGTGGGCGTCGGGTTGTTGATCATGGCAACGTCGATCACCGTCGGCCGCCCGCTGGCAATGGCCGCTTCGAGCGCGGGCTTGAAGCCGTCCGCCGAAGTGATGCGCACCCCGTCGCAGCCATATGCACGGGCAATGACGGCGTAATCGGGCATCTGCTCCACGGGACTCGCCGCCTTGGGGAAGGTCGTGCCGTGGGTGAGTCCGTAATTGGCCTTTTGCAGCCCGGCGATCGTGCCATAGGCATTGTTGTTCATGATGATCCAAATGACAGGCGCGTTCTCGGCGGCAGCTGTGGCCAGCATGGCGGGGTTCTGCCCGAAACCACCATCGCCAACGAGGCTGATCACCACCCGTTCGGGCGCGGCGATCTTGGCGCCTATGGCCGCCGGCGGGCCGAAGCCCATGGTGGCAAAGCCGCCCGGGATCAGGATCGAACCGGGCTCGTAGATGTCGAACTGCTGGGCAACCCCGTTCTTGTTCCAGCCGACATCGGAGGTCAGGATCGCGTTCCTCGGCATTGCTGCGCGCAGATCCGCGAGGATCCGTTCGGGCATCATCGGGAAGGCATCGGATTGCTGCATCTCGGTGTTTTGCGCCGCGAAGGCGCGGCGTTCCTCGGCGATCTTCTCGGCGAGGCCGGGCACCTTGCGGCCCTTGGGAAGCATCTCGCGGGCAACCTTGTTGAGCACCTTCAGCGCTGCCTTGAGGTCGGCCACCACGCCGATCTCGGTCGGGTAATTGCGCCCGATCTCCTGCGGCTCGATATCGATATGGATCAGTTTCGACCCGTTTGCACCGATATTGAAGGTGTATTCGGTATACCAAGACGAGCAATCCGCCTCCTTGAAGCGGGTGCCGAGGCCGAGGATCCAGTCGGCGGCCAGCGTCTGCTCATTGGTGAATTTCATCCCCCAGAAACCGGTCATGCCGAGCACCAACGGGTGGTCATCCGGCAACACGCCCTTGCCCATCAGCGAATGCGAGACAGGGATTTGCATGTGGTCGACGAAATCGCGCAGTTCGTCATAGGCGCGCGCCAGCGCGACACCGCCACCGACATACAGCACGGGTCGTTCCGCCCCCGCCAGGTTCGAGACAATCTCGCGCGCGGTATCCTCGTCCATGGACGGCTTCGCCAGCGTCTTGGTATTGGCGCGCAGCCTGTCCCAGAGCGCCAGATCAATCGGCGCGGAGAAGATATCCATCGGGACATTGACCAGCACCGGGCCGGGCTGGCCGCTCTCGGCCAGCTGGAAGGCCTTCTCCAGGATCTCCGGCAGCAGCTCCGGGGTATCCACCCGCCAGGCGCGCTTCACGAAAGGACGGTAGATCTCGTACTGGCTGCCATCGGCATGCAGGTTCACCTCCTGATGCGGGTGCTTGCCGTAATAGTAGGAGGGAATGTCACCCGCGATCACCACCATCGGGATACAGTCCAGCGCGGCATTGGCCACGCCGGTCGCAGCGTTGGTCAGACCCGGCGACAGGTGCGACAGGAGCACCGAGGCCTTGCCCGTCACCCGGGCGTAGCCATCGGCAGCATGGGCCGAGATCTGCTCGTGCCGGACATTCACGAAGCGGATCTTGGAATTGGCCAGCGCCGAGAGAACGGCGATATTGGTGTGGCCGCACAGCCCGAAGATATGCTCGATGCCGCGCCCTTCGAGGTAGCGGACGAGCTGGTTGGCAATCAGGTCCTTGCCAGGCTCGATATGGTCGCGGGGCATCACAGCACCTCCGTGTTGAAGAATTCACCGAAGAGTTCCTCTTCGGAGGGGCGGTCGATCGGGATCGGACGGGCCACCCAGGTGATATTCATGTAGTGCTTCAGCGAGACGTTCTCGTTGGTGATGTTGCCGCCCCAGATGCCGCAGCCGAGGCTCGACGTCATCGGCATGCCGTTCTCGAAGCTGCCCGCATTCGCCTTGGATTGCGGTTGGCGCACCATAACGCGGGAGACCGGCGCATTGGCTGCGTGGGCCAGGATATGCGCTTCGTCGAAGGAGTAGATGCCGCAGGAATGGCCCTTGCCGCCCACCTCGTAGATCTCGCGCACCAAGCGCAGCGTGTCGTCGAAATCCCTTGCCCGATAGAGCGCCATCGTGACCGACAGCTTTTCGCGGCTGAAGGGGTGCTCCTTGCCGATTTCGCCTTGTTCGACCATCAGGAATTTCGCGCCTTCCGGCAGTTCGAATCCGGCGAAATCGGCGATGGTCTTCGCAGAAACCGCGACGGTTTCGATCCGGCGGCTGCCGTCCTCCTTCCAGAGCGCCTTTGCCAGAAGCTCCTTTTCTTCCGGCGAGCAGAGGTAGCCGCCCTCCGCGATCAGAGCTTCCTTCATCTGCTCATAGACCGCATCGACGATGATCAGGTTGCCATCCGCCGAGCAGCCCGAGCCGAAATCGGACATCTTGGAGATGCGCGAGTTCATCGCCGCTTCCTTGATGTCCGCTGTCTCGTCGATCACCATCGTCGAGTTGCCGGCGCCAACGCCATAGGCCGGCTTGCCGGAGCTGTAGGCGGCCTGCACCATCGGCTTGCCGCCAGTGGCCATCGTCAGGTCGCATTGCGACATCAGGTAATTGGTGCCCGGGATCGACGGCTTGCGGACGCATTGGAACAGGTCCTCCGGCGCGCCGACGAGGCGGCAGGCATAGCGCATCACCTCGACCATCTCGTTGGTGGTCTCCTTGGCGCGCGGATGCGGCGAGAAGATCACCGCGTCCCGGCACTTGGCCGCGTAAATGCCGGTCACCGGCGGGGTCAGCTCCGGGTTGGTGGTCGGGATCAGAGAGGCGATCACGCCGGCGGGCTTGCCGATCTTGGTCAGGCCCTTTTCCGGATCCTCCTCGATCACGCCGACGGATTTCTGCCGCAGCGCGTCGCGCAGCACACCCTGCACCTTGAAGCGCTTACCGGCACGGCCGGCGCGGTCGCCAATGCCGCTTTCATCCACGCCCATCTGCGCGATGCGCAGGAAGGTCGTCTCGTTGCCGCAGTGCCATCCGAGCGCACGGGCAAGACGGTCGACCTGCTTCTGGTCGTAATCGGCGACTTCGTCCATCGCCTTGCGGGCGCGGGCAATCATCTCGTCGATGACAGCGATTTCTTCGGGGGTAATATCTCTAGCCATAAGCGTCCTCCGGGATGTTGTACGCGGCCTCAGGCCGGTTTCGTGTCCGACCCTTGGTCGTCAAAGACGGAACGGGCGGCGTCGATGCAGTTTTTCGCGTGTTGTTCGGCTCCGAATTCCGCCATCCGGGCTGCGTGCGGCAGTTCGATGGAGAGCGGAAGATCGGGAAAGAGGTAGTTGACCGACCAGAAGTCGATCGCGCCTTCGCCCGGGTAGAGGCGGGCATCGCGGGCAATGTGGATCATGTCTTCCTTGGTGAAGGCGAGGTTCTCGCAATCGCAGATATGCAGGAAGTTGATCCATTCCGCCGGCACGCGTTCCAGCGTCAGCAGCGGTTCCTTGTTGAAGTGCATGTAGAGCGTATCGACCAGCACGCCCTGGTTGCGCCGGCCGGTGCGGTCGAGAATGTCGATCACCTCTTCCAGCGTCGTCAGCCGCGAAAAGGCGGGGAATTCGAGATTGACCGTCAGGCCGAAGGGCGCGGCAAGGTCGCAGATCTCGGCGAAGGTCTCGACGATGAATTTCCGGTCGTTGCGCACATCGGTCCAGGCCGAGCAGATGACGTGCTTGGCCCCGAGCTCGCCCCCGGCCTCAAAGGCCGGCAGGAACTGTTTCGGGTCGAGCCCGCGGACGATCCGCATCAGCTCGATGTCGAAACATTCCAACCCGGTCTCGGCCAGCGCCTGTTTCGTCTCCCGGATGACCTGCGGCGAGGTCGGATCGATGTCCGGTTCACCCGCCACGCCCAGATGGTAAAGCCTATAACTGACACACTCATAGCCTGTCCGGGCGGCGATATAAGTCTGTTCCGGCGGTGTGACGCCGGGCACGGTCAGGTAGGACAGCGAATATTTGTGACTCATTCCGCAGTCTCCTTCTGTTGATCCCAGGGCGGGGCCGGCACATGGCTGACGCGCGCCGGAAGTTGACGTTCCAGGAGCGCCTCGGCCGTTGCCACGGGGGCTGTGAGCGCCCGCCAGTCAACCCCAGTATTCAACCCCATTTGCTCGCAGGCAAAGGCGGCATCTTCCGTCGCGATATTTCCGGTGGCCTTCGGCACGAAGGGGCATCCGCCCAAACCGCCAAGCGCGGCGTCGAAGATCCGAACCCCTGCCTGCAGCCCCGCCACCATGTTGGCCAGGCCGAGGCCGCGCGTGTCGTGCAGATGCAGCGACAAGCGGACGTCCGGCGCGATCTCGTCCCGCAGGCGGGTGCAGAGCGCGTAGACATCGCGCGGGTTCGAGAGGCCGGCGGTATCCGCGATATTGATCTCACCGACACCAAGGGCAGAGAACTCGCGCGCGATCTCGACCACGCGATCGGGGTCGATCCGCCCTTCGAAGCCGCAGCCAAGCGCAGACTGGATTCCCGCACGCACCGCGACCCCTTCACCGAGCGCCTTCTCGATGGTGGGCACGATGGCGGCGCGGGCCTCGTCGACGGAGCGATTGGTGTTCTTCTTCGAATGGGTCTCGGAGGCGGAGACAGAGATCGAGAGGTGCTTCACCCCTACTGCCAGCGCTCGCTCCAGCCCGGCTTTGTTGAGAACAAGCGCGGTGTAGGTCACGCCGGGTTTCGGCGCGATCCGCTCGAATAGCGCATCGGTATCGGCCATTTGCGGCACCCATTTCGGATGTACGAAGGAGCCAACCTGGATACGCCGGACACCGGCGGCCTCCAAAGTGGCGAGAAAGCCCAGTTTCTCCTCGATGGAGAACAGCCGTTTCTCGTTCTGAAGTCCGTCACGAAGAAACTCGTCTTCGATCAGGACATCTCCGGTCATGTCGTACATGGGTTTCTCCAAGGGAAAAGCGGACAAGGCAACGACACGGAAACCATCAGAACCTCATCGCTCGCGGCAGCCAGATGACGGTCTGGGGCACGAAGGAGGGGATGATCAGCTTGGTATCTTCAAACGTCACGATCTTTCCTACCAATCTTGAACCAAGGCCCGCAAATTTGTTTTGTTACTGGTCGAAGGCGTCGAAAGTCGCCCTCATCCGGTCCGAGTCTGCGGGCCGACCCGCAAACAGCTCGAAGGCGCGCACAGCCTGGAAAACGGCCATTCCGGCGCCTGACAGGGTTCGGCAACCGACGGCACGCGCCGCCTTTAGAAGCTCGGTTTCCAACGGAAAATAGACAACATCGGCGATCCACATTTCCGGATGGAGCAGGTTCGTCGGGAAAGCGGAGCCGGGCAGTTTTTCCATGCCCATCGGTGTGGCGTTGACGACGCCGTCGGGCCGGTCCGTCGCCACCAGCGCAGCCAGGTCGGACACGGCGTTCACTTCGGTGCCCCAGCGTTCCGACACATGTTCCGCCAGGGCTCTTGCACGAGCGGGGTCCATGTCGTGAATCGACAGCCGCCCCACCTTGCAGCAATCCGCCAGCCCATGCGCCACCGCCACGCCGGCCCCGCCAGCGCCAATCAGCAGCGCGTGGTCCCGATTCACATCGCTCAACCCGCGCCGAAAGCTTTCGGCAAAGCCCCAAAGGTCAGTGTTGTGGCCCGTGCGGCGGCCATCTCGAAAGATGACAGTGTTGACCGCGCCCACAGCCGTGGCATTGGCCGACAACTCGTCGAGAAACGGCATGACTTCGATCTTGTAGGGATAGGTGACGTTGACGCCAGCATAACCGGCCGCTTCCACCTCGTGCAGCATCGCTTCGAGGGAAACGCCGCTCCGCTCGGGATCATCCATATCCAGAATGCGATAATCGCAGCGCCCACCCTGTGCGCGGGCCTCGGCTATGTGCATTGAGGGCGTACGGGACAGCTTGATCCCACGCCCGATCAGGCCAACAATCACGTCGAAATCAACGACCTTCTCAGGCTCTCCTTCGTTCATCCGATGCCCCTCCCAAAGCCGAGAACACGATTCGTTATCCCTGATATTGAACCGATGGGTTAATTTGGTCAAGCCAAATGTACCAGTCGGTTAAATATATTGCCAGCCGATAGCTTGAGTGCTGGACATTGATCGGCTGAGACGAATAAAAGTCTGTCATGGCTGGAGGAAAAAAAGAAGCGGTCAGACGTGTGAGGACCTGGAAACAGGATCCGGAAGCCGTCCGCGCCGATATTCTGAACGCAGCCACGGCCGAATTTGCCCAGAACGGGCTCGATGGCGCGCGGGTTCAGGACATCGCTGACCGGATCCAGACCTCCAAACGCATGATCTTCTACTATTTCGGCGACAAGGATGGGCTTTACCGGGCAGTGCTCGAACAGGCCTACCGGAGCGTCCGGCAGCGCGAAGCCGAATTGGACCTGAAGGGCCTGTCCCCCGTGGACGCTCTCCGGCGCCTTGTCGAATTCACCTTCGATCATCACCGCGACCATGCCGATTTTATCCGCCTAGTCATGATCGAGAACATTCACGACGCCCGGCATATGCGCAAGATCGAGTCACTGAGCGGCACAAGCAATGCCGCGATCGACCAGCTGAGAGAGATTTGCGAAGCCGGCAAGGCCGCCGGCTTGTTTCGCGACGATATCTCGCCACTGGCGCTGCACTGGCAGATATCCGCGCTGAGTTTCTTCAATGTCGCGAACCGGTCGACCTTCTCGATGAATTTCGGCGACGGCCTGTTTTCGGAACAAGCCCAAGCGGAATTGCGAGAGCAAGTTGTGAAGTCCATCCTCGCCATCGTCATGTGAATTGACCTGACCGCACGGCAGTCACGGCGGCGACGCCGCGATATCGTAAAACGACCCACGGAACGCTTCTTCGGCGGTCGCTCTTCGCTGTCCCGACAGGTCCGCGTACTGGAATGAAATCACCCCGTCATGGCCGGAAAATATCGGAAGCCGATCTTGGTAACGGGTCTTTGCCGACATAGGCCGCCCCCGTTCCCGACCGTGGGTCGGTTTGCCGGAAGGGGAGGTTCCGATGCTGGAGCAAAGGTGATTCAGCTCGGGCCCGATCCGCTCTTCACCCGGATACCGATCTGTCGTAGCGGGTGGCAACGCGACGCCAGTCCTTCAGTCGCCCGAACATGATCTCGATCCGGTTCCGTCGCTTGTATCGCCGCTTGTCGTATTTGACAGGTTTGTCCCGTGACTTTCGTCCGGGGATGCAAGGCTTGATCCCCTTTTCTACCAAGGCTTCGCGGAACCAATCCGCATCATATCCTCGGTCTCCCAGTAGCCAGTCCGCCGATGGCAGGCTACTCACCAGCGCCCTGGCGCCTGTGTAATCGCTGACTTGACCAGCGGTGATGAAGAACCGGATCGGGCGTCCCGAAGCGTCGGTGACGGCATGCAGCTTCGTGTTCATGCCGCCTTTGGTGCGCCCGAT
>NZ_FNEK01000063.1 GCF_900099935.1 Aliiruegeria lutimaris | reverse complement strand
TGAGCAGAAGTTCCTTGTCGATCTGTCCGGCTCCAGCAAGGCCGTCGAGGCGGTGAAGGCCTGTCAGGCCGAACAAACGGAGCCGGCCGCCGAGTAGCGGGCCCCTATTCCAGCTGATGCATGTCCGGCACGCAGGGTTTGCGGTTGGCCGGCATTTGGTCGGCGCCATCGGCCCGACGGCTCCGCGAGCCTCCGACATCCAGTTTGAATTCCGGGGCGGAGAGCTTGCCGGTCACATCAAAGGGCCAGGCGCTGCGCGACAGCGGCTTGCCGACGCGGCGCGGCTCTGCTCGCAGGGAGATCGCGTCATTGACCCAATCGACCGTTCCCTTGCCGACCAGTTGGACGGAACCGGTTTCGACCACGATGGAGTTCGTGCTCGCCTTTCCGGCTTCGATCCGGACGGGGGCGACGATACATGTAATGTCGGTGTAGCCCTGTTGGAGTTCCCTGGAGAACAACCATGGGAATACACCCAGCCCAGCCAGTTCCAGAAGGCTCGTGCTGATGTTTCCATTGGCCATCGAGATCGACGCCCGGCCGCGCATGGAGTTGACAAAGCTGGACGATTTCAGATTGCTGGTGATGTCGAAATCGCCGCGCAGCGTGCCGTGGGCATCGATGCCAAGCCCCAGGGAGTCGAGGATCTCGCCGAAATCCCAGCCGCTTGTTGCGCCTGAAAGAGCGATACGGTCCGGCGCATTGACCATGTCCATCGCCGCTGTCAGGCTGAAATGCCAGCCGCCATAGGCTAGGTCGAGCGGTCCGAAGCGCAGCTTTCCTTCCTTCGATGACAACGTACTGGAGACAGCCGACACGCCCTGCTGGCCGCTGATCTCGCGGGAATCGATCAGGACCTCCACATCGGCCTTCGTCAGCAGCTCTTCCGGGTTCAGCAGGTCGGAGGGCTTTGCCTGTTCCTTTGGCAGTACCAGTGGCTTCACCTCTGGCTCCTCCTTTGGAAGGACCAGAGGTTTCACGTCCGGATCGTCCTCCCGCTTGTCACTGTCGAACAGGACCTGAAGCTGGGCAAGGGAGGCCGAGAGGTTCTGAAGATCGCCAAGGTTCACCCGGTCGCTTTCGATCGTGCCGCGAACAACCGGGGCTCCTTCGGGGAATGTGGCGTCGAGTTTGGCCGCGAGATCCGATCCACCAGCGGTGAAGGATACGCTCGCGGTGAAGTCATCGCCCTGTTTCCGGGTCGAGGCGGCAACGCCCAGGGCGCCGACGGGAACGGGTTCCAGGTTCAGTGCGGATAGGAACGTCTCGCCGTCCAGAACGTCGAAATCGACATCGAAATCGAGGCCCCCAAGCGCGGTCAGATCATCCACGAGGAGATGTAGATCGAGCGTCCAGATATCCGTTCCGTAATTCGTGGCCTCGAACCGGTTCAACGCCAGCGCGCCGCTTTCGTCCGAGAACTCAAAGCCGGCTTCGATCCCGCCGAATGCACCGGCAACCTCCTCCCCCAGGTCGGCCAGGATGAGCTTTGCCGGACCCGTCAGGGTACCCTCAAAGGACAGGTCCCCCAGCTTCAGCAGGTCAAGAATCTCGCCCTCTGCCAGAAGGTAGGGCTCCTCCAGCGGGCCGGCCTGCAGAGTCATGCCTTGCATTGCCAGCCGACCATCGGGCAGCTTGCGGAGATGCTCGATGGTGATCGGGCCGACACGTTCCAGCCCCTGGTCGAACAGGTTGGTATGAAAGGCCAGGTTCTCGAATTCCAGACCGGAGTCGGTGCTGACGACATGCATGTCGATGCCGGTCAGCTTCAGGTCGCCAAAGGTTTTTGCCCTGGGCGGTTGCTTGTCTTGCGGAAAGAGCTGCGCATCGAAGGTGACGCCCAGCCCCTTGGTCTCCAGCAGGTTCTCGGCCGATCCGTTGGCGGTGAGTTCCTGCCCGCCTTCCAACGTGACAATGGCGGCAAAATCTTCAATCCCGAGCAGCCCGCGTTGGCTGACAAGGCGGGCCTGCAAAGAACCGTTGCCTTCAAGCGACCTCTCAAGCCCGAGCATCTCGAGGAAATCGCCGAACGCGCCGGTTTCCAACGCGAGATCGCCCGAAAACCCGCCACCTTCATCAGGGGAAAAGGGTGCGCCGTTGAAATCGGCCGTCAGGTCTCCGAACGCCGCCCGGGTGGTGAAGGCCGCATCATGCGGGAAGTCGCCCTCAACCTCGAATGTCTGCCCGTTGACGGTTCCGAGTCCATTCAAAACCGTTCTTGCGCCACCGGTATCTTGTGACAGCGACAGGTTCTCGAGGTCAAAGACGAAGGAAAACCCGGAGACCGCGTTGTCGACGGTCAGGCCGATCGAGGTGAACTCGACATTCTTGTCCTTGAGGAAAACGAGGATACCCTCCCCACCGGTCTCGCTCTGCGCCTGATCGGGGTCCTCCACTTCGTCTTTCGTCTCGGGCGGCGCGTCGCGCCAACTCGTCGTACCATCCGCGTCGGTCAACAGGTTGGCCTGAACGCCATCCACCAGAAGATCGTCAAAGTGAAACTCACCCCGGCTGAGTGCGACAAGGTCGAGATCCATCTCAAGTCGATTCAGCTCCGCCAGCGCCGTGCCCTCGATCGACTGGCTGGGGATCTCGACACCAGCGACGGTGATCCGACTGACCGGCCCCAGGACGACACGCACGTCCTCCTGGATGTGGAGCGGCTGTCCGATCTGTTCTGATAGAATGTCCTCGGTTATCGACCGCCGTAGGTCCGAGAAGAGTGGCAGGGCGAGCAGGAGCCAGACGCCGAGCGCCGCAAGAACAACCACCCCAAGCAGTGAACCGATCGTCCAGAGCAGGAATTTCTTCATCGTGTTTCTTTCAGTTGTCGCCGGTAACGCCGGAGTGGCCGGAGAAGCAGATGTATCGTTGTCGCGTTTATGGCGTTTCCGCATCGCCGTCTGGCGGAACCGGCTCGGGAGCATCAGATTGTTGTTCCGATGCCCGTGCCTTGCGCCAGTCTCTCGGGGACATGCCGAAATTCCGTGTAAAGGCCCGGGTGAGTGCCGAGGTTTCGGACAAGCCGACCAGTTGCGCAATCTCCTTGATCGACAGCTCGGTTTCGGCAAGCAGGTCTGAGGCCTGTTCCATCCGCAGCTTGTTGATCACCTTGGACGCCGAGGTTTCGTAGGACGACAGTCTTTTGTTCAAGACCTTGGTCGAAACACTGCACATCCGGGCGGCTTCGCTCACCGTCAGCGCAGGGTCGGAAAGCTTTGACCGCACGAGGATTTCGAAGCCTTCGAGGAAGTCCAGGGGCGCATCGAGATGAACCCCCTCTCCATGATCGAATTCGGGGTTCGCCAGGGTCTCGGGTGAAATCGGAAGCGACAGCCAAGCCGCCGGAAAGCGGATCGAGTATCCCCTGTTGTTGCACTTGATGCCCCGCACGCCATGAAACTGCTCCGGCAGCAGGGTGGGGTCGCAGAGGCGCAAGACCAACTGCGCGGGATCCCATCGGAAATCGAGAACCCGGTGTAGCAGCGATATCCAGATCCCGACAAGAAATGCGTCCGAGTGGCCCGGCGAAACCTCGGGTTCGAAATTGCGGCTGGTGGTGAAATAGGCGTGCTCCTCCTCGATCAGGAGCCGGAAGGACACCGCGTTGCTCTCCTTCGAGACAATCTGGGTGAACCGGGTGAAGAAGTCGCCAAGGGTCACCGACTGGCCGAGCAACGGGCCACGCGGCAGGAACTTCAACAGATCTGTCTGTTGTCCCGCCAAGGCGCAGATATCCCGTCGGGTGATGTCGGCGATGGAGGCCAGCGCCGCATAAACCGTGTCATGCGGGATGAAGGCGGCTGGGTTCAGGACTTGTTCTTCGCTCAGGCCATGCAACCCAAGCGCGAAGGCGGGGTCCGCATCGAGCCGCCGCATCATCTCCACGGCAGGGCCGAGCACCGTGGCGCGCACGAGGGGCAAGCCGTCTTTCTGTTCTCCTTGCGGCATAGGCATCACCCTTTCGCTTTCCGTCACGCTATGAGGGCGTATGCCAGACGACCAAGAGAAAAATGATCGCAATTGACCGAACCGGGTCAAAAAAATGACTCGAGGGACTGACGGGTCAAAAGGATCTCAGTGCAAGTGTGCATAGTGGGATGACCGGTCGACAGAAAGATCGATTCTATCCACTCCTGGGAGGGCACCGAATGACACCACTCAACCTGAAGGCGTTGCTGCCGGCCGCATTTGCCGCAGCATCGTTCTCTACCATGGCGATCGCACAGGACGATGCGTTGCCGCAGACCCTGTTCACCAACGTCCATGTCTTCGACGGCCTCAATGAAGCGCGGATCGAGAACGCCAGCGTTCTGGTCGAAGGCAACCTGATCAAGGAGGTTTCGACCGAGTCCATTGATGCGCCCGGCGCAACCATGATCGATGGTGGGGGCCGGACCCTGATGCCCGGGCTGATCGACAGCCACGTTCACCTGAACCTGACTGGCCTGTTCACGTCCTTCGGGGGAGCGGAGTATGCCCAATGGGACGGCATTGGCGCAATGGCGGCTGCGAACGCGCGTGACTACCTTATGGATGGGTACACGACAGTTCGCGATGCCTGTGGCCAAGGCGATGCGATGAAGAAACTGATTGATCAGGATGTCATCGTCGGGCCTCGGATTTACCCAAGCGGGGCCTGCATCGGGCCGCAATCGGGTCACACGGACTGGCGCAGCCCGCGTGCCCGCGCCGAAGGTGGCCCTGTCTCACAAGTTGAGGAACTCAATCTCGCCGTCGTTGCAGACGGCGCAGACGAAATCAGAGCAGCCGCGCGCAGAAACCTCAGCTACGGGGCCACACAAATCAAACTGACAGTCGGTGGTGGCGTCTCCTCGGAATTGGACCCCCTCTGGTCCGTCGGTTACAGCGTGGACGAGATCAAGGCCGCAGTGGATGTTGCCGCCTTTTTTGACACTTATGTGTTCGTACACGCCTACACAGACGAGACTGCTCAACTGGCTCTGGATGCCGGTGTGAAGGTCATCGATCATGGCCAGTTGATCAAGGAGGAAACTGTAAAGCGCATGGTCGATGAAGGCGTCATCTGGTCGCTCAACACTGCCGGGTTCTCGCCGATCCTGTTCGAACATCCCAACTTTGCCCCGGGCACTCCCTCGGGTTTGAAACTGGCGGTCGCGCACGAACAATCCAAAGACCTCATTGATCTGGTCAAGAAGTACAAACCCAAGATCGTCCACAATGTTGATACAGTCCTGTCAACGCTCGATCAGGGCCGCGCCCATCGGGATTTCGAAAAGTACCAGTTTGCCGACTGGTTCGGAAATCATGCGATGCTGGTCTCGGCCACATCGACGGGGGGCGAACTGGCGCAACTGACCGGACAACGCAATCCTTATCCTGAGAAACTGGGCGTGATTGAAGCCGGGGCCTATGCCGATATCCTGATCGTGGACGGCAATCCGCTGGAAGATTTGTCAGTCTTGGGGGCTCAACCGAAATGGTTTGACGCGGAACCGCGCGAAGAAGGTTTCGAAACGCTCCGCGTCATCATGAAGGACGGCAAGTTCTACAAGAACACGCTGGACTGAAGGGAGCGCGGGGCGGTCTCCCTCGTCCGCCCCGCCTTCTACCCTGATCCGCCGCACTCACCAATGGAGCCAAAATGAAACACGCACTTGCAGCCGCCTTGTGGCTGGCCGGCAGCTCTCTCGCGCTTGCCCAGGACGAAAGCTTCCCGATCCTCTTTACCAATGTTCATGTCTTCGACGGCGTGAACGAACAGCGCATCGAAAACGCGAACGTCCTGGTTCAGGACAACCTGATCGTCGAGGTCTCGGCCGAACCCCTCGCGGTCGCCAACGCACGGATCATCGATGGCGGTGGGCGTACGCTCATGCCGGGTCTGATCGACGCCCATGTTCACATGGCGATCACCGAGCCGATTGCGGATCTCAGGGACAATTTCGACTGGATGTACTGGGGCGCGACCTCCACGGTCGAGGCGGAAAAGATGCTGTTGCGCGGTTTCACCTCCGTCCGCGATGCGGGTGGACCGGCGATGGGGCTTCAGAAAGCCATCGACCGGGGCAAGGCCGTGGGGCCGCGTATCTATCCGTCCGGCCCGGTGATCTCGCAGACCTCCGGCCATGGCGAGCACAGGCACTACACGGAACCGCACCCGAATTTCGAAGGGTCCTCGCCCTCCTTCTTCAACCAGCACCTCGAGTTCCTGGCCGATGGGGTTCCGGAGGTCCTGCGCGCGACACGCGAAGCGCTACGGCTGGGCGCGTCGCAGATCAAGGTGATGGCCGGCGGTGGCGTGTCTTCCAGCGTGGACCCGCTCCACACCGTTCAATACCTGCCCGAAGAGCTGGAAGCGGCGGTCAAGGCGGCAGCGGATTATGGCACCTACGTTCTGGTCCATGTCTACAATGACGAGAGCATTCTGCGGTCCATCGAAGCCGGCGTCCTGAGCATCGACCATGCGCAATTGATGACCGAGGTGTCCGCGCAGGCGATCAAGGACGCGGATGTCTGGGTCGTGCCATATTACTCCCTTCTGGGTCTCGACGAGGAGACCGTCATCAAGGTTCTCGGCCCGCTCTCCGCCCCGAAATTCCTTGAGGTGCAGGCCGGGGCTCGCAACCAGATGAAGCTCCTGAAGGAGTTCGGGATCGAAAAGGTCGTCTTTTCAACCGACATCATCGGCGATCCTGCGGCGCTCACGAAGCAAAATGACGAGTTCAAGTATCGCCTGGAGGAATGGTCCTCCTATGAAGTGCTCTTGCAGGCGACCTCCAAGGCCGGTGAGTTGCTCGCCCTGTCAGGCAAGCTGAATCCCTATCCCGAAGGGCCGCTCGGCGTGATCGCAGAGGGCGCCTATGCCGACATCCTGCTGGTCGATGGCAATCCGGTCGAGGATGCGATGATCATGACCGACTACGAGAACAACTTCGATCTGATCATGAAAGACGGCGTGATCTACAAGAACACGCTGGACTGACGAGGACGTGGGGCGGTCTCCCTCGTCCGCCCCGCGTTTTCATCCGACGCAATCATCCCGGAAAGGACAGACTTTGAAACATCTCGCCCTTGGTTCTCTCATGGCACTCTGCAGCTCGATGACGTTCGCCGAGGGGACAACTGTCTTCATCAATGCCGACATACTGACCATGGATGCTGATTTCACTGTGGCTAAGGCAATGGCTGTTCGAGGCGACCGGATTCTGTCTGTAGGGACCGAAGCACAAGTGAGGTCGGAGGCAGGAGAAGACTCATCCATTGTCGATTTGGCCGGGGGAACCGTGCTTCCGGGCTTTATTGATGCGCATACACATCCGGTCGGTGGCGGTGCGTCCTCAGTCTTTGACAATGTCGGAATTGACCGCTTCTCCACGGTCGAAGAAGCGCTCGAATACATGAAGGAAGCAACAGAAGGTCAAGGCCCTCTCAATTGGGCTCTATTTGTAAACCTTGATCTTGCGACTCAATCCTTTGAGGACGGTCTGGTTACCAGAGAGCATCTGGACGAAATAGCGCCGGACACGCCTATGGTGATTTGGCAGGCGGGCGGTCACAAGATGACGGTCAATTCTGTCATGTTGGACTTGATGGGGGTTTCTGACGACACACCGGATCCCGCAGGTGCCCAGTTTGGGCGTTTTGAAGATGGTCGACCAGATGGCAATTTGTCAGGAGCTGCCCTCCTGTTTGGCGCACTCGGCGTTATCGAGCCCTACAACAGCTACGACCGGATCGAGGGTTCAGTCGCTCTGGCCAAGGAATGGAATGCACAGGGGCTCACAACTCTTGGGGTCGCAGGCGTAGCATCTCCGAAAGACTGGGACGTGCTGACGGAACTGTCAGCGCGGGATGACTTTCCCTTGCGGACCCGTAACTACCTCCAATGGGGCGGCCTGGTGATGTGGGATCAAGCTGGTGTGGCTCCCGGACAAGGCGACGACAAGTCTCGCATCGTCGGTTGGAAAATCAGCGCCGACGGTTCCAATCAGGCCTTTACGGGTTTGCAGCGTGAACCTTACCTGAATTCGGATAACCTTGGCCTTGCCTATATGAGCCAAGAAGCCATCGACAGCGCGGTTGTCAAAGGAACGAAGCGTGGCGGTCAAATGGCCATGCACGGCAACGGAAATGCCGCCATCGACAACATCATATCTTCGGTTCAGAAGGCTCGCGAAGCGGGTGTCGATGTTGTGCGTCCCCGAATTGAGCATTGCTCGATTACCGAAGATGACCAGATCGCCAAGCTCAAGGAGTTGGACATTTCCTGCTCTTTCCTGATTGCGCATGTCCTTTACTGGGGAGAGGCATTCCGGGACACAGTCTTCGGCCCTGAAAAGGCGTTGAAGCTGGATCGCACTGGCAGCTTTGAGAGAGCCGGTGTGCCGTATTCACTTCATACGGACTATTCCGTCTCGGTTCTGTCTCCGCTGGAAATGGTCGAAGCCGCAGTAACGAGGTCGCTCTTTACGTCCCCAGATACCGTTCTTGGTGAAGAGGAACGAGCGTCGGTGGATATGGCGCTCCGCGCAATAACCAGCGTTCCGGCGTTTCAGCTCTTGTCAGAGGAAGAGATCGGCAGTCTCGAGGTCGGCAAACTGGCCGACTTTGTGGTGCTGGCCGACAACCCGCGTGAAGTGACCCCTGACGAGATTGGCGAGATTTCGGTGAAGCAGACCTGGATGAACGGGAAACAGGTTCATTGAACATCTCAAGCTTCAATGGGATCTGCCGCACAAATTCGGCGAGGGAATTACCTCGGGCATCAGCCGATTTGCTCAACAGAGTCTCCAAAATGAACAAATACGAAAAGGCGACGAGATGAACAGAATCCTTCTTTCGACAGCGTTCTGCGTCTCCGCGACGGTTGCGGCGGCGCAGGACACAAAAGACATGCGCACCTTCCTGTTCATCGGCACGTCCAACAGCGCGGCCTGGGAGATGCAGATCGCCAATCCCGGGGACCGCGCGGCCTCGGTGAAGGGTGGAATCGAAGCGCTTGGTGGCGAGCTTCTGAGCTACTACTGGGGGCTTGGAAACGGGAAGAACTACATCACCGTCGCCCTTCCGGACGATCCCACCTTCATTCAGGCCTTCTATGTCAGCCGCCTCGGCGACGGGCTGCTGGAGGACTACCAGATGATCGAGTTGATGAGCAGCGCCGACATGGCCGAGGCGCTTGCGCGGGTGCCGGAAATCAAGGCGCAGGACGATCTCAAGTAAATGACATGCATCGGGCGGACGGCGAGACTTTCAAGAACACACTGGTTTGAAGGGATACCTATGCGTCACATATTGTCGGCAATCGTAGTCGTTCTGGGGGCAAGCCCGCTCTACGCAGAACCAACTCCCATCGATTGGCCGGACCTGATCGACCAAAGCGTCCAATCCTACGAGGATCCATTCCTCGACCTCGACTACGAACAGGTCGAGGACCTGCGTCAGGTCGTGGCTCTTCAGGCGGAGATGGACGGCGGCAAGCTATCGCCGGAGACAGGAACGCAGTTGGATGAGGTCAAGGCGGCCCTTTCCGCGCAAGGGATCGATGCTGACTGGCTGATCTCTCAACGTTGGATCGTTGCGGAACGGCGGGAACTGGCCAGCGCTGCTGGAAACGCGGCCCTTGATGGCGAAACGATTTCTCTCGGTGGTTTCGCGATCCCGGCGCCACCGGATGAAGATGGATCCGCGATGGCCTATCTCGTGCCGGAGCGCGGCATGTGCAGCCACGTCCCACCGCCGCCGCCGAACCAGATGGTCCGCTTGCGGCTGTCTGACGGATGGGCACCGGCCAGAATCCACGAACCGATCGTGGTGAGCGGTCGGATCAACATCGATCCGTCGGATCGGCAGATGATGGTCGTGGATGGGTTCATTTCCATGAACGCCACCTTCTCGATGGATGTCGACGAGGTGCAGACATTCGGCCAGTCGGACAAAGCGGAAGCTCCAGCAACCAATGATTGGGCGAAAAGCCTCGCGGATGGTTTTCAAACCGGCTCGAAATCCGGAGTGAAGGGGCAGTGAGACCCGATGGACGAGTAAATCCGTCGACACATTCGTAGACGCGGGAGGAGCAACCATTTCTATTCTTCTGATCGCCGTTGGCCTGCTGTCGGCCTTCTTCCTCTTCGCCAGTTCGATCAAGATCCTTGGCTGGCAGAAGTTCATCTTCGAGACGCAACTGGCGATGTTCGTCAAATACGGGTTGAACCGTCAGATCATGGCCCTTGTCGGCGTTGTCGAGCTGTTCGGGGCGGTGGCGATCTGGTTTCAGGGCGGCTTGTTCGGGTCGCTCGGTGCCGCAGCCCTTCTGGGCACGTCATTGGGCGCAATCGGCTGTCACTTGATTTGGGACACGTGGAAAGACGGCGTGCCCGCCATGATCACCGCCACGTTGTCGGCTTTGGTCCTCTGGTCCGGCCGGGAAGTCGTTCTCGCGCAATTTGCCTGACCGAAAGCAAAAAATAAGGGAGAAAACTATTGGGACAGGCAAAGCTTCTCGTTGCGACCATCATTGGCGGCTTCTGTGTATCAACTGGAACCATCGCACAGGACAACGGCCCACTGGCACCTCTGGAGGCCGCCGCAGCAGTCTCGCTGGGTGGTCCGGCCTCCACGCAAGCACAATTGGAACAGGATCGGATACGGCGGTTGCAGGACTCTCGCTGGCCGGGGCTGGATGCGGCATTGGACCCCTTGGAGGCGTCGCGGCAAAGCTTTGCCGAACGCACCGGCCTGAACCTCTCCTTCGACTACCAGGCCTTTTATCAGTCCGCGACCGAGAGCCTGACCGATGTCGACGAGGCCGCCTTGGGCCAGGCGCGCATTCTCGGTCAGTGGACCCTGCTCAATCGCGGTGGCGAGAACCCCGGGCAACTGGTCTTCACCCTGGAGAACCGCCACCTGCTCGGCACAGACATTGCGCCAGGTGGGTTGGCCGGAGAGATCGGCTACGCGGGCGTCACCGCAACGACATTCAGCGACACCGACACGACCCTCTCCGTCGCCTACTGGTCCCAGACGCTCGCAAGTGGGCGGGCCGGTTTCGTGGCGGGACGGATCGATCCGGGAGACTATTCGGACATCCTCGGCTACGTGAACCCGCGCACGACATTTTCCAATTTCTCGATCCTGTTCAGCCCGGTCCTCCCGATTCCCGATCCCGGCTTCGGAATCGCGGGGGGCGGTTTCCTGACCGATCAGATCTATGCCCTCGGGGTCTTGTCTGACGCAAACGGCTCGATGACCGATGTCGAGTGGTTCCCCGGTGGTCCCGAGTTCTACAAATACGCCGAGATCGGATGGACGCCCGAACGCTCGAAGCGCTTTCTAACCAACGTTCACCTCGGCGTGTTTCACGTCGATGAACGCACGGAGGCAGGCGTGCCGGAGAGCTACGGGGCGATCCTGTCAGCCAATCACACGATCAACGAAGAATTCATGATCTACGGACGCCTCGGCTGGTCGGAGGGTGAGGCGCCAATCGCCAGGCGCGCAGCCAATGCCGGTCTCCTGTGGCGGCCGGGCCTCTATGACGACCTCTTCGGGTTTGGCGCAACGGTCGCGGACCCGGTTGATGACACACTTGACACCCAGACCACGATGGAAGCCTTCTACCGGTTGGACCTGTCGGACAATGTCGCCCTGACAGCGGATGTGCAGCACATGATCAACCCGGGGTTCAACGATCAGGACCCAACCGTGTTTGGACTTAGGCTGAGGATCAATCTTTGATCCAAATCGCCAACCGCCGGGGCGTTGCCGTTTCCGGAAAAGCTCGCCAGTTCCTGTCGACGGAGAGGCAGGTCTTCAGGCCGCGATGAGGCCTGCCTGGATGCCCCGAATGGCAGCCACAGTTCTATCTGTTGTATCAAGTCGGTCGAAGATCCTTCGCAGATGGGTGTCCACAGTGTGCGGCGAAATTCCCAGGATGCTGGCGATCACCGAGTTCGACTTTCCGAGTGCAACCCATGACAAGATCTCTTTCTGCCGTTGACTCAGGTCTTCCGGCGTTTCGGGCGATTGGTCGGGCGCGGACAAGGCTTCCGATGCGGCGGCAAGGGCGGTAGCAATTCTCTGCACCAGCTTCCGATCCAACGTGACTGGGTGAATTGCCGAGACGGGACTTCTCGTCAAATGTTTCCGATTGTCGCCGATCCCTATTGCTTCCAAAGCCGCGCGCAATTCGGCGAGTTCCACTTGTAGATCGTCTGGTTGTTGTTTCATTTCTCACCCGGCTTGATCGATTGCGGGGAGGTCGCATCGCCTGACCCCTCGGGGTTTCAAATGGGGGAGCGTTTCGGCTTCAGCTTTGGAAAAGCGGTCAAATCTCCTTGAAATTCGGCCAACCTGAAATTGAGCTCAGGATCATAGTTGATCCGTTGTTAGCCGTGTTTCAGGAGCCATCAGGGATTGGCGAGTTTTTTCACCCTTGTCCGGCAATCCAATGAAGCTGTCGTATGCTCTCAAGCGGGGGCATGGCGGTTCCCATAGATCTTTCTACAGAAGGCGGCCACGGAGGTCGCCACCGTCAGAAAGGTTGGAACCGATGACAAACACCCTCAAGAACACCGTATTCGCCGCCCTTGCCGCTTCGCTCGTCCTGGTCGCCCCGATGGCCGCCAATGCCGGCGACATCGGTGAAAAGGCCCTCAAGGGCGCTGTGGCCGGCGCCGTGCTGACGGAGATCACCGGCGGCGACGCGAAAGACGGCCTGGCCCTCGGTGCTGCGGCCGGCGCCCTCGGCGGCAAGATCGCCGAGGACCGGGACCGCGAAGACCGCAAGGACGACCGCAAGAAGGGCGGCAAAAAGCACAAGCGCTGATCCCGCAACGAGACAACCGGAACGGTTCGCCCCTTCCAACCGACGCTGGAGAAATCCGGCATCTGCTTCAAACCCGGTGGGCTTCAGGCTCGCCGGGTTTGTTGCGTCAGGGTGGTTCAGGATGCCGGAGAGACGTGCAAATGCGGGCGCATGACCCGAACAGTCCGGCCTCTATTCAGATCGTTCGTCCTATGTTAGGGGCGCTTCTGTTGCGGGCCGCTCCCTGAAGTCACTGGGCGGCTGTCCGTACCACCTCCGGAATGCCGTGCTGAAGGTACTGGCGTCGCTATATCCGAGAAGATAGGCAATCTCGGTGAGCGGAAGCGTGCTGTTGAGCAGATAGTCCCGGGCCAGCGCCTTTCGCAGATTGGCAACGACCGCTGCGAAGCTCGTGCCTTCTTCGGTCAGTCGGCGTGCCAGTGTTCGGGCGCTCATCCCAAGTTCAGCCGCAATCGCATCCTGCTGGGCCGTGCCGGATGCGAGGCGCGCCGTAATCTGCCTCTCAACCATCCGGGCCATGCTGTTCGGCGTTTGCGGCATCTGGGCCAGCGTGTTCTCGCAAATGACCGAAAGCGTCCGCTGCAGGTTGTCGTCGGCCGTCAACAGCGGCACATCCATATCAGCCGTCTTGAAGGCAATGCTGTTCTCCGAGGCACCAAACAGGACATTGCAGCCAAAGAACCTGTCGAGGGCCTCAGTGCCGGTCAGCCGCTGATGTGCGAACTCAACCTGTTTCGGACGGATTTGCCGATTGGCGTAATCCCGCAAGGCGAAGACCGTGCCAACGGCTCCAAACTCGGCATATTGCCCGGTCGGAATGCTCGCCGGTACATCGTAATGCCAGGCCAGCCGGGCAAGTTCCGGGCCTTCTTCCAAGGCCGTCTTGCTCGCGTCACCGATCACGCGCTGAAAACGGGTGATGTTTCGAAGGTAGCCGCCGATGGTTGGGGCAGAAACGCCGACATAGGCAAGCAACCCGGCCTTTTTGACCAGATCCGGCGACTGTGCCATGCGGAACCCAAGGAGGTCGTCCCCCGTCAGGGCCCGCGCCTTTTCGAACAACATTGCGGTTTTGTCGAACGACCAGCGAGCATCCGGGTCTTCGAGAAGAGATCTGGCAATCCCAAGTTCTTTCAGAATAACCCGTTGGGAAATGCCTGTTTTGATCAGCTCCTCGACCAGAACCTGTCCCCAGATCGCGCTGTGTTTTGGAATCTCGGGTTTCATTCCTGGTCCGTGGTCTCGGTGGTTGACGTTTTGGACCACGTTAGAACCCGTCTGGCCTTCTTACCAGTTGCCAAGGCAGCGTTCGAACAGCGCAATGCCCGCTTCGTTCGACACCCTCGGTTGAACGGGTCGCGCTATATCGTCCGGGGAAGCTACTCAGCCCCCTGCCTAGTCGCAAGCCAAGTTCCCATAACAACACATTTCTCACCGTCGCTCGTACTTCGAATTGCGTCTCAGCCCTCAACCTGCGGAGCTACCCTTGAAATGCGCAAATACATCGGCGATGATTTCGCTTGAGCCAAGCGGAGATCCAAAATCCCAACAGCACCGCTTGTGCTGCCAAAGAGGTAAATTCTGTGGATGAAAAAACTGATGCAGTAATCCGTACTATCGATCACTTAGTGCGTAGCAAAGCGGCTGCGATGCTTGATGATAGGATGTACGCAGATTTGGAGGGGTTTTGCTCGGATGCGCGGGATGCTGCGGAGCGCGGAGACCTCGAGAAGGCACATAGGCTTCTACATTATGCTCAGACTTTCATAGAGGAAGAAAACTCGGCATCAGGCACCGAGTGAACGATTTGTGTGGTTGCCGCCTCTGACGCAAAAGATTTTTTATCCTTCGGCGATGTGATCGAATGCGCCTCTCTGATTGCGGCTCTGCCAAGCGGGTTGGCCATGCGCCCGGCAGGGGTCATGGTTATCTTCGAGGTCACCTGTGGTATGCGCCTCATGAAGGTTGTTTCCGTTCGGGAGATTTTAAGCTGGTTGCGTGGAGATGAGCGCCCTTTGATGCGCTGCATGACCGTCGCAAGCGGTGAGCTTCCGCGACAGATTTGTAGGCTAAAGCGAACCGGCTGAAGGCCGGTGGTTTCGATCCATTAAGTGGAAAGTTTGATGCATGTTCAATCCCGATATCCGGATGTGAACCGCCCTGTCCGGCAAGGCATCCCTCAACTCCAACGAATGAACCGGACCATCAAGCGTGGGTCACGGCCCTTAGAAAGTCATTCCCTTGGATTCCAGGACAAGATTTCCGTTCGAGTCCAGAACGTGAAACTGATTGTCGATGGACCAGCCAAGTTTGTCAGTCAGCGCCTTCATTTCACCACCCGTAAGGTGAGCCGCGTCGGATACGAGCACGCGGGCAGAGACATGCACCTGCTCACCATCTACAAACATGGTCTTCTGGATTTCGATTGATGGCATGTCTCTCTCCCGTTTTTCGTTCAACTACACAGCCTTTTCATGGGCGATGCTGACGGTTCGCATGATGCGATCTACTACCAGGTATGGATCGGCATCCGAAGCCGGTCTTCTGTCCTCAAGGTATCCTTTCCAGTCATGAGTAGACGTGTAGAGTGGGATCCTAATCGAAGCGCCGCGGTTAGATGCACCGAAGCTGAACTGATCAATTGAGGCTGTCTCATGCGATCCGGTCAACCGGCGTTCATTTCCGGCGCCGTAGACCGCAATATGTTCCTGGTGGAATGGGCGAAACCCTTCGCAGAGCGCCTCAACGTATTCCTTGCCGCCAGTGTCACGGAGATAATCGAACGAGAAGTTCGCATGCATGCCCGAGCCATTCCAGTCCCCCGAGATCGGCTTCGGGTCAAGCGTGGCAATCAGATTATACTTCTCCGAAATCAGGTGCAGGAGAAAACGCGCGACAATGAGATCATCCGCGGCGCGAAGAGCCCCCTTGCCAAAGCATTGAAATTCCCACTGGCCCAACATGACTTCGGCGTTGATACCGGTCACCCCCAGGTCGGCTTCAAGGCAAGCATCCCAGTGCTCGTCGATCATTTCCCGCGCCTCGACGCGGTGGGCTCCGACGGCGCAGTAATACGGACCTTGCGGTTCGGGGAAGCCTCCGTCCGGGAACCCTACAGGGCGACCGTTTGACGTCAACAGGATGTACTCCTGCTCGAAGCCAAACCAGAATTCAGCCTCACGATCGCGATCGATTTTGTGCCGCGTGTTTGTTTCATGGGGCGTTCCATCCCGATGAAAGACCTCGCAAAGCACGAGATAGGCGTTTGACCTAAACGGATTCGGATACACTCGGGCCGGCTTCAGGATGCAGTCGGAATCATGTCCTTCAGCCTGTTGCGTCGAACTGCCGTCGAACCCCCAGTTGGGCGTGTCTTCAAGCGCTCCCGTGTAGGCGCTATCAGGATGAATTTGCGCCTTGGTTCTTATGTTGACGACCTCGTAGCCATCCAACCAGATGTAATCGAGCCGGGCGTTGCCCATGTGTATTCCCCCCTTACACGCTTGATGTTTATGACAACAACGAACTCGCTACTGGCGACTGACCCTCCCCGCAGTCACTTCGTGGTCAATTGGGTGGGCGCAGTGGCCCTCGGATCATTCGATATGCGACAGCCATGGCATGCCGGCGAATGTGCTTGTGTTCGTCCACGCCACTCAGCGAAACGTCCAACCACTCTTCGACGGCCTTTTCCGTAACAGGCATTCCTTGTGCGGTCAGGCCCAGAACAGCTTCGATCGCAGCCGTGTAACCGGCTTTCGTTTCTTCCGTGTCGTCCCAGTTGAACATCGTCTTCGCTCCCCCCGCTCACGCTGATCCGCCGTCGGGCGGAGGCGTCGCGTTGACTATTGTAAAGAAAATGTGACAGCTTGCGTGCAAGTATCAAGATGTTTTGGGGGGGGGCGACAAATAGATACGATTCCACAGGTTTTGCCGATTTTCGGGCTGTTCGGCATCTTGGCATGCTCCGCATTTCTGATAGTTCGGATCGCGACCGTCTACGTGTCCGGGAGAGTGCATCGGGTGCGGGCGTCGGTAGAACTCCTAGCTTTCCTGGCGATCATCTATTTCCTGATCGGCCCTGTCCTGAACTGGCTTGGTGACGACGATCTCGCTGGCGCCCTTCAAAGGGCAGTCATGTCTGCTGCCGCCGTCTGTATCGCTTTCCTGCTCAACGGGATAATCCGCACAGTGCTCTGGGATGGATTGCTCTCGGACCACGGCCAGCGCCAGGTGCCTGTTATCGTGACCGAAGGTGTCGGGCTTGCGATATATCTCACCGCGATCGTTCTCGTGATGCATTTTGTCTATGACGAGCCAATCGGAGGGTTGCTGGCCACGTCCGGCGTGGTCGCGCTTGTCCTTGGTTTCGCGGCACAATCCACCTTGAAGGAGGTCTTCTCCGGGGTTGCCCTGAATGCCACCCAAGCTTTGCACATCGGCGATTACGTCGAGATAGATGGTGTTTATGGACAGGTCTATGAGATCAACTGGCGTTCGATCTCGGTCAAGAACCCCCATACGGACTCCTTGTATATCTTCCCAAACAGTGGCGTTGCCGATCGAACAATTCTGAACTTCAGCGAACCGACCGAACGCTTCAAATACTATGTGCGCTTTACCGTGGAGCTTTCCGCTCCGCCCGAACTTGTCATGCGCGCCATCGCCCACGAACTTGAGAAATCGAGGTATGTTCGCCGCGAGCCGAAGCCCGACTTCAACATGCTTGGATATACCAAGGAAGGTATCGAAATCCGCATTCGATACTATTTCGATGGTGACGATCCGTGGTGGGACGCGCAGAACGAAATGATCATGGCGATCTGGACCGCGATGCGGAAGCACCGGTTGCGGATTTCCGTCAATCGCCACCTGCTAGGCTCAGGAGACGAGTGGAGCGAACTGGACCAGCGCCAGGAAGTAGATTTTGGCGTCGAGAGCGTTCTTGGCGTTCTGCGCCGCTCGAAGAACTTTTCGGGCTGTAGTAATAAATCGCTTTCCGAGCTGGCTTCGACTGCCAGTGTTCTGTCTCTCAACCCGCCGGGGCGCTTTTTTGAACCGGGCGCAGCGACTGATGGGCTATTCCTTGTTCTGGATGGTCACGTCGCACTGTATCGGAAGGTACCGGGGCGCGGAGACTCGGAAATCAAGATCGAAGGCTGCTGTGCCGGTGATGTTTTCGGCCTTCAAAGCTTCATTGAGCGAACCGACCGGAAGCTTCTTGCTCAGGCGGAGCAGTATTCCGTGGTCGCGCATCTGTCGGAAGACGCGCTGCGCCGGCTGATTGACGACCACCCCGAATTGCAGGCGATGCTGGAAACAGACCTTTCGGTCCGGAGGGCTCAGAGAGAAAAGGACGCGGAGGCCGCGCAACGGCAGTTTCTGGCAACTCTATATGCGGATGAACGCCGCAAGCTCTCCGAAGACATCCGTCAGAATGTCGATGAGATGCTGGAGCGCCCCGCCCTGCACCATTTCCTGAGCCTTCTTTCCTCAAAGGTTCGACACGAGGATGTCCTGACCGCGACGATGGCAGGGGCGGCGATCGTTGCCGCATGCCGGGGGGGCAGTGATCAGCAGGAGGAGGCCTATCTCAGGCGCGCGATGGCAGAGGCCGACCTGCTCAGGCATATGGACCTTGAACATGGCCTGGATCTGTTCCGAACATACACAAGTATGGACGACGTGAGTGCCCCGGACGGCGAAGTCTTTGCCATGCTCGACCGGGCCAGCGAGATGAAAGGCGGGCCGAATATCGTGCAAGCCGTCGCCGTGGGGATGACCGGCGTTCACGGCGAACCAACACAAAAAGAACTTCAAGCACTTCGTGCGATATCGAAGCGAACCGGGGTCGAAGTGCCGCGTTGGGCGAGAGAGATCAAAGGACAGCAGGATGGGGAATGAGGCAGTGAAATCTGGTCTGGTTTTCACGATCGGGCTGACTGGACACCGGGATATACGCCCTGATGCTTTGGCACAGGTTCGGGACGCGATCCGGACGGAACTTGAGGCCTTGAAGGCGCGTTTTTCAAACCTTCCGATCGAACTTGTAACCGGCCTGGCCGACGGGGCGGATACCCTGGCAACAGAGGTTGCGCTGGAGATCGGCCTTCCTGTTCGCGCGGTGCTGCCTATGCCAAGGGCGCTCTACGAGGCCGATTTTGAAGGGGCGGCGCTGGAGGATTTCAAGCGACTTGCAGAAGACGAACGAGTCGTGATCGAGAAACTCCCCCTTCCGCCCGGTGAAACAGCAGACCTGCAGGTTCACGGTCCGGCGCGGGATGCATTGTATGGACGATTGATGGACTACCTCGTGCGTCGCTCCAACGTGCTTGTTGCCCTGTGGGATGGCGAAGTGACCGGCCTGACAGGCGGAACGTCCGATGTGGTTGTACGGTATCTTGCGAATTCCGATATTCAGGCCGACGAGGCCAGGCCACATGAGATATTCGATGACGCAGACCTTGCCGAGGATCGCACGGATCTGGTCGTCTGGATCAAGACACCACGGCAATCCGGTGACCCTCACAGCGCCAAAGTCGATACCAACTATCTGGTTCAGGCCGGCACCACGGGTCTTCTTTGCCGCCTGTCAGCCATACCTGAAACCGTTCTCCAACGTTGGGATGAGTTCTCAGAATATGCTTCCGAGCGGAATTCTGATCTCGGTTCAGACTTGCCAGCCTACCCGATCTCTGTGCCCGAAGATGCCGAGATTGCAGAGATAACCGCATCGATCGATGCTGATTTCGTCCGGGCCGATCAATTGGCCTTGATAAACCAACGCCAATCGGATCGCCTCTTTAAGCTGTTCGGTCTGATGGCCGCCATGATGGGACTGACCTTTCTGCTGTACGCAAAGATTGCTGCGCTGAAATGGTTCCTGATCGCCTATATTCTTCTTTTCGCAGCTGGCTATGTCCTGTTCGAGATTGGCGCCCGCCGGGGATGGTTTGGTCGTCACTTGGCCTTTCGTGCCCTTGCCGAAGCCTTGCGCGTGCGCTTTTTTATCGTTCTTTCGGGCAGTGGCGACGCGTTTGAAACCCGCTACCTGTTGGGGCTCACCAGCATAGAGCGCTTCGCACGGTTCGGATGGATACGCGATGCGATCCGCTGTACCGAGCCACTGACCTACGAAAGCGACGTCCCCACCCGGCGACGCATCGCCGAAACCACGGAGCGTTGGGTCAAGGACCAATCCGCCTATTTCCACAAGAAACACCGCCAGCTTCACCATGAGCACGAGCGCTTGGAAGTAGTTAAGAAAGTGCTGTTTCTGGCTGCGTTCCTCGGAGCGGTGTCACTCTTGTTCTTCAAGAAGTCGCTCTACCACTTTCATATTGGTGAACTCGACGGCAAAACCCTGGTCGTCTTCCTGATGGGGCTTTTGCCGCTTTGGTTGGCGATTTGGGAAATCTATCAGACGAAAATGGCCATTCGGGAGTTGCTTTGGCAATACGCCAACCAAGGAACCCTGTTCGAGATGGCCGAAAAACGTCTGGAGGCTACTTCTGACCCCACTCACGCTCAAGATGTAATTGGCGACCTCGCCGAGCGGTCGCTCATGGACGTGGTTCAGTGGAGCACACACCGCTATCACCGCGAACACGAACCACCTTCAGCAGGATGACCACGACAATCCAAAGAGCCAATCAGGAGTTTGCGGAGAGGCTTTCAAAGCTTCGTCACGATATCCGGACACCGGTCGGGCATATCATCGGCTATGCAGAGATGATCGAAGAAGATCTGCCGCCGGAGCTTTTGAAATCCTTTTCCGGAGACCTCCAGGCGATCCAGAACGCCGGCCAAAGGATGCTGGCGCTGGTCGAGGATCACCTCGGCGCCACAAAGGAGACAATCGAGGAAATTAACGTCTCCGAGGCACAGTTCCAGTTTCGCCTGCAACTCAACCATGTCAACGGCTATGCGGAGATCATCTTTGAAGAGGCTGTAGAAACCGACAACGAGGAATTGATCTCGGATCTCAGGCATATCACCGCCGCTGCACGGGTGGCACTGGAGCTTGCCGACAACATTCCGGGGGCGTTGCTTTCAAGACGCTGTTCTGACACCCCTAAACCAGCTTCGATTGAAAACGGGACTGTTGAGCGCGAACCCGCTCTGGTCACTAGCCAGATCGGACAAGGCGGAGAGATCATCGTCGTGGATGACGACCCGGCCAACCGAGAGCTGCTTGCTCGGCGTGTAAAGCGAATGGGATACTCCGCAAAGACAGTCGCCAGCGGCGAGGAGGCACTTGTTCTTCTTGAAACGGAAAGGTTCGACCTGATCCTGCTGGATTACATGATGCCTGGACTTTCTGGCCTCGAGACCTTGCAGAAACTGAAGAACTCAGCGCGCCTAAGAACGATCCCGGTAATCATGTTGTCGGCGTCCGATGATATCAGCAAGATGGTGGATTGCATCTTGCATGGCGCAGAGGACTACATCTTCAAACCGTTCAACCCGATCCTTCTTCAGGCCCGGATCAGCGCCTGCCTCGAAAAGGTCCGGCTACGTCAGAATGTTTCCAGGCAGTTCCGATTGTTTATATCTTCGCCCGGGGATGTCATCCCAGAGAGGCGCGTGGCAAAGGCGGTAATCGGACGCCTAAATGAGGAGTTCTTCGGTCGGGCTTTCCTGATCCCGATTCTTTGGGAGGAGGAACCACTGCTCGCATCCGAAACGTTTCAGGCGCAAATTCATCCACCTCGTGAGACGGAGATCTACGTGGGAATTCTTTGGTCCCGCATCGGCTCTCCACTGCCGGAGTCCATCATCCGGCCCGATGGAACGCGCTATGAATCCGGGACGGCCTTCGAATTCGAAGATGCGCTTGAGGGGTTCAAGGATGTCGGCTCACCGGATATGCTGATCTATCGAAAGCAAGGTGCGCCGACCTTGTCATTGCAGGATCGCGACATGGTCCTCGATCGCCTCGACCAGATTGACCGGCTGAACGCCTATCTTGACCGTTGGTTGATTGGCGAGGACGGATCCTACGTCGGCGCATTTCACAATTTCGAAACAGAAGACCAACTTGAGACGATGCTCGAGTTGCATCTCCGCAAGCTCGTGGAGGCACGGCTATCCGATGGCCCCGCAAAAGAGAGAATTTCGGGGATAGTGGACGAGGCGGGCAACACCCGGACGGCGGACTGAATGAAACACGCGGGAGGCGAGGTATGGCAAAAATACTTCTGGTCGAAGACAACGAAATGAACCGGGACATGCTGTCTCGGCGTCTCAAGAAGAAGGGCTTTGACGTCGTCATGGCATTTGACGGGCAACGCGGGGTTGAAATGGCCTCGGAAGAAAGCCCGGATATCATTCTGCTGGATATGAGCTTGCCGGTCATGGACGGATGGGACGCGGCCGGGCACATGAAGGCAAATAGTACAACGAAAACCATCCCGATCATCGCGCTGACCGCCCATGCCATGGCTGGCGACAGGGACAAGGCGATTGGTGCAGGTTGCGACGACTACGACACGAAGCCCGTCGATTTCAAACGGCTTTTGGAAAAAATTGAGAAATGGCTGAACTTGCAGGTGTGATCCGGTCCATGAGAGACAACCTTGAACGGAATTGTTGATGAACGTAGTTGATCTGCTCTGGCTGGTCCTCGCAAGCGCCCTTGTCTTTCTGATGCAGGCGGGGTTCCTGTGCCTGGAAACCGGGATGACCCGTTCGAAGAACAGCATCAACGTTGCCATCAAGAACCTCGCCGATTTCTGCCTATCGACTTTCGTGTTCTGGGGCGTTGGGTTCGGATTGATGTTCGGCTTGAGTCAAGGCGGCTGGTTCGGGACTGACTTGTTCGCTCTGGACCTCTCCGCATCCTCACCGTCTCTGGCCGTATTCTTTCTGTTCCAGGTCATGTTCTGCGGCGCCGCGGTAACGATCCTTTCGGGCGTAGTGGCAGAGCGCATGAAATTCGGCGCTTACCTCTTCGTCTCGTTCATCGTGGCCGGGGTTCTGTACCCGATTGCCGGACACTGGACTTGGGCCGGGCTGGCCGGGTTTGGCGGGTCCGGCTGGCTTGCGGATCTGGGGTTTGTCGATTTTGCGGGCTCGACGGTGGTGCATAGCGTCGGCGGCTGGGCGGGACTTGCGCTCGTGTTGGTCGTCGGGCCACGCATTGGCCGGTTCGATCATGGAGCGAACAAATCCAAGATTGTGCCCTCGAGCATGCCGCTCGCCACTCTTGGCGCGATCCTTCTTTTCATCGGATGGCTTGGGTTCAATGGCGGCAGCACATTGGCGCTGAACGAAAACGTGCCAGGAATTCTCGTCAACACGGTGATCGGAGGATGCATCGGTGCGATATCCGCTGGCGGGTTGAGCTACGCCGTGAGGCACAGTCTCGACGTGGACCAGTTCATCAATGGAACGCTCGGCGGTCTCGTTGCGGTTACCGCAAATTGTTTTGCTGTTTCGACTGGCGCGGCCGCCCTGATCGGTTTGGTTGGCGGTATGATCGTCTTCTTCTTCAGCCAGATCCTTGAGGGGTTGAAGATCGACGACGCGGTTGGAGCCATTCCTGTTCATCTGGGTGCCGGCATCTGGGGAACGATGGCAACGGGTCTCTATGGAGACCTAGAGACACTCGACACCGGGCTGGGCCGGCTGGAACAGATTGCTGTTCAGGCTCTTGGCGTGCTCGCATATGGCGTTTGGACGTTCGGTCTCGCTCTAATCGTCTTCTATCTTGGCAATCTGGTTTTTAGGTTTCGGGTTGATGCGGAGGGAGAGATCCTCGGACTCAACATTACCGAACACGGGATTAGACATGAGAGCGAGGTCATCCCCGCGGGGCCGCCATTGCTGGAGAGTGAAGCGTGAAGATCTTGCGCGCGGACCTTTATCGGGGCGAAAGGAGCGTTGCGGTGCGTTTCAGAGAGAACCGGCGATGGCTGGTGCTTTTCGGCATGGCAGCGTTTGGTGGCGCATTGGCAGCCCCCGTGCAGGCAATCTCGAAGGATATCCTGCCTGACGTGGGGCGAAGGCTCACCATTTCTGGCCGACAGAGAATGTTAATCCAGAGGTCTGGAAAGCTGGTCTGTCTTTCGCATCATAATCCGGATGCCCATCGGCTCCTCATGGCTGCTCGGGAGTCGATTGAACTGCACCAGAGATCACAGGCAGCACTCCGAGAGGGTGACATCGATCTGGGACTGGTTCCCGAAAACAACTCACAGATCCTGCAGGAATTGGACAGGGCCGAACAGCTATTCAATCCATTCGGCGCCGCAGTACTCGATGCCGTCGAAAGAAGAACAGTTGCGGCTGAGAACCTGGAGGCAATCGCAAAACTGAATGGTCCCGCGCTCGTCGCGATGGACAGGGCCGTCGCCGCGATCGAACGTGTCTACCGCAACCAGGATCTCTCGGAGCAACGAGCGATGTTGATCAACATCGCTGTTCGTCAAGGTATGCTCTCCCAAAGGCTGATGCTGCAACTATGTCTGAACAGGTTCAATCCGGCCGACGAGGATGTATTCAATGACTTGTTTCTCGCGATGAACAGATTCACTGTTTCGTTGAATATTCTGCGTCGGGTTTCCCCACAGAGCGTGCCTCCCGGGGCGCGGGAAAAACTCGTCAATACCCTCGAAGGGGCCGACGAACTCTGGAAAGAGCTCCGCATCGAATCATCACGAGCCACCCGGCGCATTTCGGGCCTGTCGGGCTCCGACATGCTGGAAATCGATCAGCGGTTCGAAGAATTGCTTAAGAAATCGAATGATGTTGCCCTGCTTCTCGAAGGAGCCGCAAAGTGACGGACGTTTCAAAAAAGACAAATGATGGAGACGAGAAATCCCACGGGTTGAGGATCGGAACCAAGCTTGCAGTCATTACTATTTTGATTTCTATGGTTGCAGTCAGCCTGTCGTCGCTTCTGGCCGGCAACACGTCAAATCAGGCCCTAAAATCCGCAGCTTTTGAACGTTTGACGGCGGTAAGGGAACTCAAGGCTCAACAGATCGAAGACTACTTCGCGCAGATCCGCCGCCAGCTGGCGTTTATCTCAGAAGACCGCTCCTTTAAGGTCGAGATCCAAAACCTTCGAAGCGGCCTCGTTCACCTGAGTACGGTCGTCGATCGGGCCGACACGGATCCGACGCCGGGCCTGTTGGATTTCTACGCCGAAGATTTCCTGCCCAAGTACCAAGAATCGGATGGCGCTGCAGAGAGCGATATTGATTTGCAGTCGCTCTTGCCGCGAGATTCCGCCGGAAAATTTCTTCAGGACCGGTACATGGTCAATCCGACCTCGCTGACTTCAAGCGTGGACGCATTTGGGCGTTCATTCTCCAAGATCGACACGGTTCTCAGTGAGTTCAAGGAACGCTTCGGATTCTATGACGTTCTCCTCGTCGAACCAACCCGGGGCCGCATTGTCCATTCCGTGGATCGCGAGATCGACTTCGGAACAAGCCTGTTTGACGGTCCGCACTCCGACACGCACCTTGCCCGCTCCGTGATTTCCGCTTTGGCAGGAAGACCCGGGGAAGTCGTACTGGCCGATTTCGAGCCGTTCCTTCCTTCCTATGGTGTTCCGACGGCCTTCGCGGCGATCCCGATCTACGACGGGCCTACCCTGCTTGCAGTGCTCGCCGTCGAGTTGCCGCTGACAGGCATCAACGCGATCATGACCTCGAACAAGGCCTGGAGCGACGTGGGGCTCGGCGCAAGTGGCGAAACCTATCTTGTCGGGCGAGATCTCATGCTCAGGAACCAGTCCCGGTTCCTGATTGAGGATCGAGAGAGATACCTGGAAATGATCACCCAGGTCGGCCTTCCAGAGGAGACAGTCGATCGGATCGCGCGGACAAACAGTTCCATCGGCCTGCAGCAGGTCGATACTGCCGGAACACGGGCCGCGCTGGCAGGACAGACTGGAACCGAGGCCTTCCCTGATTACCGCAATGTCGAGGTGCTCTCGTCCTATCGCCCTCTGGAACTTGCCGGCCTCGATTGGGTGATCATGAGCGAAATCGATCGTGACGAGGCGCTCGCGGATGCAGACAAACTGATTGACCGCCTCATCCTTGTGGCTTCGGTGATCTTGGCTTTTGCCATCTACGCGTCCTACCTCTTCTCGATCTCCCTCACGAGACCTCTGCGGTCCCTTTCGTCGAATGCCGCAAGGTTGACGGCCGGCCGGTTCGACACGCCGATAAATCCGGAGACCAGAGATGAAATCGGGGATCTGGCGCGGAACTTCGAAACCTTGCGCTTGTCCATGATCAAATCGCTGGAAGACGTCGAACGCCAGAAAGAGACCCTCGAAAACACGGTCGCGGAACGAACCATCGAGCTCAATGATGCTTCGGCACAACTAGAGCTTGCGCTGTCGAAAATGTCGAACGGTATCTACATGCTCGATGGTGACATGAACTATGTCCTTGCCAACCAGCGTTACACGGAAATGTTTGGGATGCCTTCAAGGTTGGTAAAACCAGGCCAACCGGAAGAGGATGTCATTCGCTGGCACGCCGAGAACGGAGAATACGGTACTGGAGACACGGAGCAACTGGTACGCACACGGCTGGAAACTCTATCCGAAGGTCACTCGTCAACCGTTGTTCTTAACACCTTGGCTGGCCGAACGATTGAGATACGGACGACGCCAATCAGCGGAGGTGGGCTTGTCGGGGTCGCCACCGACATTACGACAATCAAGCGTAACGAAACCAAACTCCTCGAGCAGAATGAAAACCTGAAAGAGATTCAAGGTGAATTGAAGGCCAGCGAGCAACGCGTATCCAAGATCATCGAAGCGAGTCCGATCGGCATCATAACCATCGATCAGAAGGGCACCATCGAGACGTTCAGCTCTGCCGCGGAATCGATCTTCGGCTACTATCACGCAGACATTATCGGCAAGAATATCAAAATTCTTACGCCCAAGGAAATCGCCCTAGAGCACGATTTCTATCTGGAACGACGCACTCCGGGCCGCTCCTCCACCGTTGTCGGCCAACGGCGGATTGTTGATGGGATTCGCCGCGACGGGACGGTGTTCAAGCTGGAACTGCGGGTTGAAGAGGTGCAGGTCGGAGATAAAGTCTTTTACATCGGCATGGTCGAGGACATCACTGAGCGTCTCGAACTCGAGCGCCAAGCTGAACAGGCCCGCGAACAGGCGGAACTCGCCAACCAGGCCAAGAGTGCCTTCCTGGCCAACATGAGCCACGAACTCAGGACCCCGATGAACGCGATCATCGGCTATTCCGAAATGCTTGCCGAAGACGCCGAAGACGATGGGTTGGACGAGATGCTGGACGATCTCGGCAAAATCACAGCGGCCGGAAGACACCTGCTCTCGCTGATCAACGACATCCTCGACCTTTCCAAGATCGAGGCCGGGAAGATGGACCTGTTCCTCGAAGATTTCTCGGCTTCAGAGATCGCCCAGGATGTGGCCAGCACTGCCGCCAGTCTCATTGAGAAAAACTCCAACAAGTTGATCGTTGATATTGATCAGGACCTTGGGACGCTCCGTGGCGACGTCACCAAGATCCGGCAAATCCTTTTCAATCTCATCTCCAACGCAGCGAAATTCACCAGCGATGGCGCCATTACTCTTGAAGTAAAAACGACATCACTGAACATGGAGCCCGCCGTTCGGTTCGCTGTTTCCGATACGGGTATCGGCATTCCCGAAGACAAGCTCGAGCACATATTTTCGGAGTTTTCGCAGGCGGACGAATCCACAACGCGCAACTACGGCGGCACTGGCCTGGGGCTTGCTCTGACAAAACGGTTCTGCGAACTCATGGGGGGGGCTATCCAGGTTGAGAGCAAGCTGGGGCAAGGATCGAGCTTCATCGTCACCCTGCCGACGCAAGTCGAGAAACAGCATCTTGGCTTGGAAGCCGAGGCAAAAATCTCCGATGTTTCGCCGGACAATCCTTTGCCTGAGAACGATGCAGATGCACCGGACACAAAGCTGCCGGCCCTTGCTTTCCGTGGCAATTCGGTGCTGGTTATTGATGACGAGGCGACAGCGCGAGAGCTATTGAAGAAGCGTCTCGAGGCTGAAGGCTGTAATGTGATCCTTGCCTCTAGCGGCGCCGAAGGACTGGCCCTCGCGGAAAAGCATAAGCCGTCTCTCATCACGCTGGATGTCATGATGCCGGGAATGGATGGCTGGACGGTCCTTCGCCGCTTGAAGGCCGATCAGAACCTCAGTGATATTCCCGTCATTATGGTCTCAATGGTTGGGAACAAGGCGATGAGCTACTCACTTGGTGCCGTGGAATCGCTTCAAAAACCGGTTGATCGCGCAAAACTCTCTGAATTGATAAAAAAGTTTGCAACCAATACAGGCAAATCGGCTCTTGTGGTCGAGGACGACCCAGCAGCCCGTGCGACGATGATGAGGACCCTTCAAGCTGACAACTGGGACGTAGAAGAAGCCGAAAATGGCGAGATCGGGCTCGAGAAGACGAAGGAACGCAGTTTCTCCATCATTCTTCTGGATCTTATGATGCCAGTTGTGAATGGTTTCGAGTTTCTCGAACGGCTTAGGTCCAGCGATCATCCCTCCGCGGAAAGCCCTGTTATTATCGTCACCGCAATGCAACTGGACGCGTCTGAACGCAAACGCCTTCACGCCAATGCGCATGAGGTCGTTCAGAAGACAGGGGATAGCATCGAAGAGGTGCTGGAAGAGATCCTTGCCCTAATCCAAAACAGAGCCGAAAGCTTTGGAGCGAAGGAACAATGACCGACGATTTCCAATCCAACGTGACAAGTCCCATCGAGGCCCTCCGCGGCAGTGCCTCCGATTGGGATGCCTTCTTGGCAACTCGTCCGAACGTCGTTTCAGATTTTGTGGGTGCAGATCTGTCCGAAATCGATTTGGAAGGACGAAACCTTTCCGGACAGAACTTTTCAGAGGCCGTGTTCTTTGAAAGTCGACTTTCACGCGCCAATTTGAAGCATGCCAACCTCAAGAACACGGATTTCTCTGGGGCCCAGATGTCCGCTGCGGGTCTCTACAAGGCAGATGCGACATCGGCGTCGATGATGTCTGCGGACCTGTCGGGAGCCGACCTGACCGAGGCGTCTCTGGCTGGTGCCGACCTTCGTGGGGCAAACCTCGCCAAGGCAGACCTAACCCGAGCCGATCTCAGAGGTGCCAACCTCTCCAATGTAGATTTGCGTGACGCTTGTTTGGCCAATTCCAATGTCACCGGCGCGAAGTTTCAAGCTGCAAGGTTGGAAGGCGCGAACGTTACTGGAATTACCTATGGAAGCCTCCGAGATATGCGCGGTTGTTATTTGGGAATCCGTGGCCTTGATTCCACATACGGCAACGCTCTTTTTTTGCGCGATGCGCGAGATCAAGATTACATTGACACATTAAAAAACTCTATCGAATCAATGCCCAATGGAGCAACGCGGACAACAGAAGAGTTCTTGTTCTGGATCTGGGGTCTTTTTGATTATGGCCGAAGTCTTGCAAAGGTTGGAATATACGCGTTCGTGATAGCTACAGTCTACGGAATTATTTATGCTTTTGATATGAATATGGGCTGGGGGATGATGGACTATTCAAACTCCGCCCAAAGTTGGTTCACGCCGTTTTATTATTCCATGGTTACCTATACTACGCTCGGTTATGGAGACGTGACTGCAGAAAATGTACTGGGTGAAATTCTTGTAATTAGCGAAGTTGTGTTGGGGTATTTCACTCTCGGATTGCTTCTCTCCATAATTGCAAACACAATAGCGCGAAGGAGTTAAGGCCAGAATTATTGATTTCAGGCTCAGTTTTCAGATTCTGGACAAAGCTGGCTCGTCGTCAGGCCCTCGGCTTTAGGTGGTTCAGGCTTTCCTTGAGAATGAGCTTGTCGAGTTCCAACTCTGCCACGGTTCTGCGGGCTTACGCGGCCGCGCTGCGGCCACGGTCCCTTGAACTCTTCAGCCGGGCGTTCTCTTTCTCAAGATTGCGCATTTCCGACAGCTGACACCTACCCATCCCGCCGAACCGACGCCGCATTCGCCATTGTCTCTCGGACCATTTATGGATGGCTCCCGCATGGCAAGGTTATTCGTGGTTTCTGGCGTCTGGTCGGTTGCGGCCATTTATTCGGCGTCTGATCTGCAGCACGATGTCTGCGCGCCCTGATGAAAGTCCGCTGGTCGCCTTGGGTCCCGATCAATGGCACGCGCTCGAAGGCGCTCCGGTCCGAACAGGGGTAAGCGTCCGGCCTGACCGCCCCTACGATGCAGTTTTCCAAGGTAGCAGATCATCGACGCGATTGATCTTGTAGTCCGGGATACGGGCGAGTGTGTCGGCGAGCCATGCCTGCGGATCGACGCCATTCAGTTTGGCGGTTTCGATCAGTGTGTAGGCGATGGCGGCGGCCTTTCCGCCGGTCTGTGATCCGACGAACAGGTAGTTTTTGCGCCCAATTGCGACGGACCGCATGGCGCGTTCTGCGGTGTTGTTGTCCAGTTCCAGAATGCCGTGATCGAGGTAGGGCCGCAGCCGCACCATGCGCGTCAGGGCATAGCGGATGGCTCCCGCCAGTGG